>CAVRZL010000001.1:5000-139770 GCA_963725565.1 uncultured Acidobacteriota bacterium
GTCGGAGCCGATGGTGAATTTCACCAGCGAACCGCTTCCGGCTCCATTCTGATCGCTGGACGACGTGCTGCTGGGGGCAGCGACCTGGGTGAGGAGGCCGTTGCCATTGCTATAGAGTTGCCAGTCAAAGGTCAGGTTGGAAGCTCCGTCGGCCAATTTACTCACGGTGATCCCGGTGACGTCCGCAGCTGGAGTCGTGAGATGACCATTGCTGTCGAAAGCCAGCGTTCCGCTGCTGACGCTTACCGGATTGCCGGTTGCACCAACATCCGCGGCGGCGATGGTGACGGCATAGTTCCATGCTCCGGGCCCGGTGTTGGTGAAGGTGAAGTTCAGAAAATGGCTGGCCCCGAGCGAGTCGTACACGCGAATCGGAGTGGAGAAGGGCGGATCGGTTGGAGTCGCTGCCGCATTCAGATTCGTAGTCAACTGAACGTTGGTGGTCGCCGAAGGGGGGCTGATAATGCCGGCGCCCAGTTGCAGCGGCCCAATGCCCGCGCCAGTATCGATCACACCGTTCACGGCGGGATATCCCAGAACCTGTTGCCCGGACGGCGTGACCAGGTAGTTATTCAGTTCCGTGAAGTCCCCGGCTCGCGTGTAGTTGAGCACACCGCTGGAATCCTGGACGACGAAAAATCCTGATCCCTGGATGGCCACATCGGTGGGCACACCGGTCGCGCTCACGCTGCCTTGCGTGAACAATGAGGGCGTGGCTCCAACCTGTGTGCCGGCTCCCATCTGGATGGGATCTCCTGATCCGGAGGTACCCAGATTCTGATAATTGATATATACGTCCACTACATTTGTGGTTGTATCGAACGAAAGATTCCACACATGCTCGATGATCATCGAGCGCGTGACATTTCGGCCGGCATTGCGCATCAAATACTCCAACAGGGAGAATTCTTTGCCGGTGAGCTCGACTCTGTGGCCCGCTCGTTCGACGATCCTTTGTACCCGGTCGATCTTCAGGTCGGCGACCGTCAACACCGACTCCGACGGGAGATGACTGCGCCGGACCAGGGCGCGGATGCGCGCCGAAAGTTCGCTGAACGAGAATGGCTTGGCCAGGTAATCGTCCGCACCCGTGTCCAAACACTGCACCCGGTCCTCTACCTTGGTGCGCTGGGTGAGCACTAATACCGGAAGACTGGGTTTCCTCAACCTGAGTTGGCGCAGAATGGCGATGCCATCCATTTTCGGCAGGCTCAGGTCCAGAACAACCAGGTCATACTCGGATTCAAGCGCCGCGGTACGCGCCTGCTCCCCGTCTCCCAAAACATCCACCGAATAGTGCTCGCCCTCCAGACCCTGACGAACGAATCTGGCTAGCGCTTCGTCATCTTCTGCAATAAGAATTCGCATAAAAGTGAACCGTCCTTAATCGAACAGCCCAGTCTAGTTAGAAAGGACTCAACTGCAGCCAAAACCTGGCTTTCCGAAGGTATGTAGTTACAGAAATGGGAAGCAGTTTCAAAATCGGACGCGATCCCGAATCCATGGCCGCAGCCTCCGAACCTTGGCGGACAATTCCATAAGCGACTAGCCAGCAGGGATAATTTGTAATGGCGTCTTACCGAGCGGAGTGATGCACTTGCGAGCCTGGAGCAAAACGACCTGGAAGTCTCTGCTGGTGCCGGGAGGAGTTCTGCTTCTCGGCGTCATGGCACTCGCTTACTCGGGATGGTTGACGCTGGCGGTTCCTGCCCTGAGTTTTCTGTACTACTGCGCCCTGGGCGGAGGCATGGTGCTGGCCTGGCGCTTTCACTCGAGCCGGGTCTTCCTCTCCTTATGTGTCTTGTTCCTGGCGGAGGAGGCCATCGCAGTTTTGGGTGGCGGACAACCCACTCAGGTTCTCACGATGGTGAAGGCTGCGGCAGTGTTGGTGCCGCTGAACTTCGTCCTGATCGCCCTGATGCACGAACGCGGATTTACCGTCGAGTCGATGACGCCGCTCGGCCTGTTTCTGTTCGTGCAAGCGGTCGTCCTGGTGGTTCTCGATCGAACCGCAGAGGCAAAACCGTCTGCTTCTGCGCACGCCCGGCATCTTGCACCTATCGTCCCACTCCCGGACTATGCGTGGTTGATTATCGCAGCCGTGGGTTGCTTCTTACTCGTGCGGTTCCTGTTCACTCGGAAACCGGTGGAGAGCGCTTTGCTGTGGGCACTGTCCGCCTTTTCTCTCGCGCTGCATTTCGCCGGGAGCGCCCGGCTTTCGACGCTTTATGCGGCCACCGCAGCCTGCATTCTCTCGGCGTCAATCATCGAGAATTCCTATCTGCTGGCCTATCACGATGAACTGACCACACTGCCGTCTCGCCGGGCGTTCAACGACGCGTTGCTTCGACTGCAGGAGCCGTATGCGATCGCGGTTGCCGATATCGATCATTTCAAGCGCTTCAACGACACCTATGGGCATGACATTGGGGATCAGGTCCTGCGACTGGTGGCCTCGAACCTGGCACGCGTGACCGGAGGCGGGCGGGCATACCGCTGCGGCGGGGAAGAGTTCATGATTCTGTTTCCCGGTAAAAGCACAGCGGAGGTCGTGGAACACCTGGAGCGGCTGCGAAAGGCGATCGAGTCGTCGGAATTTCACATGCGAGGCCATGATCGAAGGGACTCGCCAAGAGGCCCCGATCGGCGCAACGAAAAGAGCCGCCGCCGGCCCAGCAAGGGACAGGCGATTCGAGAACTCGCGCAGGCAAAAACTCCCGCAGCGCTCTCCGTCACCGTGAGCATCGGTGTGGCTAATCCCAGCAAGGCAAACTCGGATCCGGACTCGGTTCTGAAAGCAGCGGATAAAGCTTTATATCGTGCGAAACAGAACGGACGGAACCGGGTCGAGACGGCGCCCACGCCGCGGCGCTCCAGAGCGAAAGCGGCTGAAATTGCTTAGGGAGCGCGGCAGAAGAACGGACGGAGCCGGGTTATTTTCGTGCGGCCCGGACCGTCGATCGTAGACGGGAAGTGTGAGACGGTCCGGGATTCCGTACGTTTCGCAAGCACCGCGGGCCGTGCGGTCAGCCGGCGGTCTTCGGTGAGATTGGGTGCTTCCGGCCAGTACCCGCGCAGGCGGGACACTTCATACGGATAAACGCGATGCCCTCCGACTTGCCGTTCAAGTCGACCGGCTTCGTGACATATCCAGAACCGCCGCAATGCGGGCAGTCGACCGGATTCACTCCTCTCCCCCCTCAGTGTTACCCGCGATTTTCTACGACGGGGTAGCGAATCGCACCGAATCTTGTTTTGCGTTACGAATCCCGAACAAACCGGAAGGTGTGCCCTGGAACGTCCGGTTGGGGAATCGATCCCAAGAAGTACAAAATTACGTCTTCGGACCGGAGGGGTGCGGCCGCCGAGAGATTCCTTGAACTTCAGCCGGTACGGCGGGAAGAAAGCAGGTCGAGGATTTCGCGCAGGCCTTGGCGAATGTGCTGAATGTGAGGTAAGGATGGGGTCGGGAACGGAATGGCAGCCTGGGTCTTATCCGTCTTGGTGTCCGCGCGCAGATGCTGACGCGCGCCCGCGATGGTAAAGCCCTGTTCATAGAGCAACTGCTTGATGCGGAGCACGCTCTCCACGTCACGCTTGCGGTACATCCGCTGTCCGGTGCTGCTCTTGACCGGCTTCAGTTGCGGGAATTCCGATTCCCAGAAGCGCAAAACGTATGCCGGCAGATGGCATAGAGTGGCTACTTCGCCGATGCGGAAATATAGTTTGTCAGGGATGTAAATCTCATCCGCTTTTTGTTTCGCCGAGTTCTTCTTGCGCGGTGACATGGCTCGCCGGACGAGGCAAAAGCCTCGCAGTTCGCCTATTGTGACACAGGTCGAGCGGGATTCCTAAGATTTCCAGCAGTCTTAAGGGCAAGTCAGCTGCGCCGAGCCGAAGACCTTGAGTTGCGCGCCTCCATCCGGAAGCACCGTCTTGGAAGATGGTGTTCCGGCAAGGATTGTCGCCGTTCCCACAAACGTGGGGCTGCACTTCGCCATGCCGTTCTGATCCACCGTCGCCCCTGCGTTGATGTTGCCCGCGCATGCACCGCTGCTGCTGCCCACGCACCAGGCGACGTCTTTGCTCGTCAGTGGAGTTGGCGAGGGTGGCTTGCTGAAGATGCCCTTTGCGGTGAACGGAACTTGCCCATTGGGGAAAGCTTGCGCATCGGCTGCAGCCGGGGTGAGAGCCACGCTTTGCAATTTACGGCTGCTGCCGCATCCTGAAAAAGAGAGCACGCCGAGAAGCACGAGAAACCAGGCCCAGAACGAAAGCGAACGAGTCATGGAGATCCTCCGTCGACCGGGTTGTTGTATGGCGGTGGGATGGGTCGAACACGCAACAAAGTTGCCTCGGCACCGCAATTTTCGCGGTCATGCGTAGGACACACGCTCCGACTTGATCATTCCAGAAAAGGTAAAGCCTCTCAAGAGGTGCTTCTCCGGAGAGGCGTGTGAAAAATCTTAGTGGTCTGCGAGTGTCGTCTCGCCAACGGTTAGTGTTTCTTCTTTTTTGCCTTCTTCTTCGTTGCCATTGAAGGTGCCTCCCGTGAACGATTTTCCCTTGCAAGGGGTAACGACTTTGGGCCCTTGATCTGAAAGACCGACCCTACTCATGGTATGGGAAGGTCCTATAACCCAAGATATTGCGGCACGGTGAACATAGTGTCAATAAAATTCTGCATGTTTTCCACATTTTCTTCGGTCGATGCTTCGCGATTTATCTCTTCGTGGGGGAGCGACGTTGGAAAACTGAGCGCGATGGCGAGCGCGAGCGCATCGCCGCTGGTAGTAAACTGCGCTCCATGCGCCGCGATCCCGTCGAACTGGAAATTTTCAAGAACATCTATCACTCCATTGCCGAGGAGATGGGAGCGGCACTGCGGCGGACCGCGTTTTCCCCCAATATCAAGGAACGCCGGGACTACTCGTGCGCAGTGTTCGATGGCGACGGACAAGTAATCGCCATGGGCGACCACATGCCGGTGCATTTGGGATCGATGCCGATGTCGGTGGCGGCGGCGATTGCGGCCGGGCCCATGGAAGCAGGGGACGTGGTCATGCTGAACGATCCCTTTCGCGGTGGAACGCACCTGCCCGATATCACGCTGGTGGCACCGGTATTTGTGCAGAAACGCGGGCCGCGGGCGCAACAAACCCGGCCGGACTTTTATGTGGCATCGCGGGCGCATCATGCCGATGTAGGCGGCGCTTATGCAGGCTCGATGGGACTCTGCCGCGAGATCTACCAGGAGGGCGTGCGCATTCCCCCGGTGAAACTCCTGCGCAGGGGGGAAATGAATCGGCATGTGCTGGACTTGTTGCTGAGCAATGTTCGCACTCCCGAGGAGCGCGAGGGCGATCTCGGCGCGCAGATCGCAGCCTGCCACACCGGTGCTGAAAGACTTCGCGATGTCTGCGCGCGGTATGGCTTGGAGCGGGCCAAGCGGGCTGCCGGCGATCTGCAGGAATATTCCGAAGAGCTCATGCGCGCCTTTTTGCTGCGGGTGCCTGCCGGGGAGTATGAGGCGGAAGACTATCTGGATGGAGACGGGATTCGCGAGCGACCGATAAGAATCGCGGTTGTGGTGAAGGTAGGCAGCGATATTCGTGGGCGCAAGCGCCCGCGCCACCTAATCACCGTCGATTTCACGGGGAGCGATCCGCAAGTCGAGGGTAGTGTCAACGCAGTCGCGGCGATCACTTATTCGGCCTGCTTCTACGTGTTTCGCTGTCTGCTGACCGAAGACGTTCCGGCCGCGGCTGGTCTGATGCGGCCGATCCGCGTGATTGCGCCCGAAGGCACGATCGTGAACGCTCGTCCCCCGGCGGCGGTGGCAGGCGGGAACGTGGAAACCTCGCAGCGCATTGTTGACGTGCTATTAAGGGCATTGTCGCAAGCCATCCCGGATCGCATTCCGGCGGCGGCCTCGGGAACCATGAACAATCTGACGATTGGCGGCATCGATCCGCGTACGGGCGTGCCCTTCGCGTATTACGAGACCATCGCGGGAGGCATGGGGGCGCGTCCCGGCAGGCCCGGAGTCTCCGGCGTGCACACGCACATGACGAATTCGCTGAACACACCAGCCGAGGCGCTGGAGTATGCCTATCCCTTACGCGTGCGCTCCTACTCCATGCGGCCGGGCACGGGCGGAGCAGGCAAGTTTCGCGGTGGAGATGGCATCGTGCGCGAGATTGAGGTGCTTACCGATTGCGATGTGACGCTGCTCGCAGAGCGGCGCTCCCACGCGCCCTGGGGATTGTCCGGAGGAGCGGACGGAGCGGCAGGAACAGCATGTATCCTGCGCTCTGACGGCTCAGTCGAGCCCATGCCGGGAAAATTCAGCGCGCGGCTGCACCCGGGCGAGCGCATTCGGATTGAGTCTCCCGGCGGCGGCGGATGGGGACTTGGTCACAGTATTTAAATTTCCCGAGGAGGATTTGCGATGCGTCTGATGCGCGCTGCCGACGTTCCGGAAACGCCGCGCGATCTCGTCTTCCGCTCTTCCCGGCTGCATGCTGTAATCGCAGTAATCGCATGTGTTCTCGCCTGCGCGGCCATGATCTTTTACGGATGGCCGCAGCCTCGCCTGGCGTATTACATCAGCGCGGTCATCCTTTTTTTTCTCTTTCTAATGCATCGTTTCGTGACGGCGCGATTCCATCCGTCGAATTGGCTGGTTCGCCTGGGCGATGAGGGATTGTTTATCCACCTCCGCTCTTACTTGAATGAGGGGATGCCCGCCGACGATCCCACTGTTATGTTTCTTCCGCTGCAAGAGATTCGCAGCGCACGGCTGGTGCGCGAGCATCTGGAAACGAAAGAGATGGACGGCAAGACAGTAACTCAATACTTGAAGTGGATCGAGCTTGAACTCGGCATTGATCCCGCACCCGTAGTCGATGCGGTATATACGGAGCGCGGCCGGCCCGGAGTCGCGGAGAAGCGCTGGTACGGAAGTTCGACAACGGTTTACCAGGACTATCCGGTGCAGATGCCGACACCGCCCTTCCTGCGGATAAAATGGCAGGTGGTACCGCGAGCCAAAGTTCTGCTGGAGGCCCTGCGGCCGCGCGTGCAGATTGCTCCCGAAGTGCTCGTCACCGATGACTTTTCCAATCTGCAGGCGCTGCCGCCCGAGCAGCAGAAAGCGCGCTTGCGCGAGCTTGACCAGCGGGGGCAGACGATTGCGGCGGTCTACATGGCCAGGCGAATTTACGGATGCGATCTTACGGAAGCCAATAATTACGTGAAAGGATTGAAGGGGGACCGAAATCATGAACGATGCCGCGGCACACTATCTTGAAGAAGCTCGCCGCCAACTGCGCGGTCACAAACGCATGGGCGAAAGTGCGATGAGCCAGCTTAAAGATGAAGAATTCTTTGTCACGCTCGACCCGGAAGCGAACTCGGTTGCGGTGATCGTCAAGCACCTGGCGGGAAATATGCGCTCGCGCTTCACCGACTTCCTCACCAGTGACGGCGAGAAGCCTGACCGCTTCCGCGACCAGGAGTTCGAACTGACGCCGGCGACTACGCGCGCGGATGTGATGCAGTGGTGGGAAGAAGGCTGGTCACGCGTCTTTGCGGCGATCGATCCGCTGCGGCCGGAAGACGTTATGCGATCCGTAACAATCCGCGGCGAGCCGCATACCGTGCTGCAAGCCATCAACCGCCAGATCGCGCACTACGCACAGCATATCGGGCAGATCGTCTTCCTCGCCAAGCATCTGCGGTCGAAGGAGTGGAAGACGCTGAGCATTCCGCGCGGAAAGTCGGAAGAGTACAAGGTAGTGCCACCAAAGACTTACAAGCCGGCGAGTTAGGCCTCACCGCTGCCGAGCTTCGCCCGGCGGACAGCCGAGGCGGCTGTCCCCACATTCATAATTGCGGTCAATTCGGACCGAAGTAGCGGTGGTGTCCTGTGATCTTCCAGTTGAAAAGGACATCCTCCCCCGCAAGACTAAGCGCACAGGCCGAATCGCTGCGCGGTGCTAGAATCATACGTTTTGTGCAGGCGGAAGTTTTGGCATCGAATTCATAGGTGGGAATTATGGCTGGAACAATGCTGGCGGTGGTCAAGCCGGAAGCCGCGCCGGGCGCGGAAGTTCGCGAAGTGAAGATCCCGTCGTTCGGCCGCACCGACGTGCTGGTCAAGGTGAAGGTCGCGTCGATCTGCGGCACCGACCTGCACATCTATAACTGGGACCGCTGGGCGCAGAACCGCATCCATCCGCCGCTCATTCCCGGACACGAGTTCTGCGGCGAGGTCGCCGCGTTCGGCGATGAAGTCACCAGCGTGCAAGGAAGGCGACTTCGTCTCCGCCGAAATGCATGTGGCCTGCGGCAAGTGCCTGCAGTGCCGCACCGGCGAGGCTCACATCTGCCAGAACGTGAAGATCATCGGCGTCGACGCCAACGGAGCATTCGCCGAATACGTTGTCATTCCTGAGTCGAATATCTGGAAGCTCGATCCGGCAATTCCGCTGGAGTACGCGTCGATTCTCGATCCGTTGGGAAATGCCGTTCACACCGTGCTGGCCGGCGAGATCGCCGCCAAGACCGTGGCCGTCACCGGCTGCGGCCCGATCGGACTGTTTTCGATTGCGGTCGCGAGAGCGGTCGGAGCGACTTCCGTTTTCGCAATTGAAGTCAACGAGCACCGCGCCCGCATCGCTCGCGAGATGAAGGCCGACTACGTGCTCAATCCCGCCAAAGACGATGTAAACGCCATCGTCATGGAAAAGACCGGCGGCCTGGGCGTGGATGTCGTTCTCGAAATGGCGGGCCATCCGGACTCCATTCGAACCGCCTTCGATATCGTGCGCCGCGGCGGCCGAATTTCGCTGCTCGGCCTGACCTCGAAGCCGATCTCGCTGAATTTCTCCGAAGACATTATTTTCAAAGGCATCACCATCCAGGGCATCAACGGGCGCCGCATGTACCAGACCTGGTATCAGATGACGGCGCTGCTGAAGAGCGGGAAACTCGATCTGCATCCGGTGATCACCGACCGCATCGCGATGAAGGATTTTGGCAAAGCCATGGAGCGCCTGAAGACCGGAGAAGCCAGCAAGATCCTGGTGTATCCCAACGGCGTGAAATAGAAGCAGCAGGTTTCCCCTGTGTTCCTCAGTGCCCCCTGTGGTGAGCGCATTTGTTGCGCCAATGAAAGCATGAGTCTCGACGCGTACGTCCGTTGCACCTGCATTCGGGATGGCAAGGCAAAAAAACCGCATCCCCATCCCGAGCGGTTGATTTGGGATGAATCGAACGCGCCTTCGATGAGCGGCGATCCGACCGACGAAGAGTGGGAGGCCCATGATCAGTGGGTGCAGGACGCCTGCGAGCACGAAGGCTTTCTAGTCTCCGAGGCCCTGGGAAATATCACGCGTATCCAGCATGTACGCGAATTTCTGCGCGGCTTGCAGGGAGATCCCGGGCCGAAATTCCCAATCCTTCTCAAGCAGGTTGTCTACGATGGCACGCACACCGGCGACTGGGTTCCGGTCAAACATTCGGCCACGCTTCTGCGGGAAGTCGATCTGGTGCTGGGATCGAGTGACATTCTGACCCCGGGCGAGAAGGAATTCTTCGAGAGCATGAAGCGACTGTGCGAGGCTAGCATCGCGACGGGGAACCCGATTATGTTTTGAAGTAACTTCTTTTCCGCGGATTCACGCGGATGAACGCGGATTATCATTTTTGTCATTCTGAGCGAAGCGAAGAATCTATGCACTTTCTCTACTCCAGCAAAGTACATAGGTCCTTCGCGCCAAATTCGCGCTCAGGATGACAACGCCCGGATTAGACTGATTACAGAGTTTTGAATCTGCGTTCATCCGCGTAAATCCGCGGAGATGAAGTCCACGAGGCATCCATGACCACCGCAAGCCGCACCAATCCGCTGTCCTACCTCACCGACCAGCTCAACGAACTCAAGACCAAGGGCACGCACTTCAAGCTGCGCGTGCTCGACGACGAGCAGGCGCCGGTCTGCACGTTTGATGGCAAGAAGGTCATCAACTTGGCTTCGAACAATTATCTGGGACTGACTACGCATCCCAAGCTGCGCGAGGCGGCCCTCGAGGCTACGCGCAAGTTCGGCGTCGGATCCGGAGCAGTACGCACGATTGCCGGGACGATGAAGATCCACATGGAGCTGGAAGAAAAGATCGCGCGCTTCAAGAATGTGGAAGCCTGCGTGGTCTTCCAGTCCGGATTTGCGGCGAATGCGGGAACCGTGTCCGCAGTCCTGGGCAAAGATGACTTCATCATCTCCGATGCGCTGAACCACGCTTCGATCATCGATGGCGCGCGGCTTTCGAAGGCGAAGATTCTGGTGTTTCGTCACAAAGACATGGCGCACGCCGAAGAGCAACTGGCGAGCATAAAGGGCGAGCCCGGCAAGAAGCTGCTGATCACCGACGGCGTCTTCTCCATGGACGGCGACATCGGACCGCTGCCTGCGCTCTGCGATCTCGCGGAAAAATACGGCGCCATCATGATGGTTGACGACGCGCATGCCTCCGGCGTTCTCGGCCGCAACGGTCGCGGCACCATCGATCATTTCAAGATGCATGGCCGGGTGGATATCCAGGTCGGAACTTTGTCGAAAGCGATCGGCGCTCTCGGCGGATATGTCTGCGGCACTCGCGATCTGATTGATTTCCTCTATCACCGGGCGCGGCCATTCCTGTTTTCGACCTCGCATCCCCCGTCGGTTGCCGCCACGTGCATCGCCGCCTTCGACGTTCTGGAGAACGAGCCCGAGCGCATGGAAAAACTCTGGGAGAATACTCGCTTCTGGAAGAAAGAACTCGGCCTGCTCGGCTTTGACATCGGCGGGAAAAGCACTCCGGCCAGCGAGACTCCAATCACGCCAATCATCATCGGCGACGGCAAGCTCACCATGGATTTCTCACGCGAGCTCTTCAAAGAAGGCGTCTTGGGAACAGGGATCGCGTTCCCCACCGTGCCGGAAGGCAAAGCGCGCATCCGCACCATCATGACCGCGACGCACACGAAAGAAGAATTGGAGCAGGCGCTCAGTGTGCTGAAGAGCGTCGGCAAGAGAATGGCAATCCTGGGAAACTGAGAATCGATCGACTCATGTGGCGACGGCCGCCTTCGGCCGTCAAGGTTTTGCCTTCGCCTCAGAGGTGACCCCCGCGAAGCAAAACCTTGACAGCCGAAGCGGCTGTCTCTACGCGATCTTATTTCTGCACGACCTCAATCGCAGACACGGTCGCGTATATCGTCACCGGAGCCAACTCCAGCAGAGATGTTTCCTGGGCATCGGGTGCGTCACTTCGAATCAAAGACTTGCCGGGACAACTCTTCTGGCAACGCCGTTTCCGGATGTTCGGCCTTCCAACGCATGGCGGCGGTGATGCGAGTGCGGCCGCTGGGATGATCGAAGAAGATAAACTCCTCCATCGGACTGGGATCCATTTTGCGATACTCACCCAGCATTAAATCCACATTCGCCTCTCCATCCGGCTGCCGTCCGGCGTTCAGGCCATACATGTCCGCTTCAAATTCCATGGTGCGTGTGATCGTGTTGGTCACGGGAGTCATGATCAAGAAGTAAAGCGAAAACACGATCGTCGCCAGAGGAAGAACGGCTACATCAGTGATGCCGCGGACATCCCATGCCGTTCCCCAACGCGCCAGCGCCCAGTTGATCCCCCCATTCAGGAAGGCGAAGCCGATGACGAAGACGACGCCCATCATGATCAGGCCCTTATAGGCGTGGTTGAGGACGTAGTGACCCATCTCGTGCCCCATGGTGGTCTCGATCTCGGGCAAGGTGCAGCGCTTCAGCAGATTGTCATTCAAGGAAATTCGCATAGTGCCAGCGAATCCGCTGACGTTCGCGCTTACCCGGTTCGATTGCTTCGATGCGTCAAATTCGTAGACGTCGTTGGCGGGAATGCCATTGGCCCGTGCCATGGACAGGATTGGATCTTTGACGTGGGCGTCCTGCAACTTAGTGTAGGTGTTGAACAGCGGGAAAACATACACCGGAGCGATCAGGCTTACGAAGGCGAGAAAAACGATCATCAGTGTCGCGCCCCATATCCACCAGGACTTGCCCAGGCGCCGCACCAGCCCGAACAAAGGCACCACGAGGATCCCGCCCAGAATCACGCCGACAGCCAGCATCACCATCTGATCGCGCATCCAGGGGCCAAAGGTCTGATTCAGCAGATTGTATTTATGTTCGCGAAAGTAGCCTTCGTAGAGGTCGAGCGGGAATGTGAGTACGTAGACCACAAGGAAAAATAGAATCCAATAGAGCGCCGTCTGCAGAGGCCGGAAACGCGTGATCCGTTCAGCGAGATTGCGCATGCCGGCCGACCAGCGGAAGTGCAGGAGTATCCACATCACGAGAACAGTGGATAGAAAATCCCAAAGGATCATCCAGTATCCGCCTTCGAAGTAGGCATTGGAGCGCGCACGCTCTGCGGGCGGCATTTTGGCCAGATAGGCATCAACCGCAGCGTTCACGTCGAAGGCTGGCGGCGTGGTCGCGTTCACGGAAGGTTGGGAGGCCGGCGGCGTGGCACTAGTCTGTCCGCATGCGCCAATACTCACGAGAAGGATTAGCAGGGAGATGACCAGAAGAATGAATCGGCGTGCCCGAACCATTGAGGCCTCCTTGATTTCGTACTGACTGATTCCCCGGAAAATGCCGCGTCGCCAGATGAAAGGCTTTGCCAATGCCGGCGTGTTATGCCGCCTGGTAGACGACTTTTCCCGCGACGATGGTCGCCACAACTTTCCCGGTGAACTGCCAGCCGTCGAACGGGGTGTTGTGTGAGATGGAGCGCGACTTAGCCGCTTCGAAAGTCCATCTCTTTTTGGGATCGAAGATCGTTACATCCGCAAAACTGCCGCGAGAAAGCGAGCCGCGGTGGGGAAGGTCGAACACGCTTGCCGGGCCGGACGTGAACAGCTCCACAATACGGGTGAGTGGAATTTTGTGCTCGCGGTGAAGTTTCGTGACGGCCAGCGCGAGCGCGGTCTCCAGGCCAGTGATGCCGAAGGACGCACGCTCGAATTCAACTTGTTTCTCGTGGGGAGCGTGGGGAGCGTGATCGGTGGCAATGGCATCGACCGTGCCGTCGGCCAGCGCTACCAGGATCGCCTCGCGATCCGTCGCCGAGCGCAGAGGCGGATTCATCTTGCAGTGCGTATCGTATTCGCCGACGTTCTCGTCGATCAGCGTGAAGTGATGCGGCGTGACCTCGCAGGTGACGCGCGCCTTCGCTCGTTTGCCGCGGCGCACTGCCTTGAGCGCATCGGAGGTGGAAAGATGCGCCACATGCAGGCGGGATTCGCGAACCTGCTGTGCCAGGGTGACATCGCGGTCGACGATGGCGGCTTCAGCCGCGCCGGTCGCGGCACGCAAGCCCAGCCGGAAGCTGGTCGGTCCGGCGTGCATTGAGCAGTTTTCCGTCATGCGCGTATCTTCGGCGTGCTGCACCACGGGCAGATTCAGCTCGGCGCCGAGACGCAGGGCCATGCGCATGATGTCATCGTCGAGGATCGGCTTGCCGTCGTCGGTGACGGCCACAGCCCCAGCCCGCTGCAAGGCGCTGAAATCGGTGAGGGTTCCCCCACGGCTGCCGCGCGTAGCGGCAGCGATCGGAAAAACATTGACCACCGCGCCGCGCTCGGGATGGCGCAGCCAGCTGACCCACTCCGCAGTGTCAACTACAGGAGCGGTGTTGGGCATGGTGCAAACGGAAGTGAAGCCTCCCGCCGCCGCCGCGGCAGTGCCCGATGCAATGGTTTCTTTGTAGCTTTGTCCCGGTTCGCGCAGGTGAACGTGGAGATCGATGAATCCCGGCGCAACGATCAACCCGCGCGCGTCAAATTTTTCATCGGCGCCTCCGCGAGTCTTATTCGGCGCCGCAACCTCTGCAACCCGCCCATCGCGCAGAAGCACATCCATGGGCGCGTTGATCTTCGACGCGGGGTCGATCACGTGGCCGCCCTTGATCAAGAGGCTTTTCGTCTCTTTGCTGGTCATCCGCAGCTCCGGGGCAACTTCTTCTCCGCGGATTCACGCGGATTTCGCGGATTTTTCCTGTCATTCTCAAATGCGTAGCGCCTGAATTGCGCATTCGGTCCGAAGTTGAATAGCAAACCAACTTCAACATCCGTGGCGCGAAGATAGTTCAGCAATTGCTTCTCCCAGGCAGGATCGATGTCGCGGCCCGTCTTAAGTTCGATCAGTACTTTGCGATCGACCAGGAGATCGGCTCGGAACTCGCCAATCTGCGCACCGTGGAACCAGACCGGAATGGCCATTTGCCGTTGGAAAAATATGTTGTTTTCTGCGAGAACAACCGAAAATGCCTGTTCGTAAACAGACTCCAGAAAGCCATGCCCCAACTCGTTGTACAAGCTGAAAAAAATGCCAATCAGCTGTTCAGTAAGTTCTGCATGTTTCAATCCGCGTTGATCCGCGTACATCCGCGAAATAGAAGTCGCCGCTCTCATTTCGCCTTCCCCAACGCCCGCGCCAGGATCGCCATCCGCGTCGGCACGCCGTTGTGGACTTCGTCCACGATGACCGACTGCGGCCCATCGGCGACTTCCGCCGTCAATTCCAAGCCACGGATAATCGGGCCGGGGTGCATCACGATGGCATCTCGCTTGGCCAGTTTCAGTCGCGCGGCAGTCATTTGATAGCGCGCAATATAGTCCTGCAACTGGATCTTCTGTCCCGCCAGCCGCTCCGTCTGCACCCGTAACAACATGATCACGTCAGTTCCGCGGAGCGCGTCCTCAATGTGCCGTGTAACGCGCAGCCCCGGCGCCAGAGTGGTTGCCACGTCTGGCACAAACTCTGGCGGCCCGCAGAGCGTCAGCTTCACGCCAAACCGGGTCAGCAGATGGCATGCACTGCGCGCTACGCGGCTGTGGAATATGTCGCCGATAATCGTCGCCTGTAATCCCTGCAACGATTTCTTATGCTTCAAAATCGTGAAGGCATCGAGCAATGCCTGCGACGGGTGCTCGTGCATTCCATCCCCGGCGTTAATGACGGGGATATCCAGGTGCCGCGCCATCAGGTGCGGCGCTCCGGCCGATGGATGGCGCATGACAATGCAGTCGGCACCCACGGCGCGCAGTGTGTATCCCGTGTCCAGCACGGATTCGCCCTTCTCAATGCTTGATCCGGACGACTGCACCAGCACGGTCATCGCGCCCAGCGACTTGGCTGCGATTTCAAAAGAAGAGCGGGTACGGGTGGAAGCCTCATAGAACAGAAGCACGATGCGCTTGCCGCGGAGCAGCGGCCGGGGCTTCTGCGGATTCATGCGGCGGGCCAGTTTAAGCAGGCCCAGGATATCCTTCGTGTCGAGATGCTCAATCCCGAGCAGCGAACCGCGAGCCGGAGTATTCATCGGAAAAAGTGCAAACGGTGCATCATACGCGGCAGTGTGGAAGGCTGCAAGAGCCGCTCTGTGAAAATCGGGAGCAGGCTAGGACCGATCGCGGCGACCGAAGATCGCGCCGCTTAGCGTGCCACCTAAAGTTCCGAGAACGATGGCGAGAACGAGCAGCAGGATGCCTCCAAGAATCAGCATCATGACGAAGCCTTCCGGAGTTTTCATCTGGTCGAGAGCCGCCTGGATCTGCGGATCACTGGGATGCGTGGCTGCCCACTTCTGTGCGTTGTCGACAATTTGCTGTTGAAATTTCGACCGCAACTCTGGAACGGTGACGGCAAATGCGCTAAGCAGAGCCATGACCCCAAAGCACAACAATCCACCGAAAGCTCCAAGTCGCGCTCCCTGGCCAGCTTTGATGCTCATACCGGGATGGCCCTGCCGGTAAAAAATCACCGACAGAAATCCAACGCTGAACATCGCCACGGCAGGCGTAAGCCCGAGAAACATGAGCACAGTCGCGATCCCGGTTGCCAGGGCGCAGGGCTTCCAGGCCTGCGACCATTGGACGGGAAGCGCCAGAACCGGCACAGTTTGCGACGCCGGCAGCGTGACGTCAGCGTGCGACGCCATCTCCCCCAGCGGAGCGGCGGCAACCGGCTCGGCTAACAACACTCGTATCTGCGGCGCGGCGCAGTGCGGGCAAAATGGCCGCCCTTCTTCCAACACCTGGCCGCACTTATAACAGGATTGTTCCATCGTTCGGAGACTTCACCAAGACGGGCTGATTTGAAGTTACCGCAGCATGTGGATGGACGCAAGGTTCAGAGGTTTCCCCTGTGATCCTCCGTGGCCCCTGTGGTTAAGGTCTTTGATCTCCTCGCCGACACCACAGACCACGCGGATCGAGGCCGCAATATTGAACGCTCACTATTTCCGACGCACCCGGTTAGATCTCCCCGCGCTTGCCTCGCGTATGCACGTACACCAAGGCAAATTTGGTCCCCTTGTCGCTGGGTTCAACGGCCACGACCCGTTGATTATCTTCAGTACCGACTTTCAATTCGGTGACCGGACCTGAATTCTCATCGCATTTCAGTTCTTTGCTATGTTCCGAGTCCTTGTCGTCATCGTGCATGGAGACGTCCCCGCCATGCTTTTCGGAGTGACATTCCAGCACCTTGCCATATTTCTTCAACTTGTCGCGGTAAAAGTCGACAATTTTGCCAGGAGCATCGCTTGAAACGTAATTGGCAACCACCAGCTTCATTCCGAAGGCCTCGGTCAGAAGGCTGAGGTTCGCCTGGTTGTGGTTTTCCTCGTCGGATTTGAGCCGTGCGCCGGGATAGAGAGGCACGCCGACTTTCTTCGCGTCGGCGTCATTGCCGATGTGCAGGTTGCCCGCCGAGCTGTCAATGTCCAGGTTGTGGTTCGAGGAGTCCTGCGAGAAGACGGGCAGGATCAATCCTGCGGCTGCGACTGCCGTGAGTATCAGGTGACGAAACATAAACTACTCTCCTGCGAAGCGGCGCTAAATATCTGCATCCTTGCCGTGCGTGCGCACATACACCAGCGAGAACTTGGACCCTCTTCCCTCTGGCTCGATACCGACGATGTGCTGGTTCTCCTTGGTGCCGACCTTCAGTTCAACGTTGATGCCGCTGGTGCCCTCACACGCCAGTTCACGCGAGCCATGGTCCTCGTCTTTGATATTGGCGTTCAGGTTGAGATGGCTGGTATGGCAGACCAGAACATTCCCGTATCTCTTGAGCTGATCTTTGTAATAGGCGGTGATTTTTTCGGGCGAATCATTTGACTCGTATTCGAGAGCTACAACTTTGAGCCCGAATCCGAAGCCGGAGATGTTCACATTGGCGCTCTTGTCTCCGCCGCCAGTGTCCCTCTCCTTCAGGCGCGCACCCGGATAGACTGCGATACCGACATCCTCCGGATTCGCTCCCTTGCTCACATGAATGCCTCCCATCGGAGTATTGATGTCTACCTGCTTGTCCTCGCCATTTTTTTCTTTCTTCACATTCACGCTGCAAGCGGGCAGCATGACCGAAATGGCCAAAGCCAGAACAGACGCGGTTGAGATGGAAACTTTAGCGATGCGCATGGGAAGGACCTCCCTTGGCGACCTGCGCGGGACGTTCGAGTCCGGCGCCGCGTTCAGCAACGTTGGGGATAGTAACCGGCAAATGACCGTGGATCGGGATCTCGCCGAAGAGCGCCCGGATGGCCGCTATTTCGGAGACCGAAGCGTTCGAAAAGGTACACATGTAATTCTCAATCTTGGGGAAGTCGCTGGCCAGGTAAGGATTCCCCACGGCAACCACGGCGGTCTTCGGCCCGGCGCGTTCGAGCAGCTGCTGCAGTAGTGTGCCGGTCGCATCAGACATCGCCATCGAGTTGCCGATCTTCCCTGCGGTAGGAATCACGTAAACAGCTGCGACCACAGTTTTAGCCTCGTCGACTGCCTTCAAAACCTCATCACTCATGCCGGCGGCGATTCGTGGATCCACGTAGATGACCCGCGCATCCGGAATTCGCGCGCGGAACTCGCGGCCAAAGGCGCGGCCGGAATCCGTGCGCACATCGTCAGAAAAGAGCACGGCTACCGCATCGTTGTGCGTCTCCTCTTTGGTCATATACGGAAGACCGGCGGGCCCGGTTCCCTTAGATTTCAGAGGCAGCACCTTGCCGTTATCGCGGACCAGGGTGATGGCGGCGTTGGCCACATCCTGACCGAAGGCGAGGTTCTCCGGACGGCCCACGGTATTGGCGATGGAACTCAAGTCGACCGTCCGCGCCTCGTTCAACCCCAGAGACGCCTTTATTTTCAGGATCTTGAGTACGGAGGCATCCAGGCGCTTCATGGGGATTTCGCCCGATAAAACCGCCTTCATCATGGCCTGATACGAAGCTGGTAAATCAGCCGGAATGATCAGCAGGTCGTTGCCGGCTTTGAAAGCTTCGACCGCCGCGCGCCCCACATTACTGGCAAAAAGATGCGTCAACCCCGCCATGTCGAGGGCGTCGGTGACTACCAAGCCCTTGAATCCGAGTTGCTTCTCAAGCAGGTCCGAGACGATCGTGGGAGAAATCGTCGCGACATGATTCGGATCAGGATCCAGGGCTGGAACGGTAACGTGGGCCACCATCACCGCGTCGACCCCGGCCGCGATTGCCTGCCGGAACGGCGGCAGTTCGACCGCATCCAAACGCGCGCGATCGCCGCTTACGCTCGCTACTCCGAGATGCGAATCGGTCGCAGTGTCGCCATGCCCGGGAAAATGTTTCACCGTGGTTAACATCCCGGCCTCATGTGCGCCCTTGATGTAGGCCGAGACTAAATCACCGACTTGCTTGGGATCTTCCCCGAAAGACCGCGTGTTGATGATCGGATTCGCCGGATTGGAGTTCACGTCGGCGTCGGGGAAGAAATTCCAGTGCACGCCGACGGCGCGAGCTTCTAATGCCGTGATGCGCCCGAAATTCTCAGCGTCTGCAAGTTTCCCGTCGGCACCGAATGCCATGGCATGCGGGAAATTTGTCGTCCCCATCAGGCGAGTCGTGACTCCGCGCTCAAAATCGGCTGCGAACAGAAGTGGAAGTTTCGAATCCCGCTGCAGCCGGTTGAGCAGTTCCGCGGCTTCATAAGGCTCCGTCCGCAACAGGAAGGGGCCGTCCACATGAACGCTCATCGCGAAAGAGCCAACCTGGTACTTTTGCATCGCCTCGCGCAGTTGCAGATATTCGAGACTCTCCACATTAAGAAAACTCGCCCGGCACCAAATCATGAAAACCTGGCCGACTTTTTCTTCAAGGGTCAGCTTGTGCAGAGTCTTCTCCGCCCACTTGTCCCCCGCGCTGGTCTGACGGATTTCGTTGGGGTGCGGATGCTTATCTTTGGCAAATGCAGACGGGGCCATGACTAAAAGGAGCAAAAAGAGGGCAGGAATTTTCAGCATGCAAGAAACGATAGCAGAAGGGTTGGGCTTCAGCTCCCACTTTCGACCCCTGGTCCAAACTCAAGCAATCGGGAGACAGCATCCGCGTTCATCCGCGTCAATCCGCGGAAATGAAGTTCCTCACCAAAGCACGGACCTCACCTTGAATGGCGGGATTATCCCCGAACCCACTAAGCCACTGAACGTCCGGCTCTCGACGGAACCAGGTCATCTGGCGCTTGGCATAGTTGCGATGGGCCTGCTGTGCGGCGTGCACGGCCTGCTCTTGAGAGAGTTCTCCATGCAATAACTGCACGGCCTGCTTGTAACCGAGAGATGCCAGTGGGCGGGCCTCCGCTCCATACTTCTGAATCAGCATCCTAGTTTCCTCAACCAGTCCTTCTTCGAACATCTTTCGCGCGCGCTGGTTGATTCTTTCGTAGAGCGCGGCACGCTGCGGATCGAGCCCCAGCCGCAGGATGCGGAATCCACGCAACGGATCGCGGCCTTTCTGCCACAGATCAGACATTTTCTGGCGCGAGGCCAGGCATACTTCAATCGCGCGGATCAGCTTGGGAGCATCATTGGCATGAACTCGTTGTGCCGCCGCCGAGTCCAGTCGCCGAAGAATTTTGTGCAGATGCCCAGATCCACGGCTCGCAACCCGCTCGCGCAGACGCTCGCGTAAATCCTCGGAGCGCTGCGGCCCGGGGAAAAGTCCTTCCAGCAAAGCGCGCAGGTATAGGCCAGTCCCTCCGGCGACGATCGGTAAATGACCTCGACTCGTGATTTCGGCAAGCACGTTGCGGGCTTGGCGGGCATACTCTCCTGCAGTGACTTCCTGAGTGGCATCGACGCAATCGAAGAGATGATGCGGAACCTGCTCGCGCTCTGCCTTGCTGGGTTTCGCCGTTCCGATGTCGAATTCGCGCACCATCGCGACTGAATCGCAGTTGACGATCTCGTCGGTGAACTCTTCAGCCAGCGCCATCGCCAGCGCAGTCTTTCCGCTGGCGGTCGGTCCGAGGACGACCACGAGCGGCGACTCGGGATCTTTGGGTTGCGGTTCGCCCACGTTTACCGCAGACTCCAGTGGATGTTGTGCCAGTACCGAATCACAGTGAGCGCGAGCAGCAGGAATGCTACCAGCAGCAGGCCCGTAGTTTCCGACGCGTAGACCGCGTGGCGGTGAGCCTTGTGCGCAGAGTCGTCTTGACGATCTGACGGGGACACGCGGTTATTGTAGTCTCGCCACTACGTCACAAGACAACTTCATTTCCGCGGATTTCGCGGATCAACGCGGATGAAGAACAAGGGAAAGATCAACGAGATCCGCCTACATCCGCGGTAACGAAGTTGCTCCTGCCGGTGCTACACTACGGCGTTCTGCATGGCAGCGCTGCAAAATAGCCCCAGCATCGTACGCTTCGGAGTGTTTGAGGTCGACCTCAACGCCGGGGAGCTGCGCAAAAGCGGCGTCAAGCTCCGTTTGCAGGGACAACCTTTTCAGGTCTTAACGCTGCTTCTCGCGCGCGCCGGCGAGGTCGTCACCCGCGAAGAATTGCAGCAAAAACTCTGGCCTTCGGATACCTTCGTCGATTTCGATCACAGCCTGAATACCGCCATCAACAAGGTGCGCGAGGTCCTGGGAGATTCCGCCTCCAGTCCCCGCTATGTGGAAACTCTTGCCCGCCGCGGCTATCGCTTCATCGCCCCGGTTCAGAATCAGTCTCCATCCACTACCGTCGAACCGATTGCCCCAATGAGCCCGATGCCGGAAGCGAATGTACCTTCCGTTGCACTACATCCCGACCTCGAAGTTCCCATCCCACGTCGCGGCCTTACTCGCGGTCTCTTCGCTTTGACCCAGGTCATGTATCTGAGCTTCTATCTGGCCGCACTCTTCCGCATCCACGTGATCCAAGCCATCGCTGATTCCTTTCTTCCCCCATGGGCAGCAACGACGCTCGCGGCTACAGTCATGGTCACGGCAGGCATCGGAATACCTCTCCGCTGCTACCTGCTTTCGGCCGTTGGCTTCGACTACCAGCGCCTCGGGGATAAGTTCCGGCAGATGTTCCCCTTTATCCTCGCCCTCGACCAGCTTTGGGCCGTCGCGCCGTTCCTGCTGATGCAACAGATTGGCCTGGGAGCCGCGTTCGCAATCAGCGCAGCGCTGCTTTATCTGCCCTTTTCCGAGCACACCCTAATCCGCCTGGCATACCTGGGTAGCAATCGCGCGCGGTCCTGATTTTCATGGAACTAATCTCACCGATGGCCCGTAACCACGTCTAACAAGCGGGGAGAACGTGTGCGCGCCCGCAGGAGGATCCTCATGAGATCGATTGCATCGAAAAACAGCTTGCTTCTCATTCTGGCGATCGGCGTCGCCTTTGCCCTGCCGGCCAGCGCCGAGGAGTGGTCGAAAACGTACAACGTGAGCGGCAAGCCTGACCTGCGGATCGAGACTTCCGACGCCAACATCCGCGTCACTACTTGGGACCAGAACACCATCGAAGCCAAGGTGATCACAAGCCGCTACAAGATCGGCGAGGGCGGCATTCACGTGGAGGAGCACCAGACCGGCAACTCCGTCGAGATCGAGGTGCGCTATCCGCACCATAATTTCAACATCGAGTGGGGCCAGCACCGCGTCGACATCGTGATCCAGATGCCGCGCGAGGGGAACGTCAATTTGCGCAGCGGCGACGGCAAGATTGAACTGGCGAACCTTAAAGGTGCGATGGATCTGCACACGGGAGACGGGTCCGAAGAGCTCGACGCCGTCGACGGCAGGCTGCATGCCACGACCGGCGACGGCCACATTCGCGCCACTGGTCGTTTCGACGAACTCGAGCTCAAGACCGGTGATGGACACGTCGATGTCAGCGCCAGAAAGGGCTCGACACTGGCCGCAAATTGGAGGCTTGAGACCGGCGACGGCAGCGTTTCTCTCGAACTTCCGCCAGACCTTTCTGCCGACGTCGATCTGCACACCAGCGACGGCCACATCGACCTCGATATGCCGGTGACTGCGGAAGGAAAAATTCGGACCAATGAAATCCGCGGCAAGATCAACGGCGGCGGCAGCCTGCTCACGATCCGCACCGGCGACGGCTCGATCCACCTGCGCAAGAGTTAGCGCCGACTGAAACTCCAACGCCCGGTATTGGCTCATTTTGAATTCTGAAGGCATTTTCGCTCGATGATGGGGTCATCCCTTCGACAAGCTCAAGACAAGCTCTGAGCGCAGCCGTTCTTCAGGCGGAGCGACGGATCTCCGCTACGATGCTCTGTGCCACGGGAGATCCCTCGGCCCGCTGGTAAGGACGCGGGCTCTTCGGGATGACGCATGTGATGTTCAGAGTTCAAACTGAGCCACTACCCAAAGTCCCTGCGCTGGAAAGCCTTTGGCGCAGGGGCTTATACTCTGTGGTCCCCTGTTTGCAAGTTCATTCCAGAAGAGGTTTCCCGCATGGCAATTCTCCGCCGCAATTTCGTGGTGCTCGTTTTCGCTTGTCTCGTAAGTCTCACATTTGCCCAGCAGCCGACCGATAAGCATGAGCCGGCCCTGGATGTGACTTCGATGGACCGCAGCATCGATCCCTGCCAGGATTTCTTTGCCTACGCCTGTGGTGGATGGATCAAGAAAAATCCCATTCCTCCCGACCAGTCGTCGTGGGATACGTACTCCAAAATGCAGGACGAAAATCTGGGGCGGTTGCGCAGCATTCTGGAAGAGGCGTCAGGTTCAGATCCCAAGCGTGATGAGGTAAAACAGAAGATCGGCGATTACTATGCCTCCTGCATGGATGAAAAGACCATCGATGCCAAGGGTGTGGCGCCGCTCGATGCGGGGATGAAGCGTATCGCCAGCATCAAATCGAAAGCCGACCTGGCCGACGTAGCTGCCGCCATGATCGGCAAGAAAGTCCTGTTCCGTTTCAGTTCCATCCAGGACTTCCGCGACGCCAACCAGATGATTGCCGACGCCGATCAA
This sequence comes from uncultured Acidobacteriota bacterium, assembly GCA_963725565.1. GTDB lineage: Bacteria > Acidobacteriota > Terriglobia > Terriglobales > Acidobacteriaceae > Sulfotelmatobacter. The sequence continues at coordinate 28,370 of CAVRZL010000001.1, forward strand.
GGCGGACTCGGCTTGCCCGACCGCGACTACTACACCAAGGAAGACGCGAAATCGCAGGAACTGCGCCAGGCTTACGTGGCGCACGTCGAGAAGATGTTCGAACTCCTGGGCGACAAACCGGCCGACGCTGCCGCCGAAGCTCAGACCGTCATGCGCATCGAAACGGCGCTGGCCAAGGGTTCAATGACGCGCGTCGAGCGCCGCGATCCCAAGGCCCTCGATCACAAGATGCCCAGCCCGGAGTTAGTAAAGCTCTCTCCCGACTTCAAGTGGCAGGTATATTTCGCCAAGGTCGGCATGCCGTCTCTCGACTCGCTCAACGTCAGCTCACCGAACTTCTTCAAGGCAATGAACGCCGAAATCGACGCTGAGACTCTTGGCGACTGGAAGACATACTTTCGCTGGCACCTGGTGCACGCCGACGCCCCCGATCTCTCGGTTCCGTTCTTGAATGAAGATTTTGCCTTCTATGGAAAAACGCTGCGCGGACAGCAGGAACTGCAACCGCGCTGGAAGCGCTGCACCGAGGCCGTTGATGGCAATCTAGGCGAGGCCCTGGGGCAGGCTTACGTACAGAAATATTTCAGCCCGGAAGCGAAGCAGCAGGCCCTGAAGATGGTCAAAGAGATTGAAGCCGCCATGCAGCAGGACATCCAAGGACTGCCCTGGATGTCGGCCACTACCAAGGAACAAGCTCTAACCAAGTTGCACGGCATGGCCAACAAGATCGGCTATCCCGACAAGTGGCGGGACTACAGCAAGCTCAACATTGTGCGCGGCGACGCGCTGGGCAATGTGGACCGCTCCCGCAAATTCGAATTCGATCGCCAGCTCGCCAAAATCGGCAAGCCCGTCGATCGCGGCGAGTGGGACATGACTCCGCCAACAGTCAACGCTTATTACAACCCGCAGATGAATGACATTAACTTCCCTGCAGGCGTGCTGCAGCCGCCAGCCTACGATCCCAGTTCGGATGCCGCTCCGAACTATGGAGACACGGGCGGCACCATCGGCCACGAGCTCACGCATGGATTCGACGACGAAGGCCGCCAGTTTGACGCGCAGGGAAATTTGCGCGACTGGTGGACGCCCGAAGACGCCAAACAATTTCAGCAGCGCGCGGACTGTATCTCGAATCAGTATTCCGGATACACGATCATCGACGACGTTAAGATCAACGGCAAGCTGACACTCGGAGAAGATGTCGCCGATCTGGGCGGACTGCTCCTGGCCTACATGGCGTGGAAGGATGACACGAAAAACGAAAAGCTGGAGCCGATCGAAGATCTCACGCCGGACCAGCGCTTCTTCGTCGGCTACGGTCAAAGCTGGTGTGGCCAGAGCCGCGATGAGACCAAGCGCTTGCGGGCCACGGTCGATCCGCACTCGCCGGAAAAATACCGCACCAATGGAGTAGTGTCGAACATGCCCGAGTTTCAAGACGCTTTCCACTGCAAGGCAGGCTCGCCGATGGTGAATCAGAACGCCTGCCGAGTCTGGTAAAGGCGAACGTAGCGACAGCCCCTTGGGCTGTCAGCCAAAGAATGTGGGGGGCTTTGAATGTGGGGACAGCCGCCCTCGGCTGTCCGCCCGGCGCAGCCGGGCTTCTTTGCTTTTGGTAGGGACTCGAGTGGATAGTCGCGGTGAAAGCCTTACCGGCAGACTGCGCGCGGGTACGCCTCGCTGCGCTCGGCGGAAGCGGACGAAGGCGTCCGCCCCTACATTTCTCGCAATCACGCCGTCGTTGCGGCAGAGTCCACTCGTCGAGCTGCGCTCGACCGGACAGCCGAGGGCGGCTGTCCCCACATTCGGCTTGCCTCTGCATTCAATTCCCTCCACATTCATCCGAACTGGATCGCCCGCATCGAGATGCTGCCGAAATCGAATCCTTCATACGGATAGGCCACCCCATCCCTCTCATCCGTACTTCCCATGCAATAAAGCAGCGGGAGATAATGCTCGACAGTGGGATGCGCCGTCTCCAACAACGTCTGGCCCCACTTTTCCGGCGACGCGAGTGCGCCTGCATCGTGGCCATCCACGGCAATCTTAACCTTGGCATCGAATTCCACCGCCCAATCGTAAGCACCGTGCGGCTCATTCCAGTCGATTCTTCGCAGATTGTGCACGATGTTTCCGCTTCCCAGAATCAAGACGCCACGCTCGCGCAAAGTCTGAATCTCGCGCCCCAAATCCAGGTGCTCTTTAAGACTGCGACGCTCGTCGAGACTTAATTGAAACGCGGGCACATCCGCGTTGGGATACATGTGGCGCAGCACACTCCACGAGCCATGATCGAGCCCCCACGTCTCATCCGTAATGATTTCAGGATTGCTGGCCACCTTCGCCGCTTCCTGGGGTGCTCCGGGCGCAGGATATTGGACCTCATAAAGAGGCCGCGGAAATCCGTAGAAATCATGAATTGTTCGCGGATGAGATGAAGCCAGCACCTGCGATCCCGCGGTCACCCAGTGTGCCGATACCACGCATACTGCCTTCGGTCGTGGCAGCCGCGCGCTCAGGCCGCTCAATGCCTCGGTAAACGCATTGTGCTCAATCGCGTTCATCGGCGAACCGTGGCCGACGAACAATACGGGCATTCTTTCCAAATTGGCCTCTTCCTGTGGCGACAAACACCGCCGCAGCGGACGAACTCAACTGTTAACTGTTTGATTATTCTGTAGGCGGAATGATTCTACGCCGCCGTAGGCGCGGGGCTACTGCAGGTCGGCTTTATCCGGGTTGTAGTAGAAGCGGAAGCGTAACGCGAGAAAAGGACCATTGAAATCACTGGGCAGAGGAGGAAATGGATTCGAGGCGGTGATGCTTCCCCACGCCGGCCGATCCAGGGCAACGTCTCCGGAACTGGCGATGAGCCGCATGTCGGCAACCTTGCCATCTTTGGTAATGGCAAACTCAATGGCCAGCTTGCCTTTTTTCATCTCGGCAGATTCCGGAATCAGGTGATACCAGTTCTCCCGTACGTTCTGCAGAATGCGCTGTAGATACGGGCCGAAATCCACACCCTGGGTATCGCTCAGGATGTCGAGCATGCCCTGCTGTCGTCCATGCGCGCCCGTGCCGAGTCCGAAGTCCCCGCCTTCTCCGCCGCCGGCACCGCGATTCGCCGCGGCAGCCTGGGTCGCTTGCTGAATCGCAGACCCTGCACTCATCCCGTTGGCGTATTTGCTGAAACTGTTTTTCGGCTGAGCCGGCATCTGCAATTGCGCGGTCTGGTCGCTCTGGAATTGCGGACGCGGTGTTGGCTGTCCCTGCTGCGGTTGCTGAGTTGGCGGCTGGCTCTGCGCCATGGCTTGCGGCGCTGCCGGTTGCGGAGCGCGCGGCCCTTGCATTCCCGGAGCCCCCGGAGGCGGCGTTGCCAGAATCTTCCGCAATTCTTTGGGATCAAGTTCCGGATGGCGCGCCGTGGCGATACGATCCTTGTCGGACGCGATGTTCGTGTTGGGCTTTCGCGCCGGCTTCTGCAAGTCCGGAGGCAGCGGCAAGAAATTCACATTCTTGTCCTGGATCGGATTCACGGCAATCACTTGCCGGGAATGCCATCCCATTGTCTTTTGGATCAAAGGCAAGTTCCACAAGGTGATGAACACCAGCAGGTGGGCGATAATCGAAATCCACGCGGCCTCCCGGCGGCGCGAGCGAGCGAGATCGTCCTGCAACTGAATGAGCAGATGCGGTACCCGCGCATCCAGATCGCGGTATGCCTCTTCCCAATCGCTGGAGTCGTACAAGCCAAGTTGCTCCGGCTGGGGCCTCGGAGGGGGCGGCGGTGGCGGAGCGACCGGATCATGAAATGGAATTTGGGTGATCGGCATGCGCTGGATTTAGATTCGTCCGCCTGTCGTTAGACACGAAATACACTCACGACGTTGCATCCGGTCAATCGTGGAGTACATGCAATCGGCGCGCGGGTGCTTTACAACCAAGTTATCTTCTATTTTCGCATCTTTTGCCCGATTCCGCTCCCTCAATTGGCATGAGACTTTCGTCTGTAAACATATGTAAATGCGAGGGCCGGGGCCGTGAGGATAAACAGTGACAAGGCTAAGAAATTATCAAGCGTGGAAAGACTTAAACCTGGAAAGACTTAAAAGGGTTGATGTGGGGATAGCCGCCCTCGGCTGTCCAGCGGGCGCAGCCCGCTTCGGTTGTCAGAGTACCAGTACTCAGTTTTTCCGAGCGATGCCCGCGAGATCGACTTTTTTCCCATGCTCGCGAATCGCGTCCACAATCTCCAGTGCCAGTTCCAGGGCCCGCCGTCCATCTTCGAGCGAAACCACTGGCGTGGAGCGCTCGCGCACCGCACGCAGGAATGACTTCAGTTCGGCATGAAGCGGCTCCTCCGAGGCTACGGGAGGTTTGGCGACTCCGATCTGTGGGTTCGGCGATGGCGCGCCGGAGGATGCCCCGTCCGCTCCCACGGTGAACACCAGCACTTCCTGCCGCCCGTAGTCGAGCGACACGTATTGACGCGGCTGGAAGAAGCGCAGTTTCCTGACACGTTCCGTGGAGACTCGGCTGGCCGTGAAATTCGCGATGCAGCCGGACTCGAACTCCAGACGCACGTTCGCGATATCGACTTTCCCGGAAAGAATCGGCAGTCCCACGGCTCGCACTTCCTTGACCTCCGACTTGGCGAAAGCCAGCACGATGTCGAGGTCGTGGATCATCAGGTCGAGTACGACATCCACATCCAGCGAGCGCGGAGTGAACACGCTCAGCCGGTGTACTTCGAAGAACATCGGTTTTGTCAGGATCGGCAGAGTGGCTCGCACCGCCGGATTGAAGCGCTCCAGATGACCCACCTGCGCGATCCGCTTTTGTGCAGCGGCGAGTGAAACCAGTTCACTGGCCTCAGCCAGCGTCGCGGCCACCGGCTTTTCAATGAGCACGTCGACGCCCTCCTCCATCAACTCCCGTGCCAGCGGCAGGTGCTGCCCGGTCGGAGCCGCCACCGACGCGGCCTGTACTTCGCTGTGCGTCGTCAGCATCTGGTGAACCGATCCAAAAGCCTTGCACCCGAACTCGCGCGCCACGGCGTCGGCCCGGCTCACGTCAGGATCGACCACTCCCAGTAACCGCACCGCCTCGCCCTGTTGCTCCAGTTCCTTGTACACTCTGGCGTGATTGCGTCCAAAGACGCCCACGCCGACCACGGCGACGGAAATTGCATTTTGGACTGGCAGAAGATTTTCTCGTCGGCTGGTTGCCGGCAAGAAATTGTAAACGTAAAGCTGGGAAAGAGCATCTGCATTACCGTTCCGCACGTGTTTTTACGCCATCAACCCCCAAGTCCGGAAAGGAAAGACTCGCCCCATGAGGACGATTGCGCTGCTGACTATCTCTAACATCTTCATGACCTTTGCCTGGTACGGCCACCTGAAATACCGCGAGGTACCGCTCTACAAAGTCATCGTCGTGAGCTGGCTGATTGCCTTCTTTGAATATTGCTTCCAGGTACCAGCGAACCGCATCGGCTCCTACGAATTCACCGCAGCGCAACTCAAGACCATCCAGGAAGTCATCACCCTCACAGTCTTCGCCGCGTTTTCTGTGCTGTACCTGAAGCAGCCACTGCGGTGGAATTACCTGGCCGGATTTGCGCTGATCGTCGCGGCTGTCGCGGTGATCTTCAAGAAGTGAGCTTGGGAAATAGGTCTTGGGTCTCGGGTCTTGGGTCTCGGGTCTCGGGTCTTGGGTCTTGGGTCTTGGGTCTTGGGTCTTGGGTCTTGGGTCTGAGGTCTGAGGTCTGAGGTCTAAAACCCACCACCCAAGACCTAACACCTAAGACCCGCCCGCCAACGACCCGCTATCTCCCGGCCTTCTTCAGAATCGCAATCTGCCCCGCATGATACAGCTCATGCTGCGCGATTCCGTGGAGCATGTGATAGAAGTCGTATCTCTTTCCCGGAACGCGATCACGCAATCTTGAATCGGGTAGCGCAGCCACTGTCTCCACCAAAATATCGTGCGTGCATTTCGTCGTAGCGATGGCCTTCCGCCAGGAAGCCTCGTTGACCCTGGAAACCAACGGAAAATTCGCCACACCCGTAGGCTGGCACTTCGACCCGCCGAGCCGTGTCAAAGCCGCCGCGTCCCAGACAGCAATGTGCAGGACCAGTTCCCAAATGCTGTGGACGTTCGGCAAGGGCGTGGCCGCCGCAGTGCAGGCATCGACGTCGTCCAGCAGTTCAAGTACAGCCGGCCCATGCCACGCGCCGCCGTCAAAAGCGTGCCGCAGCAGCCCCGCAATCCGCTTTGCTTCAGAGGTCGTGTCCGGAGATTTTGATTTCACCAGTCTGTTCCTTCACTTTCCGCCTGCGACGACCGCGATTCCCGTTGCATTCGCCGCATCGATGACTCTCTGCCCATCCAGCAGCAAGCACTTCCCCGCATCGACCGCCAGGCATGTCGCACCGGCGGTTTGCATCACTTCAATTGTCTTCACTCCAATCACTGGAACATCGAAACGCATATCCTGGTTCGGCTTCGCAATCTTAACCACAGTTAATGCCCGGCTCAGAGTAGAAGCCTCGCCATGCAGTGACCGCATGATCTGCCCCGCCCGCTCGATCGTGGCGTCGGTCCCTTCCATCGCTTCGACGGCAACGCAAGCCGACTCGGCGATCACCACCGTCTGTCCGATGTCATGCTGCCCCAGTTGGAGAGCCACCTTGCGTCCATATTCAATATTATTGCGCTCCTGCTCACTTGGATGGCGCTCGGTCAACACACCCGGCTGGACCAATAAAGGTTCCAGCAGCCAAGTAGATTTCTCGAGAGTGATGCCTTCATCGGCCAGCACCTTGGCAACCGCGCCCAGCAGTGAATCCGTATTGCGCGTCGTGAGCGAGAGCAGAAGCTTGGCCAGCCGCCAGTCCGGCCGTATGCTGGAAAAAATCTGCTTGTGCCGCACCTGCCCCGCCATGATCGCGCGCCGCACCCCTTCGCGCTGAAAGGTCTCAATGAGTTTGGAAAGTTCCCCTAGGGACAGCCAGTGCACCGCAACCGCGCCGTGTGATTCGATTTCCGGGAAGGCTTCTTCCTGAATGGCTGCCACCACGACCTCGTACCCCTGCGCTCGCGCCGCGTCGAGCACTAGAAAGGGGAACTTGCCGTTTCCGGCGATGAGGCCGAGCTTTTCCGCTTGGGAAGGCATCAAGTCACGTGCCCCGTGACCGAGGCGAAGTCAGTCTAGCACTTGGCATTCAAAATGAAGTTCACTGGCTCTAGCAGGCCGATGCAGAACCCAATGTGATCAACGACTTAAGAAAAATTAGGAATTTCGGGCCCCTCGCATGCGTCTTTTTTTGGACTTGGTCCGTATGTATCGGTAGCATGAACGCGACTGCCTTCTATTTCGTGAGCACGATGGCGGACGAAAACGCTGCGATCGCCGCTGGACTTCGACGACGCGATCCCGACCTCATCGACAGCCTGATCGAAAAGTACCAGCACCGCCTTCTGCGCTACCTGGTGCACCTGACCGGACGCCGCGAAATGGCCGAAGATCTTTTCCAGGAAACCTGGATTCGCGTGCTCGAACGCGGTCCCCAGTACAACGGGCGTCATGAGTTCAGTGCCTGGCTTTTCACCATCGCCCGCAACCTTTTCACCGACCGCCTGCGCCGCAAGCAGCCCGCCAGCTTTTCCGGCCTGGACAGTGGCGAAGACGCAACCCCATTCGATATTCCAGATCCATCCTCACCTTCCGCGCTGGAGCTGACCATTCGCCGCGAGCAGAACGAACAGATTTCCGCATGCATGCAGCACCTTGCGGCGGAATACCGCGAAGCGCTCGTGCTTCGCTTCCAGGAAGGAATGTCTCTGGCAGAGATTGCCGAAGTGACCGGCGCGCCTATCGGCACGGTGAAATCACGAATCTACCGCGGCCTGAGTGCCCTGGAGCCGTGGCTGAAAGGAAAGCACCTATGAACCCCGAGATCCATGAACGCGCTCGGCAGTTGATCGCGTTACGCGGCCCAGAGGGAATTTCGAGAGCGGACCAGGATTGGCTGACCGCCCACCTGGACTCGTGCGCCTCGTGTCGCGACTTTGCCGACAACTCGCATGAGGCGGTCAGTGCGCTGCGTACGATTTCTGTGACTGCGGACGCGGGTCTTGTGTCCACAACGCAGCGGCGAGTGCGCTTGCGGGTGCAGGAGTTGCAGCGGCGGCAGGAGCGGCTTTGGCTGACCTGTATTTGCTGCACGGCCGTGACGCTCGGTGCTGCCTTCACGACTGCCGTTTTGTGGAGCGGATTTTCATGGATGGGCCAGCAGTTGCGGCTCGCTCCCCCGGAATGGGAGCTTTCACTTGCCGTCTTTTGTCTAATGCCAGGGATTTTGGCGGCAATTCTCCTCCTCGCTCAGGGGACGCACCTGGCCGATCGCAATGGCTCATATCGGGGGTGATTGGATGTTCGGTAATGAACATGGGATTGGAACAGGAACGAACTCAGGAGATAGTTATGCCGATCAAGAATGAAACATCAACGCACTTTATGGATGAAGTCCGCATCATCTCGCCGGTGGCCTTTTGCTTGGCGCTGCTCGGCTTTTTGGCAGTCATGGGGGCCGTAATATTCGCCGCCTTCACGGACAAGAGTGTCTCGCCGGTAGCTATGGTGCCGTTTGGGATCTTCGCGGGTACCGCTCTCGGCTGCTACATCCTGTTGATTGGGTACGTGAACCGTGACGCCGGACGCCGCGGAATGAGCCGCGTTCTCTGGACACTGATCGCGATCTTCATCCCCAACGCACTTGGCATCGTGTTGTATTTTGTTCTGCGCAAGCCACGCGCTGCGAATTGTCCGCAATGTCATGCATTCGTCGAGCCCGGATTTAGTTTTTGCCCTCGGTGTCGGTACAGCCTGGGCGCGGTTTGCCAGCGCTGCCAGCGCCCGGTTCAGGCCGGCGATAGGTTTTGCCCCTACTGCGGAGTCGATCTAGTGACCCCGGCAAACCAGGTAGTAACCGCCGGCAGCACGAGCGCTGGGTAGAACACCTGGCGCTCAATCAGCGATTCCAGGAATGATCTCCGCGCGCTGCCCACGGCTGCATCCCGCCGTTTGGCTTGATCAACAGACTACAATTGGGTGCGCGGCTGAGCGCGATTTATGTTCGAACGGTACACGGAGAAAGCAAGGCGCACGATCTTCTTTGCGCGCTATGAAGCCAGCCAGTTCGGCTCTCCTTACATCGAGAGTGAACACCTGCTGCTTGGGCTTTTGCGCGAAAACAAGGCTCTGGCCGCCCGATTCTTGCGGTCGCACGCCTCGGTGGAATCCATCCGTAAGCAGATCGAAGAGCACACCACCATCCGCGAGAAGGTTTCGACTTCGGTCGATCTGCCCATCAGCAACGAATGTAAACGGATTCTTGCCTATGCGGCGGAAGAGGCTGATCAGCTTTCGCACAGATCCATCGGCACCGAGCACCTCTTTCTCGGAATGTTGCGGGAACAGGGCTGCTTTGCCGCGCAATTGCTGACAGAACGCGGCATATCTCTGGAGAGTGCGCGTGAGCAGATCGGAAAGGGCCCGCTGGAGCAACTGGGCACTTCTCTCAAATCTCCCGGACTTCCCGCCGGATATGCCCCTCATAAACTTCTCTACAATGCCGCCGCGGGAACCCTCATTGTTGAAATGCATCGTCCCGGTGGAATTCTTCCATCTCGATTGTTTATGCGCCGGCGGGACGCGGACGCCTACGAACCGATTGCCAGTCCCTCTGACGATGTGTCCTGCGAATCTCTTGTGACCTCCGAGAAATATCCTTTGGTTGTTTTCAACGCCTTAAGATCCAAAGCGGGAGGAGCAGGGGTTTGGGACGGAGTGTATCGCTTCGATCTCATCTCTAAGGAACTTACAATCTGCATCTCGCGGGAAAAGTTACAATTCTCGGAACCTCACGGGCGCTTGTGGATTGTGGATCTGGTTTCGTTGTCCGAAGATGCTCGTGCAGTCTATGTAATTATTGGAATTGAGAAAGAAGTGTCTGGAGGTGGTGTCGCTCACTACCACCTCGCCAAAGTGGATTTCGTCGATCAAGAGGTGAAACTGTTGTCTCGCCTAGTCGACTTTCTAGCATGAGAGGTGGTCAGTTCTTGGAGAGAATCTCGAAGCGGAACACCCATTTTCTTGCGGCTAACCTACTTGATTACACCTCGCTCCGACCCTTCAATAAACCGGATCAGCATCTCGACATCTTCCCCGCGATCCGCTTCCGACTTGAGTTTCTCGAGCGCCTGCGACGTATTCATCTTCGAAGCCAGCAAAACTTTATACGCATGATGAATCTTCGCGATGCGCTCCTTCGTAAACCCGCGACGCTGCAGCCCAACCTTGTTCATCAGGTAAGCATGAGTCTCACGCGCGGCCGAGGTCATCGAGAACGGCAGCACATCCTGGGTGATCGTTGTGCCTCCCCCAATATAGGAATACGCTCCAATCCGCACGTATTGATGCACCGGGCAAAGCGCTCCGACCACCGCCCACTCTTCCACGGTCACGTGTCCGCCCAAGGTCGCGCCGTTCACCAGCATGGCGTGATCGCCGATAACGCAATCGTGCCCGATATGCGTATAAGCCATGATGAGGAGGTGGCTGCCGACCTTGGTGAGCCCTCCGCCTTTCACCGTTCCGCGATTGATGGTGACGTACTCGCGAATTTCGTTGTGATCGCCGATCTCCAGCCGCGTGGGCTCCCCTTTGTACGTGACATCTTGCGGCGCCGTGCCAATCGCGGCAAAAGGGAAAAAGGAATTGTCATGCCCCATTTTCGTCGGACCCTCGATCGCGACATGCGACGCCAACCGGCAGCGCTCTCCCAGTTCCACATCCGCGCCGATGACACAGTACGGGCCGACGTGGCAAGAGGCAGGAACCTTCGCCCCGGCATCGATGATGGCTGTCGGATGGATCATTGCCAAAGGATCAGTCACTGTATGGTTGCAGTAAGGCTCACGACTCGCTGGCCGCGCCTTCATGGTTCGATGCCCGCCCGCGCGAGCTATCCACGAGCTGGCACGACACGATCGCCTCGGCCACTTTCTTGCTGCCGACGTAAGCATAGCCCTGCATTTTCGCGGCAGTCATGCCCGGGACCGAACGCCATCCTGTTACCTTCACTTCCAGCCGCAGCTGGTCACCGGGGCTGACCGGGCGGCGAAACTTGGCGCGTTCAATCCCGGTGAAGACCATCACTTTGTCCGAGCGATCTTCAACTTCCGTGAGCAGCAGAGCGCCGCCCGCCTGCGCGATGGCTTCCACAATCAAAACCCCCGGCATGATCGGCAATCCGGGAAAGTGTCCTACGAAAAAAGGCTCGTTGATGGTCACGTTCTTGATGGCGACGATCCGCTGCTTGCGCTCCAATTCCAGCACGCGATCGATCAGCAAAAGCGGGTAGCGGTGGGGCAGGATCTTCAGGATCTCGTGGATGTCGAGCGCAATCTTCGACCCGCCAGGCAAAGATTCCGGCTCAGCGTTGCTCTCATTCATAGGCATCTCAAACGGCGTGAAGATTATACTGTACGGCTTACGCTTGAGGCGTCCTCCACCTCGGGCCGGAGACGCCCTATGAAGTCCAGAAAACAAGCGAGCCAGTCCGATCCTCAATTCGACAACACGCGCCTGCGCTACTTCGGAGAGCGCGTGACGGAGTTGGTGCACACCATTCGCGAATTCGTGGAGATCGAATCTCCCAGCGATCACAAACTTGCCGGCGATCGCATGGGCGCGGTGCTGGCGGCCAAATTCGAAGCCCGCGGTGGACGCGCAACCGTGCACCGCACCGAGATTTTTGCCGACAACGTGCAGATTGATTTTCCCGGACAAGCCGACACGAAGCCGGTGCTCCTGCTCGGCCACTTCGACACTGTCTATCCGCTCGGCACCCTTGCCGGCATGCCGTGCCGCATCGACGGAGATCGCCTCCTCGGCCCCGGCGTACTTGATATGAAGTCGGGAATCGCGCTGATGCTCTACGCCATTGAGGCTCTGAATTCCTGGCACGGACAATTGCCCCGGCCCGTGACAGTGTTTCTCGTCTCGGATGAAGAAGTCGGCAGCAGTTCCTCGCGGCCCATCACCGAAGACCTGGCCCGAAAATCTGCCGCGGTGCTGGTCCTGGAACCAGCCGCCGGTTTGCGGGGAGCGGTGAAAACCGCGCGCAAGGGTGTTGGCGAATACGCGCTCACGGTAAAGGGCGTCGCAGCCCATGCCGGACTCGATCCGGGCAAAGGGCATAGCGCGGTGATTGAACTCGCGCGTCAGATCGCGGTCATCGCCAGGTTCAATGACTTGAAGACGGGAATCTCGGTCAATCCGGGGGTGATTCGCGGAGGCACGCGCACCAACGTCATCGCGGCCGAAGCGGTCGTCGAAATTGACGCCCGCATCAAGAGTGCGAAGCAAGCCCGGGGACTCGACCGCAAGATGCGTTCCCTGAAGCCCTTCGACAAGCATTGCAAACTCGCAATGGAAGGTGGCATCAATCGCCTGCCCATGGAGCGCAATGCCGGCGTCATCGCTCTCTACAAGAAGGCTCAAGCCATCGCGCAGCAGATCGGATGGAAGTTGGACGAGGCCGCCGTAGGTGGAGGCTCCGACGGAAATTTCACCGCTGGTATTGGCATTCCTACTCTGGATGGCATGGGAGGCGTTGGCGAGGGTGCCCACGCGGTTCACGAATACATTGTCATGTCAGAACTTCCCCGGCGGGCATTGCTTTTAGCTGAAATGATCGAGAAGGCCTAGATTAGCGATGACAATCGCGATCACTATGATGGTGCCTCGATCCGATTGGATTTCGGATCTTAGCAACGAAGTCAAAGGCTTTAACCACGGGGGACACGGAGGAACACAGGGGAAACCGACGACTCATAAGAGTCGATCTGTTTGACACGAATACAACCGGAGAGTAGCGCCGACGCCCCGGCGGCTGTTCTGGGGGCGTCTAGCCCGCGGGCCCGAAGAGTCATTCTCACGGGCCATTCTCAACTACGAACACGAGAAAGTAATCCATGTTGTCGCCCTTCACGAAGTCATACCGATCGCTCAACCGATAACCAGCTTCCTTGGCCTCGCGAATCACGATGTCGCTGTCGACCCCATGATCCTCGCCGTTTCCATTCCGGTCGATGATGCCAATCTTCGCGCCGGGCCGCAACGAGCCTTTCAGGTGTTGCAGCAAAGCCACGGGTTGCGCAACTTCGTGATACGTCTTCAGCAACAGCACGGCATCGACCGAATCTGCGGGCAGCACCGGATCGTCCACCTTGCCGAGAATCGTCTTCACATTCTGCAGTTTCTCTTTGCGCGCACGTTCGTCGATGTGGCGAACAGCTTCGGGATTGATGTCTACGGCGTAGACCAGGCCGTCCCCCGCAACTCGCTTCGCCGCGCGCACCGTGAACCAGCCTGAGCCCGCACCAATGTCAGCCACGTTCTTCCCAGGCCCAATGCCGAGAATATCCATCACCCGCCTGATCTGCAGCCGTTCATCTCTTCCCGGCGAATCGAAGATGGAGAGATCCCCGGTGTAAGGCTCGCTGGTTTTGCGTTGCGGGGTCGCCGCAGTACCCGAGGCAGTTTGCGCGAATCCCGCCGTGAGGCAGGTGAGAATACAAAACGTGAGAATGACGATTCTGCGACAGACCATCACGAGCGCACCTCAACAAAAGTTGGCATCTTCCATAGACTACGGTCCAGTCGATTGGTGAGCGTTAGCATAGGCCTAAGATGCGGCTTCTTTTGACTAGGCGACGCATGTAGCCTAGAATTTTCGCAGGCGTTCTAGATTCTCTCTCTACATCGTTCAGCTGCGTCTGAGGAGGTCTTTGGCATGGAAGGCAAAATCGGTATCACCGAGATCATCCTCATTGTGGCGATCGCTCTTCTGCTATTCGGCCCTAGTAAGTTCGCGTCGCTTGGCAAAAGTTTAGGAGAGGGAATTCGCAACTTCAAGTCTTCGATGAAAGACGAAGACAAGAAGGACGACGAAGAGAAGAAATCGTAGTTCCTGCTCCTGATCCCAACCTCTTAACGCTCCTGGTACTGCTCCTCCAGCATCTGGTACACCAGCGCCACCGGCAATCCCACGACATTGCTGTAGTCGCCTTCAATGCGCGGAATCCAGCGCGACGCGATTCCCTGGATGGCATATGCCCCAGCCTTGTCCATGGGCTCGCCCGTGGCGACGTACTCCCGAATCTCTTCTTCAGACAATTCGCTCATCGTGACCAGCGTAGTCTCCGAGGCGCTAGTAAGCTTTGGACTGGCTGACGGAGATCCTGCGTCTCCGCTTCGCGCCGCTGTAACCAGGCATACGCCGGTGATGACTAGATGTTGCCGTCCTGACAACAGGCGCAGCATGCGGCTGGCGTCGGCCGCATCCGTGGGCTTGCCGAGAATGGCCTCGTCCACCACGACAATCGTATCGGCTCCCAACACCTGATCCTGCGGACGATTTCGCCACACCGTGAGCGCCTTCTCCGTCGCCAGGCGCTTCGCACAATCTCGCGACAACTCGCCCGGTCGCGGACTCTCGTCGATATCCGCCGGCTGGATCGTGAACGAAATGCCAGCGGTGCGCAGAAGCTCCTGACGACGCGGTGAGGCCGAAGCGAGAACGAGCATCCGCTGATTGTAATGGAGGTGGCCTGCTCCGGCTTCTTCGGCGAGCAGATCAAATTGCAGAACCGTCCCCGATTAGCCCTGAGCTTCGCGGATCGCGGCCGACAGCTGATCGATGGACCAGGCAATCTGTTCCGCAGTAATGATGGCCGGAGGCGCCAGCAGGATGTGATCGCCGGAGATCCCATCGACGCTGCCCTGCATCGGATACACCAGCAGGCCCTGCTTGAGTGCGGCCGCGCCCACTCGCGCTGCGAAGCCTTGACCGGAAGCGAACGGTTTCTTGCTCGCCTTATCCGCGACGAACTCCACCGCCCGTAACAATCCCATGCCGCGGACATCCCCCACGGAGCGCTCGTCGCGCAGATTTTCGAGCGCACTCTTGAAGTGTGCCGCAGGAGTACCTTTCTGTGTTTCATCCGCCGCAGCGATCAGATTCTTTTCCTGCAGGTACCGGAGCACGGCGCGTCCGGCCGCCAGCGAGATGGGATGCGCGTTGTAGGTGAAGCCGTGCAGGAACGCCCCGGAGCCCGCGGCAATCGCATCGACCACTCTCTTGCTGGCGGTGACAGCGCCAAGCGGAGCATAGCCGCTGGACAGGCCCTTCGCAGTGACAAGAATGTCCGGCGCAATCTCCCAGTGCTCGACCGCAAAGTTGCGGCCCGTACGCCCCATCCCGGTCATAACTTCGTCCGCGATCAGCAACACGCCTCGCCTGCGGCAGATTTCAGCGATTGATTGCAAATAGCCTGGCGGCGGAACTACGGCCCCTAAGGTCGCCCCACTCACCGGCTCGAAGATGAATCCTGCGACTTGACCATGTGAAGCCTCAACCGCCCGTTCCAGTTCAGCGGCATATTGCTGGCCACAGTTCTTGCAACCGTCCGTGCAATCGAAGGCGCAGCGATAGCAGTAGGGCATCCCGATGTGCGGGAACTCCCGCACCATCGGCACATAAATTTCGCGGCGGCGCTTGTTGCCCGAGACGGACAATGCGCCCAGCGTGGAGCCGTGATAGCTCTGCTGCCGGCTCAAGATTTGGTAGCGTCCCTTCTCTCCAATCTCTACCTGGTACTGTCGGGCCAACTTCAGCGCAGTTTCGATCGCCTCGGAGCCTCCCGAGGTGAAGTAAACCGCTCCGCCGCGAAAGTTTTCTCCCGCGAACGCCAGCAGTTCTTCGGCATACGCTTCCGCAACCGGGGAGGTGAACTGACTGGTGTGAACAAATTCCAACTTCGCCGCTTGCTCCGCCATCGCCGCGGGAATTTCTCCGACGCCATGTCCAATGAAGTTGACGGCCGCAGAGCCGGAGAGGTCGAGGTATTTCTTCCCTTCACTGTCCCAGACGTAGACGCCTTCCCCGCGGACGGCGATCGGGAAATTCTTGTGCAACGATCGGCGGAATACAGCCGAGTGAGGGCTCAATGTCTCCGGAGTGGCCACGCCAAATTATCGCATCCCGGCTGTTCCTAGAGAATATTGACCGCCATCCCATTTTGGGTGGATCGTCCGGCGGGATGCGAATCGATCAACACTGCTGCTTGGAGATTCCGATAAGATTGAACCTCTGATCAGGTCTCGATGACAAAACTGCTGCGCTTTTTTCAGCCATCGCACCAGCACACTGCATTCTCAGCAACTCTGCTGCTGATTTCGGCCGTGATGCTCTCGCGTGTCATCGGGTACGCTCGCGATGCCTACATCGCGTGGGCCTACGGAGCGGGCGGGGCCACCGACGCGTATGTCGCCGCCTTCACCCTGCCCGACTTCCTGAACTACATTGTGGCCGGCGGCGCCGCCTCCATCACATTCATCTCGATCTATACGCGATTCCTGGCGGAGAAGCGCGATGCCGATGCGCAGAAGACCTTCTCGATCATCATCACCGTGATGACCGCGGTGATGATCGTGGGCACGATCCTCACCGAGATCTTCACCCCTCAGTTCGTGCGCTGGTTCGTGAAGGGATTCACTCCCGACAAGATTGATCTCTGCGTCCACCTCACCCGAATCCTGCTGCCGGCGCAAATTTTCTTCTACGTCGGTGGAGTCGTCTCGGCGGTCCTGCTTTCGCACCGGCTGTTTCTGTTTCCCGCGTTCGGGCCGCTTATCTACAACGTGTTCATCATTCTCGGCGGCGTACTGGGCGGGCGGCACTTCGGGATTCAGTCGCTGGCCTACGGAGCGCTGATCGGCAGCTTTGCTGGTCCTTTTCTGGCCAGCGTGATTGGCGCTGCGCGCATCGGCACCGGCTACCGGCCGTCGTTCGATGTAAGCAATC
This sequence comes from uncultured Acidobacteriota bacterium, assembly GCA_963725565.1. GTDB lineage: Bacteria > Acidobacteriota > Terriglobia > Terriglobales > Acidobacteriaceae > Sulfotelmatobacter. Next base: position 45,310 of record CAVRZL010000001.1, read on the forward strand.
CCGCGTTTCGCGAGTGGGTGAAGTTGTCCGTCCCCTTGATGCTGGGCGTGTCGCTGGTCACCGCCGATGACTGGATCTTGCGCCATTACGCGTCCAGCGGAGTCGGCGACATCACGCGGCTTACATTTGCGAAACGATTGTTCGCCGTCCCAATTGCAGTATTGGGACAGGCGACGGGACAAGCGTCGTTGCCGTTTTTCGCGCGGCTGTTCAACGAGAAGAAGCTGAAAGAATTTGCGTCTACGGTGAACGATTCGGTCTATCGCGTGTCGGCGGCATCGCTGCTGGCCACTGGCTGGATGATGGTCACCGCGCTTCCGCTCATTGACTTGGTCTACCGGCGCGGAAAATTTCTTTTTGGCGACACCCAGACGAGCGCGGTGTACTTCTACTGGTTTTCACTCTCTCTCGTGCTGTGGTCGGCGCAAGGGCTGTACGCGCGGGCTTTCTACGCCGCCGGAGACACTCTCACGCCCATGGTGGCGGTTACCGTGATCACACTGGTGTCTCTGCCCGTCTATTCCGTTCTGTTTCATGCGTTCGGAGTGGTGGGGCTGGCGTGGGCGTCGGATATCGGGATCGGCATTAATCTGCTGGCTCTAGCGGGATTGCTGCATTATCGCGGGCTCGTGCCCCTGGGCGCGATGCGCTGGAAAGAACTGGGCAAGGCTGCACTGGTGGCGGTCGTGGCAGGCGCGATCAGTTTTGAAGTGGCGAAGGCCGTCCCTTTATCGACGGCCGGACGCGGCAATCGCATCGCCGACCTCATGCAGTTAGCGCTCGTCTCGGTGACCTGGGCCGCAGCGGCCGCAGCGGGATTGTGGCTGCTTCAGTCGGAGCTGCCGCGCGACTTGCGACGGCGCAAGGGAGCCGTCTATCCAGCCGTCGCGCAGGGGGAGAGTAAAGAGATTCTGGGAGCTGGACGGTAAGGCTTTAACCACGAAGGACACGAAGTTTCACGAAGGAAATCCAATCCTATCGAGGTTTTCCTTCGTGTACCTTCGTGTCCTTCGTGGTTAATGCCCTTTGGGCTGTGCCGCCTTCACTAGCGCCCGAAAAATGGCAACGGACTCGTCCTGATCGACCGAGCGCTCCGGATGCCATTGCACGGCGAGCACGAAATGATCGGGCGCGGTTCCCTCCAGCGCTTCAATGATGCCGTCGTCGGGACAGTGAGCCACGATGCGCAGACCTTCTCCCGCTACATCAGCCGACTGATGATGCGATGAGTTCACCGGCACAACGATTCTCGCGGTTTTCGCGGGAAGCGATGCGCCGACGATTCCAGCGAGATTCGAATCTGGCTCGATCTCCACCGTGTGCGCGACTGCGACTGCCTTTCCCGCCTCGTGATCAACTTTGGCTCGCGCCGCCTCGGGGAGGAAATCCGGAATGTGCTGAATGAGTGACCCGCGGCGGAACACGTTGAGGCTCTGCAGCCCGTAGCAGATGCCCAGTACGGGCTTGCGCCGGGCGTAGGCGTGTTCGAGCAAGAGATCGTCAACTTCCTCACGTCGTACATCCGCGGCGGCTGCATGCGATGAATGCGGCTGATGGAACTTGGCCGGATCGACATCGGCCTTGCTTCCCGGCAACAACACTCCGGCGCAACTCTCGACTAACTTTCGAACCAGCTCAGGGGATTGATCCAGCGGAATCCGAACGGGCTCGCCGCCGGCCAGTGCTACCGCCCGCTCGTATTGCGGGATGGCGCGCTCACCGTACTCGCGATCGGTCGAGTGGGGCATGGGGATGGCGATGCGCGGCGGCAACTATCCCATCCTCTCGATCGCGCTGAGAGTCTTGCGTTGCTGGAAGTGGCGGACTTCGAAAATTGTGCCCAACACGAGCACGATGCCGCCTACAACCAGTGCCAGGGGAAGAGCGATGTGCCGGTAGGCAACGCGCATATCCGGATGCATGCCGCGCACCATGGACACAATCACCATTCCCAGAATCGAAAGCAGCAGGATGATGGCGAAGGAAAGCAGCGTCCCGATGAACGTCAGCAGCAGGATGCGAACCGGAACGCCATACCAGTGCGGGAGTTTCGCGCCGGATTTGGCGGCGATCAGATTCTTGTCTTTGTTCTTGTTTTGGGAAAGGTCATCCACGGCGCTTGTACAGAATGGAGAACTCAAAGCCGGAGTTCGCCGGAAACAGTTCCGCGATCTTGCGCAAGCGTTCGGCCAGCGCCGAAGGGGCGAGCAGGGGATAATCGCGTTCGCGCAAGTCGTGATAGTCGACGTCGAGATAGAGCGAGAGCAGGTAGATCGAAATTGTGTCCGAGAACGTGGCTTCGAAATATTCGGTCTTATAGCGTTCCGCGTCGGGACCGTTGGCGGTGGCGAGCTTGCGAGCCTCCCAGGCATCGAGCGAGGTCTCGCCGCGAACGCCGGCCTGGACCTGGCTCCAGGCGAGCTCGCTGAAATCATGCGAAACACCGGCATGTTCAACGAGGGCGTGGCCCACATTGATATAGAACTCAAAGGCCACGGAAAACTTGTCGTCCATCAGGCGCGTGGAAATGAAGACACATTGCGAGTCGCCGAGATTCAAATTGCGATGGCAGACGGCGTTGTCGCTGAGGGCAACGTCATAGCGATCGGCGATCACAGTTTCGTCTCCCTGGCTGACCGTCAGCGGAACGAAGTAGTAGGCCTTGCGATCGAGGGCAGCGGCGATCCGAGTAGGAACTGCGGCCACCATACGATCGAGATCGAAAGAGTTGACTGCGACCTCACCCGCTGCGGCGTAGCAGATACCATTCGGCGCCTGAGAGACCGGGGTAAGCCGGACTACTTCAGCGGGACTGCGCGTGATTGCCGGGGCTGCTTGGGACATTCAAACTTATTCTACACAGCCGTAAGCGGGGAATTTCGTGAAAGCAGGATCAGGGCCGAGAATCTCGGACTTTGCCTTCCAACTAAAGTCTCCTCCGCAGAACATGTAGTCCCGGACGCCTCGTCCGGGAGGATTTAGATCCGGCGTCGAACCAGCGGGCTCGCTACGCTTCGCGGGGCGGACGAAGGCGTCCGCCCTACACGGTCAGTTGAGCGGTTCGCAAACTCAGGCTGTGCGGCCGAGCCAGCCGCAACCAAGAGCAGGCTCAAATGCCCGCGTACCAGGCATAGCCACCCTCTGGCGCTGCCGAGCCGAGACCTTTGCCGAAGCCTTTGAGCGAGTCGGTGACTGTCAGGCGGGTGATGAATTTGACGCTCTTGTAGCCGAGTTGGCGGGGTACGCGCAGGCGGAGCGGGCCGCCGAAGCCTACCGGAAGGTCTCCGTCGTTCATCGCCCAGGCCAGGACCGTCTGCGGGTGTCGAGCGTCGGCCATGTCGATGCTCTCCCACCAATCGGGATCGATCGAGAAGTAGACGACGTATCGCGCACTGGGCAGAACGCCGGCAGCGTTCAGGACATCCAGCAGAGGCGTTCCGATCCATTCGGCAATGTAGGACCATCCCTCTTCACACACCACCTCGGTGATTTGGCTGCGGACGGGAAGACCTCTAAGGTCGGCGAGCGAAAGCGACATGGGCCGCGCGACCATTCCATCGACAGAAAGGCGCCAATCTGCGAATCCGCCCGCCTGAAGGTGTTTGAAGGCGTCATTCAGGGGCGGCATTTCGTTGGCGAAGGGAGTCGCGGAAATCATGCTGCGCGGAAACTCACGGGCCAGGGAGTGCCTGGTCAAAAGCCGTTGCGCCGCATAGGTCAGCGTTTCGCCCGGGCCGTAGATGCCACCGCTGTCGGGCGGGACGAGTCCATAGCGTTGCGCGAGGCCGGAGGCCACGGCGAGTCCCGACACTCCCGCAGTGGCGGCGAGTCCGGCGGTGAAAAACTGGCGGCGCGAGACTTTACTCATGGGCGCTCCTCAGGCACGACGGCGGCTCCGGTGGTCATTTCTCCGCTAAGCATTGCTCCGGTGAGCATGGGCCGCATGCGATTTCTGAATCCGGCCAAAACAACCATCGCGATATGGACGATTAGGAAGAGCAGGAGGAGTATGGAGACGAAGAAATGCAGCGTTCGCGCGGATTGCCGCCCGCCCAGCGTATTCACAACCATTGGGAACGCGGAATTAAAGCCGGGTGACAAGGCGAGGCCAGTGATGATTACCAGGGGGAAGAAGACAAAGATCACCGCCAGGTATGTGGCCCGTTGCACAATGTTGTAGGAATGGGCCTCGGCTTCATCCGGCCGCTTGAGGCGAATATGTTTTGCGATCACTCTCCGGAACGACTGCCATGTCCTATCCGACGGAGCGGGAAACAGGTTGCTGCGAAAGTGGCCGGTCCACAAACCCCAGATGGCGTAGACGAGGCCGGTGAACACTGCAGCCCACGCCGCCTGGAAATGGAGATATCGGCTCCAACCATTCTGGTCGGGCAGCACATATCCATAGCCGGTCGGGACTCTCGACCGTGAAGAAGGGATCGGTATTTTGAACAGCGGACGAGTCGTGACATTGCCCGTCTCTCCCCAGTAGAAGCGCGGGTGCGAGATGACGATCTCACTCCCGGTGATGAGCAGGGCAAAGAAACAGATGGCCGTGATCCAGTGGGTCACGCGGACTATCGCGGCATGGCGGGGGGGGCTCGAATTCTTGAGCGACGCAGCGTCTGGCACGTCGGGAAGGATAGCATGGCTTTGACGCCGTTAAGTGATGGCTTCTCGTTTTTCCAGCATGCGCAATATCCAGTATCCGGCGGTTGCGGCGGCGAGGTGTTTCAGGGTGTGTCCGCTGACGACGTGTCCCAGCGCGAAGACCTGGCGGTCGGATTCTTCAAGAATTTTCGCCAGGGCATAGAAACCGACGACCACGGCGAAATCAGAACCTCGCGTGTATTTCGCGGGCAATAACAACGCGAGCAGCAGGATCAGAATCGCGTACACCTGCACCGCAGCGTAGAAACGCAGATCGCCGTGACCACGCAATTCGCCGGCGCGCCAGACCAAAACGCTGGCGACACCAACGATTTCGAGCACCGGAAATAGCGTCAGCCCTGTTGGCACGCTGACGCGTTCGCAGATCACCGCCGCCAGAAGCGCCATAAAGACAATCATGATGGGGATGCGGTCCCAGACGAGGCGCGCATTGTCGGGAGCGAGATGGTAGTAGGCGGAGCCGATCGCCGTAAGGATCAACGCTGCGAACATGATGAAGTACGGCCAGCGTTCGCGCCGGTCAACGAACTGCGGCACTTTTCGTGCGCACAACGGAATCCCACTTCTCGCAAAAGAAGCGAGAATTGGGGCACCCCCCACGATCAGGCCCCATACACCAACGATTGCGAAGGGGAGGTTCGAGGCAACATCTCCAAAGTTGGGAACGCCGAGCCAGGCTCGATGATCTGCGAAATTATGATAGGAAAGTGGTTGTGGTATGGGTGGAATTGCCAGCGCGATGCCGACGATGGTCGCTGCCGGGGCGAAGAACAGGATGAGCGCTTTGGAGCGGAGACTCACGAGTCAGATTCGGATTGTACAAGCAGGGACTGACCGCAAGGAGATCGCGGCCGGTGATCCGGTTCACGGTTGCCTAATTCGAGACTTGATACAGCAAGGCCCATTTCGGGTGCATCACAAAGGTTAGCGGCTGTTATCGAGAGAATAAGAGAGGTGTATGCATGAGCAAGATTCTTTGCATCGGGTATGCCGTGATCGTCTTCACCAGCTTTGCCATTGCCCAGGTGCCGACCAGCGGGAATATTTTTGTTGGGTACTCCTACAACAACGCCGACTGGTTCGCCTCGGGACGCACTAGTCTTAACGGATGGACTGCGTCGTTGGAGGGCAAGGTCCTTCCGCACGTTGGCATCGTGACGGATTTCAGCCAGACCTTCGGTTCTGAAAATGTAGCGATTCTCTGTCCGGGTCTCGGTTGTCCGAGCACGGAAAACGTCAGCGCCCATGAGTACAACACGCTCTTCGGCCCGCGCGTCTCGTTCTCAATCGGGAAACTGCGCCCCTTCGCCGAAGCCATGTTCGGAGTTGGACATGTCAGTGCTAGTGATGGTAAGTCCGACACATCGTTCGCTACCGCCCTGGGCGGCGGCATCGATTACCGTCTCTTCCGGCCAATCGCGGTGCGCTTCGAAGGAGACTATCTGCAGACACGGTTCTTCAGCACGACCCAGAACAGCGTGCGGCTATCGACCGGCATCGTGTTTCGCTTCTGATTTACTCGTGGACTGTTGCGGTGAAAGCGTTGCTGGCAGACCAGGCGGGGCTACGCCTCGCTGCGCTCGGCGGGACGGACGAAGGCGTCCGTCCCTACATGCCTCGCCTTACACACCGTCGTTACGACAGTCCACTAGGAAGAAACGTTGCTCCTTCTGGACGGAGCAAACCGCTGTCGCGCCTTATTCCACTCCTCGGTGGAGAAAAGGCGCGGGCCGACCTCGATGAGGCGAGGCGTCATGTTGAAGACCGCGACACGGGCTCCAGGGGCGGCCGTCGCGCATGCGCAGGCCTTTTTCGTTGAGGTCGCTGACGATGCTGGAGTAAGGGAAGTCCTGGACGAGCAGCTCCATCATGAGTGAGGAGGGTCCGGTTTTCGACGGGATCGACTTCGAGGCGCTGGCAGTCGTCTGAGATGCGCAGCCCGTAGGGGATGTCCTCGCTGAATGCGCCTTGCGTGGGGGCTTCCGACTCGGGCAGCTCGCGCCGCCATTCGATCGATACCATCTGCCATCCCGCCGCCGTACGCTGGCGGATGACCTCGGGACTAAAAGGGCCGGAGATAACATCGCGAATCCGTTCAAAGTGCGCCATTAGTAGCCTCCGTGGATTGACAAGGAGCGCAATCCTCCTGCCAAAAGCTCGGTTGGCTACGGCGTTTTCGAGTGCACCCGGCGCTGAAATACAAGAGGTTCGTCCCACGGTCATCCGGTCAATTGTCCACTGGCGCGAATTGGTGTTCGCTGGTGGACGCACTTGCTCAATGCGACGAGGACGCATCACGTGCGAGTTTCGCAGAATTTGAAAAGGATCGCGGCTGCGAGGGACGAATTACTTATTCGAAAGCGAAAAGTCCACTGAAGATACCCCGTTGCCAGTTACCGTTACGGATTTTTCCCAGGTCTTGGGTTGCGTGAACACCGGGCGCTGGACGCTGTGCTCGGTCAAGACGTCGTAGGCCTGCTGCTTGCCGGCGAGGGTCCAACCTTCATGCCAGGCGACGATTCGATAGGTACCGGGCGGGACATCGGTGAACTCAAATCGTCCACTCTCGTCGGTGACGGCATGGTAGGGATGGGGGGCAATGAACATTTCGGCATTCATCCAGACGTGGCCGCCGTTGCAGCGCAAGCTCACCAGACCAGGCGTCTGCATGGTGCGGGAGGTGACGCGCCCGACGAAGGGAAAGGGCAAGTTAAAGGTGGCCGCGCCGTCCATGTGAACGGTGTGTAGGGTGGCGTCGGAACTCATCATGTCGAGGGTGCCGTCTTTCGGCACCGGTCGAATGTGCGGGACGTAACGACAACGCTTCTGGTCGAGATGCCGCCGCGGTTGGGGCAGATCCATGGCTTTGCCGCTGGTGATGTTTCTCAGATAGACGACGGTGTTGGCCACGCCGCCATCTGCGCCAATCACCAAGCGCTCGAGGTCCGCCGTTTTATGGGACTCCGGATCGCAAATGGCAGCATCTTTGGTGATTGGGAAGGCGAGCGCCCGCGGGATCGGACCGGACCACTTGACTGTGCCTGAAATCGTGCCGCCGTCGGTTACGGGGACGACCTTATAGGTGTCCTGGGCGCAGGCGACTGCTGTGGCTGTCAACCACAGGGCCACAAGAGCGTACTTCGAAATAGCCTGACGCATACCCGTCCCACTCGGATCCTGGCGGCCCACATGAAGGAAGTTGAGCATCAGATGCTCGGCCGTTCTCCTAAGCCTGAAAGGGGGAGGGCAACCTTTGTGATTAGGATCACATTAAGGATGCGAGGGGTGCGGCAGGTGGTCAAGATTACCGAAGTCAGGCTGGCCAACCACCCGGCTGGTCTTGCTTTAACAAGGCTGAGCGCTCAGGACGACTCGGATGAGAGCGCACAAAGACCAACTGTCCCTTCATAGCAGCGACAAACTTGTCAGCCGAACTCTCCAGGAAAAACAGTCGCTCCAGGTAGCCTGAGTAGTATTCTCCGTTAACAGAGTTAGGAGTAGTCGATGCGTGCGATATAGAGGTTCTTATATCGAGTCGTGCGCTCCTCGACACTTCCGAACTCAACCGTGCCCTGGTGAGTAAGCCAGCCGCGGGCTAACAGAGCCTTAACTTGGTTCCAAGCCAAGACCCGGATCAGCAGCAGGGCGAACCCTGCCGTCAGGATGCTCAGTACGATGAAGTCTGGCCCGGAAGATGTGTAAAGGGTCAATGCCGGAGCCTCTCACACTTGAACGCTCGACAGTATAGGCATCCTCGCGCGAAAAAGCGACCGAGGCCTGGTTGTGGAGAAATTCGAAAAACTTTACTAACGAGACTTTACAATCATCCCGCCATGACGGTGACGGTGCGATCGTTCGCGAAGATTAATCTTGGACTGCGGATTGGAGCGCCGCGGCCGGACGGATTTCATGAACTGCTCACGGTGTACCAGACGATCGGCCTGCACGATGTGATTCGCGTGACGGTGGGGCGCGGGGCGGGAATCGAGATTCGATGTGATGATCCACGTGTGCCGAGAGACGAGACGAATACCTGCTTTCGCATTGTGGAGAAGGTGATGCGAGCGCTGCGGGCGAAGCGGCGGGTTGTCATCGAGATTGAAAAGCGATTACCGGTACAAGGCGGACTCGGCGGGGCTTCCTCGGACGCGGTGGCAACGATGCTGGGTCTGGAGCGGGCATTGAAGAAAACCTTGCCCGCCGCAGAAAGGTTGCGGATCGCAGCGGAGGTGGGATCGGATCTGCCGTTGTTTCTCGTGGGCGGAACGGTGCTCGGCGTCGGGCGGGGGGAACAGGTGTATCCGCTACCGGATTTGCCCGCAATGGCTTGCGTGGTAGTCACGCCTGAGATTGGTGTTTCGACTCCGAAGGCGTTTGCGGAGTGGGACCGGAGGCAGGGGCTGAAGCCCGCGATGCATCTCGATGGCGTAGAGGGAGTCGAGCTTCGCTCGATCGGACAGCCGGGGGCGGCTGTCCCCACACAGGTCGGTTCTAAATTGACGGGGCCGGAAGCGTCCGATAGAATGAATGGGCTTAGTCACGGCTTGTCGGCGTGGCTGAGCGAGCCTTACTCCAGTGCTCCTTTTGGAAGGGGCCGGGCCGGGAATCCGCTTCTCTGGCTTGTCCGGGCTGGGATCGAAAACGACTTTGAACGGGTCGTCTTTCCTGAGTATCCCGAACTGTGTGAAGGAAAACGTGCGCTTGCGAGCGCGGGCGCGAAATATGCGTCATTGTCGGGTTCCGGCTCGACGTTGTACGGGTTGTTCGGCTCGCGGGCGGCGGCGGTGCAGGCTGCGGTCCGGCTTCGGAAGCAGGGCTGGGCGGCGCAGAGTACTTCGACGCTGACTCGGGCGGAGTATTGGAAGCGGGTCGGGGCGGGATAGGCTCGGTACCCGGGGCGCTCGGCTTTCGCCCCTTCGGCAGGCTCAGGGCAGGCTTCGCTTTGACGGGCGAGGCGCCCGTCGCCACATGAGCAGCGGCGGACAGCACAGGGTGGCCGTGGGCACATGAGCTGTGGTGGTCGACGAATTTTTGATTGTTGATTTTTGGTCGTTGCATGAAAATGAATGGGCGCCCCTTTGGGGGTTCATCCAACAATCAACAATCGGTTACTGGGCCGTCGACTAATGGTAGGTCAAGTGCCTTTGGAGCACTTTGTCTAGGTTCGAATCCTAGCGGCCCAGCCAGAAAAACGGCAATGAGTCTTGAGTTGTGAGCCATGAGCAAGCCCGATTCTGACTTTGCTCGCAGCTCATTACTCACGGCTGAAAGCTCAAGAGCGAAGCGAAACTATGGCTACCTTAGTCACGCCGACCGACAAGACGGAGAAAGTCGAAAAGAAGATCCGCCTGTGACCGACGAAAAGCCGGAGCGGAAGCAGCGTCCGCGGACCGACGACAAGTTCAAGATCTTTAGCGGCACGGCGAATGAGCCGCTGGCCGACGAGGTCTGCCACTTTCTCGGGATGCAGCGCGGCCAGGCGCAGGTGATTCGTTTCAACGACGGCGAGTGCTACGTACAGATTCAGGAGAACGTGCGCGGCTGCGATGTATTCGTGATGCAGCCAACGTGCCGTCCGGTGGACGAGCACCTGATGGAATTGCTGCTGATGATCGACGCGCTGAAGCGTGCGTCCGCGCGGCGCATCACGGCGGTGATTCCGTATTTCGGATATGCGCGGCAGGACCGGAAGGACAAGCCGCGGAGTCCGATCTCGTCGAAGCTGGTGGCCGATCTGCTGACGACCGCGGGCGCGCACCGGGCGCTGATTGTGGATTTGCATACGCCGCAGTTGCAGGGATTTTTCAACATTCCGGTGGATCATCTGTTTGCTTCGCCGGTGCTGGTGGATCACTTCCGCAAGCTGGCGTTGCCGAATCTGACGGTGGTATCGCCGGATGCAGGCGGCGTGGAACGGGCGCGTTTCTTCGCCAAGAAGGTGGACGCGGCGCTGGCCATCGTGGATAAGCGGCGCGTGGAGATGAATGTGGCCGAGGTCATGCACGTGATCGGCGATGTCCACGGGCGGACTTGCCTGATTATCGACGACTTGATCGACACGGCTGGCACGCTGGTAAAAACCGCGGCCGCGTTGATAGAGAACGGCGCGACGCAGGTTTATGCGTGCGCGTCGCATGCGGTGCTTTCAGGTCCGGCAGTGGAGAACATCCGGAATTCTGTGATCAAAGAAGTGGTGGTCACGAACACGATTCCGCTGAATCCGGAAGCGGATGCGGCACGGACGGAAAAGGGAGGCAAGATTTCTGTCCTCTCGATTGCGGGACTGATTGGCCGGGCGATTCAGGCCAATCACGAAGAGACTTCGGTGAGCAAGTTGTTTACGTAGCAATGAGCAATGAGCAGTGAGCTATGAGCAAACCGGTTCGCTCATTGCTCATCGACTCACTGCTGATGAAGCATTTCTTAGATAGGAATTGACATTTATGGCGACTGCATTGGAAACGAACATACTGGAAGCGCAACCGAGAGAAGCGGGCACGAAGAATGACGCCCGGCGGGTGCGCCGTGACGGCAAGATTCCGGCCGTGGTTTATGGGGCGGGCAAGGACTCGCTCTCGATCAGCGTGGATCCGCGCGTGGTGACGCGGATTCTGAACTCGGAGACCGGACACAACACGATTTTCGATCTGGCGCTGGGCGGCGAGAAGACCAAGGCCATGATCGTCGACTGGCAGTATGAGCCGATCAAGGGCAGCCTGCTGCACATCGATCTCAAGCGCATCGCGCTCGATAAGGTGCTGCGCGTCAGCGTGCCGATTTTCCTGGTGGGCGAAGCGGCCGGCGTGAAGCAGGAGGGCGGCATCATGGAGCAGATGCTGCGCGAGGTCGAAGATCGAGTGCTTGCCGGCGGACATTCCGAGCCACATCGATGCCGATGTCAGCCAGCTGACCTTTGGCAAGGTGCTGCGCGTTGCGGATCTGCCGCACTCAGAGAAGTTGAAGTTCCTGACCGATGCGAACCAGCCGGTGGCGCACGTCACCTCGGTGAAGGAAGAAGTTGTGGCGACGCCGGAAGCGGTGGCGGCGGAAGCGGGCAGCTCCAGCCGAGCCCGAAGTTATCAAGAAGGGCAAGCAGGAGACCGATGAAGAGGGCGCCGAGGCTGCGGAGAAGCCGGAGAAAGCCGAGAAGAAGGAGAAGAAGTAGCGCGGGACAAGCCGAGCTGCGCTCGGCGGACAGCCGAGGACGGCTGTCCCCACATCGGAGTGAGGAAGCGAATCTGGCGTGAAACTGATCGTTGGGCTCGGCAATCCCGGAATCGAGTATCAGTTCTCGCCGCATAACCTGGGTTTTCTGGCGATTGATCGCATCGCCGGAAACCTGGGAGTGGAAGTAAGAAACCGGCAGTGCCGGGCGATGACGGCGCGAACCGTGATCGCCGATCAGATGGTGCTGCTGGCCAAGCCGGAGACGTTCATGAATTTGAGCGGCATCTCGGTGCGGGAGCTGATGCGGGAGTACGAAGCGAAGCCGGAATCGGACCTGATCGTGATTCAGGACGAGCTGGACTTTCCGCTGGGCACGCTGCGCATTCATACGCGGCGCAGTTCGGCGGGACACAACGGCATCGAGTCGATCATCGGTGCGCTGGGCACGCAGGATTTCCTGCGGATCCGGATTGGCGTAGCGCCGGAGCGCAAAGTAGGAGACGGTGCGGAATATTTGCTGGCGCCGATGCGCAAGGCGGATTTGAAGGTGGTGGACGGGATGCTCGATACCGCGGAAGAAGCGGTGAAGGTGATCTTGAAAGAAGGTCCGGCGGCGGCGATGAATCGCTTTAACCGGAAAGAGACGAAAGTGGACCAGTGATTAGTGGTCAGTGGCCAGGATCAGAAAAGACGCTGCGATTTATGCGGTCACTGACCCGCGAGATCAGTGAGCCAACTGGACTTTGGAGAAACGAATGAATCGTACTTATGAGCTGATGTTTATCGTCCGGCCGGATATGACGGAAGAGGATTTGGACAAACTGATTTCAACGCTGCAATCGGTCGTGCCCCCTTCGGGCGGGACCGTGGTGCGCGTCGACAAGATGGGCAAGCGGCGCCTTGCCTACACCGTGCGCCGGTTTCATGACGGCATCTACGTCCTGATGGTGATTGAGGGCGGAGGGCCTGTCATGCACGAACTGGAGCGCCGCCTGCGCGTGACCGAGCCGGTTATCAAGTTCCTGACCGTGCGCATCGATGAGGAGCAGAAGCGGCTGGACAAGATCAAGAAGCTGCGCGACGCGAAGAAGAAGATAAGCGCGCAACCTGCTGCTGCGCCGGCGGCTCCGGCAGCGGCAGAAGCGGCGCCGGCCCCAGCGGCGGAAGCTCCGGCAACGGCGTAGAAGCAGTGGTCAGTGGCTGAGTGGCCAGTGACTAAGCTTTGCGGACGCACCACGATTTGACCGGCCACTGATCCACTGATCACTGGCCACTGATGTAAGGAGAGTTATGGCTGACGAAACAAAAGCACCAGAGCAACAAGCGGCAGCACCGAGCGAGAGGCCGTCGCGGCCCGATGGACCACGGCCGGGCGGAGATCGTCCGCGATTTGGCGGCGGCGGACGCGGCCCCGGCGGACCTCCACGCGAAGGCGGCGGCGGACGGAAATTCTTCCGGCGCAAGAAGGTCTGCAAGTTCTGCACCGAGAAGATCGAAGACATCAACTACAAGGACTACCGGCTGCTCGGGCAGTTCGTGGCCGAGAGCGGCAAGATTGTGCCGCGCCGTCTGACCGGCGTGTGCACGCCGCACCAGCACCGGCTGTCGTCGGCCATCAAGCAGGCGCGGAACATCGCGCTGCTGCCGTTTGCCGGACGGGCATAGCTAAGGACGGCTGCGCCTAATTGCAGATTGTAGATTTCAGCTGTCGATTGAAAACCTCCGATTGGCCTTTCAATCTAAAATCGGAAATCTGCAATCTCAAATCGTAGCTGTGGCGCCGCAGAAATCTCATCGAAACTGGAGCTATCATGGAAGTCATTCTGAAAGAAGACGTAGCGAAACTGGGATCGCGCGGCGATGTGGTGAAGGTCGCGGAAGGATACGGGCGGAATTATCTTCTGCCCCGCAAGCTGGCGATCCAGGCCAATGAGAGCAACAAGGCCGTCATCGTCCAGATGAAGGCGGCCGCGGTGCGGCGCTCGGCCAAAGAGAAGGCGCAGGCCGAGGAATTGGCCAAGCAGTTCGACGGCGTGTCGGTATCGTTCACCCGCAAGTCGGGCGAGAACGATCAGCTGTTCGGTTCCGTCACCTCGAGCGATCTCGGCGAGCGCGCTGACCAAGAAGGGTTTCAACGTGGATCGCCGCAAGATCCAGTTGCACGAGCCGCTGAAGACCCTGGGCGAGTTCACCGTCCCCGTGAAGCTGCACAAGGACGTGACCGCGCATTTGAAGGTGGTAATCGAGAAGGAACCGGTCACGGAGTAAGCCTTTTCGTAGAGACGTTGCTTGCAACGTCTCTACCGCCGGAATCGCGGAAACGGGCCAATGCGAGGAGATTTCCATCAATATCCTTGGTGGTGAGAGAGACGTAGCTAGCTACGTTTCTACGACTCTCTGAATACAGATTGCATCGGATTTAGGGCATTTTTTCTGCCAAACCCGCCGCTCCCGAGCCTTTTATTGTTTTGTTTCGTCCCTAAATCTTTGCCTTTGAACCACCTAGACCCTCCAAATTATCCCTGTACCGCCTATAATTTCTGCTCACGGTTCTGTTGATTCTCCGTCTATTCCTGTGCAAGCCCGGAAGACACTAAAACCGGGCAGGTAGAGGACATAGCGCAAATGCCGGCCGGTGTATGGGCAGTATCACTTGCGGTTGGCGGACGGGCCCACTCGAGAGAGAGTGAGTTAACGGAGAGAGTCAGCAAGATCGACCCCACGCGGGGCCGCATGGCTGGGCTAGATCGTCAATCTCAAGATCGCCGCATCGATGACACGATGCTCATTCGGGAGGCGCAGCGGGGAAACCGCGCCGCCTTCGAGGAACTCGTGCGTCATTACGATCAGGCGGTATTGCGCCTGGCGCTGCATCTCACCGGAACTGAGCACGACGCCCAGGACGTGTATCAGGACGCCTTCCTCAAAGCCTACAAAAACATCGGCAGTTTCCGGTTCGAGTGTTCCTTCTACACTTGGATTTACCGGATCGTGACCAACTTGTGTCTCGATCACCTGCGCAAGAAGACCGTGCGCAAGGAAGATGCGCCGGTAGCGAAAGACCCGGATGGCGGCGAGTACGACCTGCTGGATCAGGTGGCCGACGGGCGGGCAGGAGCGAATCCGGAGCGCGATTTGATGCGGCGGCAGTTGGGGGCAAGGATCGCCGGAGCGCTGGAGAAGCTGACCCCGCGCGAACGCATGGTGTTTGAGTTGAAGCATTACCACGGGTTGAAGTTGCGGACCGTGGGAGAGATTTTGCATACCACGGAAGAGACCGCCAAGAATACGCTCTTCCGGGCTACGCAGAAGTTGCGCGGGGCATTGGCGGATATGCGGTAGGTGCTGGGATTGAGCGGCCGCGCTTTGCGCTGGCCGGACAGCCGAAGCGGCTGTCGCTACGTGGACTGAGGTGGATTTATGAAGTGTGAATGGGTTCGAGAAAATATCGTGCTTCACGTTTATGGCGAACTGGCCGACGACACTCGCTACGAACTGGAGCAGCACGTGGCCCGCTGCGCCGACTGCGCAGCCGAACTGAAGGCGGAGCAGGAATTTTATGCGCTGCTGTCGCAGGATCGGGCGGCCGATCCGACGCCGAATCTGCTGGCGTCCTCGCGCATGCGCCTGCAGGAAGGATTGGAGACCACGCAGCAAGGCAGCATGTGGAGCCGGCTGGCGTTCGATCCGACGATATGGCTGCGGCAGGTGCGATTCTCGCCCGCGCTGGCCTCGGTCATTCTGATTATGGGATTTGCGGGCGGCATTGGAACAGCGTACCGAATTTACGCACCACACTCTTCAGCAATCGGCGGGATCACCGCTACCAATACCGGAACAGCCACCCCTGCCGAAGCTTCCATCGCCGGCATTGATTCCATCACTCCCTTACCCGGCACCGATCAGGTCAGCATCAAGTACAACACGGTTTCTACCCAGGAAGCGCAAGGGTCGCTGAACGACAAGCAGATCCAGCAACTGCTTCTGTTCGCAGCGCACAACAACTACAACTCGGGTGTGCGTGTGGATTCCGTTGGGCTGCTGGCGCAGCGATCGAGCGACCAGCAGGTGCGGGAAGCGCTGATGTATGCGCTGCAGAATGATACGAATCCCGGTGTGCGGTTGAAGTCCCTGGGCGCGCTGGGCAACTACGTCAAGACCGATACCAATGTGCGCGACGCGGTTCTGCGAGCGCTGGTGAATGACGACAATTCGGGAGTGCGCATTGAAGCGCTGCGGCTGATCGAGCCGGTGAAGGCTGATGGCAGCGTGCGCGGCGTGCTGATGGCGCTGGCTGCGAAGGATACGAGCACCTACATCAAGTCGCAGGCTCGGACCATGCTGGCGCAGTTGCCCGAGATTGATTAAGAAGCTTTTTATTACAACTGCTCGCCGCGCTTTGCTCGACGGACGAAGGCGTCCGTCGCCACGGGAGCACGGGCAATTCATAGGAGTGAGGTGATTCATTTGAAAAAAGCGCTACAAATCGTCGGGCTGGGCACGGTCCTGGCTCTGCTTGTGCCGCTGGCCGTGGCACAAGAAACACATGTATCCCGCGAAGGGGGAGCCTGGGGTCAGGAGATTACAGGTTCGCTGGCAGCGGTCAAGAACCTGAGAGTGAAAGTCGATATGGGCGCGGTGGTGGTGCACGGTGCGCAGCAGCAAGGCATTCAATATGTCGTTCATACGCGTTTTGGCAATTCATCGGAGCAGGAAGCGCGCCACCAGTTCGAGCAATATAAAGTCACCGCTTACGTAAAAGGAGACACTGCCTGGATCGTAGGAGATTGGCAGGGTGGACGACATCCTCGACATTTTTCCGGAGAATTCAACATCAACGTGCCGCGTGAGATGGCGCTGGTCAAACTCGAAACCGATGGTGGCAACGTCGAAGCCACCGGTCTCGCAGGCCGCGTGGAAGCGGAGACCGGCGGCGGCGGTATGCGTCTGGATGACATCGGTGGGGGCGTGAGTGCCGAGACCGGGGGCGGCTCGATCGAAGTCGGCACGGTTGCGGGCGAACTGGGACTGCACACCGGCGGTGGTCCGATCGAGATTCACCATGCCAACGGCAAAGTCACCGCGGAAACTGGCGGCGGCAGTGTGCGAATCGATTCCGGCTCGCAGGACACGGTTATCGAGACCGGTGGCGGCAGCATTGAAGTACGGCAATGCACCGGCAAGGTCAAAGCTTCCACGGGCGGCGGCAGCTTCGATCTCAGCGACCTGGCTGGTCCGGTGGATATCGAGACCGGAGGCGGAAGCATCCGGCTGACTTCGGCGAAGGGACATGTGCACGCCGAGACGGGTGGCGGCGGGCATCGAGCTTTATGGAGTTCCCTCGGCGCACGCCGAAACCGCAGCGGGCGGGATTACCGTGAAGCTGGTCAACACCGGCGGCGAACGCCAGGATTCCGATCTAGAGACCGGTGCGGGAGACATCACGGTGTACATCGCATCGGATGTGGCAGTGAATGTCCGCGCCAGTGTAGACATGGGCAACGGGCACCGCATTACGTCGGATTTTTCGGAAGTTCATGTCAACAGCGAAGGCGAGCACTGGGGTCCAAGAACGCTGACCGCCGAAGGCAGCTTGAATGGCGGCGGACCGCTGGTGAAGGTGCATACGTCTAGCGGGGATATCTGCATCAAGCGAGCCAGTCGCTGAATGCAAGAAGTGGCCAGTTGTCAGTGGCCAGTTGTCAGTACAACGCATAACGTGCTGGCCACTGGCCACTGATCACTGTCCACTGAAGAGGGGAATAATCATGCGCAAACACTTCGTGATAACCGTTGCGTTGTTGCCGATGCTACTCGGCGTATCGCATGCAGCACAAAACTGGTCTGTGGAGCAGCCGGGCCAGCCGTGGTCGGTATTTTCCAGTGAGGACAGCGGCACCAGTTCCTATCTGGGCGTGGATATCGCAGACGTGACCACGGAGCGGCTGAGCGCCCTGAAGCTGAAAGAAGAGAAGGGCGTCGAGGTCACGATGGTGGATCAGGATGCGCCGGCGGGAAAAGCGGGCATCAAGGAACACGACGTCATTCTCACCATGAACGGGACAGCCGTCGAAAGTGGGGCGCAACTGCGGCGGATGATTCACGAAACTCCTTCGGGGCGGTTGGTGACGTTGGGATTGAGCCGAGACGGCCAGGCGGTTACGGTGAAATTGCAACTCGCTGATAAGCACAAAGAGTTCGCATTCGCAAAGCCGGGCGACGTTCATTTGCAGATCCCGGAAATTCACATTCCTGATATCGATATTCCCTCAATGAACATGGTCGTCGTAACGTCTTCGGCGCGCAGCGGGCTGATGGTGGAAAACATTACGCCCCAGCTGGGTGAGTTCTTTGGCGTGAAGAATGGCAATGGCGTGCTGGTGCGGTCGGTGGAGAAGGGCAGCCGGGCGGAGAAAGCCGGATTTCGCGCCGGCGATGTGATCGTCAAGGTGAACAGCCAATCCGTGCACGACACCAGCGACTTCAGCCACGCGGTGCGCTCGCGTGAGGGAAACTCAGTCAACGTCGGCGTGATGCGGGACAGGAAAGAACAGAACCTGACCCTGTCGTTGCCGGAACGCAGCAAGGAATCGAGCGATCTGCTGAATGAAGAGAGCTTCGATGTCGATTCGGTAATCCAGGCAGAGAGTGCGGTTGAACTCGGCGACTTGCAAGACAAGCTTGCAAAACTACAGCCGGAGATGGAATTGGCAGTCGAGACTTCCCGGCAAGCCGCTCAGGATGCACGCAAGGAATTGTGCAAGGAACAAAAGGAAATTCGCCAGCTGACCGAAAAGCAGAAGAAACAGTTACGCAAGGATATGCAGCAGCTGCGAATTGAACTGCTACGGCTGCGGGATGAGTGGCTGTAGAAGGGCGCGGCTTTCACTGGCCGCGGAAGATCGCCCCAGCGCCTGAAGGCGCCACTTATTGTTCTGGACGTACGGCGCGCTGAAGCCGCGCCCTTTCAAATCCTCCCCTGACATTGTCCCTCGTCTCTTTCAGCAGCGTCGTAAATCGGGGAGATGGCCGCCTCCCTCCGCTATCCTCAGTCCCTTTTCCGTAATTACCCTGCCCGATTTCCTTTTACTGCTTCCGGTCGCTCCTTCTAACTGTGCGGATCATCCCGTAGACGAGCAAGCAGAAGCAGAAGTCCAGCACTACGCCCAAGTCCATGCGGAAGGGATGATGGCGGGCTACCGGCGGGAGCGAGGGATACAGCACGAAATACACGACGTTCCCCACAATGATGGCCAGCAGGGCTTGGAGAAAGTTCAGTCGCACCGATAGTTTAGACACCGGAAAGCTCCAGATGGGTTGGCGGCAAGGGTGAACCTGACATTTCCACGGTCTGGTTCCAGAACGGGAATCAGGCTTCGGGGAGCACAGCGAGGCATGGCATGCTCCTGATATTCTTTCGATACCCCATTCTCGCGGGTTTGTTCTGACGCGGGGCGTTTCGGGGAATCCTCGTGCATGCTTGAACTCTCCACGCCCGTGCAGTACGTCAAGGGCGTCGGCCCGCACATTGCGGAAGTGCTGGCAGCCAAGGGCATTCTTACTGTCGGCGACCTGCTTCACTATCTTCCTTTTCGCTACGAAGATCGGCTGAACCCGCGGGGGATTGCGGAATTGCGCGCGGGCGAAATGGCTACCGTGGTCGGCGAGGTGCGCAACTCGGGGCTATTCCGCACGCGAGGCGCACCCATATTTCAGCTGACGGTTGGGCAGGGACGCACGCGCCTGCGCTGCCTGTGGTTTAACGCCACGTATCTGCAGGATAAATTCAAGCCGGGACAGATGATCGCGCTCTACGGCAAGGTGGAAGCGGACCAGCGCAGCCGCGAGTTGCAAATTATTCAGCCGCAGTTCGAATTGCTGGGCGATCCCGGCGATACCGAAAATGGCGTTGAGAAAAAAGTGGCGGAGTCGTTGGAGATCGGGCGCATTGTCCCGATTTACGAAGCGACGGGAAGCGTCACGGCAAAGCGGTTCCGGCGCATCATCCGCACGGCATTGGATAACCTGACTCCCGATTTGCCGGAGCCGATTCCGGCCGCGGTGCGGGCGCACCTGGGATTGATTTCGCCCCGGGCTGCGCTGTGGAATGTGCACTGGCCTGAGCCGGGAGAGAGCCTGGAGCAGTTGCAGTCTTCGCGGACACCGGCGCACATCCGGATGATCTTTGACGAATTGTTCTTCGTGGAACTGGGACTGGAGTTGAAACGCCGCCAGCAGAAGGCTCAGACCGGAATCGCCTTTCGGCTGGACGATGGGGCGCGCGCGGCAATCAGAAAGATTCTTCCATTTCATCCTACGGTAGCGCAAAAGCGCGTGCTGAAAGAGATTGCCGGCGACATGGAGAAGCCTTATCCCATGCGGCGTTTACTGCAAGGCGACGTCGGATCGGGCAAGACGATTGTGGCCTTCGAGGCCGCGATCATCGCCATTGAGAACGGCTACCAGGTGGCCCTGATGGCGCCGACCGAAATTCTGGCGCAACAGCACTACTTCTCGGCACGCCGGATTCTCGAGAACGCCGGCTACCGTATGGTGCTGCTGACTGGATCTCTCGAGGCCGACCGCAAACGGGAGGTCCGCCGCCACATCGCCCAAGGAAATGCCCAGCTCATCATCGGAACGCATGCGCTTCTGGAGGAGAAGGTCGAGTTCGGGAACCTGGGGCTGGTGATTGTCGACGAGCAGCATCGCTTCGGCGTGCTGCAGCGTTTGAAGCTGATGAGGAAATCGGGAGATGGCGAGGAGAGCAGTCGAGCTTCGCTCGGCCCGGCCGGGTCAGAGGCCCGGTCCCACACAAGCCCCGCCGAACCTGACGTCCTGGTCATGACCGCAACCCCCATCCCGCGCACACTGGCGCTCACGCTTTATGGCGATCTCGACCTGAGCGTGCTCGACGAACTTCCCCCGGGGCGAACACCAATTATCACCAAGTGCGTTGCGGATGATCAGTCCCCGAAAGTCTGGGAGTTTGTCCGCAAGCAGGTGATCGGGGGACATCAGGTCTATGTGGTTTATCCGGTGATCGCCGAAAACGAGGAGAGCGAACTGAAGGCGGCCGTCAAGATGTATCGCGAGCTGAGCGGAAACATTTTCAAGGATCTGAAAGTGGGACTACTCCATGGCCGGCTCGACGCCGATCTGAAAGACACGGTCATGCGCATGTTTCAAAAAGGCGAGTTGCAGATCCTGGTGGCGACCACCGTGATCGAGGTTGGGGTCGACGTACCCAACGCGACGGTGATGGTGATCGAGCATGCAGAACGATTTGGATTGGCGCAGCTTCACCAGTTGCGCGGTCGGATCGGGCGTGGAGCCGCGAAGTCGTATTGCATCCTCATGACGGGCGGCAAGGTCTCGGAAGAAGGTCAGCGCCGGCTGCAAGCCATGGCCGACACCAACGACGGTTTCAAAATTGCCGAACTGGATCTCGAACTGCGCGGACCGGGAGAATTCTTCGGCACACGCCAAGCAGGGCTGCCCAACTTCCGCGTGGCCAACATCATCCGTGACGCCCAGTTGCTGGAGGCTGCCAAGCGCGAGGCCGCGGCCGTGATCGCGGGGCCTAATTCGGAAATCTCGTCGGAAGAGATCAGCCGCGCCCTCGTCCACATGCGGGCACGCTGGCAGCACACCTATGGACTCGTTGAGGTCGGGTAACCTCCAGAGGCGACCCTGGCTCAGTCTGAGGCGTCATCCCGAGTGGAGCCGCCTTTCAGGCGTAGCGAGGGATCTCCCGATCCTCCGCGGCATCTCACGGGAGATCCCTCGGCTCGCTCGTAAAAACGCGAGCCTTCGGGAGGACCCCGAAGAAAACAGAATCTAAATTGACGACTGCCCAAGGGCCGAAAACCTCGAAACTGATAGAATCGAAAGAATGGCCGGTGTCTCCCAATTAATTCAAATTGAGCTTAATCCCCCTCCGAGGACGCCCAAGCCGCAATGGCTGCGGGCCAAGGCCCCGGTCGGCGACAACTTCCACAATTTGAAGAAACTGGCCCGCGGCCTCGGCTTGCATACCGTTTGCGAATCGGCGCAATGCCCGAACATTGGCGAATGCTGGAATCACAAGACGGCCACGTTTATGTTATTGGGCGACATCTGCACCCGGCGCTGCGGATTCTGCGCGGTGCCCAAGGGACGTCCAGAGCCGATCGACTGGGAAGAACCCCGCCGCGTCGCCGAAGCCGTGGCCACGCTGGGGCTGAAGCACGCCGTCGTAACCAGCGTGAATCGGGACGATGACAATATCGGCAGCGCCCGCATCTTTGCCGAGACGATTCGCGAGATTCGCGAGCTTACGCCGGATTGCCGCATCGAAGTGCTTATCCCCGATTTCCAGGGCCTGGATGAATCGCTGCGCATTGTGCTCGATGCCCGGCCCGACGTTCTCAATCACAACACGGAGACGGTGCCTCGACTCTATCGCGCAGTTCGCTCCGGCGCTCGCTACGAGCGGACTTTGAAACTGCTGGAAGATGCCAAAAAGATTTCTCCCACGATGGCGACAAAGAGTGGAGTCATGGTGGGCCTGGGCGAGTCGAGCGAAGAGTTGGTCGAAGTGTTCCGCGACCTGGGGACACGCGGGGTCGACATTCTCACGGTCGGGCAATACTTGCGTCCCTCGAAAGATCATCTGCCGATTGCCCGTTTTTACGAGCCGGAAGAGTTCACCTATCTGCGAAACCAGGCTCTGCGCTTCGGTTTCCGCCATGTCGAGTCCGGTCCGCTGGTGCGGTCCAGTTATCACGCGCACGAGCATGCCGATGCCGCTGCGATGCCGCAGGCGGTGACTTAGCTTGCGGCGGACGGGCTTTCCCGCCCGCAGTCGTTCTTCGAAGAAAACGGTCCACAAATTTAGTATCTCCATCGAAAAAGTCGGCATAGAGGAGGCCACGGTCACATGGTGACTATCCTTCTCGTGGTGCTCGGATTTTTCGCCGGAATGCTTGGCGCCTTGACCGGTATTGGCGGCGGCGTCCTGCTCACGCCTATTCTGGCCTTGCACTTCGGCATTCCCATCCGCGAGGCCATCGGCACCAGCCTGGTCGCGGTGATTACGACTTCCGCGGCGAGTTCCTCGGTCCATTTACAACGCCACACCACTGACATTCGCCTGGGCATGACCCTGGAACTTGCTACCGCGCTGGGCGCAGCGGTCATGGCCTATCTTGTCGGATACTTCAACCGCAACGTTCTCGAGGGACTGTTTGCCGCCTTCTTGCTCTACAGTTCAATCACGATTTTGAGCAAAGGCGGCCAGGTAAAAACCGGGGCGATCAAATTCCTCAGCAAGGACGAACCCGTAAATCTGGAGGACGAGTCCTCGACCGATGCCAGTGGGCAGGTGATCATCCCACCATACGAGCCGAAGCGCTATCCCCTTGGGCTGGCTGCATCGCTGGTGGCAGGCGCGCTTTCCGGATTGCTTGGCATCGGAGGTGGGCCGATCAAAGTTCCGGTGATGTTCATTTTCATGAACGTCCCGCTGATGGTGGCAACCGCGACGTCGAACTTTATGATCGGCGTGACGGCAGCAGCCAGCGCCATCGTCTATTACCGGCGGGGCGACATCCTGGTGCAGGTCGCGGCGCCACTGGCGGTGGGAGTGTTCGTGGGATCACTGCTGGGAGCGCGCCTGGCTCCGCGGGTTCATAGCAAGGTCGTGGTGTACCTGCTGGTCGGCGTCATGCTCTATCTAGCCGGGCACCTGATTCTGCATCTCTTGGGAGGATTGTTATGAGCCAACTAAGAGAACCTGCGTTCGATCGCGTCGTGGCGATTGTCTTGCGCATCGGGGCATTCAGTTGCTTCTTCGTCATGCTCGCCGGCCTTATCGCTGGTTTATTCATGACTGGCCGCATCCCACTCGGCATTGAGCGTGCGGGCGTGTTGCTGATGCTGGCCACCCCGGTCGTTCGCGTAATCGTGGCCTGCTTCCTGTTCTTCCGGGAAAAAGACTGGAAGTACGGATGGATATCGCTGGGTGTGCTGGTCATCCTGATGCTGGGATCGGTGTTTGGGATCGGGGAGCACTAAACTCCGATTTCTTCGGCTCAGCCTGAGGTTACAGGCCCATTCGGCGGCAGAAGGTCGAGCTGCGCTCGACGGACAGCCGAGGGCGGCTGTCCCCACATGAATCTCACCGGAGCGGCTGTTCTCGGACTGGCAGTTCTGTTGCTTAGAAAACGTGGAGCTTGATGCTCAGGTATTTCTTGGGATTTTCGCGGATGGCCTTCACCAGATTTCGCGTCTCCGTCAGCATCTCATTGGCGTTGTTGTAGAGGGTATCGTCTTTGAAGAGCTTTCCGGCTGTGCCTTGTCCGGCTTCCAGTTCCGTTGTGAGCTGAGAAAGCTTGGTGATCGTGGTGTCGAGTTTCTTGGCGAGTTCCTCGTCCTTGGTCAGCTTGCCCAGCGTGCCCTTGCCGGCGTTGATGTCTTCGGTGACCTTCTTGAGGTTGGCGATGGTGTCGTTGGCATTGTTGTAGAGCGACGGATCTTTCAGGAACTTGCCGGCTGTGCCCTTGCCCTGCTGCATGTCATCGATCACAGAGTTCATCTTGTCGAGAGTGGACAGGAACTTGTCATAGGCATCGTTGCGGCTGATCAGGCGTCCCAGGCTGCCCTCGCCATTGCCGACCTGCTCGACGATTTTCTGGAAATCCGCGACCGTCACAGAGAAGCGGTTGTAGAGAGTCGGATCGTAGATCAGTTTTCCCAGCGATCCCTTGCCGCTTTCGGCGAAGGCCAGAATGCGGTCGGCGCGCTTCAGCAGCGCGTCCATGTTTTGCAGCGTGCTCTGGCTGGCGCGCACCACCTGGTTGAAGTCGGGATGCACCTGCGTCGGCAGCGTATCTCCGTCTTGCAAGGCTCCGCCTACGGCCTGCGAACTGTCGATGTCGAGGTAGGTTTCTCCCAGCACGCCGGCGGTTTCGAGGGAGGTCACAGAATCGCGGCGCATCGAGTCACGATATTTCGTGCTCACCTTCATAGTGATTTCGACGGGCGTCAGTCGCTTCTCCGGCGTGTTGACGATCGCAATGCCGGTCACGTTCCCGACGTCGACGCCGCTCAGGCGCACGGGAGCGCCGACGCGCAGCCCCTCGGCGTTGTCGAAATAGGATTTGAGAGTGATGCGCGGGGTAAAAAGGCCTTGCGTCCCCGACATCAGGAACAGCAGGAATCCCAGGGTCAGGCTGGCGACGATGACCGTGATCCCAACCGCAGTTGAGACCATTTGAGCTGCTTCTGGCTAGGCAAATGATTTCCTCATGACGCCAGCTGGGATGGGGTGCGCCGGCGAAAGCTCGAATCGCTCCGGTTCTCGCTACACGCCCTCGCAGAATGATAACAAAAATCGCGGTCGAGCCTAGGCGGCTTTCGTGCGCAGCGCGGGCATCACCAGAAGCGCCAGCAGGTAGGCGGCTGCTCCGCAGGCCAGAGTCACGGTCAATCCGAATTGGATGGCGATCACCATGGCCAGCACCGATCCGAGAACGCTGGCAGCGGCGTTCATGGCCCATGCCCATTCGACGCGTTGTCAACCCAGGCCTCTCCGCCCGGGAACTCCGGCACGGGAGAGGCGGCCAGAGCGCGCAGCCCAGTGGGAAATGGCATTCCCATCACGAATCCCAGCGGAATCAAAAGGACCCCGCTGACGAGCAGGCGGTAATCGAAGCTCATGCCCACCCACGCGGCCAGGCGATGGGGCAGGAAGAACACATCTGCCAGAAGGGTCCCGAGAACGACGAGGCAGCGGAATCCATCCCATGTCTGCGCGCGGCAGCCAGAGCCGCGAAAACAGGCTGCCGGCGCCGCTGGAGAGCATCAGCAGAAAAATCACGACCGTCAGAGCGTAGGTGGGATGCCCGAGGAACAGTACGAAACGCTGAATGAAGGCGATCTCGACCAGAATGTAGCCCAGCCCGACGGCCACGAAATAGAGGAGTGGAAGCGGCGACTGGCGCCGTTTTCCACCCCTCAGCACGAGGGGCAGGATGAGAAACAGCACGACGGCGATCGCTGAGATGACGAGGACGAGTAGCAGAACCAGCACGCCCAGATTCACTTTCCAGTCGATCCCGTGGCGCAGGCCCTCTTCGCCGAGAATCTGTCCGCGGCTTCAGGGTGAAGAAAAAGAACGGCGCGTTATCGTTGACGGGGGAGACGTTATAGGCGTAGGTGCGCGCGAAGGCGTAAGGATCATTGCTCGCAATCAGGCCGGAAAATGGATTCTGGCCGGGCTGCGAAGGCAGATAGAGCGGATTCAGCTCATCGTATTGTGCGAAATGCCTGGTGACTGCGGCTTCTTCTTCGGCAGTGAATGCGGTTTTCTTGGCCAGCACGACGACGGGAATGCCGTCTTCATCGAGAGGTCCCTCGCGACGCGACGATGAAGTTGCGCGCGGGATCGGCGACGCCCAGTCGGTGCAGCGCCTCCATGGCGACGGCGACCACGCGCAAGGCTTCGCGGGGATGGCGGAATTCCCAGCGGGTGATGGCGATCATTCCGTCGGGCTTGAGGTGGTCGAAGTATTCGCGAAACGCCTCGACCGTGTAGAGGTTATTTTCGCTGAGCGCGAAGGCGCCGGCGGCGGTCGATGCCCAGGTGTCGACCAGCGTCATCTGCACGACGTCGAAGTGCTGCGGCGTGGAACGCAGAAAGGAGCGCCCGTCGGTGACGTGAATGTGCACATCCGGCCGCTCGTAAAGATGCTGCGAGTAGTCCGCGTAGCGACCTCGCATGATGGTGGTGGCGATGATGGGATTGATTTCGATACCGGTAACACTCGGACTGCCGTTGGCCACGGCGCGCAAAACATCAACGCCGCCGCCGGGACCGATGATGGCGAACTCTCCGTGCGGGCGCAGAACGTTGGCCAGCGCTGGCGGAGCCGACATCAGCGGTCTTCCCACGCCGTGTCATGCCAGCGTGAGACGTCCGCATTCATGATGTAGGTGGACGCGTCGGCGTCGATCACGATCGCTTTGGCCTGCCCTTGCCGGTCGACTTCGACTCGGGAGAGCGCGTTCCAGCGCGCGAACTCCACCCAGGCAGGATCGCGGAACATTCCTTTGGCATACACGACGTCGATCAGGCGCCCGGAGTGATTCGCGGCGATCAGCGCGACCAGCGCGAGCGCCAGCGCCGCGGCATTCCGTCGAATTTTACGAGCGTCAGCCCAAATCATGGTGGCCGCCGTCAATGCCAAGCCGGCGACCAGAATGGCGTTCGGCCCACCCAACCAGTTCAGCAGCGGAACTACCGCCAGGCAGGCGAGCGCACCACCGCACAGATCCGCGCCGTAGAGCCGGGGAATGCGGCTGGTCTCGCGCGCGAAGACGACCGAGAACAGCAGTCCCGTCAGGAAAAAAGGAACGGCGGCGGCCAGGTAGAAAGCCGTCAGGCGCAGAAAATTCTTTCCGGTGACGTCCAGCGCGACCGGAACGTGCAGCACGATCTCTAATACGACGACGATCACGACCGCATTCGCCATGCACAGCCAGGCGGCCAGCGTGCGCGTGGCAATTTTCGCCAGCCGGGTTTTCAGCAGGTAGGCGAATACGCCTCCCGCGCCCAGGCCGAGCAGCGCGATCGAAATGGCCAGAAACGCGAAGTGATAGAAGAGGACGACCGAAAACAATCGGGTCAGCGCGAGTTCCAGCAGCAGGGTTGCGAAGCTGGTGAGCCCTAGGCCCGCCAGCAGAGTTTTTTCCGGGATTTCGTTCGGTTCGCGGCTGCGCAGGCGTGGGGGCAATTACGGCCATAATTGGTCGACGCGACAGTCTAGCAGATGGCGCGGCAGCGCTCAGCTTTCGAGAATCACCTGGGCGATCGCCTGCTCGTCAGTGTGCGAGATCGACAGGGCAGTGTTCTTCACGCCGAGTTTGGCGGCGAACTCTCCGGCCTTGCCGTGGAAGATGCATCGTCGGACGCCCGCCCGGCATGCGGACGACTTCGCAGTCCCGCCAGCGCACGCCATGATTCCAGCCCGTGCCGAGCGCTTTCATCGCGGCCTCTTTGGCGGCGAAGCGCGCGGCATAGCGCTCCATGCGATTGGCTTTGGAGTCGCAATAGCGCATCTCTCCCTCGGTGTAAATCCGCTGCAGGAAGCGCAGTCCGAAGCGCTCGATCGACTGCCGATGCGCGGAACTTCGGCGATGTCGATGCCTGTGCCTACGATCATGCGAGATCTGGATGAATCTTACAGCAAGCGATCGCCGCGATAGATCAAACGTCCGTCGATCGATGCTCGCTTCGGCCGTGAGCTGATGCGGCTTCACCGGGCCCGTGCCATCGATGTGCAGGACCTCGTGTCCGTGGGCGACCAGCCAGTCGGAGACCAGCATGCGATGACACTGAAAGTAGACGCCGCTCAGCGCACATGTAGGCGGTGCGGGACTGTTCCGCCAGTGAACGAGTTCGATCCGCCGCCTGCTCGAATTCCGGCGTCAGCATGTAGTCGGCATAGTTGCGAAAGCTCTGGTTGCGCAGCGCGATGTTGGGAGAGTCGTCGAGAATCTTCTTGCGATAGCCGCCCAGTGCCTTTCATCCACAACGTAGCGCATGGTCCGGCAGCAGGCAAGGTCTGTTCCGAGCGAATCGCGATTGAAGTGCGGCAGGCGCCGCGACATGGGAAAGGCACGAATGTCGACGAGAGTCTGAATCTGATGCGCCTGCAGCGCAGCGATCAGTTCAGTCGAGCGGGCGCGTGGAGTGTCCGATGGTGTAGAGGGTTGCCAACGAGCGATTCGATGCGGGAAACGGACTATCGCGATCTGCCGGAGCGCGTCGGCGATCAGTTGATCCTGCTCGGGAAAGACCGTACGCAGATCGAGCAAGACGCGGCCGTCTTCGACGCGCGCGATAATCGGCGGCTCGCCATTCCGCAAGCCGTGCCGCCAATTCGTCGGCGCTAAGGCCGGTCGCAGCGTCACGGCCAGAAGACGACGTCGGAAGCATCGACGGAAGGCGCCGCGCCACCTCCGATCACGGACTCGCCGTCGACAATCTCCATCCGCAAAGCTCGGGGGCACGGTCTTCGCCGCCAAGCGCCTCGGCACGTGCTCCGATCTCTTCCTTGCGTCAGGCGCATCATTCGCAGAGCCGGAATCGCATCGTGGTCCCGTTTCACGTACGCCAGCAGCGTTGCTTCGAGTGCGGCGTAAGTCAGCTTGTCCACGCGCAGGGCGCGAAACAGCGAGTTGGAGCGCATGCGCGCGATCAGATCGGCACGCCCGCTGAGCAATCCGGCCTGCGGGCCGCCCAGCAACTTGTCGCCGCTGTAGGTGACCACGTCGACGCCGGCACGCAGGCTGTCGAGAACGCTCGGTTCGCCGCGGAGTCCGAAGGATTGCAGATCGACGACGCGCCCCGCTGCCCAGATCCTCCATCAGAGGAAGATTCTTCTTGCGTGCGAGGTCCACCAGTTCCGCGGTCGAAGGCTGCTCGGTGAATCCGGTAATCTCGAAGTTCGACCGATGCACGCGCAGCAGAAGCCGCGTGCGCTCGTTGATGGCGTTCTCGTAGTCGGAGACGCGCGTGCGATTGGTCGTGCCGACTTCGCGCAGCGTGGCGCCCGACTTCGCCATCACGTCGGGAATGCGAAACGATCCGCCGATCTCGACCAGTTCGCCGCGCGAGACGATCACCTCGCCACCCTCGGCCAGCGTGTTGAGGGCGAGCAGGACGGCGGCGGCGTTGTTGTTGACCACGATGGTCGAGATCTGGGGTAGGTCCGCCGGGCTTTGCCCTTGCGGGACAGCCGAAGTGGCTGTCGATGCGTGAGTGGAGTTGGCGCCAACCGTTAGCAGCTTGCGGAACAGGCGGTCTACGTGGACATCGCGCTTGCCGCGCTCGCCGGATTCCAGGTTGAATTCAAGATTCGAGTAATGACGAGCGGTGTCGCGAATGTGGTCGAGCGCCGCCTCAGACAGTGGAGCGCGGCCCAGGTTGGTGTGCAGTATCACTCCGGTGGCGTTGATGACGGGTTGCAGAGAGAAACTGAGGGAGCGTCGCAGTTGCGCTTCGATTGCGCTCTCCACTCCCTGTAGCGCGAGCTTGAGCGAGGGGGTGTCGAGCAGGCCCGACGCAATCTCCTCCCGCAGGCGGCTGAGGACGATCCGCGCGGAATCCGTGACCGAAGCCGTTCCGTAGCTTTCAGCCAACGAAATCAACGCCGGCGCTCGGAGCAATTCGTCCACCGACGGCAATTTGCGAAAGAGCTCCGATTTTTCCACGGCTTTCATCTCCGGAATTATCCCATGCGCCTGCGGAATCCTCGCCTCGTCCGGCCTACAGGGTGTGAAGGTATGCCAACAGGTCCTCAAGGTCCTGCGAATTCAGCTTTTGACTGTAGCCGGGCATCTCGTTCCGGCCGAGACGGATGATGTCGGTCACGCGCTCGTCGTTGGCGGGCAGGCCGCTCAGTGAAAGATATTTTTTCTGAAATATCCCTTTGAGTCCCGGGCCCTTTTTGCCGCGCGTCGAATAAGGCTCGTGGCAGCGGTCGCATTCCGCGTCGTAAATCTTTCGGCCTGCGGATTGCTGCGGGTTCAGGCCAAGCTCGGCATCGGACTTGCGGCGCTCGACGTCGCACGCCAGGGTCAATGCGAGCGCCAGTGAGGCGGCGAGCAGAGTAAGCATGAATCCGTGAGAAGCAGGAACTCGAGAAACGCCTTGCAATTTCATGGACCGTCCTTGCCTGGTTCAGCAGCGTGATTCAGCAGCCTGGTTCCGCAGTACGCCGCGCTGCCAGCGGCTTTACAATGATAGAGCAAGTGGCCAGTCTCTTATGCCGGTAACCATTAAGAGAGTTTACGAAGCTGCGTCGCGCAATGACGGCACGCGCGTCCTTGTCGACCGCTTGTGGCCGCGGGGCCTCACCAAAGAGCGTGCGCGAGTGGATGAATGGTTGCGCGATCTGGCGCCCTCGAACGAGCTGCGCCGCTGGTATCACGCCCGTCCCGATCACTGGGAAGCCTTCCGCAAAAAGTATTTGATGGAATTGACCCAGCCGCAATGCGAACCGGCGCTGCAGCGGCTTTATGAACTCGTTCGTAAGAAGAAGCGACTGACCCTGCTCTTCGCGTCAAAAAATGAAACTCTTAATAACGCGGTCGTATTGAAGGAACTTCTGGAGGGAACTCGGAAACCTCCGCGAGGCACCGGTGCCGGCGCGGCCTATGCGACCCGGCAGCGCGCCGTCCGCAAGCGATGAAATACAATGGCGCGCACCATGGCCATCACCTTTCAAGCAGTGGGCCCCCAGCATTTAGCCGAACTGCTGGGAATGATGAAGGAATTGCAGGCGGACGATCCGTGGTCGTGCCCGTTCGATGAAGCAGTCACATCAGGAGTGACAGAACAGCTTCTGCGCGACCCATCCCTAGGCCGGGTGTGGTTCATCGTTTCCGACGGCGAAAACATCGGCTACATCGTCATGTCTTTTGACTACAGCCTGGAGTATCGCGGCCGGAATGCATGGGTAGATGAGTTCTTTATTCGCAGCACCCATCGCGGGCAAGGGATCGGAACCCAGGCGCTCGACTTCTTTACCGTTCAGGCCAAAGGACTCGGTATCACGGCCGTGCACCTCGAGGTGAATCACGGGAATCCGGCCATTGAACTCTACCGCCGGCGCGGCTTCGAGGATCACCATCGATACCTCATGACGAAGTGGATTATTGAGAAACCGTAGAAGCAGGGGTCAGGGGTCAGGAGTCAGGGGTAGTCGACGATTTCCCCTGTGTTCCTCTGTGTCCTCCGTGGTGAAAGCCTCTGACTCTCGGGCTAAACGGCGAAAGTCAAATCGGATCGAGGCAAATTGATATTTTGAAAGCACTACTCTAGACCCTGACCCCTGACCCCTGATTTAGAATCGTCCCCGACATGCGTTCCGTCTTCCAATGGAATCTCGGTTCCCGCTCGCTGGATCTGGGCAAGCGCACGCTGATCATGGGAGTGATCAACGTAACGCCGGATTCGTTCTCGGACGGCGGACAATTCCTGGATCGCGACCAGGCCCTCGAACATGCGAAGCGACTGCTCGACGAGGGCGCGGACATCATCGATATTGGCGGAGAATCCACGCGTCCGGGGGCGCGCGTCCATGCGGGGCCGCTATCGCCCGAAGCGAGGAAGAGCCCCGGAGCGAATCTCAAGGTCGCGCCCCATGCCCCTACAGTCAGTGCGGACGAAGAACTCAAGCGCGTGCTTCCAGTCATCGCCGAACTGAAGAAGAAGCACCCTGCCGCTGTTATTTCCGTCGATACCTACAAGGCCGCGGTCGCGCGCGCGGCCGTCAGCGCGGGCGCCGAAATCGTCAACGACGTCAGCGGATTTCGCTGGGATCCGCAGATGGCAAAGACCGTTGCCGACCTCAAATGTGGGGCCGTACTGATGCACATGCGCGGCCGTCCCGAAGAGTGGCGGACCTTGCCTCCGCCCGGAGACATCGTGCTGCTGGTGAAGCGCGAGTTAAAAGAATGGGCAGAAAAAGCGGTGCTTGCCGGAGTGCGGCGCGAGCGCATCGTGCTCGATCCGGGTTTCGGATTCGGCAAGAACTTCGACGAGAACTATCCCCTGATCGCGCGCTTCCACGAACTACAGGCGGCCGGATTCCCGCTGCTGGCGGGCACCTCGCGAAAGTCGTTCATTGGGCGAACTCTCGCCGGCGGAGTGGATAAGGTTCCGCCCGAAGCACGCCTCTTTGGCACGCTCGCTACCCAGACTGCCCTGATTTTGAAAGGCGCGCACATCCTGCGCACCCACGACGTGAAAGCATCCGTAGAGGCGGCGCGAGTCGCGGATGCCATCCTGAAGGCACACTAGGGAACTAAGCCTGGAAAATCACGCGCCTAGGTCTTTGATAGTTTCCCTTCGCGTAACTTCGTTTCCTTCGTGGTAATGATCTTTGCTTTCCCCTCAAGAAAATATGGGCCGTATATTTTCGCCTAGTCAGTGATCGTGTAGAACCAAGCCGAACCGCAAGAATCCTCCTAGCCCTATCACTCCTCAAACTTAGGTAAGGGATTAGGTTTCGTCCTCCTGATGGCGTTTCCTGGACAAACAATCTATCGAGCGATCCGCGAGTGACGGTACGCCGCGCGGGCGCCCCGGATCCGGAAGGCGGTTGCGTCGTCTACTGGATGCAGCGCGCGCAGCGCGGCATCGACAATCCCGCACTCGATGTCGCGGTAGAGGCGGCCAACGAACTGCGGCAAGCCGGTCGTGGTATTTTTCGCGCCCGTCCCGTTTTATCCGCACGCCAATTTGCGGCACTACCGTTTCTGAATGAAGGCATACCCGACATTGCGGCTGCGCTCGCCAAAAGAAACATCGGATTCGTTGCTGCGCCGCTATCCCGAGCACAGCCTGTTCAAGTTCTGCGATGAGGTGAAGCCTGCGCTGGTGGTCGGCGATGAGAATCCCATGCGCGAGCCCGAAAGCTGGCGGCAGAAAGCGGCGAAGAAACTGCGAGCGCCGCTTTGGACGGTTGACGCCGATGTACTCGTCCCCTCGAAGCTGCTGGAAAAAGCGCAGTATGCGGCGCACACGATTCGTCCTCGACTGCAGGCACATCTGAAGACATACCTGGTCGCGGCGAATAATTCGAATGCGCGTGTGGCGTGGAAGAAGCCGCCGCAGCTCGCATCCCTGCGATCCCGATGCGATATCACCGGGGGCTGGAAACTGGATCGGTCGGTTTCCCCGGTCACTAACTGGCGCGGCGGGACGACCGAAGCACTTCGGCTGCTGCGCGAATTTCGTCGAGCACAAGCTGCCCGGATACGGCACGCAACGCAATAAGCCAGAGACCGACCACACCAGCCGTCTTTCGCCCTACCTGCACTTCGGCCACATCAGCCCCATCACGGTGGCGCTGGCGGTGGAAGAGTCCGATGCGCCCAAGGCGGACAAAGAAGCGTTTCTCAATCAGATCATCACCTGGCGCGAATTGTCGGTGAACCTGGTGCGCTTCAATCCGGACTATGACAATTTCGAATGCGCGGAGCCCTGGGCGCACCGCACTCTGGCCAAACACGCGAAGGATCATCCGCCCCGTGCTCTATACCGAGCAGCAACTTGGAGAATGCCGAGACGCACGACCAGCTCTGGAATGCCGCGCAGATGCAGATGGTGAATACGGGATGGATGCACAACTACGTGCGCATGTATTGGGCGAAAGAAGATTCTGGAGTGGAGCCGCATCGCCCGCAGAAGCGCACCGCATTGCCGTATTCCTCAATGACAAGTATGAACTCGACGGCCGCGACCCCAACGGCTACGCCGGGATTGCTTGGGCCATCGTGGGCAAGTTCGACCGCCCGTGGTTCGAGCGGCCCATCTTCGGGCAGATTCGTTACATGTCGGGCGCGAGCACGGGCAAGAAATTCGACAGCAAGAAATATATTCAGCAGAATTTCGCGGCGCAAGCTGTTCTAAGACCTTCTAAAACGCCTTCGCCGAATCCAGCAGAATGGTCACCGGCCCTTCATTCACCAGTTCCACCTGCATCATTTCCTGGAATCGTCCGGTCTCGCAGCGCAGGCCCGCCGCCCGGATGCGCTCGACGAAAAGCTCGTACAGCCGCCGCGCGTGATCCGGCGGAGCGGCAGCGTCGAACGACGGCCGCTTTCCGCGCCGCACATCGCCGTACAGCGTGAACTGCGAAACCGCCAGCACGCTGCCGCCGACATCCAGCACGCTGCGATTCATCTTGCCGTCTTCATCTTCGAAGATGCGCAGCCCGGCGATCTTCTCGGCCAGATAAAGGACGTCCGCTTCCGTATCCTGATGCCCTACGCCCAGCAGCACCAGCAAGCCCAGACCGATTTCGCCGCTCGTCCATTCGTTGACGGTCACCTTTGCCCGGCTCACGCGTTGTACGACAGCTCGCATATTGTCCTCAAGTGCCCCCCGCAAGTCCAAAATCTCAACCACGAAGGGCACGAAGTTACACGAAGGTAAATGTTGCAGAGGTCCCTTCGTGCGCCTTCGTGTCCTTCGTGGTTTACGAACTTGGGACTTCCTCTATATCTTCCACGTTTGACCCCGGCAACGGCCAACCGTTAGGATTCAGGAGTGCAATCCCAAGTTAACAGAGGCTTTGCCGGAAGTGGCGGAGCCCTTCCTTTACACTAATTCACCGGGACAATTACACTACACACTCGCCTTTTTTCGTACCGCAGTGCGTAACGCGTGCCAAAGACGAGCTTGAACAAGCATGGACAACAGCGGCGATCGCGCAACCGAAACATCCGAATTCAAATCTAATCGAGGCAAACGAGGAGACACATGGCAGCCGTAGACGAAAAGGTAAAGCAGATTATCGTGGAGCAGTTGGGCGTGGATGAGGGCGAAGTCACGTCCAGCGCGTCGTTCGTGGACGACCTGGGCGCCGATTCGCTCGACACCGTCGAACTGGTCATGGCCTTCGAAGAAGCCTTCGACATCGAGATTCCCGACGAGGACGCCGAGAAGATTCGCACCGTGCAGGATGCCGTCGACTACATCGGCAAGCACGCCAAGGCGGGGAAATAGTTTGGGACGCAGGGTCGTAGTTACAGGCCTCGGCCTGATCTGCGGCGTGGGCAATTCCACCGACGAGGTGTGGAAGGCCCTGCTGGCGGGCAAGAGCGGCGTGGCGCGCATCACCGGCTTCGACGCCAGCGCCTTCGCCTGCCAGATCGCCGCTGAGGTCAAGAACTTCGACCCTCTGAAGTACATCGAGAAAAAAGAAGTCAAGAAGATGGGCCGCTTCATCCACTTGGCCCTCGCCGCCGCGGATGAAGCGATGAAGATGTCGGGCCTGAAGATCACTCCGGAGAACGACGAGCGCGTCGGCGTTCACATCGGATCGGGCATCGGCGGATTCGACATCATCGAACGCGAGCACACCTCGCTGCTGGAAGGCGGCCCGCGCAAGATCTCTCCTTTCTTTATTCCGGCCGCCATCATCAATCTCGCCGCCGGACAGGTCTCCATGCGCTTCGGCGCCAAGGGGCCGAACGAAGCCACGGCCACGGCCTGCACCACCAGCGCGCACTCCATCGGAGATTCCTTCCGCATCATCCAGCACAACGATGCCGACGTGATGATCGCCGGCGGCGCCGAAGCTGCCATCACTCCCATGGGCGTCGGCGGATTCGCCGCCATGCGCGCGCTCTCGACGCGCAACGACGATCCGGAGAAGGCCAGCCGTCCCTGGGACCAGGGCCGCGATGGATTCGTCATCGGCGAAGGCTCCGGCATCCTGATCCTCGAAGAACTGGAGTTTGCCCGCAAGCGCGGCGCTCCCATCCTCGCGGAGATCGCCGGATACGGAATGTCGGGCGACGCCTATCACATGACCCAACCCGCACCCGAGCACGAAGGCGGATTCCGCGTCATGCGCAACGCGGTGCGCGATGCCAAAGTTGAGCCCAGCGTCGTCGGACTACGTGAACGCGCACGGCACGTCCACGCCGATCGGCGACACGCTCGAAGCTCATGCCATCCGCAATTTCTTCGGCGAGCACAAACTCGCCGTGAGTTCCACCAAGTCGATGACCGGACATCTGCTGGGCGGCGCCGGCGGACTCGAAGCCGGCATCACGGTGCTCGCTCTGCGCGACCAGATCCTGCCTCCGACCATCAATCTGGAGAATCCCGATCCCGATACTGCCGGCATGGATCTGGTCCCCAACCACGCCCGCAAAGCCGAGACTCGAATACGCCATGTCGAACTCCTTCGGCTTCGGCGGAACCAATGGCGCGCTGCTGTTCCGTCGCTGGACGGAATAATCTCTCTTCAAGTTTCCCGAAATCCAGGGTGCCCCATCCTTGTCGCGTCTTTTGCGACAGGGTGGGGAATTTGAACTCCCTTCTCTAAATCCTCCTCGGGATATACCTTCGCAAATCAAAATCCCCGCCCTGTCCGTCCAAAGAACGGACGGACAAGGACGGGGCACCCCGCCTATGCCTTATTTCATGCGGGCTTCCGAAGTAATGTCCTTTCTCCTGTCCCCCAGAAAAAGTGATGGCCCTTCGCCACTCCGCCTGTTGTCCTTTGGGTCATTGCGAGTCTGGCAGGCAGGCTCCACAATGAACTTCGAAAGTGGAGTCTTCCCCAAATTATGGATAAAGCTTTCGCCACCACTACCTCCCTCGCCCCCATCCCCTACGCTCGCAAAACCGCAGCCCGCGCCGCATTGGTCGGCTTGAACCAGCCGCACAGCGCGCTGCTGGCCGAGTGTTTCCGGCAGTTCAATATCGAGACCGTGCCCATGAGCGGCGCCTCCGCCGAGCGTCTGCGCAAGGAAAAATTTGAAGCCTGCGTGCTGGCGCTGGAAACTGGTGCAGAGTCAGTTATGGAAGCAGTCCGCGCGTCCCGCTCCAATAGCCGCTGCATCATTTACGGCGTGGGCGGCAGCGCGCAGGAAGCGATGCGCTATTCCAAGTACGGCATCAATGCGATGTTCCACGAGCCGCTGGAGCGGTCGGCCGCGCTGAAACTGGTGCGGGCCACCCGCATGCTGGTGCTGCACGAATTCCGGCGCTACGTGCGCATTCCGGTGATGACCGAGGTCTCGATCATTGGAGACGGCCGCCGCATTGTGGCGAGCAGCATCGAAATGAGTTCCGGCGGCATGTCGGTGAAGAGTGCAGAAGATTTTTCCATCGGCGCGAATGTCGAGATTTCGTTTGCGCTGATGACGCTGCCGCGCGTCAATGTTCGCGGTTCGATCAGCTGGCGCAAGCCCAAGTCGCTCGGAGTCCGCTTCGATCCAACCGACGACCGTCGCCACAGGGTCAAGACCTGGATCGACTCTTACCTGGAGAACTGACCACCGTTGAACTTGAATCTTCAATTTGATTGTTGATTGTTGAATGAGGCCCTCCCCGGGGATTTCATTCAACAATCAATAATTCCTTTCTCCGCCCAAGTTTGATCCGCGCCAGTCATGTCAACCTGATCCGCAATCTGGTTACAATAGCTTCGTGCCCGAAGCCAGCACACGCGAAGCTGCGACCTCCGCCGAACCAGCGTCTGGACCACGCCGTTGGACTCTCCGCCAGCGCATCGTTCTGAGCCTGATCGTCGGGGCTGGGTACTGGTTCATTCGCCTGATCGGGCCGACCCTGCGCGTGAGCGTTTCCTACGAAGAAGGCGCGCAGAAAACACTGGATGAGCGTCCACTGGTCGCCTCGTTCTGGCATTCCTGCATGATCCCCGCGACCTATCTCTTCCGCGACATGGGCGTCCGCGTGATGAGCAGCTTCAGCTACGACGGCGAATACATGGGACGCATCATCCGCAAGTTCGGATTTGTCGCGGTGAAAGGATCGAGCAGCCGCAATCCTGTGCGGGCATTGTTGGGCCTGCGTCGCGCTCTCGAGGATGGATGGACGGTGGCCTTCACCCTGGACGGCCCGCGCGGCCCGCGCCACAAGGTCAAGCCCGGCCCGGTTGGGCTCGGCCGGTCCTCAGGACGGGCCCTGACCACCTTTCACGCCGCCGTCGACAAGGCCTGGGTACTCAACAGCTGGGACCGGATGATGATTCCCAAGCCATTCTCGAGAGTGTTGGTCCGGGTAGGAAAGTTGATTCCCGTGCCCACCGACGCCAGCGACGAAGACTTCGAACGCTATACGGCAGAATTACAGGCGACGCTCGATCGGGTGTGCGAATTTGCCGAAGCCAATGTCAGCAAGGTGGGGACGAGCGACTTTCCGTACTACAGGCAGAAGTGAAAATGTAGATTTCAGATTGCAGATTTTAGATTTCAGATTGAAAACCGGACTTGCGGACTAAGTCAGATTCCAATTACAATCCGACTTCTGCAATCTGACTTCTGAAATCCGTAATCCGCCGTTCTACTCCAGCGTCGATCCCAGCTGGACGTACTTATACTTCTTCCCATCCCAGAACAGGACCGAGGAAGTGTTCTCGCCCTCTCCTTGCTCTTCCATGTAGATCCCCAGGACCGTCTTCTTTTTTAAGGCGTAGCGCTTCACGGTCAGAGTCTTGAATGGCAAGTTGATGAGCAGAAACTTGGCCTTGGGAACGTCGGCGCGCCAGCCATCTTTTTCGGTGCCGTGAATGATCAGCAGGCTGACGCCGCGGCGCTCCGGGACGTCCGAAGCGAAGGTCGAGGTCACCTTTACGTCGCCGAATCCCAGGCAGTGTCGTAGGGATCGGCCACGATGAAGCTGAACTCGTCCTTGTCGGCCATCGGGTTCTTGCATTTGGCGGCGACCACCAGATCGTCAACCCCGTCGCCGTCGAGATCACCCGTGAATTGCTGCGGTCCCGACAGGAGAGAGCAGTTGTCCCCAAATTGTTTGTGAAGGAGCTCGTCCGTAACCGCGGGCGAGGGTGATTTCGCGTGCGCGGGAGGAGGCGGCGGCGCTTTTTTCTGGGCAGACGCCGCTGCGGCCAACAAGAGCGCGAGAGCTGGGGCAAGAAGAAATCTACGGAACGACATGTTTCTTACTCTAGCCCCGTTCGCACGCGTCGGGTAGAGACACACTAGTGACGGAGGTAACCGTATCCCTGACGCCCCCTCTTCGATGTTTGTGTTGTCATCCTGAACGCTCTTTGCGCGAAGGACCCATGCACTTGGCTGGCATTGCAACCAAGGCAAGAGGTTGCATCGATCCTTCCGCCCGCAAAACCCGCGGGTCGCAGGATGACAGAACAAATTTAAGGATGGTCTCAGCGCGTTTCAGCCCGAAAGTGTTCCCATCCCCGGGGTTGGAGCTCATAGGTCGCCCCCTGCGGATTTCTGACGAAGATTCCCCGCGACCGGGTGATGTGCCCGATTTGAGCCAGCTGCACTCCGGCGAGCTGGGCCGGGACCCGTTTACCCTTCGGCACTGTGAAGAGGAGTTCATAATCTTCGCCCCCATGCAGCGCCAGATCGAGATCGACCTCACGCGCGGGTTTGCCCACGCGTGCGCGAGGGATCAGTGCTTCATTGATTTCGGCCCCTACGCCGCTTTCCTCGCAAATGTGGCTCAGGTCGGTCGAAAGGCCATCGCTGGTGTCAATCATGGCGGTGGCCAAGCCCCGCTCCCTGAGGATGCGGCCAAGTTCGACGCGCGCCTCGGGATAGAAGTGGCGGGGATAGTCCCGTGGACGATGTTTCTTTTTAGGTCTGGCCCTTATCTGTAGCAAGGTCGCCGCCGATCCTCCGAGCTCTCCACTGACAAAAATCCGGTCTCCGGGGCGTGCCCCCGAACGGAGCACGGCCTTACCCTTGGGCACCCTGCCCACGACGATGATGTCGGCGAGAATTCCGTTTGGGGACTGAGCTGTATCTCCACCGGCCAGGCTGACGCCATATTTGGCCGCGAGGCTGGTCAAACTTCGTGCGAAGCGGCCGACCCAAGCCTGAGGCAGATTCCGGGGCAGCGCCAGCGACAGGAACGCGGCTACCGGTTCGCCTCCCATGGCGGCAATGTCGCTCAATCCCCGCGTCAGGCACCGGTGCCCGACCGACTCTGCCGGATGCCACTCCCGGCGGAAGTGAATGCCTTCCAGCGTGAAATCGGTGGTGACCAGCGAATCGAACCCCGGCTTCGGGCGTAGCACGGCGCAATCGTCTCCGATACCGGCAACGATGGCAGAGCTCGAACTGCCCGAACGACCCCGGTTGGAGGTACGCGCCAAACGGCGAAGCTGGGCGATCAGCGATTTTTCGGGAAGGGGCACAGCGCCACTACTATACCGCCCCGGATAATGATGGTTCCGCGGGTTTCGACTTGCCGGTTTTTTGGCGCTGCCCCAATTCCTGCCAATATGCCCGAAGACCCTGGTAACCCGTCCCGGATCCACCCCTGGTTACCCGATCTTAGGTAACCGAACACGGCTGGTTCCATCGTTGACAGGGGGAATCCAGTTTGTTAACGTTAACCAGTCATTCACAATAAACCTTTGGCCGGGGCTAAGTTCTGCAGGTAGTTGGGATTGCAGACGAACAGAGATCTCAGGATCTGGTCGGTGTTCCGGTAGAGAAGGGCAGCGATCGAGTTTCCATTCCCAAGATGGGAGCGCGGCCCGAAAAAAGTCAGGTGGTCCGAACAGGCTTTTTGGCAACAAAGAAACTAGCCTGAAATTCCGGACCTGATGCTTCAAAACTTAAGAGGACCGATTTTGCAGAAACGCTTTTACATTCTTTTCGTGGCGCGCGGGGACGACGGGCAGCTGCGCAAGATTTCCATCCCTGTGCACTACCTCTACGTCTTCGTCGTGGGGGCCGCGATCGGATTCCTCAGCCTGACCGGAATTGCCAGCTCTTATACCCGCATGCTGCTGAAGGTTTCCCAATTCAACCAGCTGCGGACGGAAAAAGATCAACTGAAGAACAATTACTCCCGCTTGGAACAGGTCGCCAAGGAGCGCGATTTGCAGGTCGCCTCCCTGGGATCGATCGCCGGTGAAGTTTCCGCGCTCTACGGTTTAAAGTCCGAGCCGACTTTGGGCACCGCGTCCTCGGACCAGATTCATGACGCCGACATCAGTTCTTCGCTCGATCAGCTCCATGCCCTAAGGTCCTCAGCTCTTAGCGGAGCCACCATGGTCGGTCTGACCATGGGCCTCACTCGCAATGCCACGACTGCAGATTGGATCAAAGCCAACTCCGCGCCGAATCTCTGGCCGGTTGAAGGCCAGGTCACGGGAAGCTTTGGAGAGCGCATCGATCCTTTCAACGGAGAAGGCGCGTTTCACAGCGGAGTCGATATTGGCAGCAGCTACGGCAAGCAGATTGTCGCGCCGGCCGATGGCGTGGTCACCGTCACTGAAACCATGGGCGGCTACGGCAAAGCCATCATGATCGATCACGGCAACGGCATCAGCACCCGTTATGGGCACCTTTCGGGCTTCGCTGTGACAGCAGGTCAGAGGGTGCGGCGAGGCGACGTAATCGGTTTTGTTGGCGAAAGCGGACGTTCGACCGGACCTCACCTTCACTACGAAGTACGTATTAACAATACCCCGGTTAACCCCTACAAGTACCTCCGCATGACGGTCGCCCACAGCGGCGGATTTGCGCTGGGCGGTTAGTCCGCTTCTCTTAAAATCCAGCCCAGGTTGATCTCGCGCAATCGTAAGATCACCACGGACAAATCTCTATTCCGTGACCGCCTACTGCCTCAATCCCATCCAGTTTTCGGAGACCACCAGGGAATTGCCCGGATTCTGCGGATCATACTTCACGGATGTGTGCAGCCCGAGCCGGCAGGAGTGCAGATTGATCCAGTGCCGCAGGTAGGTGACGTCCTGCGAACACTCGTAGGAGACTCCAGCCACGTCGTATTTATAGATGAGCATGACTGCCGCGTGATGATTGTTGGCTGCCGCTAGCTCCTGGACGTCGATGACCGTGCCGTCGGTGATCCGCCCTGTGCCTTCCAGCCACAAACGGCGTTCCTTCTCGAGTTCGTCTACAGTCTTCGGCTTCGGCCGCAGGAGCGCATACACCCCGAGCAGGGCAACCCCTCCGGCGGCAACCAGTCCATAAAGTCGAAGCGAATCCATAGTGAGGTAATCAGAAATCGGCTGGGATTCTCCGACTTCCTCATCAGAATAAGCGGAAAGCATCAGGGGTGGAAGTGGTTTGCAGGTTACGGAGGTGGGGGAGGCTGTGAAAAACTTCCGCCTCGGTCGACAAGTCCCATTCTGTTCTAAAATCGGGCGGGCTGGAAATCCTTTCACCCAGGGCCGAGGCCATCTTGTTAAAGATCAAAAACAAATCAAGACTCATTCCCATAATCCTGTTCACCGTTGCACTCGTCGCGTCTGCTTCCCCGAGTTCCGCGAAGGATCCCGACCACGACTGGCCCATTTACGGCGGCACGGCGGAGAACAATCGCTATTCACCGCTTAAGAAGATCAATCGCAAGAACGTGAAACATCTCGAAGTCGCTTGGACATTTGACACCGAAGAATCCGGTGGCCTGCAGACCAGTCCCATCGAAGTGAATGGCGTCCTCTACGGCCTGACTCCCTCGCAGAAGGTTTTTGCACTCGATGCTGCCACCGGCAAGCTGTTGTGGAAGTTTGACTCCGGC
Organism: uncultured Acidobacteriota bacterium; assembly: GCA_963725565.1. Classification (GTDB taxonomy): domain Bacteria; phylum Acidobacteriota; class Terriglobia; order Terriglobales; family Acidobacteriaceae; genus Sulfotelmatobacter. Next base: position 88,226 of record CAVRZL010000001.1, read on the forward strand.
GTCAAGGGAACGCAACCCGACCGTGGGTTGGCCTACTGGTCCGACGGGACCCAGGCCCGCATCCTCGTTGGCGTGATGAACTTTGCTTACGCGCTCGATGCTGCCACCGGAAAGCCGATCTCCACGTTCGGCCAGGATGGCCGCATCGATCTTCGACAGGGCCTCGGCGAGGGCCTCGGTCGAGATCCCGCACAGCAAGCGATCTACCTGACGTCACCGCCGGCCATCTACAAAGACCTGATGATCGTTGGCGGACGAGAATCCGAAACCCTGCCCGCCGCTTATGGCGACATCCGCGCCTTCGATGTCCGCAGCGGCAAGTTGCGCTGGACGTTCCACACCATTCCGCATCCCGGCGAATTCGGCTACAACACCTGGCCCAAGGACGCCTGGAAAACGAGCGGCGCCGCCAATAACTGGACGGGAATGACGGTCGATACCCAGCGCGGCATCGTCTACATTCCCACCGGATCCGCCGCGTTTGATTTCTATGGAGCCGATCGCATCGGCGATGATCTTTTCGCCAACTGCCTCCTCGCCCTGAATGCCGAAACCGGAGAGCGTATCTGGCATTTCCAGGGAGTCCATCATGATCTGTGGGACCGTGACTTCCCCGCGCCGCCCATCCTGCTCACGGTGCAACGGGACGGCAAGAAAGTCGACGCCGTAGCGCAAAACAGCAAGCAGGGATTCGTCTTCCTATTCGACCGCACCGATGGCAAGCCGCTGTTCCCCCTCGAATGCCGCAACTATCCGCCGAGTGATGTACCAGGTGAAGTCGCAGCGCAACAGCAATGCCTGCCTTCAAAGCCTGCGCCCTACGCCCGGCAACTTCTCACCGAGGACCTTTTAAGCCAGCGCACTCCCGAAGTGCATCAGTGGGCCCTCGATCGATTCCGCACCTTCCGCAGTGAGGGACAGTTTGTTCCTTTCGGTACGACGCGAGATACGGTAGTCTTCCCCGGCTTCGATGGCGGCGCGGAATGGGGCGGGCAGGCGGTCGACCCTGAGACCGGAATCATGTATGTCAATTCCAACGACCTGGCATGGACCGGACGCCTGGCCGAGACGACGCCCGAAGAGGCTGAGCAGAACAGCCCCAAGGGTGTGTACACCAGCCAGTGCGCAGTCTGCCATGGAGAAACCATGTCTGGATCTCCGCCCGCAATTCCCTCGCTGGTGAATGCGGGCCAGCGGATGTCGGCGGATCAGATCGCGGCGACCGTCAAGACCGGCAAGGGACGCATGCCCGGCTTTGCCAACTTGAGTGACGAGCAGATCTCTGCTGTGGTTTCCTACGTCCTGGCCGGAGGAGTCCCGACTGAGGGCGAGAACAAAGAAGTGGCCAGCGCCGGACCTCCGCTCCCAGCCATGCGATATCACTTCACCGGATACGTCCGCTTTTACGATCCGGACGGATACCCCGCCACCGCTCCGCCCTGGGGCACGTTGAACGCGATCAATCTCAACACCGGCGAATACGCCTGGAAGATTCCGTTCGGTGAGTATCCCGAATTGGCGGCGAAGGGCATGAAGGATACTGGAAGCGAGAACTACGGCGGCCCGTTGGTGACGGCGGGCGGCCTGCTGTTTATTGGAGCGACCAATTACGACAAGAAATTCCACGTATTTGATAAAGCGACCGGAAAACTATTGTGGGAGACGACTCTGCCGTTTTCAGGCAATGCCACGCCCATCACGTACGAGGTCAATGGACGGCAGTTCGTGGTGATTGCCGCAGGAGGCGGAAAGGATCTCAAATCCAAGTCCGGTGGAGTTTATGTAGCCTTTGCGCTGAAGAATTGAAGAGCCCCGTGTTCCGTGAGGAGGTGGACATGCGCCGAGAACGAATGCTGAAGGCTGTACTGGTACTGGTGGGATTGCTGTTTTGCGCTGGCGTCTATCCCTTGATCTTGATGATCAGGCACGAGCCCGCCCTGGCGATGATGATGAGCTTATACGTGACGCTTGGGGTCTTCCTGCTGCTGGCCGTCCGTAACCCATCTGCGCATCGCAGCCTCATCGCCTACACGGCATGGTCGAGCTTTGCCCACGCGGGACTCATGAGCGTGCAGGCGTTTCTGCATCTGATCGCACGCAGGGAACTGGTGGGCGTAGCCTTTTTTGCCGTGATTGGCGTAGCCCTGATCGTTCTCGCTCCGCCAAGGCGGTAGGCGGAGTGGGTATCGACGGAGCGCGTGGGCTCAGCTACCCACTGACTCGGGCGGGGGTTTTGAGTGCTATCGCCTGTGGGTGTTGAAAAAGTCACGTCGATTAGCGGGCTGAGAATCAGCAGAAGCATGTTAGAAGAAAGCATCTGCCTATGCTCTGTTTGATTCTGATTGTCGGAGGACTGCTGATCATGATGGGACAACACGACCGCTCGGAAGCGTTGTTCTACTACTTCCGGCTGGAAGATCATATTCCTGAGACCCACCTGCTGCGGCTGGTCGAAAAGCACATCAGCTTTGCCTTTGTGCGGGAGAAGCTGAAAGCGAGTTACAGCGAGACTGGCCGTCCTTCCATTGATCCCGAGCTTCTGCTGCGCATTCTCGTGATCGGCTATTTGTATGGCATCACCAGCGAGCGGAAGCTGGTGGAGGAACTGCGCATGCATCTGGCGTGGCGCTGGTTCACCGGCCTGGGCTTCGATCAGGAGATCCCGCATCACTCCACGTTCTCGAAAAACCGGCATGGACGATTTCAGGAATCGAAGTTGTTCGAGGACTTGTTTGAGCAGATCGTGAAGCAGTGTGTGGAAGTGGGACTGGTGCAGGGCAAGTACCTGTCCGTGGATGGCAGCTTCGTAGAGGCGAATGCGGCGAAGGAGAGCCGCATCCCGCGCCAGCAGTTAGCGGAAGTGGCGCAAGTGAACCAAACCGTACGCCAGTACTTGGTCGAACTGGAACAGCAGAATCCCACCGAAGAGCGGGTGCATCAGCAGGATCAAGTATCGACTACGGATCCCGATGCGACTTACGCCACCAAGGGTGGGACACCGGCCCGACTGGGGTACTACGACAACTATCTGATCGATAATCCCAGTTGCGTGATCGTCGGGGTGCAAGCGACGGCAGCACGCATGAGTCAGGAAACGGTGGCTGCGCAGGATATGCTCACTCGCTTCACCCAATGGCAAGGACGAGAGCCGGAATCGGTGGTGGCCGACACGACCTACGGGAACGGGGAGTTCCTGCAATGGTTAGCGGATCGGAGTATCACGCCTTACATGCGCACCCGAGACAATGCTTTGCGAAAGAACAATCCCGGCTATGGCCCGGAGCGGTTTACCTTTCTGCCCGCGAGCAACAGCTATCGTTGTCCTGCCGGAGAGCAACTGAACTACGTCGGCTTGAACGTTCGCAATCGTGCCCATGCTTATATCGGCAGCGCCAAACGCTGCGGAGCATGCCCGCAAAAAACAGAATGCACGAGTGGACGTTATAAATATCTGGCCATTCACATCCACGAATCGGCCCGACAACGTGCACGGGAGTTGGTGAACACGCCCGCGTTCGCCCAGGCTCAGCGGCAAAGAAAGAAAGTGGAAGCCTTGTTTGCGGAACTCAAGAATCAGATCGGGCTACGACGCTTGCGCTTACGGCGCATGAAGTTCGTTCGAGAGCAGTTCTTCCTGGCAGCGGTGGCCCAGAATATCAAGCGACTGGTGCGCTTCCTCAGCCAACCAACAGAACCGCTAACTGTTACCGCTTAAGAAAAAGAAAGACAACTCGCAACACCCACACCAGCCCGCACTAGATCGATCCAATCAGAGAGTTTTTCAACACCCACGCCTGATTTCGACAGTTGCGAGCCAAACTCCGCTGGAAATGTTATGTCGCTTCGGCATAGAGTCATATACGTGAAGAAGCGCATCGTCGTTGTGTCACTGGTTCTTGCGGTGGTTGGTTCCGCTGCGACGCAGGACAAAGTACCTCTAAAGGGCGGCGTTTCTGGGTTTGTTCTGTACCCGGATGGATCGCCTAGTTCCGATGCCACCGTCGTGGCCGTCACCAACTGTAAGGCCGATGTCCACATGAGCTACGTACAAAAAGTCAGAACTTCAAGTGACGGTTCATTCTATGTGCCTCCATTTCTTGCTTCCGGCTGTAATCACATCCGGCTGAGTGCCGAGAAACGGGAGAACTTCTGGCTAAAAACCGGACGTGAGGTCTTTTATGAGAGTGATAACGGAACGACCCCGGAAGTTGACGCGCCGTGGACAGGGCCATCAGCGGTGACCGAAATTAAGTTCGGTAAGCAGGGTGCTTTGGTCAGCCTTCGCGTGCGGGACGTGGGCAGCGATCGCTTCATCTATGCCGAACTGCAATTAGAGCGGACGCCACCGCCGGAAGCAAATTTCGGTTCGATGCGGATTGCCACTGGACACGACGGTTCTCCCGATACTCTGCTCCTGCCAGCCGGTCAATATAAGATTTTCCTCGAGAGCTACTCGTGTCACGGTAAAACCTACTTTACTAATGGTGCTCCCTTAGAATCGCTCGCAGTGGAAGCTGGCGAGAAATTGGCGAAGGATTTTTCGGTCGATATACGGGCCATAAAACCAATACGCTCCTACGATAATCCGAACGCGAAACCCTGTGAACCTTAGCCTGTCAAGGATGCTTGGCGTAACATCCCCATAGTACTCAAAATCCCCCCTCGGGGGCGAAGAGACGGCGCAAACTTGTGCTAAGGCCTGTTAACGACACCTGAGCCTATACTGAGCACCAAGGCGAGGAATACGAAGCATGTCACAGGGAACTTGGTGGGCGTTGTTCGGCGTGCCCTTGTTCATGATGGCGGTTGCATGGGTTGGTCTTTCATCTAAGTGGACTGCCGAAGTCAACCGCGTGCTGATGACAATTGCGATGTTCTTCCCGACAGCAGCGGCATTGATAGGATGTAGCGCACTCGCATTCGTTCAGTTGGGTGGAAGGGTACGTAACGGGAAAGAACTGGTTGTTTACGGGTTTGGTTTTGTATTCGCTTTGGTCGGGGCCGCTTTAGGTTTCGTAGTTGCACTGAAGTTTCGGCGGTGGTTCTCGGCGGTAGGGCTTGGCGTGTCCGCTTGGATGTTGTTCTGGTTTGGCCTGATGATGTCAGCGGCGGACTAACTGCTGATAAATCGCCTCTCTGACAATGTCGGCGGTGTCAAGCATATTTTGAACATACCTATCCGTGCACTCGAAGAAGAGCGCCATTTCGCTCTTGTTGAAATGGCCATACCAATCAAAGGCTCGCTCGTAATCGGTTTTCAGGTTCGGAATCTCGGTCCGACCCATGCATCTCTTCGGTCACATACTGCGATCATGATTACTACTTCGAACTCCTCACAAAGAGGAGCGGGACGCCCAATCAATTACTCGGTGTTCGACTGCACACCATGGCGATTTCCGGGCTGTCCCGCGTGCGAACCGAACTTTTTCAGCTGCTCGTAATCCCACTCCTTGCGCATCATCCAGAACAACTGCACGGCCAGGCGGCGGGCCATGGCGACTTTCGCAATCTTGCGTCCGCGCCGCAGCACCAGATGAAAGTATTTGCTGCGCCACTCCGGCAGGCTGCGCACCGTCACCTGCGCCGCCTCCACCAGCAGGAAACGCAAGATCGAACTGCCTTGCTTGGTAATGTGCCCCAGGCGCCGGCGATTGCCACTCGAGTCTTCCAGCGGCACCAGTCCCAGATAACTGGCCACCTGCTTGCCGCAGTGAAAGCGTTCCGCGTCGCCCAGTATGAGCACAAATGCTAGCGCTGTTAGCATGCCCACTCCGGGGTGTGTTTTGAGCCGCTGCGCCGCCGGATAGTTCTCCACTTCGCGTTCGATGGCCTGCGTCAGTTCCGCAATCGCCGGATTCAGGCGATCCAGCAACTCCAGCAGATCATGCCGTCGCCGGCTCGCCCACGGAGCCAGCGCGAACGATTCCAGTTGCTGCCGCCCATGCTCGCGCCACAACTTCTTCTTGCAGTGCAAACCTTCGTTCAACGCGACCGCTTGCAATTGATTCATGACGCGCGTACGCGCCTGCACCATGCGATGCCGATGCCACAATTACACTCAAAATGCCCCGGCGTGCTGCTAGCCGTGAGAGCGCATCAGGTTCGTCATCTTCTGGGGATTCGCTGCGCGTGCGACGGGCCGCACTGAAATCAAGCAGCTTGCGGGGCGGTTATACTTACTCTGCAATCAATCATGGAGCTCGGCGAGGGAGGTGGCGCTGATGGAAGAGGACCGATGCGTTTGTGTATCCGACAGTCATGAGCACGGCGACCAACCATGCAAAGGGAAAGTGATGTTCAGGATCAAGGTTCAGAACTCATCCAACATCGCGGGCGTTTGCAAAGCATGTCACGAAAAGCCTTTCATAGAACTCCCGCACTCACTATTTAGAGACAAGTAACAGAATCACTTCGCGGGCTTCGCAAGACAAGGGAAAGCATCCGAGACTGCATCATAGAGAATCTGTGAGGCAGATTGATGCAGTTTTTCGGGGTGGTCGTTCATATATTTGACGGCGATGTCTATCACCTGCTTGTTTGTCACACCCTTCGGCGGGCAGAATAATTCTTCGTTCACTAGCGGCGGTTTCAGCATCATCGCCAGCTGCAACCAGCCGTCAATGAAACCGATGCAAACGCCGGCTTTCAGTGCCTCACTCCTGTCCGGGGGAATTCCGGCAATGTAAGCCGCGCATGCAGGTTTGAGTTTGTTACCGCTAGTGTACGTTTCTTCAGCGAACAGTGGCGAACACGTGACTAAGATGCCGACGAAGAGTAGGAGAGCAAGCTTGTTCATGGCGGGAGAATCCTAGCATTGTGACGAGCAGCAGTAAATCAAGCAGCTTCGACTAGAACAATCCTCTGGACACCGCTACAATTCTGGGCACCATGGAAAAGATGAAGATCTTCGTCAGTTGGTCCGGTCTGCAAAGTGCCGCAGTCGCTGAGGCGCTCAAGGAATACCTGCCGATGATCAACAACGCCTTCGACCTGTGGCTGTCCTCGGACGACATCTCGAAGGGTTCTCGCTCGACCCTAGAAATCGCTAAAGCCCTCGCGGCCGCAAGAGCTGGCATCATCTGCCTTACTCCGAATAACCTCACCTCACCTTGGATACTCTTCGAAGCGGGGGCCATCGCAAAACAAGTGGAGAACCCTCTGGCCTGCACACTGCTAATCGGGGCTTTGGAACCGAGCGATGTGACCAAACCACTTGGCGAGTTTCAGCACACAAGGCTGAAGGAGAAAGAACTGCTGCAATTGGTGATGAATCTGAACAAAGCTGCCGGAGAGAACGCCCGAAACGATACTGAAATCGCTAAGGCATTCAAGCTGTGCTGGCCAGAACTTCAGGAGAAACTGGACAATCTTCCAAGCGACGGACCGACGCAGCGGCCAGAGAGGAAGGCGCAAGAGATGCTCGAAGAACTGATCGATCTTGCAAGGGCGACAAGCTTGGATATATCAGAAGTGAACCATCGCCTTATCGAGCAGTTCGACAAATCGGTCGCCCTCACACAAGCTCAAACTCGTCTCCTAGATCAATATTTCGTTGCGCCCCCGTCTGTGGGCGATCTCCTAGCCGGGACGGCGCCACCGAGAAAGAGCTTCCAGCACGCTAGCCGGAACGCGCTCCGAGACTTGGTGATGGGGGCGCCCCCGGCAGAGAATTCCGAAAAGAAGTAAGCCGCACGAGGCCCTGCGGCCACTCCGCTCCTCGCGCCGGAACCGCTCCAGTGCTTGCGGATCTTGCGCTACGTCGTCCGGCAAAAACTTGAGCGCGACAAATCGTCCAAGCTCGATGTCTTCGGCTTTGTAGACCACTCCCATTCCGCCACCGCCGAGTTTTTCGACGATGCGGTAATGCGAAATGTTCTGGCCAATCATTAGGACTGGAATGTTAGGGGTAGAGGTATGGCAAGTCAATGAAGGTGAGGACGTTGGGTACGCTCCGAAAGGTCGGTTGGCGAAAAATCCCCATTACACTCAAAATCGGCAGCGAACGGAAGCTCACCACGATTCGGTTATCGGACCGTTGATGTGAGGACTGTTCCTTAATCGCAGCGAAGAGGTTGTGTGCGACAACATCTCCTTGATGTTGAGAGGAAGATCATCGACATGCAACGGGCGTTCCGGGATGGCCACCAGATAATAGCGCCCTTCACCGTGAATTTGGTCGGTGTCGAACGAGAACAGCCCCTTGGTCGCCATCAGAGCAAAATCTCTGACATAACGCTCACGACCTTGTTTTTCCCACCCTCCGCAATCTTGCTCCGCACCTGCGCGAAGTGACCAGCCACCTCGCACTGGTGCCTCCTCAAAGAAATACTTGGCGACCAGTTCAGCCCATTCCCGATTGTTCTTCACTGATCTCGGCAGCGTTCTCATCCCGGCGCTCGTGAAATGGCCGACATATCCATCCTGATCCACCGCGTACCAGTCCCAATCCCTAGTGAATTCCTCTGAGTGTTCGATTATCACGGCTTGTATTCTAGGGAATCAGCGGGATGGTTGGCGAAAAATCCCCATAACACTCATCTTCACATGCGACCGGAGATGTGAGACGATTCGCACATTCGACGGAGGTCAGAATGGGGATCTTCCGAGAGATTTACGAGTTACGGTCGATCGCCCCCGGTACCCACTTGTATATCAGGCAAAGGCTCACGTATGCGATAGAACGCGGTTGGGTGGAACGGGTACCCGTAATGAAGCCCAATCGATTCTCGCCGGATGAAGAGTGGTTTCGGGACAAAGAAACCGGGGAAATCTTCCGTCTGATCCCCGGTACTGAGCGTGGAGGGCTGTGGGACAAGGTCTATCCAGAAGAATTAGTTGGCCCAGACGAGAAAGTCAATTGACTCATGGTTTCACCTTTCGACAGGAAAACATCTCTAGTCACTTGGCGAAACATCGCCATAGCACTCAAAATGGCCGGGACAAGGATTCTGAGTGTAACGCCCTGTTAGCCACAGTTATCCTCCTCGGCTCCCCTTTGGAGGCCTGAGCCAAATGCTACGGCCCCGTGGAAAGCGTTAGCCAACTTGAGCATGTGATCCCTGCCGTCGGCATAGTCAGCGTCGACAGAATGCCAACCTTGCCAGACTTGGGCACGGCATCAGTCTTGGTCACATTGACTGGCAGCCCAGTCGCGGGTTGCGATTGCGACCAAAGCAGTTGCATTGTGTTTCCGGTAGTGAGCCATGCGTTCCAGGTGGCAACAGCAGGCGTCCCGACCGTAAACTTCATGGTCAAGATGCCGGTTGTTGCATTGTAGGCAGGTGTGTCTGTGAGGATGCAGACGGGCGTGATCGTCATATTGGTGCCGACGAAATACCCGAATTGACTATTCCCCTTGAACAGTTCCAAGTCCACCGCGTCGCCGCCTGCAAGATTGACGCTTATATTGAACGTTTGAGCCTGGCTGCGAGGAACGTTGCCGGCCAAGGAGCCCGCCGCTTTCTGGACGCCATTGACCAAAAGAATCCAACCCTGAGGACGGGTTGTCCCTAGGTTCAATGCCGCATCCCAAACGGAACCGGTGATCTGATACCTGCTCGGGGCGCCCGCTGGGACCGTGAACTGGATGTTGGCCAGGCCCAACGTGGGGTTGCCATTGGCGGAATCGACGGTGTGAACGACAATATCCCCCGGCATCACATTGGAAAGACCGTTATGCGGGTCGGTACCGAAATACTTTGCAGCACAAGAGTTAGTCTTCATGAGAGCAGGCAGAAAATCACCCCCGTTGTTGGACGGCGCCCAGGCTGGCTGATTGCACCCGACCATTGCGCTGCCTGCGCCAGTCCACGCAGTCACCAGTGGCAGGGCATTGGTTCCCTGATTGTAGGACCATGGGCCATTCGGATTGGTCGTGTTTGACCAGTCTCCAGACAAAGAGAATGTTGTGGCGGCTGAAGCAGACCCACAGATCGACACCACGAAGAACACTGCAAGGGCGGTGGCAAGTTTCAGCAATCGAATCCACTTTGTTCCTGGTTGACTCTGCATCGCATCCTCCCCAATTAAACTCAAAATGCTTAGGTCCAGCCAGAGGAAGTCGAGCCTGGCCGAGAATCCTACTTGGTTTGACTGCAGATACCCTTGCTCACCTGGTCCACAAAATTTCCTTCCGTGCTTTTGCCGAACTGATCGTCGTGGCTGGCTTTCTTGCTGACGACGAACCGTCCGCTGCGGTCGCGCGAGTAGAACCACTCGGTGGTGGGAGTAACCTGCCCGTTCGAGCAATTAACCCGGACGCGGGCGCGCATCTCGACAAACGGTCCGCCCTGCGGAAGCTGCGGGGGTTCCTTATATTCGATTCGCACCAGGGCCGTCCGTTGGTTGTTCCTGAGCTTTCGCACCGAACTCACGGAGAGTTTATCGCCTGCCGGAGTTTGCCCGATGCTATTCCAGTCTCCGGCTGCCATGAGCATACCGACGACCAGAAGGGGTGTAATCACTACCGCAACCAGGATGACCAGAGCCTTTTTCAACCGGTATCTTCCCCAAGCACGAAATAGCAGCCCCCTACTGTGGGCCAATGGACCGGTTCTGTCAACCGGTAGCCCCCGTAGCGCCGGCGTCCCGCCGGCTGTCGCGAGGGCAGCTTGCCCTCGCACCGGACAGAGCTACAACCATACGGGGTTTACGCCTCGCTGCGCTCGGCGGGGCGGACGAAGGCGTCCGCCCCTACATTCCTCGCACTAACACCGTGGTCACGACGGTCTACTAGTGGTGAACGATCTCCCGTCCTCATGCTATGGTTATGCGTCCATGGAAACGCTTCTCTGCACCACATTTTCGTCTCCGGTGGGCCCATTGTTCCTGGCCGCCTCCGCCCGCGGATTGGTCGCTCTCGAGTTCGACCAGCGTCTGCCTGGGCAGCAGACGGTCCGTCCGAATCCGCGAGATCTCCGAGAGGAGAGCAAAGCGGTTCGATTCGAACCGGCGGAGAGTTCGATGCGCGCTTACACTCGCGAACTGGACGAATACTTTGCCGGCAAACGGCGGCAGTTCGACTTCTCCCTCGATCTGCGCGGGACTGACTTTCAACTGGCCTGCTGGCGAGCGCTAAGCGCGATCCCCTACGGTGAGACTCGTACGTACGCAGATATAGCCCGCGCTGTCGGGCGCCCCCAGGGATTTCGCGCGGTAGGCATGGCCAACAACCGCAACCCGGTCGCGATCGTGGTCCCCTGCCATCGCGTGATCGCGTCGGACGGCACGCTCTGCGGCTACGGCGGCGGCCTCGACATCAAGCGGAAGCTGCTGGAACTCGAAGGGGCGTTGAGCGGCACGCTGGCGGCGTAGATCTTGGCAGTCGATTCGTGATTGCAGATTTCAGATTGCAGATTGAACGTTGATAGATTTTCAATCTGAAATCTAAGATCCACAATCTGAAATCAGATCCCGCTCCCTTGACCTCCCAACCCAAATCCTCCTCCACCCTCCGCAAGGCGGGACTCTTCTACCTCGTCTTCGTCATGTTCTCCTACACCACCGGAGGGCCCTTCGGCCTCGAGGACATGGTCACAACGTCGGGCCCGGGGATCACCCTTCTCTATCTGTTGATCCTGCCATTCTTCTGGTGCATCCCGGTCTCGCTGGTCTCAGCGGAACTGACGACTGCGATGCCGGTCGAGGGAGGCTTCTATCGCTGGACGCGCGCCGCCTTCGGCGACTTCTGGGGATTCCTCGCGGGATGGTGGAACTGGTCGGCTTCGTTTCTTCTAGGCGGCGCTTATGCTGTCCTATTTGCTGACTACCTTGCCTACTACTCGCCGGGGATGTCCACGGCGACCCACTATCTCATCTCCCTCACTCTGATTGTGATTCTCACCTGGGTGAACGTTCGCGGGATCGACATGGTGGGCAAAGTCGCTACCGCGCTCGAGATCTTCATCTTCATCCCGGTGATGATCATGATCGTCATCGCGCTAACCCATTGGCACCAGAATCCCTTTCATCCGTGGGTGGTGCCGCACCAGCCGACGTTCAAAGTTTTCGGCGTGGGCCTGGCCTTGGGACTGTGGCTGTACTCCGGCTATGAACAGCTGTCGACTGTGGCAGAGGAAGTCGAGAATCCGCAAAGGGCATACCCGCGAGCTCTCGCCTTGGTTGTGCCCTTGTCAATTGCCGCGTATTTTCTGCCGACCTTCGCCGGACTCGCCTCGGCGGGCAACTGGGAGAAATGGCATACGGGATTCTTCTCCGATGCTGCCCGCATGATCGGCGGCCCGTGGCTTGGTAACTGGATGACCATCGCCGCGATGGTGGGCAACGTCGCTCTGTTAAATAGCACCATCCTGACGACCACGAGAATGCCCTTCGCCATGGCCGAAGACGGATATTTGCCCGATGTTCTTACCCGCAAGCACGCCCGCTACGGCACCCCCTGGCTCGCCATCGTTACATCGGCAGCGATCTACGCGCTGCTGGCATGGAAGAGCCTGGGGCAACTGATCTCGGTCTACATTTGGTTGCGCTCGGCCACGACGGTGCTGACGGTGATGTCGGGATGGAAGCTCCGCCGCACCCAACCCGACCTGCCCCGAGCGTTCGTCGTGCCTGGCGGCCGCTTGGGATTGCTCTATGTAGTGGGTGCTCCGGTACTGATGGCCATCGTCGCCCTGCTGGGAGGAGATCTTTTTGCCACGGCGGGCGGCGCTATCGCAATGCTGCTGGGACCGGTGGTCTACCTACTGATCCGGAAGAGACCGCTGTCGCAGGCCTAGCCGCACATTAATCTTCAATTCGCGTCTTCTTGATGCCAGATGTGAAACGTTCCAAAAACGGTATCGTCCGGCTGTCGGTTTGCGGTCTGCCGCATGTTAATAAATTCCTCGGGGAAATCCATTGCGCTCATTCTGGATTCCAGAAGTTGCACCTGGTCGAGTTCGACCAAGATGCAGTCGAGGGTATCCACATGTCGCTTGACCTTCTCTTCAAATGCAGACCTTGACTGCGCCCAAGCGACCACGTTGACGTACGCTCCTTTGCCCTTCCCAAATCTTCGGAAATTACGAACTTTCGGATTCGCTTTTAGACATGCGAGGCCGGACCAGATGTCGCCATCAATCATTGGAGCCTGCTCACGTTCTGAAATGGTCAGAGCTTCATCCCAACGGCGGATTGCCCAGAAAGAAGAACCGTCTTTGGATACTTGCCTTCTCCACAGATCTTGAACGTTCCAAATCCTTGTACCAAGGCCCCATCGGCACCTCAGGTTTCGTCTCCATCCAAAGTCGGAGTTGGTTCAGATCGCTGAGATTGATATTGCGGTCGCGCATGCGGTCGACCAAGTGATCCCGGAGGGCGGCGGGGAGGCGCGACCAATTCTCAATCTGCGGCATCACTCACCGAAGATGAAACGGCCCATTTCGTCTCCCAGCTGCTTTATGTCTTTCGGATCAGACGCTGCGCGGAAGCGATCGGCGAGAGCGAAAAAAGCCTTTTCCTTTTCTTTCTGAGCTTCGAGACCTTGCTCCAGCAGTTCCACTAGTACGCGGTTGTCGCTCAGGCGTTTTTTCTTTGCAATGCGCTGAACCTGATCTGCTAACCGAACCGGGAGGGTCACGCTCCTACGAACTTGTTTGCGCGGTGCCATGTCACCATTTTACACCATTATGGTGCAGGACCGAGGCAAGAACTAGCTTACCCAATCCAAGAACTTGTACCAGGCTCCCGCCAGCGGCAAAAACCACGGCTTCCCATTGTATAAACCCAGTGGCGCACCCGGAAAAGCAATGCCGACAAACGGGTTTTCGGGTTTGTCTCCCGCCATCATTTCGGCGATCTTCTGCCCCTGATAGGTTGCCATGGCTACGCCGTGTCCCGCATAGCCGACGGCGTAATACATCCCGTCGATCTGCCCAGCGTGCGGCATAATGTCGAAGGCAAAGTCCAAAGTCCCGCCCCAGACATACTCTACGCGGGCATCGCGCAATTGCGGATAGACTCCGACCATTCCCTGCCGCAGGATATCTGCGCTCCGCCGCACAGTCTGGTCGCTCTCCGGGAAAAATGCAGCCCGGCCGCCGAACAGCATGCGTCCATCGGGCGTCAGCCGGTAATAGTGCAGGAAATTTTTCGAGTCATAGATCATCCGGTTGCGCGGGCTCAGTTCCCGAGCCAATGCCGCCGGCAAGACTTCTGTCGTGATAATGAACGATCCGATCGGTATCAGCTTTTTTTGCAAGGCCGGAGTGGCTGGACCGGTGTACCCGCTGGTTCCGACAAAAACTTCGTGCGCCCAAAGTGAGCCGCGAGATGTGGCAAGCTTCCATCCGGCATCCCCTTGCCGTGAATCCCGCTGAAGGCTTTCTGCCCGCACCTGCTCGAAAATTTCCGCACCAGCCTTCAGGGCGCTGCGCGCGAGCCCGGCTACGTAGCGCGCCGGATTGCACCCCGCGCTTACCTCGTCCACCATCCCGCCGTAATAAATGGACGACCCAATTTCGTCGTTGAGCTCGCTTTTCGGCACCACGCGTAGCTGGTGATTGAATTCTGCTTCAATCACCTCCGCCTGGCGCTCATAGTTGTCAAAATGCATCTGCTTGCAGGCAACCTCCAGATGCCCGCAGCGCGAGAAGTCACACTCGATGTTCTCTTCTTGCACGATCTGCTCGACACAATCGATCGAAGCCAGGGACGCGGCATACATTTGCCGTGTGCGTTCCCGTCCGTACATGGCGATCAGCTTGCGAACGCCGAGCTTCATCCCGGTCAGGACCATGCCGCCGTTGCGGGAACTGGCGCCCCAGCCGATGTTCTTACTCTCCAGCACCGCGACTTTAGCACCCCGCATGGCCAGCGTCCGCGCCGCCGAGAGACCCGTATACCCTGCTCCGATAACAGCGACATCGACCGCCTCAGGCAGCGGACGCGCAGCGTCCGTGGCGGGAAATTGCGCCGTCGTCAGCCAATAATTCTGCTCTTGCATCACCATAGGATGAATGTTTGTGAGCGCCCGGCGTCTCGGCCACACCGCATACAGCGCCGCAAACGACTGAGCATTCTACTGTAGTCCGCCGGAAATAGTGATCGTGGCACATTGCGACTCGATCGGCATGATCCTCGGTGTGGGACGACAAGGTCAAAGGCTTCAACCACAGAGGGCACAGAGGATCACAGGCGGAACCGGCGACTTGTACTGTGCATCTGAAGGACTACACAATCGTAGCCGCGCTCTAGTACATGTACCCTCGGTGCTGCCGCCGGGCGAATCCCCGCCCACCTCGGTAATCTTGCTGCGGTTACTCCCTCCCCGTAGTCTGGAGAGGCATGGCTCTTCGCTGCTTTCTGTTTTCCCCCGATGAGGGGACGGCTGCGAGCATTCGCCAGATTTTGTTTGGTCTCGGCGTCGAGGGAGAGTTCTGCTCCAACGCGGTTACGGCAGTCGAAAGAATCACCAATCAGAGTTTTCAGATCGTCATCATCGATTGGGATCAGCAACCTGAAGCCGGATTGCTTCTGAGTACGGCCCGCGAGCGCAAGGCCGCGGAACGCCCGATTACGCTCGCCATTGTCAGTGACGACGCCAGCGCGCCCAATGCACTGCAGGCTGGTGCAAATTCACTTTTACGCAAGCCCATCGCGGCGAACCAGGCCCGGGAAACGCTGACCACCGCCCGTGATCTTTTGCGCGCCAAGCAGGGATCTGCGGCCAATGCCACCCAGGCTGCTGCGGCAGCTGCGGCGGCGGCACCGTTGTCCAGAGTTCCAGCCAGTTTGGATCCTGGCAACGCAAAGACCTTGCGCGCCGGAGAATTCCTGCAAACCCCGACATCGGCTCCCGGTGGACAATTCGAGACCGAAAGCTCGCATTCACACGAGCAGTCGCTGCCAGAGCCAGTTGATCTTCTCAAAGACCTGGAGCCCATGGCGGCTTCGGTAGCCGAAGAAGATCCTCCGGTTGCTGCCTCCGAGGCGCCGAGCGGCCCCCGCGGATTGCAGTGGTACCTGAAAACGCGTGTCGCTGCGCACCCATCGCAAAGCGAACCAGCCACTGCCGCACCCGCTACTGTTCGTGGGAATCCGGAACTTCTCGGATACAACCAGACGTCTTCGTACTCGCCGCCACCGCCCCCTCAAACCCCTGAACCGCTTCCCAGTCCGCCTGTACCACCTGCAGAGCCGGATTTCCCCTCCGTGCAGGAGCGTAAGAAAACGGCCGAGCTGTTCGCGTATATCCAGGAAGGCAGCGGCGGTTCAGAGGAGTCGCGTCCTGCAGGATCCGGTTTGGGGAAGAAGGCAATCTTTGCGGCGATGTTCCTTGCCGCCTGCGCAGTCGTGGCGGCGCCCCAAGCGCCCTGGCATCCCAAGCTGCAAAGCCTTTGGCTGAATGGAAAGCAATCTATCCATGCCTGGTTGTACCCGCAGCCCGTTACCCCAGTGCAGGCACCGGTCTCTCACGAAAGTTTCACCCGTCCCGGCGACGAATATAAGCTTCCCGTGGCCGAGACGATTCCCGATGCAACGACCGACCCCTCGCAGATCAAAGTCGTTCCCGTTGTAGACCCGACCCTGAAGAAACCGAACACCGAAAGCACTCCGGATCTGACGGCTGTTCCGGCCGACGGTTCTACTCCGCCTGCGGACGCAACTGCGACTCCTGTTCCTGAAAATCCGGCGTCTTCACTCAGCCCTGCGACAACGCCGGTTGCCAAAGAGCCCTTGGCGACGGCTGCTCCTCAGCCATCGGTTGTGGCCACGGTTGCGCCCGTCGCGAGCACCCCAACCCATCGCGAGATATTGACTCCAGGTTCGTCTCCGGCCGCGACTCAGCCGGCACCGCCCCAGCCTGTTCCTGCCCGCGGCACCGTTCCTTCCAGTCTCAAATCGCAACTGGCTCCCACGGGCCCTGCGGTTGGAGGCAACAAGCCCCTCGACTCTGTGCTTCCTTCGATTGAACCGGTCACCGTGCCCGAAACGGCGGAGCTTGCTCTGCTCACCGATCAACCGGCTCTCGCCTATCCCGAGAGCGCCAAAGGGCAACAAGGAACGGTGACGTTGCAAGTACTGATCGGCAGAGACGGTATTGTGAAGGACGCGAAGTTCCTGCAAGGCTCCCTGGTTTTCGCGCGCAACGCCATCGACGGAATCAGGCAATGGAAGTTCAAGCCATACATCCTGAACGGACATCCAGTCTCCGTTCAAACCCAGCTTGCCTTGAAATTCAAACCCGCCCAATAACGTCTAAGTTGCTTGTTTTGTTCAGACAGAGAGTCAAACGCCCCGTTCCTGAAACAACCTTCGAGCACCAGTTCCGATAACAGAATGCAGCCCCGGACGTCCATCCACAGGAGGATCGGCCCTGTGAGTTACCGAAGGAGGCTCCAGATCGAGCAGCCGAGGCTTTCCCAATTGCATCTAGAGATATAATGAAACCAGTTCTCAGGAAGTAATTCCTTCCGGAAGAAGATCACAAACAGATGTCCATGAAAACCAAAGCAGCGATTCTGGTCACATCCTTCGCCGTACTTCTGTTCGTCGTTGTCGGCAACATGGGAGGCGTACATGCCTCTTCGAACGACGGCTCTTACCGTCAACTGCAGGTTTACAGTGAGGTGCTCTCGCGCGTGCGCAGTGAGTACGTCGAAGAGCCCAACATCCCCAAGGTGACGGACGGCGCGCTGCACGGTCTGCTCGAGTCGCTCGATTCCAACTCCAGCTACATGGCCGCCGATGCTTACAAGGCATTCAAGAACCGCAAAGCGGAAGGCAAGGCAGGGATTGGCGCGGTCGTTTCCAAGCGCTTCGGCTATGCCGCGGTGGTGGCCGTGCTTCCCGGATCGCCTGCCGAGAAAGCCGGCATTGAGCCGACTGACATCTTCGAAGCGATTGAAGGACAAAGCACGCGCGAAATGTCACTGCCCGAAATTCGCAACCTGCTCGCTGGAACTCCCGGATCGACTTTGAATGTCCAGGTAGTGCGCGCTCGCAAGGCCGAGCCACAGAAGGTCGTCATCACCCGCGATGTGGTGAGCATTCCCGCCGTCGCCGACAAGATGATGGACGATGGCATCGGCTACGTGAAAGTCGAAGCTCTCACCAAGGGCAAGGCGCAGGAGGTCGCGTCCAAGGTCAAGTCGCTGGAGAAATCCGGCGCCAAGAAGATCCTGCTCGATCTCCGCAACTGCGCCGAAGGCGACGAGAATGAGGGCATTGCGGTTGCCAACCTGTTCCTGAATCACGGAACCATCACTTATCTGCAAGGGCAGAAGTTCCCGCGGCAAGCTTTCAATGCCGATCCTTCGAAGGCAGTCACCAATCTTCCGCTGGCGGTCCTGGTGAACCGAGGTACATCCGGCCCAGCCGAGATTGTGGCTGCAGCCGTTTTGGAGAACGCCCGTGGCGATGTTGTAGGCGACAAGACGTTCGGCGATGGCTCGCTGCAGAAGACGATCGATCTGCCCGACGGCGGCGCCCTGATTTTATCGATTGCGAAATACTATTCGCCCAGCGGAAAAGCCATTCAGGATGCAGCCATCACTCCTAACGTGGTTGTCGCCGATGTGCCGGACGATGCTGCCAGCCCCGATGATGAGGACTCAGCCGCACCTGCCCAAGATGAAACCAAGCCGAAGAACACCATCGACGACCAGCTGAACAAAGCCGTAGAAGTGCTGAAGAGCCGCGCCAGCTAGCTCGGTCATTCGCAGGAATCCAAGGCCGCCTAGAAAATGGGCGGCCTTCATTCTTTAGCCGCGAAGACTTTCTGATATCGTTAACCAGCCAGTCCCAAAAGTTTCGCGCGCGCATTTACTTGAGGCCTGCCCTATCGCATGGAGACGATCACGCAATCGTTTAGCTCGCTCTCATTCCTCTTTCTCATCTCCGCTCTCGCAGTCTTGGTTGTGTACCGCGTGTTCCATCGTCTCAAAACAGCCCCCGCAGCCCCGCGCCAATGGGAACTGCGAGTCGAAGAACTGGGCGGCTTTAGCTACCGCCAACTGGTCCTGATCAGCTTGCTCAGCCTGTTCGTCGAGATGCTGATGATCCGCTGGGTGTCCTCGGAGATCCGGATCTTCGCCTACTTCAAGAACTTCGTACTGGTGGCCTGCTTTCTGGGTTTCGGCCTGGGTTGCTATCTCTGCCGTCGCCGGGTGCAACTGATGGCGATGCTCACACCGTTGTTGTTGCTGACCATCATTTTGAAAGCACCGATCTCTCCCTTGCGCCGCACCATGGCAGCCCTGCCGCAGATGCTCGGAGCCACCGTCGAAGTCCACGTGTGGGGCGTTCCCGCCTTACCCACGAGTTGGTCCGGCATGCTGCTCGCTATGGCCTTCGTCGTCCCCTTGTTCGCCGTCATCGCAACGACGTTCATTCCCTTCGGGCAATTGGTGGGCTGGTATCTCGAGAATGCTCCGAATGGGGTCGCAGCTTACAGCGTCAACGTTCTTGCCAGTCTGGCCGGAATTGCCGCATTCACCCTGATCTCCTTCCTGCATCAGCCGCCCTGGGTCTGGTTTCTTGTAGCCGGCCTTTTCTCGTTGCTGGTTTTCTGGCGTAATGCAGGCGCGCGCAAGGCTCTGGGCATCACCTTCCTTGTTTGTGTCTGCCTGCTCGCGATTCCAGATCACCGCAATGCCACAACGTATTGGTCCCCCTATCAAAAGCTCTCGGTGCGGCCGGTCTACGCCAACGGACAGATCGAGGCTTACTCTCTCACCACCAACGATTCGCTCTATCAGACGATCGTGAATCTCTCGCCGGAGTTCGTGCAGTCGCATCCGGACGTGTTTCTCAAGCATCCCGTGGATCAGAACTCCTATAACATGCCGTACCGTTTCTACCAGTCTCCGCCGTCGGTCCTGGTGCTCGGCTCGGGCATGGGTAACGATGTCGCCGCTGCTCTTCGGAATGGCGCCGGCCAGGTCGAGGCCGTCGAGATCGATCCTCTCATTCTTCAACTCGGACGAAAACTGCACTTCGAACATCCTTACCAGTCACCACGCGTGCACGTCGCCCTCGATGATGCCCGCAGCTACATCGAGAACAGCCATGATCAGTTCGATCTGATCGTGTTTTCGCTCCTGGATTCCCACACCACGACATCGCACTTCACCAACATTCGCATCGACAACTACGTCTACACGCGCGAAGCGCTCCAGCGGGCGAAGCAGTTGCTGAAGCCCGACGGCCTCTTCATCGTGAAATTTCAGGTCGATACTCCGTGGATCGCGGGCCGTCTCTACAAGCTGATGCAGGAGACGTTTGGCCAGAACCCGGTTCAGTTCCAGACTGATCTCGGCGGCTATGACAGTTCCGGACGGTTCTTCGTCGCGGGATCGCGCGACCGCCTCGCCAAGGCCACCGCTGATCCCGCGCTCGCTGCTTATCTCGCAACCCACGGCAACATGCCGATGGAGTCTGCCACTCTCACTACCGATGACTGGCCCTACTTCTACCAGCACGCGCCGGGCCTGCCCATCATCGTGATTCTCGTTTCCATCGCTGTCCTCATCGTCTTCGGATGGTTCCTTCGCCAGACCAGTGGAGAAGGCGGACGCATCGAGCCGCACTTCCTCTTGCTGGGTGCCGGGTTCATGCTTCTGGAAGCGCAGATCGTCAGTAAGATGGCGCTTCTGTTCGGCACCACCTGGGTGGTCAATGCGGTGGTCGTGTCCGGATTGCTATGTCTGATCGTGGGCGCCAATCTGGTTTACGGGGCGATCCCGCGAATTCCGCTCCCGCTGGCCTATGCGGGATTGTTCCTGACGCTGGTAGTGATGTTTGTTGTCCCCATGCAGAAGCTGTTTTTCGCATCCTGGATGCTTCGGGCCATCGTTGCGACTCTGGCTTTGTGCAGCCCCGTTTTCTTTGCCGGGATTATTTTTGTATCCAGCTTCGCCAAAGCTGGTTTCCGCGGCAGCGCCCTGGGATCGAACTTGTTCGGTTCGTTGCTTGGAGGCCTGCTGGAATCGTCGTCTCTCTGGTTCGGCCTAAAGTCGCTAACCATCCTCGCTGCCCTGCTGTACATAGGCTCCGCCCTCTTCCTCCACAATGATGAAGTCTCGGTTACGTCTTAGCGCTAACATTCTGCCGGCACTAGGGGTGCCCCATTTCTCGCTTCTTTTGCGAGAAGTGGGATTCTCGACAGAGGGAAGCCGATTGGACGTCTCGGAGCCACACGCGCCCGGCATCACATCTCTGCCCGTTCCAACCATAGTGCTATCCTGACCTCAGCGCGGCATGAGAATTCTCTACGAAAATCTTCCCGACGTAGAAGTCGGCGGTCGCAAACTCGTCGGCCGCGTCCTGTTCGGCCTGCTCGTGCTGATTTCCGTGCTGGTCGGAGCCACTGCCGGCCTGCTGCTCGTCTACACCACCGACCTGCCCCAGGTTGACGCTCTCGAAGCCTATCGCCCCAGTTCGATCACCGAAGTCTACGACGACCACGACCGCGTGATCGGTTCCTTCGCTCTGCAGCGCCGCGTCGTCGCGGGATACGACGACTTTCCTCCCGTGCTGCGCGACGCGCTGGTTTCCATCGAAGACAAAGATTTTTACCGTCATACGGGCATCAATTTCTTCCGCATCGCCGGCGCTGCCTATCGCGACATCGAATCCGGCGGGAAGGTGCAGGGAGCGTCTACGCTCACGATGCAACTTGCCCGCAATCTCTTCCTTTCGCCCGACCGCCGCTGGCAGCGCAAGGTGCAGGAAGCGATGCTCGCCATCCAGATCGAGCGCCGCTTTACCAAGCCGCAAATTTTTACCCTCTATGCCAACCAGATTGCCCTGGGACACGGGGTTTACGGCTTCGAAGCCGCGTCCGAGTTCTATTTCAGTAAGACGGCAAAACAGTTGACCCTGACCGAAGCCGCCCTGCTCGCGGGTCTGCCTAAGGGCCCGAGCTACTACTCGCCGATCAACCATCCCGACCGCGCCCAGAAACGGCGCAACCTCGTCATCAACGCCATGCTCGAGGACGGCAAGATCACCGCCGCTCAGGCCGATGACGCCCGCTCGGCGCCGCTCGTTCTGCATCTGGCGCACGATCCCAACTCGCTCGCCCCTTATTTCGTCGAAGAAATTCGCCGCTATCTCGAAGGCAAATACGGAACCGATCAGGTTCATGAGGGCGGCCTCAAGGTGTATACCTCGCTCGACGTTGACCTGCAGAAGGCCGCCAACCAGGCGGTGCTCGACGGTCTCGCCGCCTACGAGCGCCGTCACGGATGGAAAGGTCACCTCGAGAACATCGTCTCCGAAGGCATTGTCGCTGAAAAATTCTCCCATCCCGATTGGGACGATGAGCCCGAAGTCAACGGATATGTTCACGCCCTGGTCACTTCTGCGGGCACTGGAATCGCCACGCTGAGGTTCGGGCGCTACACCGCCGCGCTCGGACAGGCCGATGTTGCCTGGACCCAGCACAAACTCGCCGACATCCTGAAACCTGGAGATATCTGTTACGTCAAAATCATTTCCTTGGGCACAAACGGCGCAGCCAAGGTGAGCCTGGAGCAGGACTCCGGAGCCCAGGGAGCGCTTCTTGCCATCGATAACGCGACCGGGGGAATCAAGGCCATGGTCGGCGGACGCGACTTCAATGATTCCAAGTTCGATCGCGTCACGCAAGCCTTGCGCCAGGTCGGCTCGTCCTTCAAGCCGTACGTCTACACCACCATCATCGATCAGGGCGGAAGTCCCGACGACACGATCCTTGATGAGCCGGTCAGCTTCGAAACTCCGTCCGGCCCTTATGTTCCGCACAACTATGATGAGAAGTTTGAAGGCATCATCACTCTGCGCCGCGCGCTGGCGCAGTCGCGCAACATCCCTGCCTTGAAACTTGCCAGTAAAGTTGGCATCAAGACGGTGATCGAGTATGCCGAGCGCTTCGGCGTCACTTCGAAGCTCCCGCCGTATCTACCCATCGCCTTGGGATCGGCAGAGATCACCCTGATGGAGCAGACATCGGCTTACAGCGTGTTTCCCAACGATGGAGTACGCGTCACCCCGCGCTACCTCACGCGTGTGACCGACTACGAAGGCCGCGTGCTGGAGGAATATTTCCCCGAAGTGAAGGACGTAGTCAGCGAGCACACCGCCCGCATCATGACCTCGATGTTGCGTGAAGTCGTATTGCACGGCACCGGCATCGCCGCCACGAAGCTGCCGTTCCCCGTGGCCGGCAAGACGGGCACGACCAATGACTTCACCGACGCCTGGTTCATGGGATTTTCTCCCACCATGACCTGCGGAGTCTGGGTAGGCTACGACGAAAAGAAATCTTTAGGCGCGAAGGAGACGGGGGCTCACGCCGCGCTCCCCATCTGGATGAACTTCATGGCCCAAGCCATGGAAGGCAAGGATCCCGGCGACTTTCAGCCGCCTCCGCCCGAGCAACATGCAGCAGCGCAAAAAGTAGATACTCCGGACACCGCCCCAGCAGCAGAAGAATCCCACTAAGCGTACACCCGCGGCCAAAGACCGCTATGATTGCCACTTAACCCACTCAGTTGGAGGGAACCTAAATTGATCCGCCACATCTTGGTTTCGCCCGGTCTCCTGCTTCTATCCGCGCTTTGCATTCTCGTCCCTCACGCGAACGCCGCCGATCCCAAATCCGCCGTCGAACAGGTCCTCCGTACCCAGCAAGACGCCTGGAACCGTCACGATCTCGACGCCTTCATGGCCGGCTATTGGAACTCCCCCGACCTGACGTTCTTCTCCGACGCCAAGCAGACCAGCGGCTGGCAAGCCACGCTCGACCGTTACAAAGCAACGTATGCCAGCCCGGGCCACGAAATGGGCAAGCTAGACTTTTCGGATCTGAAGATTGAGATGCTAGGACCGGAAGCCGCCTTCGTCCGCGGCGCGTGGCACCTCACGTTGACAGATGGCAAGACTCCGCACGGCCGCTTCACGCTGGTGTTCCGTAAATTTCCCGATGGCTGGAAGATCATCCACGACCACACCTCAGCGGCGGCGGAATAAAACCGGAGGCATTGTCGCCTAACCGCCCAACCCAAGCTAAACGGTAAAGTGAGGCTTGGAATCTGGCCGACGACCAAAGGTTCTGTGTTCGTAGTTATTGAAAATTCGTAATTCCGCTCCCTGACTCGGATTGGCCCTTGGTAACTTGCCTGGCCCGGCCCTAGCCACCAAGATAGCGCGATGTGGGGCTATTCCTGTGCTTCAGATTCCGGGCCTTGTCCTTAAACGAAACTTAAGGAAAGTACCGGCGCTCACAGGAATCTACGGTCACGACCGCTTCCACCACACAGGAGAAAAAACAAATGAAAACCCATATCCTGCTTGCAGGTTTGGCGTGTCTGTCGGTTGTCGCTGTAGCGCAGCAGTCGAATAGCAGTGGCCAGAAAACGAATCCGCCAAAGGCGCAGCTACGCGAAAGTCCAAGCAAATCTTCTCTGGGCCGGCGCGAGAGTCCCACCAAGCCTACCAACGGTGTGGTCGCCGCCGACGTTGATGGCGACGGAAGGGCCGACAAAGCTCCGATTGGTAGCCAATCCAGCGGATCCGGTCCTGGCGTCGCAGTCAGCGATTCGCACTCCAACATCAAACCGCCACGGGATTCGGCTACTGGCCAAGCCAGCGGCAAAGTCAATGTCCAGGATATTTCTTTGATGAAAACGTCTTCCGCTCCAGCCGATACCAAATCGCCACGGGATTCAGCTAGCGGTCAGGCCAGCGGAAAAGTCAATGTTCAGGACCTTTCGGTCATGAAAAAATCGTCCACTCCAGCTGATACCGCCAAAAAATAGTTCGGGTTCAAGCACTGTCGCGCCCCGTCCAACGCGGATGACTGGGAGACCGGGCCAAGCCCCACCGAAAGGGTGGGGCTTTCTGATCTATGATGCTGCAGTGACCAAAGACCCTTCCGACACCACAGTCCACAAAACAGCAATGCTGCTTGGGCCCAGCCGGTTTGCACGGCTGGTGATCGGAACTTTGCTGATCGTGCTCCCGCTGCCGATCGCTACCAGTGCATCGCCGCAAACCGACCAGGCAGATGTCACGGCCCAGCACACGAGCGGACAGCACCTGAACGCGAAGGGCATCCCCAACTTCGGCCAGGTCACCCCAACGCTCTATCGCGGTGGCCAACCTTCGCCTGAGGGATTTGAAAAGCTCGCTCATATGGGAATCAACATCGTCGTAGACACGGGCCGATCGAAGCGCGATGAAACGCTGATTAAGAACCTGGGCATGGTTTACTTCCCGTTACCGTGGTATTGTCCTTTTCCCAAAGATAAGGTGTTCGCGCGATTTATAAAAATCACGCGCGAAAATCCCGGCAAGAAAATCTTCGTGCACTGCCGTCTGGGAGAGGACCGCACTGGAATGATGATCGCGGCCTATCGCATGGGAGAACAGGGTTGGAATTCTAAAGAAGCCATGCGCGAGATGCACGAATTTGGCTACCGGGGCGTGCATCACCTGATGTGCCCGGGCCTGGCGGGATACGAAAAGAGCTTTCCCGCGCGCCTGCAGAACAACCCAGTGTTTGAAAACCTCCGCTGAGTCACCGAATGAGCGCCACCCTGCTGGGCTTGTTCCGCGTTACCCGGATTCACTGCTTCGTCGGGTTTCCTGTCGCACCAACCAGCAGTTTCAGAATCTCGTGCGCCAGGTCGCTGGCGTTCGCGCCTTCCATGTTGGTGAGGACGACAACTCCCGCCCTCGGTGCAGGCGCGATTGTGAATGCAGTGCTGGTGCCTTGCTGGCCGCCATTGTGGCCGACCGATGCGATGCCGTCCTCGTTCCCGTTTCCCCAGCCCAGCGCATAGCCATTGGGTTTGCCTTCAGACGGCTTCAGGGGGGTCCACATCAGGTCGCGGGTGGCCCGCTTCAGGAGTTTGTCGCTCAGGATCGCCACTTCGAAGCGCGCCATATCTTCAGCCGAGGACAGCCAGCCTCCGCCGGGAATCTTGTAGCTCGAATCGAGAAAATCAGCATTCTGCACCGTGCCCGATTCCGTCTTCTGATAAAAGCGCGTGCGATAGGGGATGATGCCGAAGCGATTATCGACTTGCGTCTGCTCCATACCGGCGGGCACGAAGACATTTTGCCGTATGAAATTCACGTACTTATCGCCGGACGCGCCCTCGATGACACACCCCACCAAGGTGTAGCCCTGCGTCGAGTAGTGAAACTGCTTGCCGGGCTCGGAAAGCAGGGGATCATTCTTGAAAAAATCGAGGCCGCCCTGAATCGGATCTTCGAAGTGCTTCGTGTTGCCTATTTCAGGATCGTCCTGCGAGTTGGATTTGTAGTGGCGAATGCCCGCGAGATGCCCCATCACAAGGCGAGTGGTAATGGGACCGGACTTCTGCGGAAACGCGGGGCAATACTTCTGCACGGGGGCGTCGAGATCGAGCTTGCCGCGCTCCCATAACTGCATTGCTCCGGTGGCGGTGAGCGACTTCGAGATCGAGGCCAGCCGGAAGAGTGTGTGCTCGCTGGCGGGAACATTGTTTTCCAGATCGGCGAAACCAAATCCGCCGCCCCATTCATATTCTCCGTTCTCGACCACTGCCACCGAGACTCCAGGAACGTGCGTTGCGGCCATAAACTTGGAGACTGCAGCCTCGATCTGGGTGTGCCTTTCGGGGGAAAGTTCGTGCTGTTGCGCCTGGCACCGTGGTGCAAGTGCCCCACACAACAAAAGAGCCGCGATCAGCCGAAAGAAGAAATGGAGGTGTTCCAGGGAATGTGCGTATCCCAAAGAATGGGGGTGCCGCAGAAAATGTGGGTGCCCGATTTCTCGCTGAATTTGCGAGAAGTGGGAATTCCTATGCTGCGAGTCCCCAAAGTTTCTCTCAGCGTGACGGCTTCTGCCAATGCAGTTTCGCAGCATGAATCCCCTCCCGGCGGGGATTCATTGTAGCAACTGGGGCCAGGGGACCCGCAGACTCAAAGCGGGTAGGGATGCTTCGACTCCACCGTGAGATCGCTTTGCTCTCCTCACAGTTCTGCTCAGCATGACGATTTTCAGAGATTGTTGCAGAACACCTATTGTGTGACGGTAGCCTGGTAGCTTACCGCCTGCCAGTGGCCGCTGCGGCGGACCCAGACCCGGGTATAGCGATAGGGACCGCTGAAGTCTTCGCCAAGTTGATGTCCCTTGACGTCGGCCCGTGCGGTAACGATGGCGGTGTCGCCGTAAAGGCGCACGACCATGTCACTTACATCGATGGTGTCGTAGCGGAGCTGGCCGCTCTTGCGAGCGGAAAGGGTATCCTGCTTGGTCGTGACCTGGCCTAGAGGAGTGATCGCGACGTAGTCTTCCGCCAGGTTGCGTTGGGGAAATTCCGGATCGCGGCGCAGGCTCGCCTCTTTCGCCTGCCGCTCCATTTCAACGATCTCGCGGATGGTCTCCTGGTCGCCAGTATCCGACGACCGGTTCTGGGATGGACCGCCAATGCGCTGCGCCGGGAAGGCGGGCACGGCGCCGAGCACCAAGCACAACAACACGGCACACTTGTTCGTCACGATGAGACCTCCGCAGTTTGCGAGGGGACAGAGATCCGCCTGACCGAGTTACGCAAGATTGGATGCTGAGTTCCGTTGAAAAATTCGTAGTTGTAAACATTTATGTCAACCCGTAACGCGTGTGTCACGTCGACGGTCCCTGAAAACTTCCCCAGATAAAAGACCGCCCGTCACACCGATGCATTCACAATTGTTATAACGGTTGAGAGGCCCCTATTGTTACATGTGCCGTCCACTTGAACGGCTTGCCGGATAGGGCGAGTAAACAAAACTCCGAGGTGATCCGAAGCAACTGCTCTTCCATGGAGAGTACGAGCTAAACCCTTGATAAAAAGAACGAATCAGGCCCAACGCGAAGACAGGCTTGTCCACGACAGGACTAAGTGTCCACCACCGGACAGAATTCCCCTCGCTCTTCTTGCGTGACGGATCGCCTGAGCGACTCGCAAAATCCGATTCACGACGGCGCATCTAGTAGAATCGAACATCGCGGCATGGCCGACGTACGTCGTGGTCTCATTATCGTGAACACCGGCCCGGGCAAGGGCAAGACGACGGCTGCGATGGGTACTGCCCTGCGAGCGGTCGGTCAGGGCATGCGGGTTTTGATGCTCCAGTTCCTGAAAGGGCTCGTGGCACTACGGCGAACTGGATGCGGTGCAGGCCTTCGGCGACAAGTTCGTCATGAAGCAAATGGGCCGCGGGTTCGTGAAAGTGGGTGCGGAAAAGCCGGATCCCGAGGACGTTAAGATGGTCGAAGAGGCCTGGGCCGAGGCCGATCGGCAATTCAGTCGGGCGAGTGGGACCTGGTGGTGCTCGACGAGATCAATTACGCCATCAGTTACGGCATGCTGGATCCCGCGAAAGTGGTCGAGAGCCTGAAGAAAAAGCCGGAAATGGTGCATGTCATCTTGACGGGCAGGAACGCGCACCCCACAATTGTCGAGGCCGCCGATACCGTGACCGAAATGCGCCAGGTCAAGCACGCGTATGAGAAGGGCGTGATGGCGCAGAGAGGAATCGAGTACTGAGATTGAGTAATTGGGAAATTTGGTAATTGAGTAATTGAAAAACCGTCGTCCCCCGAAGGCTTCTCAATTACTCAATTACCAGATTACTCAATTACCAAATTGTTCTTATGGCTTGGTTTAAGCGCGAATCCGGCGAACTGGACACTTCGGGCGAGAAGAAAGTCCGCACGGAAGGGCTGTGGGTGAAGTGTGACAGCTGCCGCCAGATTATCTGGAAAAAGGATCTGGACGAGAATATGAATGTTTGTCCGAAGTGCGACAAGCACTTCCGGATCGATGCCCGCACCCGGCTGGCGCTGTTGCTCGACGAAAATCAGTACTCGACGCTGGATACGGACATCGCCTCCACCGACCCCCTCAAGTTCGTCGACCTCAAGCCCTATTCCTCGCGCCTGAAGCAGGCCCAGAAAGATACGGGGTTGAAGGATGCCATCATCAACGCGCAAGGCAAGCTGATGGGGCGGCCAGTTATCGCCAGCGTGATGGAGTACGCGTTCATCGGCGGCAGCATGGGAGCGGTAGTCGGAGAAGCCATCACCCGCGCGATCGAGCGGGCGGCAGACTCGCGTACGCCCTTGATTATCGTTTCAGCTTCCGGCGGCGCCCGCATGATGGAAGGCGTCATCAGCCTGATGCAGCTGGCAAAAATTTCCTCGGCGTTGGCGAAGCTGGATAAGGCCAAAGTCCCCTACATTTCGCTGCTGACCGATCCCACCACGGGGGGCGTGACCGCGTCCTTCGCCATGCTTGGGGACTTGAACATCGCCGAGCCGGGAGCCTTGATCGGTTTTGCCGGCCCGCGCGTAATCGAGCAGACTATCCGCCAGAAGCTGCCCCCCGGTTTTCAGCGCAGCGAATTCCTGCTGGAGCATGGCATGCTCGACGCCGTGGTACCGCGCAAGCAGCTAAAGACTTACATCGCGCGGGCTCTGGACTTCATGGCAGCCTGAAGAAGCAGTCAGCACTTAGCAGTCAGCACTCAGCGAAAATCCCATTCGCTTTTAACGCTGTCTCGGCACCCCGTTAAACGACTCGTCCTGTAGCAGCGCTGATAATCTATTAGATTCAGTCTGAGTACTGAGTACTTCCCCATGTCCTACGAATCCGCAGTGGCAAGCATGTTTGCGCTGGGTCACGAACTGGCGAGCACACCATCGCACAAGTTCGATCTGAAGCACATGCGCGTACTGTTGCGAGTAATCGACCATCCAGAACGCACCTTCCCGAGTGTGCTGATTGCGGGCACGAACGGCAAGGGATCCACAGCCGCCACGCTGGCGTCAATCTTGCGCGCGTCCGGTTTGAAGACCGGGCTGTATACGTCTCCGCACCTCATGCGGATCAACGAACGTATTCGCGTCAACGGCGAGGAGATCGGCGACGATCGATTTGCCCGGCTTCACGGGGCGGTGGACAGCATTGCCGGGAAACTCGTGGAGCGAGGCGACCTACCCTGGCACCCCAGCTTCTTCGAAATGATGACGGCCATCGCCTTCCAACACTTTGCTGAAGAAAAAATCGATCTAGCCGTCCTCGAAGTCGGGATGGGCGGAAGGCTCGATGCTACGAATGTCGTTGAGCCTCTGGTCAGCGTGATCACCGACATTTCCCTGGATCATCAGAAATATCTGGGCAACACGGTCGCTGAAATTGCGCGGGAAAAGGCGGGCATCATCCGACGTGGAGGGACTGTCGTAACCCTGCCGCAACAACCGGCGGCTAACGACATCATTGGAAACACGATTCTCGATCTCGATGCAGCGGGCGTGAGCGCGGTGCAGTATGTGCCTCCGGTATCGCCGAACGGGTACCTGATCCCGAGTGCCGAGAACCGCCTTCCAGCAACAGCATCCGGTAGCCAGAGCTGGTATCGCTATCCTCTGCAGGTGATGGGCAAGCAGATTCTGGTACAGACTCCGCTGGTGGGACGGCACCAGTTGCGTAACGTGGCCCTCGCGATTGCCGCGGCGGAGGAGGTCAGCAAAAAGGGATTGGCCGGAATTACTCCTGAATCCATTGAACAGGGCATTCGCGAAACTCACTGGCCCGGGCGGTTTCAGGTCGTGCCTGCCAAAGAGGGCTGGCCCGAGATGGTTCTTGATGTGGCCCACAATCCGGCGGGCGCGTGGGCCCTCCGCTCTGCCCTTTCAGAGCGCTATGACGACCGTCCACTGGTTTTCGTTTTCGGAGCGATGCGCGACAAGGCAATCTCTGAGATGACAGAGATTTTGTTCCCGCTGGCGCTGCAAGTGATTGCCACGCTGCCGGGAAACCCACGATCGGCTTCGCCGGAAGAGATTCGTCAGGCCGCCAGCCGAACCGGAGCTGACATAGAACTTGTCAACGACGTGGCAAAAGCTCTGGAACGGGCAGGGGCGATGGCTACGCGCGATGCCGTCATCGTAGTCACGGGGTCTATCTATCTGGTGGGAGAAGCGATGCGAATCCTCGGCGTGGCCGCTTGAGCCGCACCCATCGAACGTTTTCCCCTAAAATGGAAGTGTGCCGGAATTGAATTCATCGGTCGATCAGGTGGAACGTAGGCAAAGGGAAAGTAGTGCGCCGCACCCGGTCGCTGTAGCGCCGTTCCGCCCCAGTCCCCATTCCATTCCAGGGCTCAAGCACGGCTGGCTTAGCCGTCTGCGGTCGTATCTCATCCTCGATCCTCTGATCTGGCTGTACACGCTTGTCATGGGCCTGGGCGCCCTGCCGGGCGGGATTGGCGACCGCTCGGGGCGTCGCCTGCACTGGTTCTCGGCAACCTGGTCGTGGCTGATCATGAAGACCATCTTTTCGCCCGTGAAGGTGACCGGGCTCGACAAGATCGACACCTCCAAGCCACATGTTTATGCCTCGAATCACGCTTCCGCACTCGATATCCCGGTGTTGTTCGTGAATCTTCCGTTTCAATTTCGCATTGCCTTTAAGAAAGAGTTGCTGTCGTACCCAATCGTGGGCTGGCAGTTGAAGCGGTCGGGGCAAATCTGCATTGACCAGCAGAATCCGTCGCACTCCATCAGCAGCATTCGGGCCGGGTTGAAGGGTCTCAAAGATGGGCTGCCGCTGGTGATTTTTCCGGAGGGCGGCCGCACGCCGGATGGCGAGATCAAGCCCTTCCTGCAGGGGGCCTTCTTCCTGGCAATCAAGGCCCAGGTGGATATCGTTCCGGTGGCCTTGGTCGGGACTTACGAGCTGCTGCCCATGAATACCTACCACATCAAATGCCGTCCCCTGGAGATGCGCGTAGGCGAACCGATCTCGACCACGGGCCTGACAATGAAAGATCTCCCAGCGCTTTCCGCAAAAGTGCAGAAAGCGTTAGAAGATCTCTATTACCGCCCCTGAAGAGGGCCCCGCAGGTCCTTCGCTCGCCTGGGTTCCTCTGTGTTCCCCAGTGCCCCCTGTGGTGAGGCTTTGCAGTTTTTGTCCGCTCAGGCGGCTTTCGTAGAGTCATCGCAAAGCTGCTGATAATGTTCCCGCCCGCGCTGGTAACCGCGTGTGAAGGCCTCTTCCACTTGCTCTCCCGGATAACGGCGCTGCACATCTTCCAATGCAGCGTCCATCTCTGCCGAAACCTGGTCAAATTCCAGGCATCTGGTTCGTGCGTGCAAGGCGGCTTCGAAGCCGAGGCGATAGAACTTCTCATCATCCTTGAAGCTTCTTCCAGATTTCGAATAGCGGGTTTCCTCCGTATTGCGCAGTCCCGTCCACCACTGTTCGCGGGCTGCGTCGACGGATTCGGCTCCATCTCGCTTCAGCAGGTCGCGAACCACGGAAGCTTGATCCGAATTGTCGGATAGCGCAATCACGACGAATCGGCCGCGGCGCAAAGCGTCTTCGTAGACGAAGATTTCGTCTTCGGGAAGGCCTCTGTAAGAAGATCTTTCTATCTTTCCGCCTGCCGTAGCCCCGATGGTTGCGCCTGCAGCACCTAGAATTCCAGCGCCCAACAATCCGAGCGC
This sequence comes from uncultured Acidobacteriota bacterium, assembly GCA_963725565.1. GTDB lineage: Bacteria > Acidobacteriota > Terriglobia > Terriglobales > Acidobacteriaceae > Sulfotelmatobacter. The sequence continues at coordinate 120,693 of CAVRZL010000001.1, forward strand.
GGTGACGGGGCCAAGTCCGGGAACCAGCGCCATCAGAACGGAACCTCCGGTAAGCCCGATACCTCCTCCCAGCAGGGCGCCCATGGCATTGCCCATTCCCGGCTGCTCGGTGGCATCGGTCGGGACTGCTCGCATCTCTTTTTCGACTTGGTCGACGGTTCCCGGGATGAGCAGGGTGATCTTGTCGGCCGGAATACCCGTGTTGTGCACATCATTGAGCGCTCGCTCCGCGGCGGAGCGGGTGTCGAATACCCCAGTGATTGCTTCCATATCGTTATTCACCTCGCTGATGCGGCTCTGAAGCCGCTATTTTGATGGGCCGCTGAAATACTCGCTTTCCAACTAAGGCTTTGGAAGGGCGCGGCTTCGATCCGCGCCTTTGTCAGCCCTTTGATGCCAGAGGAAGGGGTCTGGAACCGGCAAAATTTTAATCTCGAATTCTCTTCCCGGCGTAACCTTTTCCTCTGGCTCGGAGTTAACCTTACTGAAAGCCAGACCGCGGAGATTTCGTTGAAGGCTCTGAAGAGAGAAGCGGACGAGCGGCTTCTGATCGAAGCTGCGCAGCAGGACCCCGCCCGCTTTGCCGACCTCTACGAAATGAACTTCGAACGGGTGTACGCCTACATTGTGCGGCGGGTGCGAGACCGGGCCGAGACCGAAGACCTGACGTCCGAGGTTTTCCAGCAGGCCCTGGCGAACCTTAAGCGTTTTGAGTGGCGCGGGATTCCCTTCGCCGCATGGCTCTTCCGGATCGCCGCCAACCTGATTTCCGACCGCTGGCAGCGCTCGGGACGCGAGGTCGCGGATGACTCCGGCATCATCGACGCGGCGCAAGTCAGTCCGGCTGCAATTGAAGAAGTAGAGCGGCGAGCCACCTTGTTTCGTCTGGTGGATACCTTGCCGGCAGAGCAAAAGCGAGTGGTGGTCCTGCGGTTCGTGGAACAGAAAAGCATTAAGGAAGTGGCGCGGGAAGTTCGCAAGACTGAGGGAGCGGTGAAGCAACTGCAGTTTCGCGCTCTGAGCAGCTTGCGGGCGCGCATGGAGGGTGCCGATGCCTAAGCGCTCTCTACGTCCAGGAAATGGCGACGCAAAGAAGATCGAGCAGCTGAACCAGGCTGTCGAGAAGATGCTGGCGCGGAATGACGGCCGGGTCACAAAGGCTGGGGCGAAGATCGAGCCTCTGGTGCGCATCGCGGCGGACTTGCGCAATCTGCCGAGTGCGACTTTCAAGGCACGATTGAAATCCGAATTAGGAGGCAAGAAGCGTATGTCTACCGTTGCCCAGCCCACCGCCGTGCTGATGAATGCATCACCCAGATTAGCCTTCCGGGATCCCGCCAAAGCCATTGAGTTCTACCAGCGTGCCTTGGGCGCGATCGAGAAATTCCGGTTCCAGGTGGGAGATTCCATTCCCCACGCGGAGTTAACCATTGGCGAATCAACCATCGATATAACCGGCGAATGGCCAGAAGGAGGGCGCTTCAGCGCCGAAACGCTGGGGAGTTCGCCGATTTCGATCTCCATCCAGGTAGATGATGTGGATGCTTTTGTAGAACGTGCTGTGGCAGCCGGCATGAAGATCGTGCGCGAGCCCAAAGACCAGTTCTACGGACATCGCGACGCCACTGTCGAAGATCCCTTTGGCTATTCGTGGGGCATCTTTGCCGTGAAAGAGGAAATGTCCGCCGAAGAAATGCATCGCCGAATGAAAGGACTCATGCAGGGCCCAGAAAGCGGCAAGAGACCCGAGAAGAAGGGCGTTCCCCCGATTCCGCCTGGGTATCACACCGTTACGCCATATCTCGTCGCGCAGGATGCCGAGACGGTGATCGAGTTTGTGAAGAAGACTTTTGGCGGCGAGGAGATCTTCCGCACCGTGGGCTCGGCCGGAGGCTATCACTGCGAAATCAAAGTGGAAGACTCAATGCTGATGATCGGCGGCGGAGGCAAGGGCCTCTCCTGGAAGGGCGACTCCGTTCTTGGCGCGTTCCATGTATATGTCCGCGATTGTGACGCGGCGTATAAGAGGGCCTTGGAGGCCGGTGCAAAATCACTGCAGGTGCCCACTGACCAGGAATATGGCGAGCGCTCGGCCAGCGTGATCGATGCGGCCGGCAATCATTGGTACATCGCGACGTTCAAGGGCAGCGACTACAGGTCGGAAGGCGCGCCAACCATTCAGCCGTACCTGCATCCGCTGCGGGCTGAACCCGTGATCAGCTTTGTGAAGCGCGCATTCGGAGCTCGGGAGCTAGGGCGATATGCCGACGAACAGGGCGTGATGCATCATGCGACGCTGGAGATCGGCGATTCGCACCTAGAGATGGGTGAGGCGCACGGGCCGTATCAGCCGATGAAGTCGATGTTTTATTTGTACGTCCCGAATGTCGACGACGTATATCGGACCGCCTTGGCGGCCGGAGGAAAGTCGATGAAGGAACCCTCCGATCAGCCCTATGGCGATCGCGTGGGCGCGGTCACCGACGCCTTCGGCAACCAGTGGTGGATTGCCACGCACATCAAAGATATGGCGCAGTAAAGGCGCGCAATCCTTAACCCTCTACTTTTTCTTGACCGGGGCGTCGGCGGTACGAATGCGGATGGCCTGCCCGCCCCCGGTTACGAGGTGCGCCTTTAGAACCGTCGTGCTGGAAACCGGCTTGCGCTCGAGCGTGCTGTGCGTCGCATTTTCTGCGGCGTCGGGAGCGTCGGAATAAATCTCGGCCGTGAACTGCCCCGTCCCAAGAAAATTCAGAGGGATTTCCAGATCGGCGCCGTGCCATCCGGCGATGCTTCCGATATACCACTCCGCGCCCTTGCGGCGAGCGATGGTGATATAGTCTCCAACCTTCGCGTTGAGCACCCGCGTCTCATCCCAACTTGTGGGCACGGCGCTGATGAATGCCAGCTCTTTTTGTCCTTCGTAAGCCTCCGGATAATCTGCCACCATTTCGAATGGGCTTTCAAACACCACAAACAACGCAGTCTGGTGAGCGCGTGTGCCCATGACCTCGGGCTTCAAATTGCGTGGCTCGAACTGTTCGCGTGCCGTGTTGCGGAAGCCGCCGGGCGTGTAATCCATCGGCCCGGCCAGCATGCGGGTGAAGGCCAGCATCACGTTGTGATCGGGAGTGACGCGGTAACTCCATTTGTTGTACTTCGAGCCCATCACGCCTTCGCGGGTCAGCAGATTGGGATAGGTGCGGCGCAGGCCGTCGGGCTTGAAGGCGCCGTGGAAGTCGATCATCAGGTGATGCTCGGCCGCCTTCTTCACCGATGCGGCGGTAGAAGTCCACCATCCACTGGTCGTCGCGATTCATGAAGTCGATCTTCACCCCGGCGATGCCCCACTTTTCAAACAGCGGAAAGGCCTCGTCCATCTGCCGTTCGACGTCGGTCCAGTGCGACCACAGCCATACGCCAACATTCTTCGATCGCGCGAAGCGAGAATCTCCGGCATGTCGATGTCGGGCTGCGCCTGCGTGATATCGGCGCCGGAGGCATCGGGCCCGTCGGTGTGCGCCGCCCAGCCGGCATCGATCAGCATGTACTCGAAGCCCGACTCCGACGCAGAAGTCGATGTAGTGCTTCATGGTGGCGGTGTTCATGCCGGGCTTGAAATCCACACCGTCGGCGGTACGAGCCCGACCACCAGTCCCACGCCGCTTTGCCCGGCTTGATCCAGGAGGTGTCGGCGATTGCGACGGCGGATTCAGATTGATGACGATGTTGGATTCGATCAGCCGGCCCGGCTTGTCGGCCGATCATGATCACGCGCCACGGCGAATGCATCGGAGCTTGCGTGATCACCGAGACGCCGGGTACATCCACGCGGGGAGCCAGCCGCGCGACCAGCGCGCGGTCGCTGTGCTCGTCCTTCTGCAGGTACATGCCCGGCATAGTTTTCAATGTCGGCCTCGGTGATGCCGACCCAGGCTACTCCGGGCACCTCGGCGAGCAGCGGCAGGGCCACCAGCCATTCCGGATGAATGCTGCTGGTCGGAATCGTGTGATAGCTGTCTTCCCACGATGTCTGAAAATTGCGCAGGATGAGCGGGTAGGTCGTCGCCTCTTTGCTGAACTGAAATTGCGTGCGCTCGTTCACCAGGTGCAGCACCTTCAGCATGTCCTGATCGGGGATGGAATAGCGGAACGCGACGCCGTCATCGTAGGCACGTGCCTCGATCGAAAAGCTGCGACTGTAATTTCCCGGCTCGTGGAGTTCGACGGTGATCGTGTTGTAAAGATTGCGCACGGGATTCGATTTGCCCGCGGGGATGGAATAAGTTTCGTCCACCTTGGACGACGCAGTGGACGAGACGATCTCGACGTTCGCGCCGAGCGGCCGCTGGTCCTGGATATCCATGCCCAAGCGGGAGTGGACCAGCACAGGCTTGCCGCGGTAAGCGACGTCGTACACCAGTTCACCTTTCTGCGGTCCATCGGCCATCACAGAAAAGATGATCTGCAACTGCCCGCTGGGCGAGGCGACTGTCGAAGTTTGTGCCAGCACGCAGGCTGACAGCAAGAGAGCGACTGAAGACGACACAGGCAGAATTTCGAATGTTTCATAGGAGGGCGGATTCCTGTCGTCAGATTCTGGCATTGCCAGCGACCGTTGATTCTAGCTGAGCGGCGCCCGCCGACAGTGATGAGAATCACCGTGCGATTGAAATGGGTTTCATCAAAATGGGGTGCCCCACTTCTCGCTTCTTTTGCGAGAAGTGGGATTTTCGACAGGAATAAGTCGAAGGGCAGCGAATGCGGGCCGATGAAACCCCAGCGTGGCCCCGGTTCAATTTAACTCGGCTCTTTCAACTTCTTCATTGCGGCCTCGTAGGCTGACGCTCGGTTGCTCAGGCCTGCGGGGACATTCTGCAACACGACCTCCCAATTCGCGATCGCGTTCTTCTTGTCGCCCAGGGCGGTATAACCGCGAGCCATTCCGAGCGCAGTCCAGAATTTGTCTTGCGGATGCTGGTGCTGGTTGAAGGTGAAGATCTTCATGGCTTTCTCTTTTTTGTCCCTGCGGAGCAATCCCATGCCATAGGCATAGAGCTGGTATGGGTCAGTCTGCGACAAGTGCAGCGCTCTCTCGGTGACCGCGTCCGCATCCGATTCGCGTCCCATGGCCTCGAGCACGGCCGCTTTGGTGGCGAGGGTCGAGACATCCTCGTGCGCGATAGTGGCTCCGCGGAATGGCCCGTTGATCGCCTTGTCGGCCCACTGCAGCGCTTCCTCGAGATTGACTTTGTTGTCGGCACAGAACTGCGCTGCTGTCTGCCAGTCCTGATAATTGAATCCTGCCCATGACTGCAGGTCCTGACGCATCTTCGCGACATAAAGCTCATTTACATTGGGGACTTCAATCTTGAAGGGGACGCGCTTCTTCTCCCACTGCAGGTAAGCGACCGCCGAATCCGGACGGCGCTCCTCGAACCCGTAGGTCAGGAATTCGGTGAAGGCCGCGTCCCCCGGCGTCGCGGGGACGCGCAGAGCATCGTCCTTGGCGTCGTACTGGAAACTTCCCCAGCCCTGGTGATTGGAGAAGATCCAGTTCCACGACCCCGTTTTTTCCACGTCGAGAAAAAGCGCGTAGGTTCCAGCCTTCAGGTCTTTGCCTTCGACCTTCACGTCATGGGAAAAGGTGATCGACGTGCTTTCATTGGCGCCGGCGCGCCAGGGAGCGCCTTTGGTTGGCCCGAAGCCTTCGTCAGCGAAACCGTATTGCACCAGTTCGCCCCAGATGTGTCCGGTGCGATCGTTGTTGTCCGGGTTGTGAACCTTGGGACTGTGGTAGTCGATAGAGATTTTGACCGGCCCGATCCATTGCGAAACTTCCGCATGCTCATTGTCCCCGTTGGGAGGCGTGGATAGCTCCGACGTTTCCTGACCGGGAAGCGTCATCGAAACCATCAAAAACATAACTGCGGCGAGTGCGTATTTCATGGCTTTATCTCCTGCCCATATGTTGGGGGCAAAACAGAAATTGATCGGGTCGTGGTGTCGAGCGGGAGGCAGTCGTCATCCCGTGATCCGGCCCGCTGACCGTAGTTTTGACTCGCCTGCAAAGGAAGGGTTAGCTAGCGCTGTTGGTGGGGATGTCCCGCCGCGCACAGACAGGAATTCCGAGCGGTGGAATAGGGGAACATGTGGGGACAGCCGCCCTCGGCTGTCCAGCCGCGAAGCGGCGCAGGAAGTGAAGACTGATGAGATAGTAGGTTGCAGTCGGGAGACAATTCGGCGGGTGCCCCATCCTTTCGCGTTCTTTGCGAAAGGGTGGGCCTTCCCAGCTCTAAATCCATGGAGATTTTGACTTCCACTTACACCACGATGTGATCCGCGGAAAGCAAGGCCCCGAGCAGTGAGGAATGCCCACCCTCCGCAAGTGCGAAAGGGGAATCAGAGGCGGGTGGCCCATCCTTTGCGTTGTTTGCAAAGGGTGGGCATTGTCCCAATGTGAATCCCTCAGGATCTTGCCTTTATCTTTAAACCTTCTCAGGCGGCCGACCGAATCCTCATTCCCGCACTGGGCCACTGGTTGATCTTCACCCTGCCCTCTTCCTGATAGGCATAGCTGCGATAGCTGCTCCACTCCCAGTGCTCCGCCTCGTCCGCCAGTCCACGCTTCACGGGATTGCGATGCATGTAGCGCAGCTTTTCTACGCGCTTGCGCTCGCTCCAGACGTTGAAATCGTAGAAGCGGCGTTGCCAGACGTGCGGCGCCTCCGGCCAGAACTCGGCTTGCGCGCCGTTCCTTCTTTTTTTGCGCAGGATGCGGCGGGCGTAACGCTGTTTCAGCACCTGCATGACGGTCGACGGAGTGCCGCGCTCCGGTTCGCTGATCAGCAAGTGGATGTGATCGGGCATCACCACGTAGCCAACGACTACAAAGCGATAGCGCTGACGCCCTTGCTCCAAAATCTGCAAGAAGAGATCGCGATGGCGGGGTTCGGCAAGCCAGGGCTGGCGGTGGTAACAACTGCAGGTCAGAAAGTGGAGATGTTCGTGGCCGTAATAGCGCTTCAGGCCCTTCGGCATGCTTTTACTGTAAAGGCCGACAGCTGGCTGGGGATCGAGAGAGTGACTGAAAAATCCTAAGGGGGTTCACATTTGGGAATGCCCACCCTTTGCAAAGGGCGCAAAGGATGGGCCACCCTGACTGTCACCACATTACATAGCCTCCCCGCGTTCCGTTTGACCCTCCCCACCGCGTTCTTTAGACTGAAAGATTCAGACAACCTGCAGGTCTCTAACTATGGCTGACAGCATTCATGTGAAGCTCCCGGATGGGAGTGTGAAGGAAGTTCCCAAGGGGACGACTGCGCTCGAGATTGCCAAGGGGATCAGTCCGCGGCTGGCGGATGCGGCGCTGGTCGCCAAAGTATCGTCCAACGGCGCGCCGGCGGGCGAGGGCTCCCGCCCCAAGCTCATCGACCTGACGCGGCCGCTGGAGAGTGATACCGACCTCACGCTGCTCACCGACAAGAACCCGGAGGCGCTCGAGGTCTACCGGCATTCGTCGGCGCATCTGCTGGCGGCGGCGGTGCTCGAGCTTTTTCCCGAAACCAAGCTCGGCCACGGTCCCGCGACTGAGACGGGATTCTTCTACGACTTCTACCGGCCAACTCCGTTTACTCCGGAAGATCTTGAAAAGATCGAGAAGAAGATGCAGGAGCTGGTGCAACAGAACATTCCGTATGCGCGCGAGTTTCTGCCTCGCGACCAGGGGCTGGCGGAGTTCAAAAAAGAAGGCGACTTCATGAAGTGTCATTTCATCGAGCAGTTCACCAAGCCCGATGAAAAGATTTCGATCTACCGCACCGGCAAGTTCACCGATTTCTGCCGCGGTCCGCATATCCCGTCGACGGGGAAGATCAAGGCGTTCAAGCTGTTCAATATTGCCGGAGCGTACTGGCTGGGCGATGAGAAGAATCCGCAGCTGCAGCGGATTTATGGGACGGCATTCTTCTCGAAGAAAGATCTCGACGATTATCTCAAGCAGGTGGAGGAGACCAAGAAGCGCGATCATCGCGTGCTGGGCAAGCAGCTGGACCTGTTTTCGATCCAGGAGCTGGCGGGGCCGGGGCTGATCTTCTGGCATGCCAAGGGCGGCATCATCCGCAAAGAAATGGAAGACTGGATGCGCGAGCAGTACCTCAAGCGCGGCTACGCGCTGGTGTACACGCCGCATGTGGCGCGGCGGCAGCTGTTCTTCACCTCGGGGCATGAAGGCTACTACTCGCAGAATATGTTTGACGCGATGGAGCTCGACGACGCCGAGTACCGGCTGAAACCGATGAACTGTCCGGGGCACATTCTGATCTATCGCGATTCGCTGAAGTCATATCGCGATCTCCCGGTGCGGCTGGGCGAGTTGGGCACGGTATATCGCTACGAGCGGTCGGGCGTGATGCACGGGTTGCTGCGGGTGCGCGGATTTACCCAGGATGATGCGCATATCTTCTGCACTCCGGAGCAGATTGAAAGCGAGATTGCAGACTGTCTGGAGTTTGCTTTGGATGTGCTGAAGGATTTCGGGTTCGACAAGTTCCAGACTGAGCTCTCGACGTGGAATCCGGACGATCGCAAAAATTTTGTGGGCAGCGAAGATCAGTGGATCCACGCGACTGAATCCCTGGAGAAGGTGCTGCAAGAGAAGAAGATTGAGTACAAGACGATTCCCGGGGAAGCGGCGTTTTACGGGCCGAAGATCGATATCAAATTGGTGGATGCGATCGGGCGTTTGTGGCAGCTTTCGACGGTGCAGTTCGATTTCAACCTACCGCAGCGTTTTGGACTGGAGTACGTGGCGGAAGATGGATCGCGGAAGCAGCCGGTGATGGTGCATCGCGCGCTGTATGGTTCGGTGGAACGTTTCTTTGGCGTGTTGATCGAGCACTATGCGGGCGCGTTCCCGGTCTGGCTGTCGCCGGTGCAGGCGGTGATGATTCCGATCAGCGAGCGGCATGCGGAGTACGCCAACAAAGTGGCGGCTTCGCTCAAGGCTGTGGGCGTGCGCGTCGATGTGGATGCGCGCAACGAGAAGATGAATGCCAAGATCCGCGAGCATGCCATGCAGAAGGTGCCATTCCTGCTCGTCGTCGGAGATAAAGAAGCCGAGGCGGAAAAGGTGAACGTGCGCACCCGGGGTAAAGAGAAAACCGAGGATATGCCGGCAACGGACTTCGTGGAGAAGATCAAGAAGCTGATCGCGGACAAGAGCGCGAACCTCTAGCTCGCAGATTGTCGTGAATTTGTGAATGTGGTCTTTCAGCAGGCACCGCACGAAGACGCCGATTTCGTCTCGTACCTTGAGGAGATTGGCTTTCAGCGGATCGTGCTGGGGACGCGTCGAGAGCGCTTTGGCGGCAAGTTTGCTCTGTTGACGCAATTGCTCGCGAGCGCGATGCGACTGCTCTCCCGGACCAGGTCCCGGAGAAGAATGGGGACGGTGGTCGCGCTGGGGCACTTCACATTTGCGGTGAAGGTTCTTGCCCGGTTGCGGCTGATTCACTACGAAAAGCTTTTCTGCTCGGGTTTCTTCGTTCGTTCCCCGCGATGGTTTCCGCTGTTCCGAATCCTCAGCAAGATGGATACGGCGAGGGATCACTACCTGATCTTCAGCCGCTGCGAATTGCCGCTTTATGCCGAGCACATGGGAATCGATCCGGCGCGACTGCACTACATTCCGTGCGGGGATTGGCACGATTGGGAACTGGAGCAGGCGAGGACAAGCGACGGCACACCTGCGGACGGCTACTACTTTTCGGGAGGGTACAGTAACCGCGATTATCCTGCGCTGATCGAAGTGTTTCGCAAACTCCAGGTGCCGCTGGTGATCGTGTGCTCGAAGCTGAATACAGAGATTGAGGATGCGCGCCTTCCGGCCAACATCCAGGTAGTGCGCGACGTGCCCAGTGCGGCATTCGATGCGTACATCGATCACGCGAAAGCTGGTATCGTCCCGTTGAAATACGATACCGGATCCTCCGGGCAGACCGTGGTACTCCGGCTGATGCGCTACGCCAAGCCGATTGTGGTCAGCGATGTTGGCGCGGTGCGCGACTACGTGGAGGCGGGAGTGTCTTCTTATCCGGTACGCAATCTTGCGGATGATCTGCCCACGGTGATTGGCAGGATCGAGGCCGATCCACAGGCCGCAGTAAGGGTCGGGCAGGCGGCGCGCACCCGATATCAAGGGATGTTCTCGCGCTCCGCCCTTTGCCATCAATTCCGCGAAATCCTCGAAAAAACAGAACCCTCTACTGTGTTGTGAGAACGCGGTTGTACCATGTTGCCGTGCACTCCCTCGCCCAGCGTTTGCTTGACCACATCCAGCAGCACGAACTGCTGCGGGTAGGAGATCGTGTCGGCGTCGCTGTTTCCGGCGGGATTGATTCGGTCGCGCTGTTGCGGCTGTTGCTGGAAGTGCGCGGTGAGTTGGGGATAGTCCTCTCGGTTGTTCATTTCAATCACAAACTGCGTGGGATCGAGTCGGATCTGGATGCGCAATTCGTGGAAGGTCTGGCGCGCGCGCATGACCTGGAATTTTATTGTGATGGAGACGATGTTGCGGGGCATGCGCGCGAGGAAAAGGTCAGCCTGGAAACGGCGGCGCGCGAGTTGCGGTATGGATTCTTTCGGCATTTGATCCGGGAAAACGGACCAGCAGGGCCTCAGGGGCTAAAGCCCTCATCCTTCTCGGCGCACGACGGCGCGGCTCAAGCCGCGCCCCTTCAAAGCTCGTCCGCTCAAGCCCCGTCCTTTCAAAGCTTCCCCTATCAAAAGTCGCCTTCTCTCGACAAGATCACAACTGGACACACATTGGATGACCAGGCGGAGACTGTTCTCATGCGGTTGATTCGCGGGGCGGGGCTGAAAGGGCTGGGCGGAATTCATCCGGTGATCGCCGTCGAGAACGATGATGATGAGGTGTGCGGGGAGATTGTGCGGCCTCTGCTCGCATTGCGCCGCCGCGATCTCGAACAGCACCTGAAAGAGATTGGGCAAGCCTGGCGCGAAGATGCGACCAACGCCGATTCCTCTTTTACCCGCAATCGCGTGCGGCAGCTGGTTCTGCCGCTGCTGGAGAAAGAATTCAATCCGGCGGTGGCCGAAAACCTCGCTGAGCTCGCTGAGATCGCGCGAGGAGAAGAAGATTACTGGGAGAATGAAGCAGCGGGCTGGATGGGCACGGGGATTCACTGGTCCGAGCCTGCCTGGCTGCCCAACGCGGACGGCAATGGGGGACTCATTCAGATTGGTTTGGCCGGGGACGTGCCTGTCGCGAAGTTGCAGGCAAAGATCGAGAACGCAACGTGGGCAGTGATGAATGCGTCGGTGGACCGGTTGTGGTTTCTCGGCGAGCAGGTCGCCGTGCAGCGCAGGGTAGTTAAGTCCATCGGGGAGCAAGCAGGAATTCCGCTGGAGTTTAAGCATGTAGAAGAAATCCTGCGGTTCGCGGGAGAAGAACATGTCTCCGGCAAAGAACTTTCTTTACCTATGGGCTGGAAAGTTGTGAGTAAACGTGACGAGGTTATTTTTCTGACTCCCGATCTGCGGGAGACGATCCCGGTTCACGATTACGAATACGAGTTGGAAATTCCAGGCCGCCTTGATCTTTGCGAGGCTGGTTCGACGATCGAAGTACGTTGCGTCCCGGCGGGAACCGAGGCCGGGTATAATCCGGAGCAACTTTTGGATGCCGGCTCCTTGAGCCGAACGCTGAAGGTGCGGAATTGGCGGGCGGGAGACCGTTTTTGGCCGAACCATACGAAGTCTCCCAGGAAGATCAAGGAATTGTTGCAGGAGCGCCACGTGGAGCAGCCGCAGCGCAAGTTGTGGCCGGTTGTGGTGAGCGGCGAAGAAATTGTCTGGATGCGCGGATTCCCCGCCCCAGCGCGCTTCGCGGCGAAGCCGGGGTGTAAAGCAGTCGCTATTTTGGAAGTACCCTTGTCCGAACGTGACTTGAACTAAGTGCGATTCCATTTAGCCGACGATGTGCCGAGGAGGCAGCCAAGTTCATGACCAGCCCGCGACCGGAACCACCACGTCCTGTTATCACGACGGAACAGATTCAGAAGCGGGTGAGAGAACTGGGGCGGCAGATCTCCGACGACTACAGGGGCCAGACGATCCAGATGCTGGCGGTGCTGGAAAATGCTTTCATGTTTCAGGCTGACCTGGTGCGGGCGTTGGAAGTGCCGGTGGTCTGTCAGTTCATCAAGCCGAAATACAGCCGTCCGGAGGCAGGCTCGGCCAGCGATGTCGTGGAGATCTTCTTCAGCCACGAGCCGGATATCAAGGGTCAGCATCTTCTACTGGTCGAAGGGCTTGTGCACTCCGGGGTGACGACCGAATTCCTGATGAGCGATCTGCGATCGCGAGGAGCAGCGTCAGTAAAGATGGTAACGCTGCTGGACCGGCAGGCTGCCCGGCGGGTGCCGCTGCAGCCCGACTATTTCGGCTTCCTGGTCGATGAGACCTACTTAGTGGGATATGGCTTGGGAGAAGTCGAGCAGACGAACCGTAATCTGCCCTACTTGGCGGCTGCAAACCCTAGACCCTTCGTGACTTAAGTCACAAGTGCACAAAAGCACTATTTTGCCGAAGAAAAGGTAGAATAGGGCCTTAGGATTTCGCCGATCAAAAATGATGCTGCGGCATCTAATGCACGTAGATGCTTTGAGATAGTGTTTGCGGCGAAGCATTTCAGGAGCCTTCTAGGTGAACTCAACTGTAAAGACCGTATTGTTCTGGCTGTTGATCGGTGTGTCGGCGCTATTGTTATGGGAAGTGGTCAAAGGCGCGCGGGACGGCCAGAAAGACAAAGAGGTGAACTTCTCCCAGTTCATGACCGAGGTCGATCGGGCAACGTACACGACGTCATCGTCGATGGGATGCAAGTGCAAGGGGAAATATAAGGACGGAACCGCGTTCCACACCACCGCGCCCGTCGAACTATCCCGACATGATTAAGAGTGCTGCGCGACAAGGGCGTCAGCATGGCGTTCCGCGATGTCAACAGCGGAAGCTTGCCGTTGCAGTTGCTGGGCACTTGGGCTCCGCTGATCCTGTTGGGCGCACTGTGGTTCTTCATGATCCGCCAGATGCAGACCGGCGGGAACAAGGCATTGTCGTTCGGCAAGAGCCGGGCGCGGCTGCTCTCGATGCAGCAGAAGAAGGTCACGTTTAAAGACGTGGCTGGCGTGGAAGAAGCCAAGGAAGAGCTCCGAGAGATTATCGAATTCCTGCGCGAGGCGCAGAAGTTCCAGAAGCTAGGTGGGCGCATTCCCAAGGGAGTTCTGCTCGTAGGCCCTCCGGGAACTGGCAAGACGCTGCTGGCGCGGGCTGTCGCTGGCGAGGCGAATGTTCCGTTCTTCTCGATCTCGGGCTCTGACTTCGTAGAGATGTTCGTTGGCGTTGGCGCAAGCCGCGTGCGTGATCTGTTTGAGCAGGGCAAGAAGAATGCCCCCTGCATCATCTTCATCGACGAAATCGACGCAGTCGGACGGCATCGCGGCGCTGGTCTCGGCGGTGGACACGACGAGCGCGAGCAGACTTTGAATCAACTGCTGGTTGAGATGGACGGTTTCGAATCGAACGAAGGCGTCATCCTGATGGCGGCGACCAACCGGCCTGATGTGCTGGATCCGGCGCTGCTGCGGCCTGGACGTTTCGACCGGCGCGTGGTGGTGAGCCGTCCGGATGTGCGCGGACGCGAGGAGATTCTCCGCGTACACACCCGCAAGATTCCCCTCGCAGAAGATGTCGATCTCTCCGTGCTGGCTCGCGGGACCCCGGGTTTCTCGGGCGCGGACCTGGCCAACATGGTGAATGAAGCGGCTCTGGCCGCGGCCCGGCAGAACCGAAAAGCTGTTCTTCACTACGACTTTGAGTTAGCCAAGGACAAAGTCCTGATGGGCGTGGAGCGCAAGTCTCTGCTGCTCACCGACGAGGAAAAGAAGAATACGGCCTACCACGAGGCGGGGCACGCTCTGGTGGCGGCGAAGATGCCGCATTCTGATCCTCTGCACAAGGTCACGATTATTCCGCGCGGCATGGCTTTGGGCGTCACCATGCAGTTGCCGACGGATGATCGCCACAATTACTACAAGAACTATCTGGAAACCCAGATCGCGATCCTGATGGGCGGGCGCATCGCGGAAGAGATGTTCCTGAACGTGATGAGCACCGGCGCCGGCAACGACATCGAGCGGGCCACCGACATGGCGCGCAAGATGGTCTGCGAGTGGGGCATGAGCGAACTGGGTCCGCTGACCTTCGGCAAGAAGGAAGAGCAGATCTTCCTGGGCCGCGAAATCGCGCAGCATCGCGATTACAGCGAAGATACGGCGATCAAGATCGATCAGGAGGTCCGCAAGCTGGTTAACGGGGGCTACACCGTTGCCAAGCAGATCATCTCGGACAATCGCGATACCCTCGAAAGGGTGGCGCGGGCGCTGATCGAACGCGAGGTTCTGGATGCCAACGAGATCAAGTTGCTGGTCGAAGGCAGGGAACTGCCGCCAGTCCAGCCGCCGCCCACGAAGCCGGATGATGGCGTGCAGCACGTGATCAAGCCGAATCTGGAGCCGGGACGTGCCAAGGGCGGAGAACGGCCGGCGACGGCGTAAGGGCGCAGTGGTCAGTAGTCAGTTATCAGTTTGGGGCGGCCTGTCGGCCGCCCTTGTTTCTTCCTGGCTTGGGGTCGTAGGTGTTCGGTCTTCGGCTCCAGGCTTCGACCTAAGACCAAGTACCTAAGAGCCAGACCGAGCTGGCGCTCGGTGGTCAGCCGAGGGCGGCTGTCCCCACATTCATGGACCCTGCTGGCCGAACATTCTGCTGGGGTGCTTTACTCACTCGATTCGAGGCAATTCCAGAGGTCCAAAGAGGTCAATTTCGTGGTATAATTTGTATAGTCTAAATCGATCCTAAGTTTTGCAATTTCAATAACTTGAGGTCGGATTTGGGTTGACCTCAAGAGCGTAGGATCACGACGAATTTCCCAGCCGAAGTTCCAGGGCATGAGCACGACTGCTGCAGACTTAAGTTCGGACATTTTCGCGGAGCGGAATGGCCACCAAAGAGATTAATACTCCCATCACAGACACCAAGACAAAAAACGGAAAAGTAACTCCGATCACGACTGCGAACGTCGGCAACGGCAACAGCGATTACAACGCCGACTCCATCAAAGTGCTCGGCGGCATGGAAGCTGTGCGCAAGCGTCCGGCGATGTACATCGGATCGACGGGCGACCTGGGACTGCACCATCTGGTCTACGAAGTCGTCGACAATTCCGTTGACGAAGCGCTGGCCGGATTCGCCACCAAGATTGAAGTTACGATCCATCTCGACAACTCCATCACTGTGATTGACGACGGCCGCGGTATTCCGGTCGATGACATGGATATCGATGGCGAGAAAGTTTCCGCCGCGCAGGTGGTGATGACGACGCTGCACGCCGGCGGAAAATTCGATTCGTCGACCTACAAAGTTTCCGGCGGATTGCACGGCGTGGGCGTGTCGTGCGTGAATGCGCTGAGCGAAGAATTGGAACTGGAAATCTGGCGCGACGGCGCTACCTGGCAGCAGACCTATTCCAAGGGTGAGCCGACCAGCAAGCTGAAGAAGACTGGCGTCGCCAAGGTGAAGACGGGGACCAAGGTTCACTTCGTGCCCGATCGCAGCATCTTCACCGCGACCGAATACAACTACGACACGCTGGCGCAGCGCCTGCGCGAATTGGCGTTCCTGAACAAGGGATTGCTGATTACGCTGACTGACGAGCGCGCCACCGACGCGAAGAGCGGCGAACCGAAGAGCACTGAGTTCAAGTACAACGGCGGCATCGCGGAATTTATCAAGCATCTCAATCGCGGCAAGCAGACGCTGCACGACAAGCCGATCTACATGGAAGACGACCGCAACGGCGTCCACATGGAGATTGGGCTGCAGTACAACGACGCCTACTCCGAAACCATTTTCAGCTTCGCCAACAACATCAACACGATTGATGGCGGCACGCATCTTTCCGGATTCCGCACGGCCCTGACTCGCACCATCAATTACGCTGGGCAGCAGATGGGCTTGTTCAAAGACGTCAAAGAGAACCTGACCGGTGACGACGTGCGCGAGGGCCTGGTGGCCGTGATCAGCGTGAAGCTGCCGCAGCCGCAGTTCGAAGGGCAGACCAAAGGCAAGCTGAATTCCGACATCGCCGGAACGGTCACGCAGTTCGTGAACGAGCGCCTGGGCGCGTTCTTCGAACAGAATTCGACGGTCGCGAAGAAGATCATCAACAAGGCAGTGGATGCGGCGCGCGCACGCGAGGCGGCGCGTAAAGCTCGCGATCTGACGCGGCGCAAAGGCGCGCTGGATTCCGGCGGGCTGCCCGGCAAACTGGCGGATTGCTCCGAGCGCGATCCCAACCGCTGCGAATTGTTCCTGGTCGAGGGCGAGTCCGCAGGCGGAACCGCGAAACAGGGCCGCGACCGGCGTTTCCAGGCGATCCTGCCGCTCAAAGGAAAAATTCTGAACGTCGAGAAAGCGCGCTACGACAAGATGCTGGCGCACGAAGAAATTCGCGCCATGATTACGGCGCTCGGCACCGGCATCTCGAAAGAAGATTTCGATCCGACGAAGGTTCGCTACGGCAAGATCATCCTGATGACCGATGCCGACGTCGACGGTAGCCACATTCGCACGCTGCTGCTGACGTTCTTCTTCCGGCACATGCAGGAACTGATCAAGCGCGGCAATGTGTTCATCGCGCAGCCGCCGCTGTTCTCGCTGAAGAAGGGCAAGTCGCAGCAGTACATCAAGGACGAGCGCGAGTTCGTGAAAGTCATGGTGAAGCGCGCGGCTGATGGACTCACGGTTCGCTACGGGGAAGGCGCGGCCAAGCTGGAAGGCAAAGATCTGGCGCGTTTCATGACCGTGCTCGATGAGTATCTCGGATTCTTCGAGAAGCTCGACAAGCGCGTGCGCAACGAGCGCGTTACCGAACTCGTTCCCAAACTCGATCTGGCCAAGCGGGCTGACTTTGAGGGCGAGAAGAAAGCTCCGCCCAAGAAAATCGAGCGGCTGGAAAGAGAACTCAAGAAGCTGCAGAAGGACGAAGGCTTCAAGAGCGTGGAATCGAAGTTCGACGAAGAGCACAACCTGTGGGAAGTGAGCTTCGTCAACAAGCACGGCGCGGAACACGTCATCAATTGGGAGCTGGCTTCGAGTGCCGAGTGCCGGCAGTTGATCGCGAAGTACAAGCAGATTGAGCCCTACATGGAGCCGCCGTTTGTGGTCGAGACGCTGGCCAAGGCTGCGCCGGCGGGCAATGGAGACGGAGCGGATGGAGACGCAGCGTCCGCGGACGACAAGAAAGCTCCGAAACCTGCCAAGCGCAAGACCGAGGTCGAAGTGGTCGAGAAGACGAACGTGCGCGAACTTCGCGACTACGTGATCAACGAAGGGCGAAAGGAATTCACCATCCAACGCTACAAAGGTCTGGGTGAAATGACGGCGCCGCAGCTGTGGGAAACGACGATGGACCCGGAGCGCCGCACGCTGCTGTCGGTGAGGCTGGAAGACATCGCCGAGTGCGAGACGATCTTCACGACACTGATGGGTGAAGACGTGGAGGCGCGGCGGAAGTTCATCGAAGAGAACGCGCTGGATGTGAAGAACCTGGACATCTAGACGGTTTGTGTAGCCCCGGACGCCCTCGTCCGGGGCGCGCGCAGCGCGTGCAAGCCACAATCTACACGGATCCTCCCGGATAACCAATCGCGAATGTTGGGCAGCATAGAAGCAACGCATTAATTGGCGATGCATTCAGCCCATGGCGGAGCTGACGCTCCGCGGGCGGACGAAGCGTCCGCCCCTACACAAGAATTACTTCAGCCCTTCTACCAGGTACAGATCCGCCAGCATGCGGTGGTAGCCGAAGACGCAAGTCTTGGCATCGGGGGTCATGAGGATGGGGCCGATGTTTTCGACGCCAGCGGGATCGTAAGGCATCAGTTCTTTCCAGAGAGTGCGCTGGCCGGTCTGTACATCGAGGTGATACACGCGGGCGGGCAGCTCACCGGGCTGGTAAATGTACAGAGCCTTTCCGTCAGCGCTGAAAGTGATCGGCTGCTCGCCCGGATTCAGGCCAGGAATCACCCGCGGATCGCCGCCGGCCGTGGGATACAAATAGCCTTTCTTATCAGGACCGATAGCCGCGATCTGCTGCGAGTCGGGCGAGATCGCGAATGAAGTTCCATTCACGCCTTCCCCGGAGATCGGCTCAGACTTGCCCGACGCCATATCGTAGACGTAGAAGCGCACGCCTTTACCCGGCTCGTCCGCAGTAAACAGAATTCGTTTGGCGTCGGGAAACCAATGCGCCCAGCTGTGATTGATATTGTCCTTCGTCAGGTCACGAGGCTCGCCCGCACCCGTGGGCAGAAGCCGGAACTGAGACGGCGACTCCTGGCTCTGCGCGATTGCCCACTTGCCGTCGGGCGACAGCGAGACTGCGCCTCCTTCGCCGAGTAACACCGCGGGAGAGCCATCCGTTTTGCGGATGTAGACCGCGTAGGTCAAGCCGCTGGACTTGGAATAATCCAACGCTCCGCCGCCGCCTTCTTCGTCAAAGAGCAACGTTTTGCCGTCAGAGGAAAGATCGGCGGGATAGGTGTAATCCAGCCACGAGAGCTCGTGCTGCTTCGTCTCATTGGAGAAGACGCCGAGCAACTCGCGGCGCCAGTCGGCTCGAACCAGGAGCACGCGACCGTCTTTGGCGATATCCAGCAGCATGAGGGCGCCGGGCAGGCGGGCCACGATGCGCTGCTGGCCGTCGAGAGAGGTGGCGTAGAGAGTGCGATCCGTGCCGGATTTGCTGGCAGTGAACCAGATTTCCTTGCCGTTGGGAGCCCAGGCGAGGCCCTGAATGGTGAACCACTGGGCGGAAAGAAGTTTCTTGTTTCCGGCCATGTCGACGATGGCGAGCGAGCCGCTGTCATCACCTTGCAGGGGATGATCCGCAAACGCGACGAAGTCCCCCTTGGGAGAGACGCGGGGATGACCGATC
>CAVRZL010000002.1:0-153377 GCA_963725565.1 uncultured Acidobacteriota bacterium
TCGTCAAGAGGGCTTTTGCGAACTTGTCAGGAAAGTGCTCCAAGAGACTGGCCTCGCCCCGCAATTCCTCGAACTGGAGCTAACCGAAAGCCTGCTTTCTTAACCGATGCGGAACTGATGTTATCAGTGGTTCAGGAATTGAGAGACATAGGGGTGACGCTGGCGATTGACGACTTCGGAACGGGCTATTCCAATTTCAGTTATTTGAAACGGTTTCGGATCAGCAAGCTCAAAATCGACCGCTCACTTATACGGGAAATCGCCGTGAATCCTGACGACGCAGCTGATCACAACCGCAATCATCAGCATGGCAAAAAGTCTGCATCTGAAGGTGATTGCCGAAGGCGTCGAAGACAAAGCACAAGTGTCCTTCTTGCGAGAGCATCAGTGCGACGAGATTCAAGGCTATTACTTCAGCAAGCCTTTGGCGGTCGACAAAGTGGCTGACAGATTGCGAAGCAGTAATCTTAAACCGCACGTCCAAGCACAAACGAGCGGGGCGTACTCATGACAAATGATCGTACAAGGAGTGCTTTTCATCATGGCAATTGGACTTGCGCTTTTGGTATCGACTGATCCACCGGCAATTCAACAGTTCAGGCATGCCCTACAGGAGTTCTCTATTTCCTCTGATGTGTGTGGAGAGGTGCCAGCGGCGGTGGGCCTATTGAACCGCCGAAAGTTTGACGCCGTTATCGTTGATCTCCGCCTGGGAGAACAGTCTGGAATGATCTTGGAGGAGGTTCATCTTTCCTCGCCTCGAACCGAACGGCAGTCACCTTTGGCATAAGCAACAGCGATTCGGACACTACAGCAGCTTTCCGCAAGAAGGCGCAGTTTGTCTTCGAGATCCTTCTGCCAAGTCAATCCAAAGACTAAAGCCCGCGTATGGGCTTATCCTGAGAGAACGGCGGCTATTTCCGTTACCCCGTTTCGATTGCCGTTGTCATCCAGAGGCAGAGCAGGCAGGAGGTTCGCTGCAACAGCGTAAATATCAGTGGAGGGGGTATGGCCTTGAGCACGTACATTCCGCTCGTTCCCGGCGAAAGGGTGCGCGTTCAGTTCACTCTGCCAGGTCACGAAGCAGCAATAGTGGCGGAATCGACGATCTGCTGGTCGAAAACCGGCCATTTGGGAGTTCGCTTCGTGTCCGTTTCGGACGAGCACAAGTCGGAGCTGCAAGCGTGGCTGTCACAAAAGCTGGAACAGATACTCCCGGAATTCGTGGCCGAACAATTTCGAAAGGCAGAAGGTGATTCCAAGTAATACGTTAGCTGGAACTCCGATCACCATTCGTGAGTAACGAAAGCTCACACGTTGACGCACTTATCCACCCGGCGAGTCGCTGCACAAAATCCCTGCAAGGCCTACGAATAGATCCCAGGCGCCTCATGTCCAAGCTTCTGCACGTACTCAACGTACGACCCAGGATAAACAGTAGGATGGCGGTCAGTGCCGCTCTCACCTCCCAGTTCCAGCACACGTGAGCCGAGACCGCGAAGAAACATGCGGTCATGCGATACGAAGATCATGGTGCCTTCAAAGTCCTTCAGGGCGGCCACCAGCATTTCCTTGGTCGCAAGATCCAGGTGATTCGTCGGTTCGTCGAGCACCAGGAAGTTCGGCGGGTTGTAGAGCATGCGCGCGATTGCCAGCCGCGACTTTTCTCCGCCGGAGAGTGCGCGGATCTTCTTATCCACGTCGTCACCGGAGAACTGGAACGCTCCCGCCAGGTTGCGCAACGACCCGAGACCATCCTGGGGAAAATCCTGTTGCAACTGACTGCTGCCGCGCAAACGCTGCCTGCTGGTTGCTCTCTCGCACCGCCCTTTCGCGCTCGTAGAAGTCGTAGTCACCCGAGTAAGTGATGATTTCGCCGCCATCGATCTCCGCGATCTTTGAGACCAGACGATTCATGAACTCGCGGTCGTGCGAGGTCATGAGCAGCGCGCCAGGAAATGACTTGAGGAACTGTTCGAGCCAGATGATGGATTCGATGTCGAGGTGGTTCGTCGGTTCGTCCATCAGCAATACATCCGGCATTCCGAGCAGGACGCGTGCCAGCGCAACCCGCATTTTCCATCCGCCGGAGAGAGCGCCCACGTCGCCGTCGATCTGATCGTCTTTGAATCCCAGACCGTGCAGCACTTCACGGGCTTGCGATTCGAGCGCGTAGCCGCCTAAATGTTCGTACTCCTCCTGAACGTGACCGAAGCGCTCAAGGATGCGGTCCATGTCATCAGCCTTGGCGGGGTCGGACATTTCCCGCTGTAAGGCTTCGAGCTCGTGGTGCAGATCGCCGACGCGGCCGCTGCCTGCGATGGCTTCATCCAGGACCGAACGGCCCTGCATTTCCTCGACGTCCTGGCGAAAGTAGCCGATCGTCAACTTCTTGGGGACTGAGACCGTGCCTTCGTCGGGAGTTTCCTCGCCGACCACCATCCGGAAGAGCGTTGTCTTGCCCGCCCCATTGGGACCGACCAGCCCAACTTTTTCGCCGGGATTCAACTGAAACGAAGCATCCACGAAGAGCAACTGCTTGCCATACTGCTTATTGATGCTTGAGAAAGAGATCATTTTGAAGGAGCAACTCGCGGCACTGCCTCTTCCAGTGTAGCTCGGCCAGAAAATTGCCGGCCAACGCTTGGCACGTTGGATTATTGAAGGGTTGCCCGTCATCCAGAATCGTGCAAAACGCTCCGCGCTAGCGAGCGGGGGGAGTAAAACCCCGCGGGCCGTATGGTAAGCTTCAATGAGCGTGAGGGACGCTTCCGGTCCGCGGAAAGGGTAGAAGCCCACCTGCAGTTCAATCTGGTTTCGCGATACTTCTTTCAGCCCGAATTTGCGGACGGCGGGCACTCGATGAAAGGAGTTCGCAATGTCGAACCAAATCCCCCACGCTGCTCGCCCCCTTCCGGATCGCCCGAACCTCCGTCACCTGAAGGATCAAGCTAAGGACCTGTTAAAGACGGGCCATGCTCGCTCTCTCTCCGGTGCTCAGCTTCAAATCGCTCGTCAATATGGGTTCCTCAGCTGGCCCAAACTGAAAGCGCACGTCGACTCGCTGGAAGAAGCTGGACAGCTTAGAGACGCGATCGACCGCAACGATCTTTCCCTTGTCCAATCCATGATGTCGCGAAATCCGGCGTTGCATAAGGCTCCGTTGGGCTATGCCAAGGACGGACCGCTCACGTGGGTCGCCGAGTGCAGAGTGCCGCGGTTACCACCGGACCGGACCCGTTTGGCCATCGCGAAATGGATGATCGAGGCCGGTTCAGACGTCCATCAGGGAGGCGATGCACCCCTGATGCGCGCCGCACTCGACGGCGAGCGAATTGCGATGATGGAATTGCTCGTTGCCCATGGCGCAGACGTGAACGCAGCATGGCATGGCGACTACCCCATTCTCTTTGCCGCCTGCGAGACGCTCAACCCGATGGCCCTGCGCTGGCTATTAGAGCATGGCGCAGATCCCAATTGCGGCAGCGAAGCGATATGGAAGTCACGAGGCATTCCGCACCCAGGCACGGCGCTCGACTATCTGCTGGGCACCTACGTCCGAGATCCTGAAGTGCTGGCTACCTGCATTGAGATCCTTCTTCGCGCTGGGGGAAAATCCAAGCATGCGCCGCCTGCGGTGCTGGCGGTGATTCGCGGCAGTATGACCGAACTGGTCGGTCTGCTGGACGCAAGTCCGAGTCTGATCCACCAACGATTTCCTGAACTCGATTTTGGTACCACGGCAGCTCGCATGCTCACCCTGCGCGGTGGAACGCTGCTCCACGTGGCCGCCGAATTTCAAAACCTCGATGTGGCAAGGCTATTGCTGGACCGTGGCGCTGACGTCAATGCACCAGCGCTGCTGGACGAAGCCGGCGTTGGCGGCCAAACACCCATATTCCACGCGGCGACACAGCGCGAGGACGCTGGGCTTCCGCTCGTCGAATTGTTGGTAGAGCGAGGCGCCGATCTCACGGTCCGGGCAAAACTCCCAGGACACTATGAGGCCCCAGGGGAGGTGGTGGAATGCACTCCCCTTGATTACGCACTGCTATTCCCGGGGGACCAAGGACCGACGGCGACTTACCTGAGAAGCCGGGACTTACGGACTCTTGGCAGGGCGTCGCGCGAATAGTACCGGACTGCTGGCGAAGCGTAGAGCAAAGTCCAAATTT
Source organism: uncultured Acidobacteriota bacterium (assembly GCA_963725565.1). Lineage (GTDB taxonomy): Bacteria > Acidobacteriota > Terriglobia > Terriglobales > Acidobacteriaceae > Sulfotelmatobacter. Next base: position 4,176 of record CAVRZL010000002.1, read on the forward strand.
GTCGGCAACCCTCTGCTCACGGGGAACTCCCGGCTGTGAAGACGAACTCCGGAGCAAGGCCTTGCTCCAACCACCTGGCATTGTTAGTTCGTGCTACCAAGTGACGGCTCCCCGACGGTCGGCAATCCGAAAGTAATCCGGCAGGTGGCCCGGCTCAGTGAACAGAAATCAAGGATCGCGAAATTCACACTTGACATTGCCAGATAATCCACTACCATACGGTTGTGGATAAATTAGGTACAACGTTTGCGGCTTTGTCTGATCCGACCCGGCGGGCAATGATCGAACGACTCTCCCATGGGCCTGCCCCTGTGCACGGATTGACGGAATCGTTTGCACTCTCGCAGCAGATGATTTCAAAACATATTGCCTACCTGGTGCGGGCGCGGATTGTAATCAAGACGAAGCGTGGACGAGAGAGTGTGTGCACGCTTAGGCCAGAGGCGATTAAGACGGTCAGCGATTGGGCGATCAGCTATCGCCGATTCTGGGAAGAGAGATTCGACAAACTGGATGCAGTTGTAAATCAAATGAAGAAAGAGGCGGCCAGAGATGACAAAAAACACGGTTAACTTTTTCAAACCTGTTTTGATGATTGCGATGCTTTTTTTAACACCATTTAAGTCTAACGGGCAACAAATCAAACCTGCGGAAAGTGGCTACGCACCTGTTAATGGCATTGAAGTTTATTACGAAGTATATGGTGAGGGTAAGCCTTTAGTTCTGCTGCACGGAGCTTTTTACACGATAGAGCTGAACTGGGGGCAATTAATTCCTGAGTTATCAAAGACAAGGAAAATAATTGCCATTGAATTTCAGGGACACGGACACTCGCCGTATTCAGATAGAAAATTAGACATTGTTACTTTGGCAAGAGATGTGGAAGGAGTAATGAATTTCTTAAAAATTGATAGTGCCGACGTAGCAGGATATAGCATGGGTGGCTCTGTAGCTTACCAATTTGCCGTACTAAGTCCTAAACGATTAAATCGATTAGTAATCATTTCCTCCACTTACAAAACTGATGGTTGGCTGCCTATAACGGCTGCAGGCCTCAAAGATCTTAAACCTGAATTGTTTGATAACACACCAATCAAGGCAGCATACGATGCAGTAGCACCCGATAAAACCAAATGGACAAACTTTGTAAAGCAGATGATTGATTTCGCCAAGGTGCCATTTAACTGCGGAGACTCCAATATTGCGAAAATTACGGCACCTGTACTCATCATCTCTGGCGACAATGACGGCACGAATAAAAGTGAATTGATGAAAACATATCAGCTACTTGGTGGTGGTGTTGCTGCTGATTTACAGCCGATGCCAAAATCGCATTTAGCGATTGTTCCTTCGCAAAGCCATGTGAGCCTGATGACGCAAACTAAAACAATCTCAGGTTACCTTGACGAGTTTTTGAAGTAAACATTCAGGGTTCAGAGATCAGGAAACAGAAGTCGGGAGCTCCAAAATCCAGGCTTTGTGAAGCAAATGAAAAGAGCGGAGTTTGAACATGACAAAAAACACGGTTAATGAGACAGAGCGGATGGTCGTCACAAGAGTTTTTGATGCCCCACGCGAGTTGGTTTGGAAGGCGTGGACAGACCCCAAGTACATAATGCAGTGGTGGGGACCGAAGGGCTTTACTGCGCCCGTTTGCAAGATGGATTTTCGCGTGGGAGGAAAACTTCTCTGCTGCATGAGAGCGCCCGATGGGCAGGAGGGCTGGAATGTGGTTGAATACCACGAAATTGTTCCATACGAGAAGATCGTTTCCTCCATGTACTTTTCGGACTCGAAGGGAAACAAGATCGAGCCTGCGGAATTAGGAATAGAATATGAGGCCATCGACGGTGCGTACGACGTGACCATCTTTGAAGATCTCGGAAACGGCCAGACGAAACTCACCCACACTGGAAATGAACCCATGGAGAGCGCGAAAAATAGCGGTCAATTGGAGGGCTGGAACCAGATACTCGATAAACTTGTCGCCGTTGTTACGAAGCTAGCGCAGGCGAAATAAGAAGTTGGAGTTTTGATGATTGTCATGCGCGAGATCTGAACGTAACGCAACGCCGGGCCGTTCCGGAAACCCAACGGTGGGCGGGTGGCCCGGCTTTCAAACTGCAGAAGCCACCACAGGTGCGGGTGCCCGTCCTTCGCGTAGCCGAAGGGGCGGGTACGACGACGGCATACACAACGGGCGGTGTAGAACGGACAAGAGTTGCGCCGGCAGCATCGCCGCCCACCTTTGCAAAAAACGCAAGGATGGGGCACCCTTCGTGGGAATGGTGCAATGCAAAAATGGGCCACCTGCCTGTCCCCAATTTTTCCCAAAGGATCGGGCACCTCGGTTGATCGAAGCATGAGGAAACCAAAAATAGGTGGGCCAGCCCCTATCGAAACAAACAGTCCGGAAGTCTTTGCTAACTCGGTAAACTTAGCAACTTGATTAGGGTTCCTCCCATAATCCGGTTCCGCGTGGGCTCCGGAATCTCACACGCGTCAAACAGCGCGTGATACTGCTTTACAACGTTCTCGATGCCTTCCAAACCGGTGTCCGATCCGAACACAAGCTTCACGAACGCGTTCGGATCGTTGTCCGGAGTTTTCACTTCAGAATCGCCTTCGCCGGTCCACCAGAAAATCTCCCGGAATGTAGACAACCGCCGCTGCATCTTCGTCAAACTCGAGCCGCTAAGATCAAAGAACACATTCGAATTCCACCGCGCGATCTCGGCAGCCCATTGATACTCCGGGTTGCCGCAATGCGCTCCAAGCACGGTTATCTTCGGGAATCGACGTGCAATCTCCTCCAGATGAATCGGCCGCATCCGCCCGGACGCCACATCTTCGGGTTCGTCAAATTTTGCTCTCAGTACTATGCCTGTATGAAACAGCACCACCCACCCGTATTCGTTGGCTCGTTCGTAAACAGGAAAATAACTCGGATCGATGTATGGTTTCTTAACGAACTCGAGTTCGCCAAGCCCGCGGAATCCCATGCTGTGCAATTCTTCAACTTGCTGGACCACATCTGGAGCGTCCAAATTCACATACCCAAACGGGACGATCTTGGTCGGATGCTGTTTTGCCGCTTCGGCGACAACCACTCGATTCTCAAACGGAGTTAACATCAGGGCGGTTAAGTTCAGTCGCTCCGACACCTTCAGGAAATCTTCAATGTAATTTGGGTTTTTCGCATCGAAGTGCACATGCATGTCGACGATGCGCCCTTTGCCACTGGAAGCTGGTACGCCGTCTGATGAAGTGTTGTTCGGGGAAGGCGCGTACGCCCCAAAACCCCGTGCACTGGATAGTAGAGTTGTTGCGCCAGCCGCGCCTAGGAATTTACGACGTGACAATTGGTTAAACATTTTGTTCATCATAGTGTTGCTCCGTTACTGGCGGGTGGCCCAGCCTTTGGACTGCGGGAGCCAAATCACCGTGGGTGCCCCGTCCTTGCGTATTTTTTGCAAGAGCCTGCCCTGAGCTTGTCGAAGGGGCGGGTACGATGCTGTTTGTAGCATGAGATTTCCGTTCTGTCCAAACCGGGAGCGCAGGCCGCTATGGTACCCGCCCTTCGCAAAGTAAGCGAAGGACGGGGCACCCACCAGGTCGATTCTGTCAATGAGTTCAAAGGCCAGGCCACCCGCCCCCCGCCATGCCCAACCTGGGACCGAACACGGGGACTGAGAGTTTCCCGCATATTTTCTTTAAGTTATCTGTCATGACGCAATCGTCTGCCCCATTCCGTCATGACGTTGTGTTCCTGCAGGAACATTCACCCCGCCGTCCCGCAGAAATGTGGGGACGTCTCCCGGGTTCCAGAAAAATGTGAAAAAATCAGTCAGGGCCGCGGCGTTCATCCGCGTTCATTGATGCACCCGCTGGATTCGCGCTAGAAGGACGAAAGACTACGAGATGCGAAAAGGGTTTACAAGAAAACCAAAAGCGGACGAGCCCGCGACGCACGTCAAGAACTACATCACGCCGAGCGGCCTCGAGCGCCTCAAAGATGAGCACCGGTTTCTGCTTACCAGGGAACGCCCGGCGGTGACGGAGGTGGTGGCGTGGGCTGCCAGCAACGGCGATCGCAGTGAAAACGCCGACTATCAGTACGGCAAGCGGCGGCTGCGGCAGATCGATGGGCGGATTCGCTTTCTCACGAAGCGAATCGAAGCCGCGGAAGTGGTGGACCCGGAAGCCCCGAGATCGGGGCAGGCGGCGGCGAGGGCATTCTTCGGAGCGACCGTGCGCTACGCCAATGCCGCGGGAGCGGAGCGAGTGGTGAGCATCGTGGGCACCGACGAGGTCGATCTCCACCGCAACCACATCAGTTGGGTGTCACCTCTGGGGCGCGCGTTGATGAAGTCGGCAGCGGGTGACAGCGTAGTCCTTCAACTGCCGGGCGGTACAGAATACCTGACCGTGCTGGAAGTGTGTTACGAGCGCATTTCTGTGGAACCGTTCCGTGAACCACCTGGATCCGAGGCCTCGGCAAAGGGACTCCCTCGCCGGCGCTAAATCCAGCTGACGAAGAAACAGCGAGATTAGCTTATCTGCAACAGGGTGCGGGGCCGCGCTTCCAAGTGGGCGCGACTAGGTCCCGTCTCGACTCAAGAAAATAAAAAATGGTGCGATTGAATAGGCTAATTAACGTGCAGCGCAATAGTATAAATACGGTGCAACGCAATCAGATCCGGGCCGGCGAGCCCTTGCCGGCGGTGCCGAAAGCTGCGCGCGCAGTAGACGAACGGTAAAAGAATTCTCGATCTGCGGGCAGTGGCGAGGGAAGATCTGGTGACCGATTGCACTGCGTGAAATTACGAACTAACAAGAATGCGATAAAGGGATGGGAAAACGCAACGCTTGGCGCCGCTCGGCCATAGGTTCACAGACGCCAAGTCGTCCTCTTCGCGTGAAATCAAAAGGTATCAGCTCGTAACAAAATGGTAGAATCTCGAACGGGTGCTCTCTAGATTTGGCACTTGGCTCTAAGAATCGCCGGTACAGTGTTTCATGGCGAGGGGCAAGAAGCCGTGGAAATCGGCAAAAAACGACACAGTTACGCATTTGTCGTTTTGGATGGCAACGGAGCAGAACGCGCAATTAACTGTTGAGTCAAGCACTTCCACGAAGTGCCGGGATGGCGGAACTGGCAGACGCAGCGGACTCAAAATCCGCCGACCTTCGGGTCTTGGGGGTTCGACTCCCCCTCCCGGCACCAGCCTAAACCCCTTGGAATCATTTTCTAGTTGGCGCTAGTTCACCGCTCGGGTTGCGGGAGGCTTGGGCGAAATCGCGTCATTGTGCCCGATTTGTGCCCTTATCTTTGCTTGTTGCTCTTCGGCTTGCGGTCTTTCCCACTCAACTTGGTCCTCCGATTCTTGCAACTTCAGAATCGCGTCATTCATATCCGAACGGATCACGACTGCGTAGCGCTCAAAACACTCTGCTAGTCCGCCAGTCGCCGATTTCATAATGATTCCCTCGGCAACTCCCACCCTGCGAAGATTCCGTGCTCCAGTTCGTCGCACATCGAAAGAGCAGATCAGGTGCCACCGCGTGCGCCTCGAAGTTCTGTTTCATTTCTTCGAACTTGTCTCCGCTGGGCGGGCCAAGTCGGCTTGAAAATCCAGGAGCATTGCGAGCAGGCCCAACCACGGAATTTTGGCTGGTCTGTCCAAACCAGTTCACGCGGCATTGCGTCATTATATGTTTCTTGCTCGCTACTCGACTGTTTCCCGACAGCTGAGCAATATCGAACAGATGAATCTTTCCAAGTCTGCTCTACTAAGGCGATCATGTCACCCAACATTGACGGACCGTGGATGGAAGCGTACCTCCGCGCCGCGCTGGAAGTTGATGGTCAGAAAATGCCACAGCGAATCGTCACTGTACGTGAGGCTGTCGCCGAAAGATTGAAGAACTTGGAAGGCGATAGCGATCATCATGCGGAGCGTCAGGACATGCAATTGGCACTGGCTGCGCTAGTGATCCTTGAGGATGAAGCGCGCACCTGGCCGACCGTCGGCAACTCTGCACTCAATGGCGACTTTGATGCCTAAGGCTTACACAAGAATGCATTAGGAGGCCGCGCTGACATGGCCTCCCTGGGAAGGAAGAGAGAATATGTAGCCCGGCTTTCCATGCGGACGCTGCGCAGAGCGCCTCAACCACCCATTTCACACCCGGGGGGCTACGTCCGACGACGACCGTGCCAAAAGTCCTCCGCAAACTATCGTGAAATCTCGATCTCTAACAATGTCGGCGGTGTCAAGCACGTTTCGAGCACACTTCTGTATGCACTCATGGAAGAGCGCCATTTCGCTCTCGGGGATGGTTTGCGCGTTTCCAACCAAGGGCTCGCTCTGAATCGTTCGGGTCAGGAACTCGGTCCGACCCAGCCATCTCTTCGATCACTGACTGCGATCAAGATTCACTTCTTCGGACTCCCTCACTTACTGGGAGCGGGATGCCCAATCATTACATCGGTGTTTGACCGCACACCATCGAGATTTCCGGGCTCTCCCGCGTGCGAACCGAGCTTGTGCATCTGGCCGTAGTCGAGGCCTTGGCGCCACATCCAGTACAGATGTACCGCCAGTTTCCGCGCCATCGCTACTTTCGCGATCTTGCGTCCGCGGCGCATGGCGAGGTGGAAGAACGTGCTGCGCCACTCGGGCTGACTCCGCACCGTGACCTGCGCCGCTTCCACCAGCAGAAAGCGCAGCAGCACGTTGCCTTGCTTGCTGATGTGTCCCAGTCGACGACGATCGCCACTGGACTCTTCCGATGGAACCAGTCCCACATAGCTGGCAATCTGTTTCCCGCAGTGAAAGCGTTCGGGAGTTCCAATCACTAACTCGAACGCTAAAGCCGTCAGCGGACCCACGCCGGGATGCGTCGCCAACCGCCGCGTCACCGGACGCTTCTCCATTTCCTCTTCCAGCGCCCGCGTCAGTTCTTGGATCTTGGGCGTGAGTTGATCGAGTAAGTGAAGCAAGTCCTGGCGTCGGCGCGTGGCCCAAGGCGCCAAGGCGATCGACTCCAGTTCCTGGCGGCCGGCGGCTCGCCACAACGCCTTCTTGCGCCGCAAGCCTTCGTTGAGCGCTATCACATGCAACTGGTTCATCACCCGCGTGCGCATCTGCACCAGCCGGTGCCGATGCCATAGTAGTTGCCGCAGATCGCGATTCTCCGCATCGGGCACCCAGATGCGCGGGAAGCGGTCTTCGATCATCAGTCGTAACAACAACTGCGCATCCTGCCGATCCGTCTTCTGTTTGCGCACGCGCCTGGTTCGAATCTCGGCAGGATCCCCGATCCACAACTCAAACCCTAGCTCATGCAGCAAACGCTCGAACCAACGCGAGTGCCCGCTCGACTCCATGCCCACTCGCGCAGATTGATTTCGCTGCTTCAGCACCCCGTAGAATGCTTCGGCCTCCTCACGATGCGCTAAGCGCTGTTCGCTCAGTTCACCGGTGTCGGTATCGACGCACGCAATTTGTTGGAAGCCCGGATGATAATCACACCCTATAATCAACATGTTCGGCTCCTTTCCTCCGAGCCCTTTGGTGGTTAGCGCGTCCAAAGTCTACTCGGGCCGGGGAGCCGACATTGTTTATGGAATCATTACACTCATCTGGCCTTGCGCTGGCACTTGAGTGTAATGGGTTAACAACAATTGATCTTCCGATCTTCGCAGATTGATCGCAAAGTGCTTGGCGATTCGGACTCTTGGCAACAACGCGTTGGCGTCAGGTGTGCCGAATGAGGCCGAGTTCGATGGGTCTAGACAGCAGAAATATTCGAAAATGCCCGCTAGGGCCGAATCAAGCAACCCGCTCCCGAAGGCCGCACTTGACATAGCCAAGGTCCGCTATCGCGGCCACATCTCGGCGAGCACCGCTTCCAACAAACCCGGCCAGGAGAATGATTCAAAGAACTCCCTCTCCGCCGGATCATCCCCGGCGAACCTTTGACACCACGCTTTCACATCCACTTTCTGCTCCACCGCTTTCTTGATCGGTTCGAATCTCTTCTGCGGCTCGGAACTGCTGCGCCCGATTTCCTGGTTCATGGCTGCGACCACTGCTTCGATCAGAGCGATCTCTTGCTGGACAAAGGTTTTGCCCGCGAGCACATTGCCGTGACCCGGCACGAGCGTTTCGAAATCAAGATCTTCCATCCGCTTAAGCGTGGAGATCTGCTCGATCGGGAAACCACCGTATAAATAGGGCACCGGCGAATCCACCAGATCGCCGGCAACCAGAATCTTCTCCTTGGGCAAATACGCAATCGCATCACCCGCTGTGTTTCCTCGGCCTAAATATTTCAACTGTACCTCGCGTCCTCCCAGCTCTAGATCGAGTTCGTGATCGAATACGATGTCGGGAAGCTTAACCTTTAAAGTTCGAAACTCGGCTGATATGGCCTCGCTCGCTGCCTTGCCGCCCGATACCGCGATCGTCAGGTCTTCTTTCTCCTCTTCCGTGAGCGCTCTGCCGTCTTCATTTCTTCCCGTATCAAGTTCCTTCTGAAAGTTTTCCATGCGATGCGGATATTCAGAAAGGTAGGGGACGACCCGAAGTGCCATCAGTTTCGCCGTTTCGATTTGCGCGATCACGGCAATGCCCGGAAAGGCGTCCGCATACGCCGTATTCCCCTGCACGTGATCGTTATGCCAGTGCGTGTTGAGCAAGTAACGGACCGGCTTGCTCGTCCACTGGCGAATTTGGGCGATGTCCTCCCGAGCGCTGGATGGGAGATAGCACGAATCGACCACCAGCACCCCGGTATCTCCGATAATCACGACTGTATTCCCTTGCGAGAAATGATCGCGAGCGTTCGGATGCCGGATTTCATAGACACCTTCAGCCAGTTTCGTTACTTCGCGCTGCTTGCTGGTCGAGGAATCGGCGAGCATCAGTGCCGGGGTAAGGAGGCACATCGCCAGGAATGCTGCTCTACGATATGTCATCGGGTTCACAGATCGTAAAGACGACCAAACAACGCAATAGTTAGCGTCGCAAAGGTAGGGTTCTGAAAAATGGGCTCCGAGGCGGCGCAGTTCGAGCTCAGGAACACGACCACTGAAGCCACGATAATTTCAACCGTCAGAAACTGTTCCGTGAAGTGAACAAGTGTCGGATTCCGCGGTCAGACGGGTGGGTTGGACCCGTCGCGTTCTGACCTCCGATGTAGTTGGCGGAAAATCTCTAATACGCTCATTGACCCTGTGCCGGGAGTTTTGAGTGTAATGGCTTTGATTTTCGTCAGTTGAGGGAAAGGCCTGCCCTCTTCGGGTAGAGTGCTTGGCATGAAATGGACTTTATCGCCGAACCTGCTTCTTTCGGGATTCCCACCTGATCTGGCTTCAGGCGCCTTCGTCGCCTCTAGCGAAGTGGCATGGCGGCCTGTACTCCCTGCCCGCTCTGTACGTGAAGCAGAAGCGAGATATGGGGTTTTCGTTGCCGTTGTGCAGAAAAGACATCGCCGACAGCATTGGCTGCCGGCGATAGAAGTTTGACGATCGTTGCTCGGCACTCGGCCTAGGCAGCCTTACGACCTCCGGTCGTGTCGCGCTCGCCTGGGTCAGATTTCGCTTCCTTCGTAAAAGAGAGGTTCTGGCCTTTCGTCTCCTCCGCGAGTCTTTGTCTCTTCCACCGGTTGTATAGGGGGACCGCTACACCTACGAGGAGCAACACCACGACGATAGAAACTAGCATCACCGTAGACCGGGCCATAGACGCCTTTGGAGCGACTGGAGCCGGTGCAGCAGCGGCGGCAGGGGCAGTGGGAGTGTCAGAAGGAGGGCCAAAAGTCTTGGCAGTCTCAGCCGCGTCCGCGGCAGGTGTGCTGACGGGCTTCGCGGGTGCTGCAGCCGCGGCAGCCGGTGTTACCACCGGCTTCTGATGTCGTGCTGATGGCCGAGCTTGGTGAACCGCGCCAGCGCGTGCACCGGCAGTCTCGGCAGGAACGTTGACAGTCGCATCTGGTACAGCGGCCGGTGCTGCGACGGCAGCCGCAGGAGGCGTCTTGGCAGTCTCTGCAGGCGCGCTGACGGTCGCATCTGGTACAGCGGCCGGTGCGGCCGTGGCAGCAGGAGGCGTGCTGGCAGCCTGTGCGGGTGCGCTGACGGTTGCATCTGGCGCAGCGGCCGGTGCGGCCGTGGGAGCAGGAGGCGCACTGGCAGCCTGTGCGGGTGCGCTGACGGTTGCATCTGGCGCAGCAGCCGGTGCCGCTGCTGCCGGTGTCACGGCGGCAGGAGGCGTGCTTGTAGTCTCGGCAGGCGCGCTGATACTCGCAGCCGGTGGAGCCGAGGCCACCGTGCAGTGTTCGGAGACCATCTTCACTTCAGAGACGGCAAAACTGTTCTCACCAGTACCTGCTTTGTGCCCGACGAGTTTTACTTCCTGGCCCACATACGCCTTGAGATCGGCAGTGCTGGTAGTGATCTTGAAAATCTGGCCCGTGTTGTCTTCCGCAACGGTGTAGTTGGCGTCCGTTCCACCCAGGCAACCTTTGACGTTGATCTGGTCAGTATTGCCGCTCGCCGCGGGAGTCTGTGCAAACCCCATCGCGACCAGCAGGGCCGGTACAACGATCAGCAGGAATACTCTCTTCATGGAATCCTCCGAGAAGTCTCGCCTTGCGGCGATCCGAAATTCCGCTTGGGTGTGATTGTGCTTCCGATTTCTCTGTCGAATTCTCGCGCGTGCGGGGCCCCGGCCGGAAAACTGGAGCATTCCAAGTGAAACTACATAACGATAACCCTTGCGAATCTGGATATCTGTTCTATACCGCTCACATTCCCGCCCGTGCGAATCAGTATTTCGATGTGTTCTGGACTTGCTCAGACACTTGATTGGCTCGGTTGGCATGCAGGTCCCCTTGCAACAACCAAACCCAAGAACCTCTGTCTGGTCAGAATTTTCTTTTCTACGGCTTGAATCCAATAGGTATGCCCATCACCCGTGTTTTACGCGTCCCATAAACGGGACGTGTTTCACTGCGATTTTCGGTGTGCTCCGCATTGGCTGGCGTCCGCCGCTTGCATTCGTGCGCGACAAACTGCTTTTGGACGAAGGCGTGTGCATCCTGAGGCCGGCCGATAGTTTCCGGATCCGCCGTGAATTCTGCGTTGCAATATTCACATATGCCAAGCACAGGAATATTGTTCTCCCGTTTGACGATCCTAAACTTGCGTTTCGCCGCTCTTACACAGACGGATGTTGCTCCACTCGTATCGGGAGACGCTCGCCGATGGTCATGGAGTTGCTCAAGTTCGTTGAGAATGGTCTCACAAGCCATGAGTTGCACCGCTCGGAACTTTGCTGATGGGAACGCTCAAGTGTGTCCGTTCGACAACGCGGGTAACGATGTCTTCCGCACAATCGCGATACAGGGTGTGTAGCGTACTGCGCCAGCCTATTAGTTCGCCACGCATCAACTCAGTATTCGTCCCCGCGGGGTCCTTCTCATGCTCAACATAGAAGGCTTTGAGAAGTAATTCGCCCTGTTCTACGAGGCGATTGATAGTCTCGGCGTTTTGCAGTGCCAGGCGCATGGCTGCGCTCCTCGTCGCGGATCGAGTGGTTACTAGTCGGTGGCACGAAAAGGCGGATGTATCTCCGCCTTCTCGAGCCCAACCAACTCAGAGCGTTTACGCCGTCACGAGTTCGTGCTGCTTGAGGGTCGAAGTGACAACGTCAAAGGTATGAACCTCGGGTGTTCCCTCTATAAATCTCGCCAGCGTCTTCAACACTTGTGGATACGTATTGGTGTTGTAGTTGTCGGCGTCTTTCTTGTTCTCCCACAGACTGATCGCGGTCACGTCAACTCCACCCGGACCGGCGAAAGTGATTTCGTCCTTAAAACCATTTTGCTTGCGCAGCAAAGGCAGAACGTCTTTTTCAAAAGCTCGCGTGTAATCGGATAGCATATTCGACTTCAGATGGAAAGAAACATTGCGTGCAAACATACAGGCAACCTCCTAAGGTTGTAGTCGCTAAGGGGAGAGAACTTCAGATGGGCTGACTTAGTTTCAGGAAACCTGAAAGAGGAGAAGGATGCTCACTCAGTCTAACTGGTGCACTTAGGTGGCCTTCTCCCTCGACATGCAACTTGTTGTTTCCAAACACCTCTGATGCTGCGGGGCCTAGTCCGCAATGTACGTTTGGCTGGAAGCGAGCCAAAACGGCAACTCCCGGAGCCCTCGGACAACGAACGATGTCGCACCTGTCGCGAAATCTCTATTTCACTCATTTGACCTTGCAGCGGGTTCTGTGTGTAACCCTGGTTACAACACCTGTCAGAACGAACTCACATTAACCGGCGCTCGTTAATCCTGAATCGGTAAGATTGGGCCCTGGCGACCGTACGACCGAATTAATCTTCACTCCAGGTCCCAGTCCCGCGATGAAGACGATCGCCAGAACCGCTGCGGCGACCATCCATCCCTGGCTGCGTTCAATTTCGGGCATCTGCAATTCGCTGCTGGGGATGCGCGGACCATGGAGCAAGGTCCACATCCACGCCAGCCCGGAATGCCCACCAAAGGATGCAGCCGCCGCTGAAACGAGAATCAAGAGCGGCCCCACCGGATTGAGCGCGCCTGCTGCGCAGGAGAGGCCGCCGCCAGTGAGATAAGGCACGACCGTGAGCTGTCGCGCGCGGCTCACGCGGATTTCCGCATCGTTCCCGATGTGCGGACGCAACTCACGCAGGCACAGAGGAACAAACAAGGGGAAATAGGTGACCGTTCCTAATGCAACCAGACCGACGCGCCACGCCCATGGCGGCTGCCAACCCGCCACCACCGCAGCCCAGTCACCGAAGTTGCCGATTCCGGAAAACAGAAAATACCCTCCTGCGTCGAACAAATTGAAGGTCATCAGCAGCCAGAAGAAGTAGCGCCAGCTAGCGACCTGCTTGACAGTACGTGCAGCTGCCCAAAACACCGCCCCAAAGACTAGATTGGCGAGTGTGCCGCCCGCCGCTACCAGGCGCGTGTCCGCGCTGCACTGGAAGTGCACCGTGGAGAGCACCAGTGCTTGCGCACCCGTGGCCACGCAGAAGCCTCCGTGACCCAGGCCTTCGTGGATAAAGTCCGTAATGACTGTGGCAGAAACAGCGATGGCAGCGACGGTCCACAGATCGAGCACGCGCGGGAGGCTGGATTCTGCCGACGCGTCCTTCGCTATATTGGGGTCCATGGGCCGCATTCTAGCAGCGGATTCCGGCCCGCGCGTCGCGGCGCCACCCATGTCGGCACTATGTGCCCAGAAACATCCAGAGCCAGCTGGTAACCTCTTTTAAATCCTGGGATGCCGAACGACCTTCAAGGTACATTCGGCCCTCGACGGCACTCGAGCAACAAACTCTCAAATGTAGACTTAACCGAAAAAAGTCGAAATTTGAGCGCAAAAGCCTGATCTCAACCGTTAGATTTCGGGAGCCGAAAGTCGTAGAATAATTTGGGTAGGAGCCTCAGCATGAAATATCGAATTGCTACGTGGGCAACTGCAGGCTTTCTGGTTGCGGGCTTGTGGGCACTTTTTGCGTTCGCCACATTTCCGGCTACAAGCGAACGAATGCGGGACGTGTGGACTGTCGTGTGTTTAACCTGCCCCGTTGCGATCGCTGGTATCCATTACCCCATCAGTCTTTTTGAGGCTCTCGCCGCAAATGCCGTTACGTATGCGCTGGTCGGTCTGGTCGTGGAAACCCTGCGGCACCAGCTGCATCACGCAAAATAATTCTCCTCACCCTCCACGAGCGGTTCTGAGTGGAATGGCTTGGCTACGCCAATCATCGAATTCACTACCCCTCCACGTTGGACAGACAGCCCTCTTGGTGTGGTCAATCCTGCTCAGATTGCTCTCCAGCCAACGGCTAGGCTAAGGGTTGGATTTCTTATCCTGAGGGAGAACACAAGATGAAAGCCGGATTCCGACGCCTGAGTTTTATTGCCCTAACCGCCGCACTTCTCGCACCCGCGGCCATCACGTCCCGCGCCGCCGCTCAAGACGACAAAGGTCGAGAAGAGAAACGACAGGAAGACAGCCAACGCAACGACAAAAACCGAACCCGTGTCTACGATCGCATCCACAAGGACTACCACGATTGGAACGAGAACGAAGATCGTTCCTACCGCCAGTACACGGGGCAAAATCAGCTGCAGTTTCGTGAATACAACAAGTTGAACAACGACCAGCAGGACCAATACTGGAATTGGCGCCATAGTCACCCAGATGGCGATCAAGAGAAGCACGGTGACGATCCAGGCAAGCGCTAACGAGTCGTCCAGCCACAGTTGGGGCGGCACCCTGTGCCGCCTAATTGCATCAAGATTCCGTTTTTCTACGCTCCGTTCTGGGCGTCGGTCTCTTGTGCAATCTGGTAATTTCCGCATCGGAGGCACCCTATGCTGCTCAACAGCATGCAGAGCACCCTTAGGTCGCACGATGAAGAACCGTCTTCGTTGTTGCGACGCAAGATCGAGGAAGAATCTTCGTTGTTGCAATGCAAGATCGAGGAACTGAACAAGAATACTGTCCTTTTGATCGTCGAGGCTGGGAAATTGATCCAAGGATCGAAACAGCTATCGGATACGCTCAGGTCCTTCGAAAACCTGAACACGAAGCGGAAGTTGGCGATCGCCGCATCGCGCTAATATCGATGCGCGACTATATTGTTGACTCTCAATTGTTACAAAATCGCCATCTCACTCATTGACCGGGATTAGCCTCTACGGGGTGTTGCCAGCTCGGAGAGCATTCAGAAATCGGTGCGGCCATCACGAAACTGGAGATGGCGCTGAATCTGGCGATCCAGACTGGCGGCCTGCTTTAGCGAGTGGAGTGCTTCAGGTTGATGTGTGCGCGAAACGCATTCTCGAGCATTTCATTGGTTTCTGATCGCGTATTCGGGGTATCAGTCACGGCTTTTTCGACACAGATGATCTCACGGCACTCAGAGCATCTGCCGAAGCGATGACTGGCGCGATCCATTTCGTCCCGTGGTCCAAGCCAACCCGCGTCGGTCAATTCTGGTTTCTTCATGCAAGTCTCCCATAGGCCAGGCCTACGTCCATTCCAATTCACGAACCGCTCTTGTGTACTCCTCACTCGCACACTTTAAGTCCGCATCCAGGTAGTTCGGTTCTTCTGCTTTGGACGTTTTGAGGGCATCCAGAACACTATTCATCTTCGCCTCGGCTGCTCTCACTTCTTTCATGGTTGACATTGTCGTGCCGCTCCTTCCGTGCTTTCACCGTTACAAATGATGCGGCAATCTGCCGAAGAAAAATGGTCAATCTTGCACAGGGGCTCGGCTGGATACAACACCACAACAAAGTTCAACTGGCGAAATATCGCCATATCACTCATGGACCGTTGACTTTGGGAACCCCTCTTGACCGTCAGTCGAGAAGAGGACGGTCAGGAGTTTCCACCAGTTCTAGACGTGAGCGTCGAATGGTGAAAGGCCGACCAAACCGGATACGCCGCACATAGCGCTACTCCGGTAAGCGTGACTCCTGACAGCACAAAGGGTGGTCGTGCAGCACGTTCAATCCCATTGGCGTGCCACAGTGCGGTCGCACCTACTGCAAAAATAAACGGGGTCAGTATTGCGGCTGCCAGTACAAGCGTGCGCCGGGATTCGCGGCTCATCCAGGCGTGAATGACAGGGCATGTCCTGCGGCTATTCCTAAACGCGCTGCGCTAGAACAGGACCCCAGTTGTTGAAAAATCTCTTTACGCTCATAACCGAGCAGTTCTGAGTGCAAGTAGGGCAGCGGATCGCCCGCGCCCAGTAGATGAAACAGCATGTCACCGAACGTAACGCCCCTTCCTGGTAGGTCTTTGTAAGAGCAAAGAAATGCGGGATTCAGGAATTGGCGTGGAAGGACTCAAAATCCGCCGACCTTCGGGTCTTGGGGGCTCAACTCCCCCTCCTGGCACCATTGTCCAACCCATTAAAGCAAGATCAGACTCTTGCGTTCACACGCAATTCAACCTCAGAACTCGAACCGGAGCGCAAACTGTCCGACACGGTTTCCTCCGGCGTCGCCGGTTCGCGCTTGCTGAACCTGTCCAAAGGTGCCCTCACTCAGGTTGTTTCGCGGATCATCGAAGTTTATGTGGTTGGGGAGGTTGGTAAAGCTGCTTTCGAACTTCAGCTTAACTCTCTCTGTGATCTGGAAGTCCTTGGAGAGCCCCAAAGAGAGATTGAAGGTGCCGGGGCCAACCAGCGAGCCCACGGCGGCGTTGCCAAAGCGGCCAGCCCGCGGTAACGGGGTTGTTCCGTCCGGCGCCGTGGTCGGGCAATTCAGCGTGAGGCCACTGAGGTCTGGTCCGGCGGGGCGGCCCGGGCAGGCGTATACGTTCACATTCCAGAACTGTTCGCGAGTGTGGTGGATGTTGTTGGGATTGCCCGTAGAGTCAGGCCGGTTGAAACCAAAATTAGAGTTGCCGGTGGAATCAAATTGAAGGAATGGAGTGTCGTAAGGGCCGGATTGAACCAGCAAGATAGTACTGAGCCGCCAGCCGCCGACGATCCCGTTCAACACTCCATTGGCATTGCCGAGGAAGTGGTGCCCCTTCCCCATGGGAAGCTCGTCCACAAGGGTTGTGATCCAGCGGTGTTTGCGGGTGCCGCCGGTGTTGCCGTAATCGCCGTGCATGTTGTACTGGTCCATTTTGTCGCCCGTAACTTCCCCGGAAAAATCGGAGCGAGGCCACGATTCGACGTCGGTCAGGTTCTTCGCCCAGGTCCAGGTGGACTGGAGGGTGAGCCCGTGGGAATATTTGTGGATTAATTCGGTCTGCATGGACTGGTAGCTGCTGACCGCTCCGGCGGCACGGATCCTGACCTTCTTCCAGAGTGGAAACGGAGCCGGATTAGGATTGCCAGTGTCATAGGGTGCGGTGGTGGGAAGCGGCTGGTTAAGATTCGGGCTCCAGGTGAGTTGATCCGCGCGGTTCGCTATATACGACACGCGCAGGGCGGTGTTGCCGTGCAATGTCCGTTCGACCGAGAAGTTCCACTGGATGCTGTACGGGTCCTTTTTGTCCCGTTGATTCGCCGTAAGAAATGACTGCGAACCAACGCCGGCGTTGGTGGCGCTATTCAGGACGTCGGGAAACTGGAAGAAGTTTGGGTCTCCGACCCCGGCATTCGAGAAATTTCCTTGGAAGCCGTCGTGGATACCAGCCACGGAGAAAAACACGGCGCCCAAGGTCGTAACCTCGTAAATGCCGATGCCGCCGCGAACCACCGTCTTATTGTCCGCAAAGGGCCGATAGGCAAAACCGAGGCGGGGAGAGAAGTGCGTGTAGACGTTGCGCAACTGCTTGGGCCACCCCGCCTGTTTCGAGGTCAGGAAGGGAGTGCAGGGAGAACCCGGGTCCGGGCCGGCATAGCCGGGGATTGTGTTCGGGGCGTTGCAGGCATTGACGGCTTGTGCCCACAGAGGCTGCGTGGCGGCCAGGGACCTGGGGTCGGAGGAGAAGATCACCTGTCCTGTGCCGGGAACGCTGGGATCGAAGTTGGTGAGGTTGATGGGGTCGTACAACGGCGGGATCCGGGTCATCCGAAGGCCAACGTCCAACGTCAGTTTCTGGGTGGCTCGGAAGGTGTCCGCCGCGTACGCGTAGTAGTGAGTGGCAGAACCATCGATGTTTCTCGGCGGCGTGTGTGTAACGTACGTGTAATACGGAACACCCAGCAGGAAGTCGGCAAAGCCGCTCGCTTTGTCACCCGATTCACCGGTGTATTGGCCATTGAAGAAAAAGTCTCCGTAGTCGTCCGCTGCCGACGAACCCGAGTACCAGGCTGTGATCAGGTGGAGCCTGCGTACATCAAAACCAAACTTCATCGTGTGCTTTCCCTTGGTCCAGGTGAGGTTTTCATTGATCTGGATATTTTGGGATCGCTCTGGATTCGGCCGAGTATGAACAACGCTGTCAAGGTTGCTTCTGGGTTCGAAAACAAAGTCTGGGAAACCCCCGGGCGGGAATGGTCCGAGTTGCGCTGAATTCAGGCCCATTTGCTGCATGAATTTCGGTCCATCGATCGGAAAGTTCCCGCCGTTCTGCCTGCGGCTAATCCCTCCGCGCAGTTCGTTGATCAGGTTTGGTGTGATGACATAGTTGTGCGCGAGCACGATCTGGTTGTCATGTTCGAAATCTGTTTCCGCAGGAAGGATCAGGCTAGAAGGGTTGACCGATCTGCCATTCTTGTACGTCCAGCGGCCGAACACGTTCTGCTTACTGTTGATGGTGTGGTCAATGCGAATATCGAACTGATCGGAAAGGATGGGATTGGGAGTGTTTTCTGCCCAGTTTTGGGGTCCGGAATTGTCCACGCCCCCCTGGTTTGGCAACGGATAATACTGGAGAATCAGGGGCACTCTTGAATCAAATCGATCCGTAGGAATCATGTTGCCCGCAAATGGCGTTCCGTCCAAATCGTGAAGAGCAACAGAGAAAGCCGAAAAGTTTCCATTCCGCATATCTTGGGTGGGTACGGTCCCTGTGCGGAGCGTTGAAGTCCGGTACCGCATTCCTTCGTAATCGCCAAAAAAGAAGGTGCGCTTCCCAAAAAGAGGTCCGCTGATGGCACCTCCAAAGGTGTTGGCGCTTTTGGCAGCCTTACCCACCGTAAAAATGGAAAATTGTTTAGCGTCCAGTGCCGCGTTCTGCAAATACTCAAATGCTGACCCGTGAAACACATTCGTGCCCGACTTGCTGGTGGTCGTAATGTCGGCCGGGTTGCCGTATTCTGCACCGCTGCCCGACCCCTGCACCTTCATTTCTGCGATGCTCTCGGCGGAAGGGAACATTTCTTTTTGCGGTCCGGACGAACGGATATCGGTGGTGCTAATTCCATCAAGCGAGTATTCGACCTGATTGATACCGGAACCCTGAACGGAGATGTTGCCACCCTTGTCGCCGGTGACGCCTGGGAGATAAGCCAACAAGCTATAGGGGCTGGTGCTACCCTTACCGCGATAGTTGGCGGGCAGGTTCAGCACCTCGGTGCTGCCGACGCTGGCCGAGATGGTTTGCGACTCGGTGTTGATGAGTTCCGCATTTGCTTCCACAGTAACCTTTTCCTGCCGCGCCGCCCATCGTCAGCTTCATATCGGCGCGCACAGTCTGCCTCGCGTCAAGGCGGACGTCCGTCAAAACTGAATCTTTGAACCCGGTGGCCGTCGCCGAAACCGTGTACAGCCCGGCCTTCATGTTTTCCGCCTGGTAATTCCCCTGGACGTCACTGTGCACCTCGCGCGAGATGTTTTCGCCCTGGTTGGTAACGGTGATCACGGCATTGGGCACCACAGCCCCTGAGGGATCGGTCACGGTACCGAGGATCGTTCCAAAGGTGGACTGCCCGAAAGCGGGCGTGGCTAGACACAGCACTCCTATGGCAATGCTCATGGCAAGGACGACACGCACACTTTTCATGCTGTGACTCCATTCATTAATCGATGTTCTTGACAAAGCACTGCGGGGGCAGGAGATCCCCAAGTCGGGCCCCAAAGAATTGCGCGAAGGATATTGCACGCCTGCAACGAGAGTCAAGGCGAAAAGCAAGTGCTGGTCTTTTGTGGTTTCGGAGAGGTAGACTGGCGCTCTCCATGGGGTTCTGCCGCGAAGCATTGCGCCGCTCGCCGTCCTTCTCCGTATGCCGGCCCCACACTGCGCGTTCCAAGACCTTAATACCTGGTCAAGTTGCTCTTCTCATAGTGGGCCTCCTAAGTGTGACGAGCCTCGCTCTAACTGCTGTCGGCCAGGTGCGAATTCCCGCAAGCTGCCCGCCTCATCTCACCCCAACATCGTATTGATCACCATGGACACTACCCGCGCTGATCGCATGGGCTTCCTTGGGTCTGAACGGGGCCTGACGCCGAATCTGGATAACCTGGCCCATCAGGCAGCGGTGTTTTCTCGTGCTTACGCTCAGGTGCCCCTGACAACCCCTTCCCACGCTACGATCCTCACCGGAACCTACCCGCAATTCAACCACGTGAATTATCTGGGAGACCCGCTGGGCAGAAAGCTTCCCTTTTTGCCCGAGATTCTTCACAGGAACGGATACAAGACTGCCGCGTTCGTGGGTGCACTGGTTCTCGATCCAACGAAATTGGCTCCCGGCTTTGAACGGGGTTTTGACGTTTACGACGCTGGATTTCACCGGCGACGATCGGGAGAAGATAACTACCACAGCGTGGAGCGCCGCGGCGAAGAGGTACTGAGCCGTGCTATCGCATGGCTAAGCAAGCACCCACGCGGGCCTTTTTTTCTTTGGATTCATCTTTACGACCCTCATGATCCCTACACTCCTCCCGAGCCGTATCGCTCCCGTTATCCTGCGAGCCTTATGACGGAGAGATTGCCTACATGGACTCGGTGGTCGGAAAGCTCACCGCGAATTGCGGAAACGGACTCTCTTCGACGACTCCCTGATTGCCGTCATGGCCGATCATGGCGAAGCATTTGGAGAACACGGCGAAAACCATCACGGCATCTTCCTGTACGACGAGACGATCCACGTTCCGCTCCTGTTCAAGCTTCCGCGACAGCACGCTGCAACGAAAGTGGATGCGAGGGTCGGGTTAGTGGACGTGACGCCGTCTATTCTGCAGGTTCTCCATCTTCCGGTCCCCAATGTCATGCAGGGACAATCGCTCCTGCACTTCATAACACTGGACAAGGGAGCACAAGGTGGCCAACACGCCGATTCGAACGGGCAGCGCCCCATTTATTCGGAAAGTGGATACGGTCACCTGTCGTTCGGATGGAGCATTCTGAAAACATGGCGGACCGCGAAGTACCTGTACGTCGATGCTCCTGAACCGGAGCTATACGATGAGACGACCGATCCTGGTGCAACGCATAACCTTGCTCAGGACTCAAAAGCTGTAGCTGAGACCGCGGCTGCCCAGTTGACGGAGTTCCGTCGCAAAACCACAACGGAGAACACGGAAAATCCGCAGTTGACAGCGGAACAGACCGAGAATCTGCATGCGTTGGGCTACATGGGATCGGCTGCCCCGCTTTCCAATAACCCGGCCAATGAGGGCGGACCTGACCCCAAGCAAAAGATTGCAATTGCAAATCTGTTGTACGAGGCAATGTCTCACTCAGAGAACGGGAGGTATGGGGAAGCGGTGCCGATACTCGAGGAGGTTGTGAAGCAGGAACCTCATGCCCTGACGGCCTACTTGCTCCTGGGCCGCGCTTACGTGTCCCTTAAGGAGTATGGGAAGGCAATCCCGCCGCTGCAGCAAGTCGTCCAGACCACGCCGGACAACTCGCTGGCACGCTACGAACTGGGATGTGCGCTGGTGAAGACCGGGCAGTGGAACGAGGCGGCACCACAGTTTGAGGCTGCCGTCTCGCAAATGAACAGCTCTGCCATGATGCATTTCTATCTCGCACTCGTGTATCAGCGAACGTCGCGCAACGACGAAGCCTCAGCCGAGTTCAAAGATGCGCTGCACCTGGACCCGAAGAGTTTTCCCGCGAATCTCTTGTTAGGAAGGTTGTACATCCAACAACAGAAAGCGGCAGAGGCCCTTCCTTTACTGCGAAAAGCCGCAGCCCTACGACCGGACGCAATTGATCCACACCGACTCCTGGCTGATGCGTACACCCAACTGGGACGCGAAGAAGACGCGCGGCGAGAGCTTTCGGAAGCGGAACGGATTCAGTCCAGTGGAGGATCGAGACTTGGCACGTCGCCGGAAGATCATCCTTAATACAGGGTCGCTGCCCTCAAAGGGCTTCCCGGCAGGGCGCATTTGATTTGTCCTAATTCTTACGGGAAACGATAATTGGGGCAGGTCAGTAGACAATGTTGTCATATCCTTTTCTACCGGATGAATGCGAGCAGTTGGGGCTTGTAGAATTCTGAGGAACTGGACCCGTTGATGCCAACAACTCCAACACCCATGAACTTTCTTCGAAGGATTCGAGGCCGACTTGGATTTTTCAGATCAGCTGGCACGCGCTATCACTTGTGGTACTACCGATGGATGATCTGGGATACGACCGTTTGGATGGGGGTGAAGACCCTAAAATCGCCCAGCGACATGTGGAACTACCAGGAAATTCTTTACGCTCTTCAACCATCCCTCGTCATCGAGTTCGGCACCCGATACGGTGGCTCTGCATTATTCTTCGCCAGCGTGATGCGGCAGATTGGGAATGCATTCAAGGTCCTCTCAGTAGATATCGACGCGGCAACGATCTCTGAACAGACACGAAACGATCCCGATGTCGAATTGCTGATCGCATCCTCGGTTGACCCGAAAGTGGCCCAGAAAATAGCCGCCTTGCGTCAGGATTATCCGGGCCCTGTATTCGTAATTTTGGACAGCGACCATGCGATGGCCCATGTCTTGGCAGAGATGAAGACACTCCGGCCATTGCTCGTGCAGGGCGACTATCTGATTGTGGAAGACTCCAACGTCAACGGGCATCCCGTTTATCCAGCTCATGGTCCAGGACCATTTGAAGCGATGGAGGAATACTTCCGGCAATATCCCGACGACTACCGTCGTGACAGTTCGCGGGAAGCGAAATTCGGATTCACCTTCGCGACCAAGGGATTCCTGATTCGACGCTGATCTGCGTGGGCGGACGACGCAACGCCCTTACCTTTTTCGGTGGCAGCACCCCCGATCCATCTTTCGAAAATCGCGAAAGTTGGAGCACTCTCGCTCCATGGTGTCGGGAAACAGTTCGGCTAGCTACCCAGCCCCTGAGACTCCTGGAACAGAAAGGGGCTTCCTGTTCGGAAGCCCCTGGCGCCAATTATGAGTGTATGAAGCGGCGCCCACAGTCGAAGTTGTCTCAGCCCCGGGCGGCATGCTCCTTCGCTTTCGCGATGTATTGCTCCACCTGCTGCTTTTGCGGATAATCCGGATTCGCTTTCAGCAACTGCTGCCAGGCGTCGACCGCGCCCTTGGCGTCGGCCTTACCTTGCCACCGCACCCATCCCAGATTGAATAGGGTCTGCGGATGCCCGGGCCGATACTTCAAAGACGTCTCCATCGCGGCCAGGGCCTTGTCGGCGTTGCCCGCATACCAGTAGGCGGTACCCATATCCGTGCGGACGTCGGGATTGTCCGGATGAATCGCCAGCGCGCGTTCGTAATACTCAATCGCGCTCGGATACTGCTGTCCGTCGTAAAGAAGATTGCCGAGCTTTACCAACGAGTCGTAATCCTTCGGATCCTTCTTGACGGCCTCAAGAAGCGGCGCTGCAGCCTGCGCCAGAGCCACTTGTGCATCGGCAGATGGTTGCGGGGAAACATTTCCCGGCTGCTGTGTGGCCGAGGAAGCTGATGCTGGCGCGACTGGCGAAGCCGATCCGCGGAACAGATATCCCAAGGCCACGCCGAGCAGAAGACAGAACGCCGCCAGTAAGTAGGCTTGGGTTCCGCTCCACGCTGCTGCAGTGGCGCTATTAGTGGATGGCGACTGCTCGTTGTTTGTTTCGCTCATTTTTCGTTGTCTCCGATCTGGTGCCGGCAAGCGCCTTCTGTGGCGACCCCAGGTGGAACAGACGAGTGACCGCAGCGGTCATTCGCTCCTGTTCCTCCTTCTCCG
Organism: uncultured Acidobacteriota bacterium; assembly: GCA_963725565.1. Classification (GTDB taxonomy): domain Bacteria; phylum Acidobacteriota; class Terriglobia; order Terriglobales; family Acidobacteriaceae; genus Sulfotelmatobacter. The sequence continues at coordinate 27,809 of CAVRZL010000002.1, forward strand.
GAAATTCCTTGAGTTCGTGGGCCAGGGAGTTGGCAATCTTCTGTATGACTTGTGCTGTGATTGCATGAAGCGATTGATCCTGCTCCCGGGTGAACGGCCCGCGTTCTTCGATAAAGGACTCCAGTTCTTGCCGGCAAATCTCTTCCAGGCGTTGCCGCAGGGCAACGCTGGTGGGCACGGTGCTGTCCGCCCGTAGCTGGTTGCGGAAGGCTTGCACCTCCGCGCTGATAATTTTTTCCGCTTCGGCAACGACCGCTTTGATCGCGGGCGGATGGGCGCTGACGGACTTCTCCAGCCCTTCCAGGTCGTAAAGCAGGATCCCGTCGACCCGCCGGACGTCCGGATCCACATCGCGCGGCATCCCGAGATCGAGGATGACCAGGGACACCCGATTTCTCTCCGTCGCAATGCGCTCTGCCTCTTCCCGGGTCAATACCACATGCGGACACCCGGTCGCACTGATCACAATATCGGCGCGGAGCATGCACTTCCACCGATCCGCCAGCGTAGCGGCCGTACCTGCGAGCTTCTCCGCCAGGTCTCGCGCTCGCGCCGGGGACTGGTCGATGACGACGACAGATTCAGCTCCCCGCTCGATCATCTGCCGGGCAGAAAGTTCCGTCATCTTCCCCGTTCCCAGGAGCAGAACCTTGCGCTTCTCCAGGGATCCAAAAACCTGCTGCGCCAGATCGAGTGCGGCGACGGGAATGGACACCGTCCACCTACCGATCAAGGTTTCCTGACGCACCCGCTCCGATACCTTGAGACTGTGTTCGAGCACGGCGCTCAGGAACCGTCCAGCGCTGCCTACGGTCTGCGCCTGTTCCCGGGCGGCCTTGACCTGAGAGACAATCTGCGGCTCTCCCAGTACCACTGAGTCGAGGCCCGAGGTCACGCGAAACAGGTGGGTCAGGGCGGAATCATCGAGCAGACGGTAGAAGTGTTGCCACTCGGTCAACTTCAATTCGTATTCAGAGCCAAGAAATTTCAGGACCGAGTTAGCGGCCAGGGTCGGTTCGCTCGCCCACAACAGGAATTCAGTCCGGCAGCAGGTCGATAATACCGCAACTTCTTCGATGCCTTCCGCACATCCCAGCTGACGTAACACCTCATACCGCCGAGGCTCCCCGATCCAAAAGCGTTCCCGCATGGCGAGCGGCGCAGTGCGGTGGTTCAGTCCGATCACCATGAGTGTGGGTTCCAAGACGAACACCTCGGGCGCAAGTTGCAATGTCAGAAACGCAAGCGGGATGCCAAAGCTTGTGCTTCGAATTCATCGAGTCTTCGCAATATTTTCAATGAGTTGCGTCGTTTTTAATCTGTTCAAATTCGCAACAGTGCGGGATATCACGCGATGTGCGAGTCTTTTTACGCGATCTGTCGAGTCCTCATCGACTTAGCAGAAGATCCCGATCACCAGCTCAAGTGATTGGAATCACTGACCGAATCGCCCATCTCCGTAGAAACTGCAGAACGATTTATGAGTCTCGAGTCTTGGCACCCTGGTTGCAGTAATCGACTGCACTCCAGTTGATCGAGAAACGACATACCTCGAGGAAGAAGCAATCATGAAGATGACGAAGCTTGTGATCCTGATTGTAATGATCGCGCTGGCCTTGTTCCTGATCTTGCCGAACCTGTCGTGGGCTGCGGAAGACGGAACCGCTATCTACAAAGCAAAGTGTGCGGTCTGCCATGGCGCTGACATGGCTGGCAAACCTGCGGCCAAGGCGCCCAGCCTGGTCTCGGACCAGTCCAAGAAAGCATCGGACGCTGACTTGACCGATGCGATCGCCAACGGCGGGAAAGACAAGAAAGCCATGCACGCCTTTGCCAATAAAGGCGTCACTCCCGACCAGGTAAAGATGGTTATCTCTTACATTCGCGAGGCACAGAAGAAGTAAGGCCGCGAAGATAGGAAGGATTTGCTGTTTCAGGAAAGCGAGCCGGCGCCGCCTACCCCAGGGCAGGCGCAATCTGTTCGAGGGTGAGTCTTCCGCTCGCCGGAATTTCTGGCCCAGGCCAGTACCGGCCCCCTCCGTTCGCAACCTGGAAACAGCCGCCCGGGTCTCGGTGCTCACCCCCAGACCCGGGCATTTGTTTGCGTTCCGTTTGCTTGGGATACGGAGGGCTGAAAGCTGTACCGTTTCAATACCGGCCCAATTTCGCGCTGCATGCTATGGTTTCGTTGCTACCAGCCGCATGTACTCACTGAGCGTCACGAAGCGATAACCTCTCGCCTTGAGTTCGGAGATCACTTCGGGCATCACCGAAGCTGTTGTTGACAGTTCGTGGAAGGCCAGAATGTGCGTGTACACTCCCTGCTTTTCCCGCTGCTCGACCTGCTTCAACACGCCGTCCGCCAGGGATGGTTTCGGGCACCCGGCTGGGTTTCGGCCGGCACATAGGTAGTCCAGCGAGTTGACGTCGCGCAGCGCCAGCCGGTTCTCTCGCGAGATGGTCAGCAGTTGATAGCCTTGCTTTTCGAGATCACGGCGCGCATCTTCAGGAACAATCCAATCGGGAGCGCGAACATAGCGGGGCTGCGTACCCGTCACCGCCTTGATGGCCTCCGCTCCGCGATTCACGTCGCCGATCACCCACTGCTCTCCCCGTTTGCGCTCGGCGCTGCGCAGTTCGAGATGGCTATAAGTGTGGTCTTCCAATTCGTCACCGTCTCGCACCAGTTGCTCTGCCGCGTCGATGCAGGTGATGCCGATATTCTGTTCGGCACGCCGCTCTCCCCAGGTCTTCGGGGTGAGTCGCCAGCCGACGACAAAGAACGTCGCTTTCACGCCATTGCTGTCCAGAGCTTGAATCAGGCTAGGACTTGGACGGTCCCCTTTGGTGCCGAAGAGAACGTAGGGTCGCGGTCCGTCGTCAAAGGTTAGTGCGATGAGCTTATCGGTCGAAAAAGCAGCTCCGGCAGTCAGGAACAGGAGCGCGAGAACAGCAACCGCTTGGGGGGAGGGCTTCATGATCGTCACAATCCATTATTGGAGTTGATGATCGCGACGGCTAATTACTTTGGGGAACCTTCCGTTGTATCGCACTGCTCCGCGTGAGCACTGACCTGTTAGGTTCAGACTCTACCTGGGCACTCGGCTATCGCCTTCCCATGGACGGCCGAAGGCTGCGGTCCCCACATGGTTCTCTCCTGCCTTATGGTTCTTTACCGCTGCATGGTTCTCCACATGAAGGGCTCTTTTCGGCCTTAAATGCTCGATTTTGCGGCAGGGGTCACTCCACCCTGTGATTTGAATCACAGCCTTTTTGCAGGCGGAAAAGTACCCTGAATCTGCTTGTGGGTGTTCTTTCATAGGGTTAGCCGAAAAGGGGGACGTCATGATGGTTGCAGGCACTACTCCGAACATGGGCCATATGGCTCATGACTTTTCCAAGAATCCAATGCTGGTTTACTGGGAGATGACCCAGGCCTGCGGTTTGGCCTGCAAGCATTGCCGCGCCGAAGCGATGCCGGCCGCCAATCCCCTCGAACTCTCGACCGAGCAGAGCAAGAAATTCCTGAACCAGCTCCTCCAGTTTGGCAACCCGCTGCCGCACGTGATTCTGACCGGCGGCGATCCGCTGAACCGCAAAGACATCTACGAACTAATCGATCACGCAAAAGGAATTGGCCTGGAAGTTTCCATCACTCCCGCCGCCACCGATCAGCTGACCAACGACGCCATCAGCAAGCTGAAGGCGCATGGCATTCAAGCCATGGGTTTGAGCCTGGACGGCTCCTCGGCCGCGCGCCACGACAATATCCGCAACGTGCCGGGAACATTCGAGCGCACCATGGAAGCCGCCCGCCAGTGCGGACGCCTCGGCCTGCCAATCCAGGTGAACACGCTGGTGGCCGAAGAAACCGCCGACGATCTGCCCGCCATCTACGAGTTGCTGCGCACCAGCTTTCCCGTCATGCGCTGGAGCCTGTTCATGCTGATTTCGGTCGGCCGCGGCAAGCAGTTGAATGAGGTCTCGCCCCAGGAGGGCGAGTCCATCATGAAGTGGGTGTTCGATCTCTCGCCGCGTTCCCCGTTTCAGATCAAAACCACAGAAGCTCCGTCTTATCGCCGCATTGCGGTGGAGCAGATGCGCAAGTCGAACATGGCGACGGCGGACATGAAGACTACCTCGGTTTACCGCGGATTCCAGGTTCGCGATGGCCACGGCATCGTCTTTGTCTCGAACCTGGGAGAAATTTATCCTTCAGGGTTCCTGCCCTTGCATTGCGGCAACGTGCGCACCGATTCGCTGGTCGACGTCTATCGCAACTCGGATGTATTCCGCGCCCTGCACTCTCCCGATCAGTTCCACGGAAAATGCGGCGCCTGCGAATACAGCCATATCTGCGGCGGATCACGCGCGCGCGCTTTCGCGTACACCGGGGATGCGCTGGGAACTGACCCGTTCTGTCCCTACGAACCGATCACCCCGCGTGGGGTCGAGGCATAGCCGGCGAGAACGGCGGGCGCTGATGGAAACCCTGAACAAGCTTGATGCCGCAGTCGGCGCAACCTCGCTTGGGCAAGAGTTGCGGCCTCTGCCCAGCGACTCCGAGGCGAGAATTGCCGCCTTGCGCAAGAAACTCACCCGTCGAACACAACCCGATCATTCCCAGCGCCTGCGGCGAGTGTTTCAGTTCACCTTTTTGCTTTTGAATATATGGGTTGGCGCAGCGTTCTATTTCTGGGTTCGCCAGTTAGAGGCCGGCAACACGGATCGCACACTGCAACGCCCCGCGGGCGTCGAGGGCTGGCTACCCATCGCCGGTTTGATGAACTTCAAATATTGGCTGACCACCGGCCACATTCCGTCCATTCATCCCGCCGCTTTGTTCCTCTTCCTCACATTTCTGGCTACTGCTTTTCTCTTGCGCAAGGCGTTTTGCAGCTGGCTCTGCCCGGTCGGCACGCTGTCCGAATACCTGTGGCGCGCTGGACGGCAACTTTTTCGACGCAACTTCAAGTTGCCGCGTTGGCTCGACCTGCCGTTGCGCAGTCTGAAATACCTGCTGCTGGGCTTCTTTGTCTGGGCAGTCGGTAACATGTCGGCGGAAGCGATTCAACAATTCATGCACAGTCCCTATGGAATGGTCGCCGATGTGCGGATGTTGAACTTCTTCCGTTACCTCGGCGAGACGGCGGCCATCGTGCTGGCCTTCCTGGTGATTGCGTCCGTGCTGGTGCAGAATTTCTGGTGCCGCTATCTTTGTCCTTACGGGGCACTCCTTGGACTCACTTCCCTGCTCAGCCCGTTGCGCGTTCGCAGAAGCGCGGATGCTTGCATCGATTGCGCGAAGTGCGCCCAAGTCTGCCCTTCTATCCTGCCCGTGGACAAGCTCATCACGATCAAATCAGCGGAATGCACCGCCTGTCTCGAGTGTGTGGCGGTCTGCCCGGCAAAGGGAGCGTTGCAAATCTCGCTCCCCAGGTGGACTCGCTCTCCCAACGAGGGTCGCCTTCCGGCGTGGACCATGGCCGCTGCAATCGCAATTCTATTTTTTGGGATTGTGGGCTATGCCAAGACAGCCGGTTACTGGAACGGCGATGTGCCCAACTACGTGTATCGCGAATTAGTGCCGCATGCCAGCGACGTGCAACATCCCGCCGACTGATATCCCACAAAAAGGTCCGGCTCAGGAATACAGCTTGATCGGTTGAACCACGCGCGTAATGGTTCCATCCGGACTGGGCTGATCGGGCTTCAATCCGCAGCGCAGGGAGGCGAATAGACCGATCAGTTGACCGAGCATCACGTCCAGTACCGGCCGGTAGTGATCCGGGCACTCGGGGCCACATTCCAAAAGCAAGCGGTAATCCGCAAGATCGGCAATGTCGCGCCCGTCTCCGGTGGTGACGGCCAGCCGCACTCTGCTCAATTTCTTGCGGTCGATTTCGCGCAACAAATCGAGTTCGTAGCCGCGGCGGCGTGCTTCACTGGAAAGAAAAACGACGAACACGGTTTGTTCATCCACGCTGGACATCGGCCCGTGGCGCAGCCCAAGCGGCGTCTCCGCTAAAGTCGTCACTTTGCCCGCACTCAGTTCCACAACTTTCAGGGCGCATTCATCCGCCACAGCCTGCAGGGCTCCGGCGCCCACAAAGCACGCCCGCCTACATCCCAAGGTCGTAACCTCCGCTGCGACCTCAGCCGCCAGGGAAAGAAACCTTCGGCCACATTCCGACAGCTTCGAGACCACATCCCCGAAAGACATCAGATCGTCGAGATGGGCAACGCACTGCCCGGCCAAGACCATGTTGGTGAACGAACTCGTCATGGCTAGACCGCGATCGTTTACCTCATCATCGAGCACCAGAGCAAAAGCCCGGTCGGAATTACGCTGGCACAGTTTTGCCATCGCTCCTTCTGGATTGCAAGTGATGACGAGGTGCCGGATCTCTCGCCGACGGTCGAGCGCGCGCTCCAGCAGAGCGACACCTTCCGGACTCTGTCCCGAGCGGGAGAAGGAAATCCAAAGATATTCCCTTCCCGGCCGGTGAAACTCTTCAAATTCTGTGAGCAACGATGTGCTGGGAACCGCCCACGCATCGCATCCCCATCGGCCCCGCAGCAACGAAGCTAACGCTCTGCCGCAGTAATCCGACGTGCCCGCACCCACCAAATAGACCGTGGGCGAGGAGGTGCTTCCCCTACCGATCCCGGCGCGCCGCAACACCTCCTGCAATTCAGGCGTGCGCTCGGAGCATAGCCGGTAGGTGGCACCCCAGGTCTCAGGCTGCTGGGAAATCTCCCGCGGCGTATGCTCGAGCCCTCGCCCGGCCTTTTCCTGGTCGGATAAATCCAACAGCGTCTGTAATGGGTTTCCCAAGTTGAATCCTCGAATGGAAGACTCAGTAGTCTATTACACCGCGAGTCTCGGGGAAAGAGTTCGAAAGGGAAAGAAATCAGCCTCGCAAGCAAACGTTAATGCCATTTTGCGCCGCTATGCCTCATTGTCGGAGGCAAGTGTATTTTAATTATTGAAACCCCCGAACTGACAAGGGCAACTAAACACGACTGCAGGTGTTCACTCTCGTAGGAGGCCAACATGAGCCGTGGTTCGCATTCCCTGAGTTCGCTGCTGCTGACGGCGGCGATTATGTCGTCGTTAGCTGGAATTGCGTGTGGAGGAGGGCACCACTACTACCGCGTCTACGATCCCTACTACACCGACTATCACAGGTGGGATAACGACGAGGGCGTCTACTATCGCCGCTGGGCCGATGAAACCCACCGGGATTCGCATCGCGATTTCCGCAGACTGCCTCCGGTAGAGCAGAAGGAATATTGGACCTGGCGCCACAACCATGGCGACCATGACCATGATCGCGATCACGACCGCGATCACCGCTAGAATTGGAGCCGGGCTCTCAGCGGCCGAGTGCCGCGAGAGCCTGGTCTGTTGTAATTAATCTCGCGCCGAGCGCTTTCCATTCTGCGACCGTTTTCTGCCCGTCTTCTGCTTTCAAGGTTTCGATCGCATCTTTCACCACCGCGACCCGGCAGCCACGCTCCAGCAGACCCTTCACGGCATAGCTGACACAGTATTCCGTGACCACGCCGAACACGACAAATTCGGCTTGCTTCCCCAGACGCTGCACCAACTCATCGGCAAGCCGGTTCTCAAAAATACTGAGCGTTTGTTTCTCCAGCAAGATCTGCTGGTATTGCGACAAGTCAGATGGCAGCCTGGAAGAGTCTTCGTTGGCCACGCGTGCTACTTTCCCGGTGAGCGCCTCCGGCACTAATTCCGATCCTGCCGTCCCTTTTACGCAGTGGGGCGGAAAAATCTTGAACTCGGGATCGTTGGGCGGGTGGAAATCCCCGTGGGAAACCAGGAAGACCTTCCCCTGCCGCACCGCATCCGTGAGCCGCTTAATGTTGGGCAGCAACTTCTCCGCGCCGGGCACATAGAGATGCCCTCCGGGCAACATGAAGTCCCGCTGCACATCCACCTCCCAGAATATGAAATCGCGTGAAATCATGGTTCCCCTTCCCCTTGAAGGCCGAGCGTACCATCAATGTTTTGGGACTGACAACAGGGAGTAGTAGCTCATTTTGAATTTCTGATGCCACTTTTGCTCGTTGATGGCGTCATCCTGAGCGTAGCCGTTCTTCAGGCGGAGCGAAGGATCTCCGCTACGACGCGGTGTGCCACGAGAGATCCCTCGACCCGCTGGTAACAAACGCGGGCTCTCCGGGATGACTCTTGTGATGATCCGAGTTCAAAACTGAGCAACTACCCAATGTGGGGAACGCTTCACCGATGAAGATGCATCGCGTATGATTTGTGGGCTCGAAACCCATTCTGAGAAACTCCTGCCATGAGCCAAGACTCTCCAGCAAAATCAGCGACTCACAGCAAACTGGTTATCCGTAACATCGGCCTTCTCCTCAGCGGAGACCTCGATCAACCCATTCTTGACGCCGACACTGTAGTCGCGGTTGATGGCGTCATCCAGTCGGTCGGCAAGGAGAAAGATATCGATGTCAGCGGCGCAACCTGCATCGTTGACGCCAAAGGCGCCGCGCTGGCTCCCGGGTTGATTGATAGCCACGTCCATCCCGTCTGCGGTGATTGGACGCCCCGGCAGAACCAACTGGGTTGGATCGACAGCTGTTTGCATGGTGGCGTCACCACGATGGTCTCAGCCGGGGAGGTCCACACTCCGGGCCGCCCGAAAGATATCGTCGGGCTCAAGGCTATGGCGATCTTTGCCCAGCGCGCATTCCAAGCATTCCGCCCCGGGGGAGTAAGAGTTTATGGCGGCGCGCCGGTCCTGGAACAAGGCATGGTCGAAGATGACTTCAAGGAACTTGCGGCAGCTGGGGTTAAGTTCCTTGGTGAAGTCGGGCTGGGCAGTGTGAAGGACGGCACCACGGGAAAGCGCATGGTGACTTGGGCGCGCAAGTACGGCATCCAGAGCACGATTCATACCGGTGGCCCCTCGATCCCCGGATCGAGCCTTATCGACAAAGACATGGTTCTTGAAACTGATGCGGATGTGATTGGCCATATCAACGGCGGCCATACGGCTCTGCCGGATGATCAGATTGTTGAATTGTGCACACGTTCGCCACGTGCATTGGAGATTGTGCACAACGGAAACGAGCGCGCCGGTTTGCTGGCGCTGCGAACAGCGCGTGAGTCAAAGCAATTGCACCGCGTGATTCTCGGCACGGATTCGCCCGCCGGTTCGGGCGTACAGCCGCTGGGCATCTTGCGGATGATCTCGATGCTTTCCTCGTTGGGGGAACTTCCGGCAGAACAGGCGATCTGCCTGGCGACGGGCAACACGGCAAAGATGCGCAGCCTGAATTGCGGCCTGATTGCCGCCGGCCGCGAAGCCAGTTTTGTCTTCCTCGACACCGCGCAGCAATCAGCAGGCAAGGATTTGCTGGATAGCATTCAAAAGGGAGACTTGCCCGGAGTCGGCATGGTGATCACCGACGGCAATGTAAGCATCCAGCGCAGCCGCAACACGCCGCCAGCCACGCGCGTACCGGAGGTGATGAAGTGACAAAGCATGTGGCGACAGCCGCCTCGGCTGTCCAAGCGAAGGCGAAGCCGAGCGCTATGACCACAAATACCGTCCCCTGCAAACGCCCATTGCTCCTCGCTTGTCTCATTCTTCTCACATCGGCATTGCGAGCCCAAGTCCCCATCCCTGATTGGTGCCGCCCTCTTCCCCGCCCGGAATACAAAACTCTCGAACGCATCCCGATCACCGACCCATGGTTCGAAGCCTACAAGCCGGCCCCCAGGGTATTCGCCATCTACGAGCCGCATCAAGCGGAAGAGACCATCGGCTACCTGATCGTCGGCGAGAAGCGCGCGCTCCTGTTCGACACCGGCATGGGCATCAGCGACATCAAGAAGGTCACTGCACAGCTGACAAAGTTGCCTATCGTCGTGCTCAATTCACACACGCATGACGATCACGTGGGCGGCAACTGGCAGTTTGACACCATCTACGGAATGGACACGGACTTCACGCGCAACAACGCAAAGGGCTCGCGGGAGGATGCGCAGGCAGAAATCACTCCCGACCAGATCTGCGGGGCGCTGCCGAAGGGCTTCGACGCGAAGTCTTATATGACCCGCCCATGGAAAATTACTTCCTATATTCACGACGGCGCGAAGATCGATCTCGGTGGCCGGACGATCGAGGTCATCGCCACGCCGGGGCACACGCCTGACGCCATTTCCCTGCTCGACCGCGCGCATGGTCTGCTCTTCACGGGAGATACGTACTATCCCGCGCCCATCTGGTTGTTCCGCCCGGAGACGGATCTGGACGCATACGCGGCATCGATTCGGCGGTTGGCAGCAATTGCACCTCAGGTCAAGATGGTTCTGGGCGCGCACAACATCCCGGTTGCTTCGCCTTCTGTGTTACCGAGACTGGTTGCGGCATTCGATGCGGTCCGCGCGGGCAAAGTGAAGTCGACTCCGGAGTCACCGGGAAAGGTACTTTATAAAGTGGATGACATTTCATTCCTGATGCGGGCGCCCGTAACCCCGTAACCGATGCTCATGAAGCGGGCCTCTGTGAACCAGAGCAGTTCAGTCTCGTACCCGGTATTGCTCTGCTCGACTAGGAACCTTTGGATAGTGATAGACGCCGCCTATTCGATAACTCCTTGATACCACAACATTTTGGAAATCACGGTAGAAATCTGCCCTTGTCATCTGAAACGTCCCGATGGGTGTGATGATCCGAAAAGACTCACCAATCCCAAGCGAGTCTATAACGTCACGCCGGAAGCAAAGGCGCGAAAACCTATACGAGACCATCGCGGATTCGCCACGGCCAGAGAGATTGACGGACCCCAGCATTGACGGAGTTGCCACTGCCTGTTCTGCGATCGGAGTTGTTGGCGCCTCTGGAGTAGCACCAGTGGCCTGAAACCCCTGCCTAGCATGCGAGAACGGCATCGAGATCAATCCCGTTGAGAGATCATGCTTTCGGACGGGGTCTCTAACACCACAGGTTTTTTTGATCCGTATGTGATCCCGCACAATAGTGCCCACCAATTTTCGTTCTTCAAGAGACAGCGCCCCAAACGGCACTTGCGTCGTCAGCCCGAAAACGGCCACTCTAGGGCGGCCCCAAACATCTATTTCCGCCAATTTCACCGATTTTCGATTACTCCCAAAAACCGTCAACCAGTTAGCATTTGTAAAGGGAACAACGCGGTCGCGCATCAATCGACCGCCTGACATCACGATTACGTCCGGGTCCAATAACTCGCACAATTCGGCCCACAGGGGCATACCTAGTCGCTCCAGTTCGCGCCGCTGCATCGGCGCAAGATGCGAGTATGTCGGGTCAGTTGCTATCGGCGAGCATAGATCAGTATGCAGAGCACTTGCCGCTCGTCCTGGACGGAATCCGCTTCCCAACCCAGCAAGCAACCAGTCAAAATGTTTAAACCACTCCCAGAGTGGCTTGTGCCCTGCGTCAAAGTATTTGTTTAAGGCGTCGAAATGTGCCTCGGGTGAGCTCTCATCTGCTCCGGGGAAGCGCCAAGCCGGATCTTCGATAGGGAATTCATTCCTCGAGGGGTTGAGGGCCACAGTCACCACGCGGAGGGGAGACAATAGATATCGAGAGAGACTTCCGAAGTACAAAATCGGCACGGACTTCTCAACTACGGGGATATCCGTCCCTTGCAACTCCCTCATAATCAACCAAGATCTCAAAAGGAGTTCAGAGAGCCTGACCTGGATTAACGCTCTTTCCGGCATTTCCTTTGCCTTGTAACGGCTTTGTCAGCTTGACTACCGCTATTTCTCGGAGCGACAGAGTGTCAGAGAGAGTTCCAGATAACTCTCATTCCCGTATCCCACTACCGCAGTCCGTCTTCGCCTTTGATCTGATCTTTGGTCAGCCCGCCGACCCGTGCCAGGGGGCGCCCGCTATCGGTTACGGCGACCGCGACCATGATTTCATTCGCTCGTGGCGCGTCGTTTAAGCGCACCTCCATACCGTCGAAGTGACTGCGCACGAATGCAGCGTCCTTGTGGCCCAGCGGGATATCGAGCACCACGCCCAGTCCCCCACGCTTCTTCGACGACGGAATCAGCGCTGCGCCCTTGCCCAGGACGCGTCGCACTGGCGTTCCCAGCTTGGGATGAAGAATCGCGGCGGCATGCTCCAGTTCGCCGTTCTCTCCCACCGCCGCGGCTTTGCCGTAACTCTCCGCGGACGGACCCAAAATTCCCAACGCCGCCACGGCGCGCGCCGTGAGCAGTTCCCCGAGTTCTTCTCCGATCGCCATCAAGTCCGAGAGGTCTTCGACATACTTTCCGGCAAACGGATTCTCGATGACGGCGACAGCCGCGGCTTTGCGGGTCGGTGGAGAAATCTGTCGATCCATTTCTCGTTGCGTCTCTTCCACAAACGTCGCGACTTTGCGGATCCTGGCTTTCATCGTTTCCCTTTCATCGCAGACCGTCTTCGCCCTTAATCTCCGACGCTTTGAGCCCGCCTACGCGTGCATGGATGCGCGCGCCGGTGGTCATCACCAAGGCCAGCAGAATCTCGTCGGCGCGCGGCGCGTCGTTGATGCCGACTTCCATCGCATCGAAATGGCTGCGCACGTAGGACGCATTGATGTGGGTGATGGGCACATCAAGGCGCGTTCCGGGTGCGCCCACTTTCTTCGTCGACGCGACGATCGCCTTTGCCCCACCCAACACCTCGCGCATGGCATATCCGCCCGGGACGTGCCACAACGCTCCGTGCTCGATCTCTCCGAGCGATCCCACGATCGCTCCCTTGCCATAGCCTTCGACGATCTTCGGGTCTCCGCCGAGTGCTTCGACTAACTTGCGCGCCATCTCCAGCCCCAAGGGTTTCAAGTCATCCATGAACCACTCGATGTTGGCCACGTACGAGCCCGCAAATGGATTGCGAATGACGGCCATCGCCGCTGCGCGGCGCTGAGGCTTTTCCGCGACCGGTCCGCCCTCGTGAAATATCTCTTCCACGCAGGTAAGCTTTTTTCGCACGACCAATTCAGGCATGCACCAGATTCCTTTCTTGAACGGAGGTGGATATCGACTTTCGCATCGCGCCTACGACCCGCGTCTCTCCTTGCAGATGGAGCGCGGCACTGCGAATGAGTCCGATTCGAAGCAGACGCTTCGCACACTCCACACCTGCTGCCAGCGCGTCGTCGATGTCGGCATGGGAAAGATGTCCGACGGATTGCGTCACTAAACGCCTTCCGAGATCACTGTCGGGCGCAAGTTCGCAGGCGGGAACACGAACAATCGCAGGATGCTGGGGCAGATCTACTGCGTTAGCGATGATTGTCGCGGCAGCGTCGGCGGCAGCGGCGCGATCGGCCAGCACAGTAACCGCATCGGCGATGCCCAAAGAGAAACTGCGGCCGCGCCAGCCGCTGGTGGCAATCCCACGCTCTGGATCGGACGCGCGCAGGGTAGCCGTTCCGAACAAAGACGGATGATCCGGGCACTCTGCGATGCCAATTACAAATTCCTCACCCGCGGCCAGGTGCAGAGCGACGTCACCACCGTCGTTGACATATGCTCGGGAAAGCTCAGCGGCCCCGACCATCGTGGCCAGAATCTCCTCAGCCACGGCGCCCGCGACTGCGGCCATCGGCGTGATGAAATGTTCGGTGGTGTAGGGCAGCACCGCAGCCGTCATCCGGCGGGCGACTGCGCCCTTCGGCCACTCGGATTCGGCACAACACTCCCGGCGAAGAAACGAAAGCTCACTGCATAACTCATCCAGGACCGTCACAAATCGCGCAGAGGCAGCCCGATACACTCGCTCAATTTCTTGCGGCGCCCCAATAGCCTCGATGACGAGATCGATCGGCCCGTCGTTCAGATGGAGCCTGCGCCCGTCGGGCAGAAGTCGAATCTGCGCACGCTGATTCATTGCTTCTTGGTCTCCGCGGATGCGCTCAGCGGCCACGGATTGTTGGCATGGGCGTGGACGCGGCGCCGCCCATCGGTATCCGCCGCAATCGTACTCAGCGGGCGAACACTCTCCATGTATCCCCCGAGCGCCGCATAGTCGGCAAGCTTCAACGTGAACTCGATGGGCGCAACCAGAGCGGGAGTGGGCACGTATCCGAAACCGTTCTGTGGCACACGAGCCACATCCACCATAAATGTGATCCCGCCGCCGGGCCAAACATACACCGGCGCGCCGCCGCAGGTGACGCGGGTAAGTGCGTCGCGGACCGAATGCGTCAGCCGCACCGGATTTTCGGTTACGCCTGCCCGCAGAGATCCTCCCGCACCGCCCATGAAGAGTACAGTGCACAGGGCCGGCTCGCAGTTTTCCTTGATGCGCGCCACCGACTCGCGCAACGGCGCCGGCAGCTCCTGCTCGCGAGGCTTCAGGTCTTCGCCCAGCTCAAAATACGCGTAATGCTCGCCGGTTGTGCTCACCATGAGTAATCGCAGACCGGGCCAGGCTTTTTTCCCATTGAACTTCCCTAGAATTGATAACGGATCGTCGATGTTAGTGCCGCCCCAGGAAGTGCCCGGCTCCGCCACTTGAAAGTATCTGCCTGGGGTGGAGCGCCTGCCCTTTAGCTTGATACCCGTCTCCCGCACGCCCAGTAATTTTCCGGCCTGGTGCTCCGACAGCACGCCGGTGATGTGATCGTCGACCACGACCACCTCGTCGACTTTGCCGAACCACTGCTTGGCAAACATCCCGATCGTCGCCGATCCGCAACCCACGCGCATGCGCTCTTCCTGCGCTCCATCGACAACGGGAGGCCGCCCTGCCTGCACCACAACCTTAGCGCCGTCATCGATTTTCAATTCCACGGCTTTGCCATTGCACAGGTCCAGCAGCGCATCACAGGTGGCTGTGCCTTCCCGCCGGCTGCCTCCGGTCAAATGGCGCACGCCTCCGAGGGAGAGCATCTGCGAGCCGTATTCGCTGGTAGTAACGTGCCCTACCGCCTCACCTCTTGAGCGCACAGTACTACATTCCGGACCCAGGTGCCGGTCGGTGTCGATCTTCACCTTGACGCCGCAATAACTGAAAATTCCCTCGGTCACGACCGTGACCATGTCGACGCCCTCGACCTTTGACGAAATGATGAAGGGCGCGGGCTTGTAGTCGGGATAGGTTGTGCCAGCGCCGATGGCGGTCACAAATGTTTCCCCGTGGCTGACCAGCGTGCCGTCCCAGTCGGTGCTGCGCGCCAGGAAAGGAACTGCCGATTCACCGCGCTCAACGGCGCGATCCAAAACGACATGCGGATCCAGCCGCACTAGCTTGCCTTCGTGATTGCCGTAGCGGTCGCACGATCCGGTGCGTCCGGGCTTGATGTAGCAGAGCACGGGACAGGCATCGCAGCGAATGGCATCGTCAGCCACGAGCGCCTCCGCTGGCCTTGGCAAGAATGGCGGCACGCACGCGATCGGGCGTGGCAGGGATTTTGTGAATTCGCACACCGACCGCGTCATGAATTGCATTCAGAATTGCTGGCGCCGTCGGAATTACCGCCTGCTCGCCGATCCCCTTCGCCCCAAATGGTCCCATGGGAGAGGCATCCTCAATCAGAATGGATTCGATAGCAGGCACATCGCCCGCCGAAGGAATCAGGTAGTCATGCAAGTTCTCGCCCTTGCCCGGAAAGAATTCTTCCATGAGCGCCATCCCGAGCCCTTGCGCCACACCGCCTTCGATCTGTCCTTCAATCAGCGTGGGGTTAATCGCACGTCCGACGTCATGCGCGGCCGTCACTTTGAGAACGTGCACCGTGCCCAGATCTAGGTCGACTTCGATCTCGGCCATGTGCGCGCCGAACCCATAAACCGCGTATGGAGTTCCCTGCCCATCTTCATCCAGCGGGGTGATGGGCGGATCAAAGGTCGCCTCGCAGGTGATGATGTAGCCGTGCTCGTCGAGCGGAATATCGGCCAGCGGAAGAGTCTTCGTCATTCCGTCCTCCGTGACGGTCACGCTACCTTCGCTAAACTCGATCTCACCGCACTTGCACGATCCGGTCAGTTTTAGAATTTCTTCGCGAAGCTTGCTCCCAGCCATGTATGCGGCTTTGCCGGTCACAAACGTTTGCCGCGAAGCGGAAGTTTTCCCGCAGTCGGGCGTAATCGAAGTGTCAGCTGAAACCAAATCGAACAGAGCCATCGACGCGCCCACGGCGTCCGCGCAAATCTGCGTCACGACAGTGTTCGAACCCTGCCCGATATCCACCGCCCCCTGATGCAACGCAATTCTTCCATCGCGTTTCAATCCGATGCGTACGGTGGAAGGATTCGGCAGCGAGGTGTTGCCGCATCCATACCACATTCCCGCAATCCCAACTCCGCGGCGGAGCGGACCGATCGCTTTGGAATTGAACTCTGCCACCCCGGCTCGAGCGGCCTGCCACTTCGCCCGCAAGGCTTCGAAGCAGGCGCGAATGCCCACGCCCTCGCCGATCACTTGTCCGGTAACGGTTGGCGTGTCATTGCTGAGGGCATTCAGGATGCGAAACTCGAGCCGATCCATGCCCACCTTGTCGGCGAGATCGTCGTAGACCTGTTCCTGCGCAATCGCGGCCTGGGGCACGCCGAATCCGCGAAATGCTCCCGCGGGCACGATGTTGGTGTGCACGGCGCGAGTCAGCGCGCGGTAGTTGGGGACACAGTACGGCCCTGAGGCGTGCACCGGCACTCGTCCCGCGACCGTGGGCCCCCATGACGAATACGCGCCCGTATTGAAGTCGGCGGAGAAATCAAGGGCCGTGATCTTCCCATCGCGCGTGGCCCCGGCCCGCACCTGCATCAGCGCCGGGTGCCGCTTCGTCGTCGACACCATCGACTCGGTTCGGGAATAGACCATCCGCACCGGTCGGTCCAACTTCCATGCCGCCAGCGCCACGAACGGTTGCACGGACAGGTCCAGCTTCGATCCGAATCCTCCGCCGACGGCAGTCGGAATAATGCGGACCTTCTCCGGAGCAATTCCAAGAATCTTCGCGATATCGGCGCGGTCCATATACGGAGACTGCGTGCAGGCCTGAATCTCAACAGTGTCGCCCACGCGCCGAGCGAATCCTGCTTCGGGTTCGATGTACGCATGCTCGACAAATCCAGTCTCGTACTCATCTTCCACGACGACATCCGCAGCTTTCAGCGCTTGCTCCACATCCCCGCGGACCACCCGTCCCCGCACCAGAACATTTTCGTCTCGATGCCCGTGGATCCGGGGAGCATCAGCCGCAAGCGCTTCAGCGATCGTCTTGATGGCGGGCAACTCTTCCCAGCGAACCGGGAACTCGGCCAGATCGAGGGCCTCGAGAGCCTCCGCTTCGCCCACCACAGCCGCCACGGCTTCCCCGCGATACCGGGACTCGCGGTGGGCAAACACGGGTTGATCCGCGAACCTGGGTATCACTCCGTAACAGTCGACTCCGGGCACATCTTTCGCGGTCAACACCAGTGCGACTCCGGGATGACTCGCGACGAACCGATCCAGATCGCCAAACTCGAAACGGGCGCGATGATGGGGACAGCGAATCACGCGCAAACCCAACGCATTGGCGGGGATTTCGTCGGCGCCGAAGATCTCCGAGCCATCAACCTTCTTTTCGCCATCCAAGCGCACCAGCCGAACGCCAACCGCCGCCCCGGCACCCGGCGCGGGCCGCGCCGCAACCGCATTCACTTCGACAATGGCGCGAATAATCTTTTGATAACCGGTGCAGCGGCAGAGCACGCCCCCAATCGCGTCCATCACTTCCGCTACGGAGGGAGATGAATCTTTCTCGAGCAGGGCCGTTGCAGCAACCAGCATCCCAGGAGTACACGCCCCGCACTGCGCCGCACCATGCGCGAGAAAGGAGTCTTGCAGCTTCCCCAGAAGCGGAGAGCGGCCCTTCAATCCTTCCACAGTTGTAATTTCGCATCCGGCAGCCTGGCCGGCGGCCACCAGGCACGCGCAGACTGGGTCCCCATCGAGCAGCACGGTGCAGGCGCCGCAATCGCCGGCGTCGCAGCCAACTTTCGTTCCCGTCAATCCCAGATCGTCGCGCAGTACACGAGAAAGACGCCGCGTTCCAGAAGCTGTGACTTCAACCCTCCGTCCATTCACCGAGAACGAAATCGGTTCGGCGTTGCGGCCCAATGGGAGTCTCTCCGTGCTAGCCAAGGCGGAACCTCCCTGCGCAACTCTCGATGGCTCGCCTCACCAGTGTCAGCGACGCGTCGCGCCGGTATGCGTCAGTCGCGCGCACGTCGTCGATCGGAGCGAGCGGAGCAAGGTGCTTCTCCTTCACCTGAGCGCCGATACCGGTCGTTGCCGGCTGACCCACCAAGTCCTGTTCCAGTTGACGCAACCGTTGAGCCACCGCCGAGCACGATCCCACCGCGACGCGGGCTTTCGTCACTCGTCCACCTGAGTCCGCCTGCAAAACGGCAGCGACCATTGAGATCGAGATCACGAGATACTTCCGAGCCCCCAACTTCAAAAAAACCGATGCCGCACCTTCCATATTGCGCGGAATCAGAACCGCCACCAGGATCTCGCCCGGCAGCCGCGCCGTCTTACGATTCCCAGTGATGAACTGCGCCAGCGGCAACCGACGGCGCTCGAGGGACGACGCCAACTCAACTTCGGCATCAAGCGCCAATAGTGGCGGCACTCCGTCCGCCGCCGGGGAGGCGTTGCACAAGTTCCCCGCCACAGTGCCGCGATTCTGAATCTGCACCGAGCCCACTTCGCGCGCCGCGGCCTTCAGGGCATCAAAACAAGACGGCAGAGGAGTTCGAACGACTTCGCTCCATGTGGTCAGCCCTCCCATACGAACATGATGTTTTTCCAGCGAAATGCCGCGGATCTCGCGCAGGGCGGTGATGTCAACCACGTCTCCTGGGGGCAAGCGTTCCCCCAGTGCGGGATAGAAGTCTGTTCCCCCGGCCAGAATCTGCCCGCCGGAAGCAGCCAACGCCGCCACTGCCTCGTCCAGAGTTTTTGGCTTGAGATACAAAGGACCAAGTCCCCCAAAACCGCCGTGGATCACCACTTTCAGAGTTTGTATACGAACGCTGGGCGTTTGTACAGCGAATGTCAGCGCGGGGAATAAATCGCGCATCTTTTCGGCGCGATAATCGAAAATCTTTTCCACATCTCGCCTCACCCACAGGCGATGGGCCAGCCTGCCAGCCCAGCCCAAAGGCAGCGCATAGGTCACACGGTCGCAGATCGTCGTCCCGCCTTCGCGGGGAAAAAATGAGTGCTCGTGGTTCCACAGGGCGTAGGGGCCCGACAAAGCGCGGTCCACAAAACCATGCGGAGGGTTCCACTCAGAGATTTCGCTAGTCCAACGGATCGGAAGCGAGTGCCACTTCAAGCGGTAGCGGATCAAGGCTCCCGGAACGAGCGCTTGCGGTGTTTCTACCATGCCGAAATCGAGCCATGGCGGGGTAATCGCCTGCAAGTTTTCGGGCCGGGAGAAAAAGGAGAAGACTTCCTCCAGCGGCCTGGGCACCCATTGCTCGCGCTTCAGGGAGTAAGTTCGCATGTCGGACAACAATTCGCTGTCGTTCTCCATCTCACAATAAGCCATCCCGTGAAATTCTGCTGGGATGGCGAGAACGGAATTGTGATTGTTGATGCGCGCGGCCTTGACACAGACCGCAAACTCTGGCAAAACAGTGCGAACTCATGTCGAACTGGAACATAAAACTGTCGACGCTTTTGATTCTGAGCGGCATTGTTTTTTTGATGCTGCTGATCGTGGTTCTGCCGGACGTCGATCTGCCCGACACTGCCTTCCATCGCGGAACGGCTCCGGTTGTCGTGCACGCTCAAGCCACTGCGGCACCGGCCGTCGTCATAGTGGCGTCGCGTCTTGCAAATTCACGATGACGCTGTACGCGCCTCGGTGCGGTCGCCCCAAACCGAATTTAGCGCAGTTTCTGAGCCCAATTTCCGCCCGATCCTGCTTCGTTCCATCCGCTGCTGATCAGTTCCTACCTTGCCCGCTTCGTTCCCGTTTTGTAAGGCGAAGCCCGACTTTTGATGCAGGGCCAGAAGCTTAACGCCCTCAGACCCATCAGGAAACTACAAACTATCGAGGAGTAACTCATGAGGTTCTACTACGGCCCGGAGCCCGAGGCATCCATGACAGAACTTCTGCAGGAGGCCGCCGCACGGACCGGCTTCACCCCGGCAGAAATGCAGGAGGTACTGGAGTCTGAACTCAACATCGATCATCTGCTGATCTACATCGATGCCGTCGTCACCCGACGCATGAACTGAAGAACTCGGCGAATGATCCACCAACCCGGGGCCGCTCGCCTGGCGGCCCCGCATTCTCTCCATTCGGAAATTGCCCGTTCTGTGTTCTAATCTCGGCGTCGTCATTCTGGTGAGCTACTTCTCCCTGGAGACATTCATGCGTCAGATCCATCCTTATCGGTTCGCTCTCATCTTTGCCGCACTTATTGTGGCGAGTTCAGCCAGCGCACAGTCCCCCTCCTCCGGTGCGCCTCCTGCAGATCTGGACGCTTATGTGGCGTCGTCGATGAAGACCTTTGAGGTACCCGGCATGGCCGTTGCCATCGTGAAAGACGGCAAGATTCTGGTCGCGAAAGGTTACGGCGTCCGCAAGCTCGGCGACCCGACTCTAGTCGATGAATTCACGATGTTCGGCATCGGATCCAACACCAAGGCCTTCACGACTGCGGCCCTCGCTACGCTGGTCGATGCAGGCAAGCTCTCCTGGGACGATCCGGTGTACCAGCGTCTGCCGGGCTTTGTCATGTACGACCCGTACGTCTCGCACGAGATGACGATCCGCGACCTGCTGACGCATCGCAGCGGCATGGGCCTTGGCGAAGGCGATCTGCTGTTCTGGCCGCATACCACATACTCGCGCGAAGAGGTCATCTACAAGCTGCGCTTCATGAAGCCGCACTCCAGTTTCCGCAGCCATTACGCTTACGACAATCTGCTCTACATGACCGCTGGACAGATCATTCCGGCGGTGACCGGCACCTCGTGGGATGACTACGTCCGGCAGACATATCTTCGCGCCGCTGGGCATGACTCATTCCAACGTCACCAACACCGACTTTAAGACCGGCGACGACTACGCTTTCCCGCACTCGCGGGTCGACGGCAAGCTGCAAGTCATCCCCTTCGAAGAACTCGACAATGCCGGCCCCGCTGGGGCGATCAATTCGTGCGCCGCCGATATGGCGAAATGGGTGCAACTGCAACTTAACCGGGGAAAGTTCACCGACCGCGACGGACGACTCTTCACCGAGAAACGTTCGCGAGAGATGTGGGCGCCGCAAACCATTCTTCCGACTGGCGATCCTCCGCCCCCGCTCGCCGGACTCAAGACGAATTTCGCTGACTACGCTCTGGGCTGGGGACTGCGCGACTATCACGGCCGCAAACTGGTCGGCCACACGGGCGGAGTGGCGGGCTTCGTCTCCCGCGTCATGCTGGTGCCGGAGGAGAATCTCGGAGTCGTCGTGCTGACGAATGCCGAAGAGGGCGGAGCGTTCGATGCCATCCTCTATCACGTGCTCGATCACTACTTCCATTTGCCGCCCACCGACTGGATCGCCGCCTTCAAGGCCGTGAAGGATAAAGAGGAGAAAGATGCGGCCGAGACGATGAAGAAAGCCGAGGGCGCGCGGGCGGCTAACTCCAAGCCGTCGTTACCGCTCGAGAAATACGCGGGCATTTACAACGACGCCTGGTACGGGCCCATCATCGATCCGCAAAGAAAATGAAGGCCTGACCATCACCTTCGATCACACTCCGGGCATGATCGGCGACCTGCAACATTGGCAATACGACACCTTCAAGGCCCACTGGCGGGTGCGCACCATTGAGGACGCCTTCGTCACGTTTTCCCTGAACCCGGATGGCACGATCGACAGCGCAAAAATGGCCGCGGTGTCGCCGCTGGCTGACTTCAGCTTCGACTATCCAGGATTTGTTGCTGAAGCCCGCGGTAGTACCAGTTCCTGAGAAGAAGTAGGACAGGGTGCCCCATCCTTCTCCCGCTGGCTCTTGGCGGGAGAGGGCGGGGATCTTGACTCTCAATCCGCACCGCAGCGTGACCACCACTCCCAATCCGACCATCGAAGCTGCCGAAGCCAATGTCCAAGTTCACAGCTCGGACCTGCGCAAGGAACTCGGCTTGCGGGACCTGGTTCTCGCCCAACTCCTGATCATCATCGTTGCGGATTACATGGGAACCGCGGTGAAGGCAGGTTCGTCCCATGTGGTTTTCTGGCTGCTGGCGTTTCTGACGTTCTTTATTCCGCTTAGCGCTGGTCGTGATCCACATGAGCCGCCTGCTTCCCATCGAAGGCGGACTCTACGAATGGGCTCGCCTCGCGTTCAACGATCAGATCGGCTTTCTGGTGGCGTGGAATCTTTGGCTCTACGTCATTCTTTACGTTGCGCTGGGCGGCTTGGTCACCGTGTCGTTTGCGTCGTATGTCATTCCGGGTGCGGCCTGGATCGCGTCCAGCAAATGGGTAATCGTGGGCGCTTCGTTCGTGGTGATCGCGACTACGATGGCCATCGCTGGTCTTGGCCTGCGGATCGGCAAGTGGATCAACAACGTGGGCGCGATCGTGTTCCTGATCACGATCGCCGTCTTGATTGTCATGCCGTTTTTGAATCTGTGGCGCGGCACTTTCACCGAGTATCATCCGCTGCGCCTGGTTGCTCCGCCCCTTACGCTGTTCAGCCTGAGCGTCTTCAGCAAGATGACATTCGGTGCGCTCACCGGCTTCGAATACGTTGCTGTGTTCGCCGGCGAGTGCCGGAATCCGGGGCGGCATCTGCCTCGCTCCGTCTGGCTATCTGCTCCCTTCGTGGCCCTGATCTACATCCTAGCGACCAGCGCAATTCTCGCGTTTGTTCCGCCGTCAGCGGAGGACGTGGTTGCCCCGGTTCCGCAGGCACTGAGCCGCGGCCTTCATGGCTTTGGGATGGCGGGCACGGTGATGTCACCGGCGGTTTTATTTCTGTTCATCTATTACCTGGCGACTTTCTGCGCGTTTTTCACCGTGAGCACACGTCTTCCGATGGTGGCCGGATGGGATCACTTGGTACCGGAGTGGTTTTCGCGATTGCATCCGCGCTACAAGACTCCGGTGAATTCCGTTTTGTTTCTGGGAGCGGCCACGCTTGTCGTGGCGCTGGCGGCTCTGATCGGCGCGGCTCTGACGAATCGTATGAACTGCTATTGACTTGGAGTTTTACTTTTTATGGAATCGCTTACCTCGCACTGTTCGCGATCCCCATGTTTTCAGCCAAGGAGCGGGGTCTGCGTCCGCGCGCATGGATTCGTCTCGCAGCAGCCTCGGGATTCCTGGTGACTCTGCTGTTTGTTGTTCTGTCGGTCTTTCCGATCATCGACGTCGGCAGTTCCTGGCGCTACTCGGCAAAGATTGCGGGAGTTGTGCTGGGAGCCAACCTGGTCGGTTGGAGAATCTATCGAGCGGGGCGAACAAAAGCGTTCTCGTCGATTCGGTGAGATTCAGAATGTGGGGACAGCCGCCCTGGGCTGTCCTCCGAGCGAAGCTCGGCTTTTTCTAGCGCAAAAACACGCGTCCCACATCTTCGACCTTCACGCTCGACCTCCGCCGCGAACCGCTCCCCAGGTTGTACACAACCAGCACGTGACCTTCCACGATCAGCAACTCCTTCTCGCTGATCCACCCAACCAACGTGGCGTGAGGAACGAATGCAATCTGCCGTGGAACATCTTCCATGCTCTTCACCGCGACGGCCGGCAATTCTGCAAGAGCCTTGCGGATCCCCTGGGATTCTTGCGGATTCGCCTCTCCCTCTTCTGATAACTGAATGGGTTTGTTGGCCTGCGCCGTAGAAACAACGGTCATCGCCACGGATTTCATATCTGGAGAGAGCTGCGCGTTTGGCGTGTAGAAGCTCACATCGTAATCCGGATTCCTATAAGTCGCCTGCTCGTCGAATACAACTTTCTTCATTCCATCCGTCAGCACCAGCGTCTGATCGTTGCTCTGGTTCGACCACCCACAGCAAGCGGCGTCAGGAATCGACTCGACAATTACGCTTCCGCTCGACGAGGCGTCCAGCACCAGCATCAGGGCCTCAGCCAAGGGACTTGCCTTCCACTTCCCATTTTCTTCCTGATAACGAACGCTGGACTTGTAATTCGTCTCGGTCTGGCCGGCAACAAATTGCGTCATCAGAAAGAATTTATCGACGCCTTCTGGAGCAGACCATACTGCGGCCGAGGGACAGGTCTCTTCGCAGACGCCGGTTGCACAAGTGCATTCCGGAAGTTTCAACGATGCCATCTCTTCGCGCGCGGAGCCGGTCAGGTCCGTTCGCCAGGCCTGCCACGTTATCGTTGTCGAGAGGTCCGCGCTTTCACGAACCAAGCGTCGCACCTCATTCGCGAACCAGAACAAGTGGCTTCCGTCGGCAGCAAGATACGGCATCGGGACCGACTCGGTAATTACGCGATTCGATCCGCGATCCTCGACCTTGTGAACAACGGACTGATCGAGAGACGCCGCGGTGTGTCCGTTCCAAATCCAGACCTGGTGTGGTGCCGAAATGTCTGAATCCGACAGAGGCAATGGCACAGCGGGTGCGAAGAGGATTTGCCCCTGACTGTTAACGGAAATGTTGCCTGGAGCTTTCAATGCCTCCGGTGGCAACTTCACTCTCTGCTTCACCGCGAAGGTCGTCACGTCGTACTCGACCAACTCCCCCGGGTCGCGCAGCGCCCAGAGATGTTTTCCCTGCGCGCACAAGGACGCGGTCAGCAACAGAAGGACAGCTATGACTTGCAGTGTTGTTCGCATTGAATTCCAAATATCGAAGCCAGCGGAACGCATTCAAGTCGGAGAACGATCCGTATCAGGACAGCACGTAAGCAATGCCGATAATCAGTATTATCCTTAGCAGCTTTTGCTGCTGGAATTGCTCGTGCGGAGCCGGCACACCTGCCGCTTTGTCTCCAGCTTCGAAAACCTTAGCGGGAAAAAGTGTCCGCTCCCAAATACCTCCACGCGAGTTATTTTGTCTCCACCACCGGCAACTCTACAAAGCTTGCCTGCTCCTTTGAATGAAACACGCGCTGCACCACCTTTTTGTAATCCGCCGGCTTGGCCCAGAAAATGTTGGGCACAAACGTCTGCGGATTCCGGTCATACAGCGGAAACCAACTGGACTGCACCTGCACCATGATGCGATGCCCCGGCAGAAAAACGTGATTCGCATTGGGCAGCGCGAACTGATAAAGCAGAGCCTTGTCCGAAGCAATGGCCTTGGGGTTCTCCAGGCTCTCGCGATAGCGGCCGCGGAAAATATCCATCGACACCGCCAGCTGATACCCACCCATCTCTTCCTGCCCCGCCACCTCGTCGGGATACACATCGATCAACTTCACCACCCAATCCGAATCCGTTCCGGTGGTAGATGCCATCAGATTGACCATCGGCTGCCCACTGATCTTGACCGGGCTCTGCAATACCTCCGACGTATAAGTCAGCACATCCGTTCGCCCCGAGGCCTCGCGTTGGTCGTCCACCAGCCACTGCGGCCAAGTGAATCTTCCGCTGTAACCGACTGGCTGGCTGGGGCGGGCTCGATACGGCACCGGTTTTGAAGGATCAGAGACGTATTCGTCAAAAGGCGCATCTCCCGCACGGGGCGCTGCGAATCCCGCCTTCAATCCGGCCTCAAGATAAAGCTTGGTCGGATGAATCTCGCACCCACTCCCGCAGCCGGCTGGCCACGAAGGCAACCGCCGCCAGGTATTCGTTCCGGTTTCAAAAGCATTGACCGGCGCCACATCCGCTTTGGCCGCGCCGTCTTTCAGATACTGATCAAGAAATGGCCGCAGGATGTTTTGCCGGAAATAGAGTCCGGTATCGCTGCTGAACTTGATCGCTCCCAGATTGCTGGCGTCGCCGATCTCCTGCCCGTGATACCACGGCCCCATCACCAGAAATACTTTATCGTTCCCTGTATCTTTAGGCTTGATCGCTTTGTACACCGCCGTCGCGCCGTAGATATCTTCCTGATCCCACAGGCTGTCCACCAGCATCACGGGTACTTTTAATGGTTGCGCCGCCAGTATCTGATCCATCGCCTGCTGTTGCCACCACGAGTCATAGCTGGGGTGCTCCAGCAGTTTCCGCCAGAAGCCCACTTGCTCCAGCCCGTGGCGACGGCCTAACTCACCCGCTGATCCGGCCTCCAGGTACACGTCGTAATCATCAAAATGATTGGTCCACCATTGGGCGGTGTTGTCGCGCGTGGCCTCCTGCTCATAGATGTAGGGCATATTCTGCTGGCGGAAGGCGCCGTTGTGAAACCAATCGTCGCCCTTCCAGCCATCCACCATCGGATTCATCGGAACCGCGACTTTCAGCGCCGGATGCGGATTGACCAACGCCATCAACGGCAGGAATCCGTCATAGGAAATCCCCAGGATGCCCACCTTCCCGTTGCTCTCGGGCACATTCTTCACCAGCCAATCGATGGTGTCATAGGTGTCGGTCGAATGATCGACCATGGTCGGATTCAACGGACCATGCAGTGGCCGCGTCATCACATAGTCGCCCTCGGAACCGTACTTCCCGCGCACGTCTTGCACTACTCGGATGTAGCCACCTCCAACGATCACGTCCACCGCATTGTCATAGCCGCTCAGGATCGACGCCAAGTGCGAACTATCCGCGTGGCTGACCTGAGAACTGGCGTTGTAGGGCGTCCGGGTCAGCAGGATAGGCGCTCCCTTCGCACCTTTGGGAATGACGATTACGGTATGCAACTTGACGCCGTCGCGCATCGGGATCATGGCTTCCCGCTTCACATAGTCGAAGTTGTCCGTCACGGGCGCAAATGTGTTGGGAGTCTCGCTGGGCAAGGAGGTAGCGGCCGCAGCATCCCTTTGCGCCCAGCCGAGATCGGAATATGTCCCTAAGATGAGAAGTGGTACGAACAGGCACACGGAGCGATGGAGAAGGGTCATTTTCATTGAAGGAGTCCCTTGGAGTCTTGAAGTGAAATGATTTTCTTTCTCGCGGAGCAGCTTACCAAATCAGCGACGTGCATTTCCTGCGCAGGTAACCATCCGGAGGTTACCACGAGTGCCATTGGCCGTTCGTCGATGACTCATGGTTCCCCTTGGTAACGCGCCATGTGCCGACAATCAGAACTAAGCTTCGCGGCAGGGGTTCAATCTGTCATGACCAACAAAATCACGCAGTCGCTCCTTATCCTGGCGGTGGGCGGTCTGATGTTTGTCGGATCGTCCACTGCTCAAACCCAAAACACCTCCGGTGCCGGCGCTGGCCAAGTTGATCCCGGACATCCGCGCGTGAATCAAATCAACCGCCGCGAAACCAACCAGCAGAAACGTATTGGCAATGGCGTGAAGAGCGGTCAGCTCAATCCCGGCGAGACCCGTCGTCTCGAACGCGGCGAACAACGCCTGCAGAACAATGAAAAGAAAGACATGGCCAAGGATAACGGCCATCTGACCAAGAAGGACCAGCGCCAGCTGAATCATGAAGCCAATCACATGAGCGCGCGCATCGCGAAGGACAAACACAACGCAAGGTAATCCCACGCGTAATAGGCGAAAAGAGAGAGCCGCTCGGTTGGCGGCTTTTTTCTTTTCCCGCCGGAAGAATCGCCCTGTCCAAATGGGGCCCGGGAGTGATAGGCTACACAATTCTTGCCTTTGGGGGGCGAGGATACCCGGGCCAGCCAGGGATGTTTCCCTTATAATGACCGGGGCTTGAACTGAAATTCGCCAAACACCTTGCAACTCTCACCTATCGCACCAAGCGGTTTTCGCTTCTCAAATTATGCCCGTTGACTGTAAACCGAAACCGGGGATTGAAGTCGCGAGCCTGACCGATGTCGGTCTGCAACGCGCTGACAACGAAGACTCCTACCTTTACTGGGAGCCCGAATCGGAGGAAGAGTTTCGCCGCAAGGGACGCCTTGCCATCGTCGCCGACGGCATGGGTGGCTATGAAGGCGGCCAGGAAGCCAGCCGGCTGGCCGTGGAAACGGTTCGCCACATCTACGACCGCGACTTCACCGGCGATCCTCAGAGGCGTGCTGCTGGCTGCATTCCAGGCGGCGCACGACATGATCCAGCGCTATGGCTTCGATCATCCCCAGTTCCACGGAATGGGCACCACTTGCACCGCCCTGTCCATCATCGACCGACAGCTTTACTTCGCGCACGTCGGGGATAGCCGCCTCTATCTGGTTCGCACCGGCGCCATCTCGCGCTTAACCCGCGATCATTCTTATGTCGGCCGTCTGGTGGAGAACGGCATCGTCCGGTCCGAAGATGCCGAGTCCCATCCGCAGCGTCATATCCTGACCGCAGCCCTGGGTTCTGGCCGCGACGTGGTACCTCACGCCTCCGATCAGCCCATGCTGCTCGGAGAGAACGACATCCTGATCCTTTGCACCGACGGGCTTTGGAGTCTGGTCCCCGAGGCCGATCTCGCGCGCGTGGTGCAAGCCCATTCACCTGCGGAGGCATGCACGCACCTGGTGAAAATGGCTCTTGACCGTGGTGGCCCCGACAACATTACACTGCAGATTCTTCGCATCGGCGCGCGCTGATTCCAATCCTCCTTCTACATTTTTCCCTGTACGCAAAACCCTGCACCTTCAACGGGTTTCCACAGCCCTAGGTGCTCTTCCCTTTCCCTAAACTGCAAACTCATGCACATCCGCCCGTTTGAACCGACAAACGCCGAAGCTAAGTTATTGATGGCGCGGACTTAAATGCTTTTTGCGCACCATCCGATTTTGGAATTTGGCTTGCTATCTCATTTATGTTAATAATGTCTATTATTGCAATAGACTTTATGGGTTAACATGAAAGAACTCAATGAACTTAACGATTGATATGAATGGGGCCGCCGGAAAACTTGCCATAACAGTGGTTCTCTGGTTCGCCATCATACTTCCCGGCGGAGCTCAGAATGTAATTCGCGTGGGCGCCTTTCCCAATATCACGCATGCCCAGGCCATGGTGGGTAAAGCCAATGGCTGGTTCGACAAGGCGATGGGGCCTGACGTCAAAGTGCAGTGGACGAGCTTCAATGCCGGTCCATCTGCCATCGAGGCGCTGTTCGCCGGCGCCATCGACATGACCTACGTCGGTCCGAACCCGGCGATCAATGGTTACGTCCGCTCCAATGGCGAGGCTCTTCGCGTAGTCGCGGGCGCGGCCAGCGGCGGGGCTTCCCTGATCGTGCGCAACGACGCCGGCATCAACAAGCCGGAAGATTTTCACGGCAAGCGCGTGGCCTCTCCGCAATTCGGCAACACCCAGGATGTCGCTCTCCGCAACTGGCTTAAGAATCACGGTATGAAGACCAACGACAAGGGTGGCGACGTGCAAATCGTCCCCATGGCCAACCCCGACCAGTTGACCCTCTTTCTTAGAAAGGATCTCGATGCGGCCTGGGCTCCCGAACCGTGGGCCACGCGCCTTATTCATGACGGCAACGGCCGTCTCTTTGTCGACGAGCGCACGCTCTGGCCCAACGGGCAATTCGTAATCGGCCTTCTCGTCGTGAATAACAAGTTCCTGAAGGCACATCCCGATCTGGTGAAGAACTGGATTCGCGCCAACGTTGATCTCACGGATTGGATAAACAGCCATCAATCCGAAGCCAAGAAGCTGCTGAACGAACAGATCCAGCGCGAAACTGGCAAGGCTCTGCCTGCAGTCGTTCTGGAGGAGGCATTTTCGCGCATGCAGGTAACTTACGATCCTCTGCACACAGCGTTGAATACCGCCGCCAAGCAGGCCTTCGACGATGGATTCCTTGGCCGGAACATGCCCGATCTTTCCGGTCTCTACGATCTCGCACTCCTGAATCAGGTTCTGGCGGAAAAGAAACGAAAGGCCATTGAATGAGCACGCAGAGCGTTCCGCGTCAGTTTCCCAATCCAGCCGACTCACGGCATCGCGCGCACGTCGGCACGAAGCTGGGTCCGATCGCAGTTGACGGTGCTCATCGCACTCCATCGACGGTCATCCCGAAGGTTGGCCTTAGCGAGATTTGCCTGAGTTATCGCACGCAACAAGGCGAACGCCTGCTGGCCCTCGATCACATCAACCTTGCGGTTCGCCCCGGAGAGTTTGTCTGCGTCGTCGGCCCTTCGGGATGCGGAAAGTCAACGCTGCTTCACCTGATTGCCGGATTGCACTCTCCGACCTCGGGCAAGGTGCTAATCGATGGAAAGACGGTCGAAGGCCCCGGCACCGACCGCATCCTGATCTTTCAGGATCACGGCCTGTTTCCCTGGCTCACCGTCGGCCAGAACGTCGAATTCGGCATGAAGATGAAAGGCGTTCCGAAGGCCGAGCGTCAGGAGAAGACTCGGCACTACCTGCAACTGGTGCACCTGGCAAAATTCGAAAAGAGCTACATCCACCAACTTTCGGGCGGTATGCGCCAGCGGGTCGCGATCGCTCGCGCACTGGCGACCGAACCCGATGTGCTGCTGATGGATGAACCCTTCGCTGCCCTTGACGCCCAGACTCGCGACCTGCTGCACGATGAACTGGAGCGCATCTGGAGCGAAAGCGGGCGCACCATCATCTTCGTTACGCACAATGTCCGGGAAGCGGTTCGCCTGGGCGATCGCGTCGTGCTGCTCACGTTTCGTCCCGGTCGCGTGAAAAGCGAATTTCCTGTGACCCTTCCTCGGCCGCGCAGCCTCGAAGACCCGGAGGTAGCGCTGGCAGCCCGGGAAGTTCTCGACGAACTGCGCGATGAAATCAACCGCTCGCTCGAGGCGGAATACTCCGACGGAATCAAGCCCCGCATCGAGCCAGGAGCTTCCGCATGAAACGCGCCGCCCGCTACATTGTTTTCTACTCCGCACTTTTCGGCTTATGGACGCTGCTGGCCGAATTGAAGATTTGGCCGCCTTATCTGTTTCCCACCCCGTGGGGCGTCGGCGAAGCTCTATATGCCGGATTCGCCGATCATAGCTACTGGATCGCGATTCGCGTCAGCATGCAACGTGTCCTGATCGGCTATGGCATCTCAGTGGTATTGGGCATGATCCTCGGGCTCGGCGTGGCCAGCAACAAGTTCCTCGAAGAGACGATGGGAGGACTGCTGGTCAGTCTGCAAAGTTTGCCCAGCATCTGCTGGTGGCCCCTGGCATTGCTCTGGTTCGGCCTCAGTCAGAACGCCATTCTTTTCGTCGTCATTATGGGATCGCTCTTATCTGTAACCCTCGCGATGGAAGACGGCCGCAAGCAAATGCCCAAGATCTTCGGACAGGCCGGACGCAATCTCGGCGCCAAGGGATTTCAGTTGTTCTGGTACGTTCTGCTGCCGGCAAGTCTTCCCTTCATCGTCTCCGGGCTGAAGCAAGGCTGGGCGTTCGCCTGGCGCTCCTTGATCACGGCTGAGATGCTTTACCTGAGTCTCGGTCTCGGGCAGGTGCTCATGATGGGCCGCGACTTGAACGATATGAGCGCGGTCATCGCCGTCATGCTTTTGATCATCGCCATTGGTTACCTGGTGGACGGCATCGTGTTCAAGGGGATGGAGCGCCATTTGCAGAACAAATGGGGTTTGAGCACTGCGACTTAGGTCGGTGGATTGAAATTCTCTTAGTCGAGCCTGAGTGGCGTTGCGGTTATTCCTAATGCTTTGAACTTTTCGCACTTGGGCCGTACTGGTCTGTAATAGAACTATGTTTATTAACATAGTGGATTATGCTTCAGGTAATTTTGAGCGACGGTCAGCCGTCGCAACTCTAGTGAAGAAAGGCAAGACACGGAAATGCTGACTTTCAGGCCACAGACAATTCTCTCCCTATTCCTCGCCGCCACTCTTCTGGGCGTGACCTACTTGCCGGCAGTCGCGCAGAATTCCGCGCCATCGACGGGGGCCTCGGCTGCGAGCGGTCCATCCTCAGCGGATCCGGACCTCCGCTCCCAGGTGGAGCAACTCCAGCAATTGCTGCGGGAACAGCAGAAGCGCATCGACGCTTTGGAGGCGGAACGCCACCCGGCAGCGCGTGCTGCCGTAGCCCCGTCTGCGGGAACATCCACTACCGGCATAGTCGAAACAGCGAATGTCACGCCGCCTGCTATGCCGCATCCGCAAAATCCGCCTGCTCCGCAGAATGTCCAAGCTGGAAGCTCCGACGAGCGCATCCGCAACCTGGAGCGGCAGATCAAAGGACTTGGTCCCATTTCCTTCAGCGGAGACGTGCGGCTGCGCGCGGAGCCTACTTTTGGCGGCCCCGTGGACGGATCGCTGGATCGTATGCGCGCCCGCGTTCGCACCCGTTTCAATGCCATGGCCGACCTCGGCTCACAGTTCCGAGCCGGCTTCACCCTGGCCAGTGGCGACATCAACGACCCGATCTCCACCAACCAGACTCTCACGGGGTTCTACACGCGTAAGCCGGTGGCTCTCGACCAGGCGTTCGTGGAATTCACGCCCAAGCAATTCAAACCCTTGACGGTTGTAGGAGGAAAGTTCCGCTATCCCTGGTACAACACAGAACTCACGTGGGACAAAGACTTGAATCCGGAAGGCGTAGCAGAGACTCTGGCTTTTAAGCTCGACACGCCGGTTCTGAAACGGTTCGCGCTAATTGGATTTCAGTTGCCATTCGCCGAAGTGGCCGGAACCACGGCTAACAACAAAAGGATTGCACAGCAGATCACCTATGGTGGACAACTGCAGACGCAATGGCGGCTTGCTCCACGGGTGACCCTCAACGCGTATTCGGGTTTCTATGACTTCCGTGGCGCCGATGCCATCGCCATTGCCCTGGCCAAGGCCAGCAGCAAGAATCCGCAGACGCCGGGATCAGGCTCCCTTCCCCTGTACTCGGGCAACCCGGTGCAGGATTCCATCTACACCACCACCGCGACCACGGTCGTTACAGTCAACGGGACTGCTTACCCCACCGGAGTTTCGTCCATCACCAACGCACAGTTCGCTTCGAGATTCTCGCTGTTCGACAACATCGCCCGCCTCGACATCGACACTGGAAAGCCGAAGCTGCCTATTTCCTTCATCGGAGACTACGTGCAGAACATGGGAGCGTGCGGGAACCTCGCCAACATTGTTCCGCTTCCTGCCAACTCGGCTACGCAGACCTACAAGCAGACGGTCAACGCGCCATGCGTCTCGAACCAGCGCCGCGGGTATTGGGCGGAGGGACGAATCGGGCGGCTGCAACAGAAGAACGATCTGCAGCTGGCATACACGCGAATCTTTATCGAGCGAGAGGCAGTGCTGGGCAACTTCAACTACAGCGATATTCGCCAGGGGACGAACGTGAGCGAGCACCGCTTCGACCTGTTCTACCTGCTGGACAAAAACGTGCAGCTGGGTTTCGCGGCCTTGGTAGGCCGACCGCTGGCCAGCAGCGAGCCCTGGGTTACACGCTTGCAGCTCGACACGATTTACATCTTCTGAAGCAGATTGCAAGATCTGCTATGTTTCGACGGGGCACACCCCCTTTGAACATGCCGCTGGCCCGGTTTTGGCTACTCTCCTTTTCCGGGCTGGCGGCATTACGCTAAAGTACCCCTGGGATTCTGAAACAAAGGTCACACTCAAACTGCCATGAACTCGAGACGCAATTTCCTGAAGCAGATTTCCAGTGCCGCGCTGGCAGCCGGTGCCGCTCCGTCGTTGTTATCATGGGCGGCTGCCCAGAGCCCATCGATCGACGTCCCCGGCGAAGATGGCTTGATCGTCCGTTCGTTCCGCTTTGTCGATCTCGAAACACCCGTCGAGGATTTCAATACCTGGCTCACGCCCGTCCCGCGCTTCTTCGTACGCAACCACATGCACGAACCGAGCCAACTCAGCGCGGAAGATTGGCGCCTCAGCGTGGGCGGAGAAGTGGAGAAACCCATCTCGCTGACTCTTGCGGAGCTCACGAAACTCGAGTCGCACTCTGTCGTCAACACGCTGGAATGCGCCGGAAATGGGCGTGCGCTGCATCGTCCGCAGGTTCCCGGCATTCAATGGGGCAAAGGTGCGGTCGGCACCGCGAGATTCTCCGGGCCACGCCTGCGGGACATCCTCGTGCGCGCTGGAGTGAAACCCTCCGGTAAGCACGTGATGTTCCGCGGCCTCGACGAAGTGCCGGGCAAGGTGCCTGCGTTCATTCGCAGCATTCCGATTGAAAAGGCGCTGGACGCTGATACTCTCGTCGCCACTCATATGAATGGTGCGCCCTTGACGAAACACCATGGCTTCCCGGCCCGCGCCCTGGTCCCGGGATGGATCGGGGCTGCATCCTGCAAATGGCTTACCGAGATCAAAGTGCTGGAATCGGAGTTCGTGGGGAACTTCATGAGTCCCGGCTACCGCTTTCCCAACCAACCGGTCAAGCCCGGCGATGCCGTGAAGCCGGAAGATACCCATGCAGTGACGGGGCTCAATGTGAAGTCGGTGATTTCCGGCCCTCTCGATGGAGCACGCATGAAAAGCGGCAAGGTTGCCGTGCACGGCGCGGCCTGGGCGGGCGAGGCCGACATCGTGAAGGTTGAAGTTTCTACCGATGGCGGTATGAATTGGAAATCCGCCAGCCTTGGTCACGACCAAGCCCACTATGCGTGGCGTTTATGGACATATGAATGGAGAGCTAAAGATGGGGAGCACACGATCCTCTCCCGGGCCACGGATTCTCAGGGCCGAGTGCAGCCGTCTACTCCCGCCTGGAATCCCAGCGGCTACCTGTACAACGCGCAAGACGAGGTGAAGATTCATGTCGGATAGGAAGAACTCCTCTTCTACGCGTAGGGGCGCAGCCGAGCTGTCAGCAATGTTGCTGGCGCTCGTCTTAATCGCGGGCACACTTTTTGATCTCAATGCGTACGGGCAGCAACCCGCTGTGAAGACCAACGAAGATCTTCCGCCGGGTGCGATGCAAGCAAAGGCCACGACCTCGTGCACTGAGTGTCACGAGGCCCGCATCATCCTCCAGCAGCGCCTCAGTAAAGCGGCGTGGACAAAAGAAGTGGACAAAATGATGAAGTGGGGAGCATTGGTTGACGGCGCCGATCGCGATGCCCTGATCGATTATCTGAGCACTAACTTCAGCCCCGATCAACCGCCGTACAATCCGCCGCGAACGTCATTCGTGAAAGCCTCTGGCAGTACGAAGAAAACATCGCACTGACCGTTTCGCAGCAACGACAAAGCGCTACCGACCCAGTGTCCCCAAAGTGTCCGGACGCTACGGTAGCGCTGTCACTATCGAGCCCAAACTGATAGGAAAAGTATAGGAATAGCGATGCACCAGTAATAGTGCATCGCAAGGTTCCGCGGTGATGCCAGGGGCTAAAGCCCGATTTATTTCCGAACGTTTCGTGGCCCTGGAAGGGCCGCTCTTCCGCTCGTCCACGAAAGACTCAAGCGTTCGGTATGGTGCCGCGCTTTACGAGAAAAGGGCTACTTCTTTTCCTCCGTGTCCTCTGTGTCCTCTGTGGTTGAGGATTTTTCCGGGCGCAGGAGTGGGAACAGGATGACGTCGCGGATGGTGTGCGAGTCGGTGAGGAGCATGCAGACGCGATCGATGCCGATACCGACGCCGCCGGCTGGGGGCATGCCGTAGGAGAGGGCGCGGATGTAGTCCTCATCCATCTGGTGGGCTTCGTCATCGCCGCGCTCGCGTTCCTTCAATTGCGCCTCGAAGCGGCGGCGCTGGTCTTCGGGATCGTTGAGTTCGCTGAAGCCGTTGGAGATCTCCATCTGTCCGGCGAAGATTTCGAAACGCTCGGTCCACTCCGGCTCGTCCGGTTTCTGCTTGGAGAGCGGAGACACGGCCGTGGGGAATTCGTAGATGATGGTCGGCTGCATGAGGTGCTCTTCGGCGGCAGCTTCGAAGAGTGCGGCGATGTTCTTCCCTGCCGGAGCATTTACGTCATATGCGGTGTGAGCATGGCCTGTGTTGAAGCGCTCGGAAAGTTTCTTCACGCCGTCGCCGGTTGCGAAGTCGCTCATCTCGGGCTTCGCACCGGATGCTTCGGGCCAGAACTTTATTATCGCCTCACGCATCGTGAGCCGCTGCCAGTTCGACCAGTCGAGTTCGTGGACAACTTCTGTCTCACCTTCTTTGACCGTCCACTTTGATTTCGGGCTGCCGTTCACAGCGATGGCAGCATTCGTAATCGCCTCCTGTGTCAGGTTCATGATGCCTTCGTAGTTCGTATAGGCCTGATAGGCCTCGAGCATCGTGAACTCAGGATTCCAGCGCCAGCCCAGGCCTTCGTTGCGGAAGTTGCGGTTGATCTCATAGACGCGATCGAAACCGCCGACGACCAGGCGCTTGAGATAAAGCTCGGGCGCAATGCGGAGGAAAAGATCCATGTCGAGCGTGTTGTGATGCGTGACGAACGGCCGGGCAACGGCGCCGCCGGCAATGGGCTGCATCATCGGGGTCTCGACTTCGATGAATCCATGTGAGTCGAAGGTGCGGCGCATCGACTGCACGATTTGTGTACGCTTCAGAAAAACTTCGCGTACCTCGGGATTCATCACCAGGTCGACGTAGCGCTGGCGGTAGCGCAGTTCGACATCGGTGAGGCCGTGCCATTTTTCAGGCAGGGGCAAGAGATCTTTGCTGAGGAAGGTGATCTCCTCGACGTGAACGCTGAGCTCTCCGGTGCGGGTGCGAAACAGGTATCCGCTGACGCCGATGTGGTCGCCCAGATCGAGCAGTTTGTACAACTCAAATCCTTTTTCGCCGACGGCATCTTTCTTGACGTAGATCTGCAGCTTCTTGCCGCCTTGCTGGATGTGGGCGAATCCGGCCTTGCCCATCAAACGGATGGCCATGATGCGACCAGCGACGCTGACGTTCACGCGCGCCTGATCGAGTTCCTCGGCGGTCTTGGGCGTGTAGTCCGCTAGGATCTGTTCGACCACGTGGGTGAACTCGTATTTGCTGCGGTAGGTCGGCTGGCCGAGCGCTTCGATTTTCTTCAGCTTTTCACGGCGCAGTTGGTAGATATCGTCGTCGAGTCCCAATGGGTTCCTTTATTCCAGGTGAGGAAGGGTGATTATAAACGGGCTTCCGGCTTTCGGCTTCCGGCTTCCGGCTTCCGAAAGTGTGGGGCTTCGCGAAAGGGAGGAGGTCGCTGTTCGTCATTTTTTCGGATCAATTTTCGCAAAATCTTGATTGCATTGTGTTTAACAGCAATCGCGCGACAGGACCGCGCGCAAAATATTGCATTCAAACGACTTGCAGGTAAAATCTTCCGCAATAAGGACTTAGCTGACGCGCTCACGCGCTCTTGAGATTGCAGCGGTGGGATTGCGTGGGCAAGGTGCCTCCGCGACAGCCGCCGGAACGCCGGCGCTACGGCTGGATACCCTTCGTTCGCGATGTTTCTGCGCATGAGCTCATCATTCAGCTTTTCTATTTGCTCAGTAAAGGTTGTTCGTCACAAGGGAGCAAGTTCTGCTGTGGAAAACAATGAACATGCATTGAACGGGACTTGGGTGGAACATGGGGACCTGTCCCCATATTTATGATTGAAATAGATCTTTCACCAGTTACTTCTGTCGCTCGGACTAGACTGATCAGACGGACAGGCTTCCCTTGGGTCAGAAGTGAAATCAAGATCGCTTTAATATCGAAAAGGAATTGCATATGACGGGGAGACAAGTGTTGTTGCTCGGAACATCGTTGGTTGCGTCATTCTTGTTTTCGGCCCAGCGATGTGCCGATGCCGAATCGGTCGGAGGCTCCATTGTGCGGATCGCAGAACTCGAGATTGATCCAGAGCAGCTTGATGCCTACAAACTCGCTCTTAAAGAAGAAATCGAGACTTCGATTCGCGTTGAGCCGGGGGTCTTGACGCTGTATGCCGTCTCGCTCAAAGAGCATCCTGAACAGATCAGGTTGTTCGAAACCTATCGGGATGCGGCTGCATACGAATCGCACTTGCAGAGTCCGCATTTCAAAACATACAAACTTCGGACGCAGCCCATGGTGAAAGTTCTCAGGCTAGTCGAAACCGAGCCTATTCTGCTCGGCTCAAAATCGAAATGAATTCCGACGAATTGAGAGGGGGCCCATTTTTATTTCTTTAACGTCACCACAGTGAAGGGTGGACCACCCTTCGACTTCCTCAGGGCAGGCCCTTGCATCTTCGCAAGGGTGGAAACCTCGGACCCATGGCTCGTGGAATTGTGTCTTTAATTGAGGTCCGTGGCGCCCCCTGTTTAAGCGCTGCAAGAAACAATCGACAGATGGGCAGGCCACCCGCCCCTACAAACCATTAGTTATGATGACTGCCATGAAACGACATCAGATATAGCCCATAGTCCGCCCGTATGGACGCCTGAAACTGGTTGGCGGAGGGCTGGTATTAGCGATAGTTGGAAGTGCGCTGCTACTCAGAGGTGTTCAAGTTGTGACTCACTGGACTGGTCAGCCCATGTTTTCGTGGGGACTGATTGCAGCAGGAGGGTTGTGCGTCGTCCTCGCTGCCATCCCTGCGTCTTGGATTGCCAAGGCAGCCAGCACAGACTCGAAGACCGGACGACATCGATAACTCAGAACCAGGTCAACGAGCGAAACAGAGATTTCCCAACAATCAGTTGGACGGCTCAACTCTTTTCGCGAGGTAGTAAGTGTTATTTCCGCTATCAGCGTGGACGTCGACCAATGTGAAACCGTGATCGCCGAGGATGCGCCGGTAGCTGTGGACGCTGTACGAGAAATACTGAAACGTCACGCCGTTCATCTTTCCCTCTTTGCCATCAAAGCTATCTTCGTCTCCGGATGTGAAGAGGAACGGCGCTCCGGGCTTAACGATGCGCGAGACATTCGCAATTGCCCTCCTCGCGTCCTCGGGATTGAGATGGAACATGACGCCCCACGCAACCGCAGCATCGAACATGCAATCAGCGAATGGGCAGGACTGGACAATGCCTCTGACGGCGAACGCTTCGGGACAGTTGTGCCTAAACTTTGCCAGCATCGCACTCGAACTATCCAAGCCGATGACCTGGTGTCCACCGCTCAGTAACGCGCGGGTAATGGGTATACCGTTGCCACAACCAACATCGAGAACAAGCGATCCGGGTGGAATGGATGATGCCAGCGTCGTTGCTTCGGGAACGCCTGTCTGATCGACTCGTTCTGACGCATACCACTCCGCGATTAGGTCGTACTCCCGCACCTTGAACCCCGTACTTGTATACGCCTTCGAGCTCAGATTGGTGAAACCTGGCCGCTATGCTCATTGAGGGATCTTGAGCGTAACGGGGATATTTCCACAGCCGACGATGTGAGCGTTCCAGTTTCCAAGTGGAAAACTAGGCTCTGGTGCTGTCAGGGATGCTGTTGGTCTCGGGTGTCGGGAACGACGGCGGACAGATACGCAGCG
Source organism: uncultured Acidobacteriota bacterium (assembly GCA_963725565.1). Classification (GTDB taxonomy): domain Bacteria; phylum Acidobacteriota; class Terriglobia; order Terriglobales; family Acidobacteriaceae; genus Sulfotelmatobacter. The sequence continues at coordinate 67,247 of CAVRZL010000002.1, forward strand.
CAACCAACGTGGCCTGCAACGCCCCTAATCCACTCAAAAGGCTCATTGCGAGCGGAAGCATCCATCTCCAAATGTCGTGTCCAAGAACAGCGTAAATGAGCGCTGACCCAAGAAAGAAACCCGCAACCATTGCGCTAATCACGGCATTCAAAACGGTGGCACGAGGAGTCGACTTCTTGGCGTACTTGTCGTAATCGATGAGTTTCATCGTTCCCTCGCATCATTGAACCCATGAGTATAGGTCCGATTGCGCGTCCGTTGTCGAAACCAGGCCGGTAACACTCATTGTCAGAACGAATGGAAGCCAAGGGACACCCCGCCCCACCCCTTCGACTTCGCTCAGGGCAGGCTCTTGCATCTTCGCAAGGGTGGAAACCTCGGACCCATGGCTCGTGGAATTGTGCCTTCGCTTGAGGTCCGTGGCGCCCACCCTTGCGCAGAAAGCGCGCAAGGATGGGGCACCCGCTGTTTACGTGCTGCAAGCAACAAACGACAGGTGAGGGGCTCCCGCCTTGTCATAAGACTGAACGACTGAAGTCGTGCCCTTCCCGAACCTCACGAAGCGGTAGTGGGTCAGTTTGACTGACCCACTACCCACGAGGAGGACCAGTGGTGGAAATGGGAAAACTTGATTACAGTAGGGCTCTTGGGGTTCTGGGGGGAAAGATGAATCAGCTGAGATCAGTTGCATGCCTTCTGCTTTGTAGTTTGCTTTTCGTTCCGGCTTTTGCACTTGATGATGAGATGCAGGGCCATCATCACGATGCGAATGAGAAGCTGGGCAAGGTTTCGTTTCCGATTTCGTGCGCGGCGGGTTCGGAGGGCGCATTCGAGCGCGGGGTCGCGCTCCTGCATTCGTTCGGGTACGAGGAGGCGGAGGAGCAGTTCACTGACCTCGCGAAGAAGGATCCGCAATGCGCCATGGCTCACTGGGGGATCGCGATGAGCCTGTTTCACCAGATCTGGGAGCGGCCGGAAGACGCGAAACTGAAACGAGGGCACGAGGAGATCGAGACCGCGCAGAAGATCGGGGCAAAGACAGAACGTGAGCGCGGGTATATCTCGGCCTTAGGTGCGTTCTACAGCGATCCCTCGAAGGATCACTATCTGCGGCAGTCGGCAGCGTATTCGGAGGCGATGGCCCAGCTTTACGAGAAGTATCCGGCGGACCTGGAGGCTGGGGCGTTCTATGCGTTGTCGTTGCTGGCATCGGAGTCGCCGGACGACACCACGCACGCCGCGAACAAAAAAGCGGTCGCGGTGCTTACGCCACTGTTCCAGAAGCAGCCGGACCATCCCGGCCTGGCGCATTACATCATTCACTCCTGCGATTCGCCGGACTTGGCGCCGATGGGGCTGGAGGCGGCTCGACGCTATGCGGCGATTGCCCCGTCGTCGGCGCACGCGGTGCATATGCCGTCGCACATTTTTGCGCGGTTGGGATTGTGGCAGGAAGATATCCAGGCGAACCTGAAGTCGGTGGCGCTGACGGAGAAGTCGGCTGCGATGTTCATGCACGGGCACGAATTGCATGCGATGCACTTCCTGCTGTATGCGTACCTGCAAACCGGGCAGGATGCCGCGGCCAAGCAAGTGCTGGAGAAATCGAAGCAAGTTCTGGCGACCGCGCCCATGAACGACGATACTGGGATGCTGGAGTACTACGGCTTCGCGGCGGCGCACTTTCCGGCGCTCTACGACCTGGAGATGCATCAGTGGTCCGATGCAGCAGCGCTGGAACCTGCGGGCAACGCGCCTCCGCATATGCAGATGATCACATACTGGGCGCGAACCATTGGCTCGGCGCACATGGGCGACGTGGAAGCGACGCGGCGCAATGCGCAGAAATTCGACAACGCTGAAGAGGCGACTCGCAAATCGAAGTATGCGTACACGCTTGAGGGCAAGCGTTCAGGCTATGCGCATGGCGAGGTACACGCGTGGCTGGCGTTCGTGGAAAAGAAGAATGACGAGGCGCTAACACAGATGCGCGAAGTGGCTGATACACAGGACCAGGGAGGAAAAGCGGAAGTCGACATTCCTGCGCGCGAGATGCTGGCCGAGATGCTGCTCGAACTGCAGCAACCGGACAAGGCCCTAGCGGAATACGAGAAGTCGATGAAGATCGATCCCAACCGCTTCAACGGTTTGGCAGGGGCGGCGCGGTCGGCGGAGGCGGCGCATCAGGCAGCGAAGGCAAATTCTTACTACGGACAGCTTCTCAAAAACTGCGATGGTGGGAAACATTCGGAGCGTCCGGAGTTGCGCAGCGCCAAGAGCGAAGTCGCAGCTAAGACCAAGTAAGGGCCGGTCGAAAGAGAGTCAAACTCCCCACCCTCTCGCGAAAAGCGCGAGAAGGGTGGGGCACCCGCATTTAGGCACTGCCCTCTCGTTGACGTTGGTAGTCGGCGCTGTCGAAATGGCCCTGCGACCGGGCGATGAGCCCATCCGCTGCGATCTCCCATTCTTCGAAGCCCTGGATGCGAACGCAATTCCCCGTACCTCCCGGGCCGGTGTTGGTGCCGATTAACGTCCAGTGATACTCGGCGGCACGACCTTCACGCGTAAGCACATCGTCCATGATGACCTCCAAGTCTGGGAAGTTGGTCATGAACGATTGAGCCGCCGCGGTGATCGCGGTTCTTCCAACCGCGGGCGTGCCATCGTTGATGGTGAGCGAACCGTCAGGCGAGTAGTGTGCGGCCACCTGGGTAGGGTCATGGCTGCACCAGGCTGCGGTATAGCGGGCGGCGAAATTCCGCAAATTGGCAAGGTCGAGTGTCATGGAACCTGATGGTAGCAAGTTGTGCGAGGCGACGGGCATGAATGAGGGTCGGGCTTACGTCGCTTCATATCTGGACTGGCTCATTTGGCCTCTGGAGCGAGCCGATGGATCTGGTTCAGCAGCGGCTCGAGAGAAACGGGGCGTCCTAAAAAATCCTGCAGCAGAGTTCGACTGTCGCGTTCGGAGCCATAGCGCAGCAGTTGTTCTGAAAGCCACGAATACCATCGTGGATCGCCGGTATCGAATGGCCCGAGGCTTTCGCGGATGTGTTGACGCATGTCTGCGGTTAGCACCGCTCCCAGCCCGTAGTTCACCATGTAACCGGGCGCATCGACCAATTGCACACGCAACAGCCACCAGGACAGTTCCGGGTGGGGGATGATGTGAAGATAGTGGTTGGTGATTTCGGTCCACAGGGCATTCGGGTCGGTGGTCGGGGCGCGCAACATTCTCAACTCGAACAAAGACCAGGCAACATCCAACACCACAACAGCAAACAAGGAACGCAAAGAAATCCGTTCGGGCGCGTCGCGTCCCAGGTAACGGCGTTGCCAAACGGACTCGTAGGTGCTCCAGGATGGGACGTCCGCGAATGCCTCGCCGAAAAGCGAGCCCGGCCAGTCCAGGAAGGCAGGGCGGTTGCGGATCGCGGTGAGGTTGACCACGTGGCCGTTTTCATGGACCAGTTCATTCAAAACAAACAGGCCTCCACGCGCGTAGGGTGCAGAAACGCGAGCGACCGTGGGCCGCCAGGCGCCGCGAACCATGCGTCCATGGGTGACGAAATCGGTATAGGCGAGCGGAGCTTTGCCGGGACGCGGAGCAATGTCATACAAAACTCCGGCCTGTTTCAGGTCCAGGCCTAGATCCTGATAGAAGTGGGAATTGATAGGCTGAAGCGATTCGAGCGGGATCGCTGCGGCCAACAGACGATCCGCTTCCGCTCCCTGATAGCTGAAGTTCCAGGGCTCGATGGGTTGATCCGGAGTTGCCTGGCGCCACGCGTCAAGAATCTGCTCCAGCCAGCGCTCGACCTGAGCCGGATCGACGCCGGCATCGCACGCGGCGCGATCGATTTCAGAGCCATTCTTTGCTGCGTCGAGGGCGGCCAGCGCTATCAGGCGACGATATGGGCTGTCGGGCTCGTTGTTGCCATTGATCGATTGCCATAACGGAGTGAGCGCGAGCAAGACCGCCTTACGGCGCTCGGGCTCTTCGAGTTCATGAAGCAAGTCAAGGGCACCCTGGCGATTGAGGCTCTTGCCCTCAAAGGTCATCTTCTCGTCGTTTTCGACGAAGCAGACCACCAGCGCTTTGCGTAGGGATTCGTAATCGAGATCTCGGCGCTGGGCGTCGTGGCAAGTACCGTGGGGACTGAAAGGCGCAGATATGTCTTCCGAGAAAGATCGAAGCTGAGTGCGCATTACTTCTACCGCCTTGGCATCACCGAGCGAGAGCCCCTGGATGGGTAATTTCGAGAGATGGTTCGCCAGTTCCCGGCGTTTCTTGCGGTAGAGCTGCACCCACGTAGCACGGTCTTTACCCTGATAGCTGGGGAACAATCCGGAGTCAATGGTGGCGATGATGCTGACGGCGTCGTTGACGTCGGCGTAGATGTTTTCCGTTTCCGCCACCTTTTTGGAGTCGGCTGTGAGGCCAGCGAAGCAGGAAGCCGTGAGAACCACCACCAGGAAAATCTGGATCAGGGATTGGGTCAAGAGGAAGCCTTTCGGCGTGGAATTGTAGCGCACATTGACCGGGACTAAGGCAGCAACCTAGTATGACGATTCCATTTTGCTCCGCTCTTCAATTGGGGGATTCATGAGTGATCGCCTGAAGGTTACGTTGTCCCGCATTTGTGCCAGCCTTCTATGTGTAGCGCTCGCCGTCGCCGCAATTCCGGCATGCGCACAGACTCTGGTGAGCAGCGACCTGTCCCAACTGCGTTCGGTGGCTGGCGTGGCGCTGTCGCCTGACAACCACTACATCGCGTACACGGTCACGATGCGGGACCGGCCGGGGCGGCCTTATGACCAACTCTGGGTGATGGATGTGAGCACGGAGAAGAGCGTACGGCTCGGGGGCGACAAGCCTGCAGGCAGTCCGCTGTGGTCGGGCGACAGCAAGTGGATCGCGTACCGCGGGTCTGATGGCGACAAGCATGGACTGTTGATCGCGCATCCCGACGGCAGCGCAGTGACATGGCTGGCGGCACTGTCGGGAACGAATTCTCCGCTGCCGGGGATGGGCAAGGACGTTGCATGGTCGCCGGATGGGAAACAGATTGCGTTCGTCTCGTCCACGCCTGGGGAAGGCGCAGCGGAGGCGAGTGGCGATCCCATGGTGATTACGCGATATCTCTACAAACCCGATGCGGGAGAGGGGCTCACGCGGTTCAACGACAATCAACGGCTGCACATTTTTGTTGTGGATATAGCGTCCAAGCAGGTGCGGCAACTGACGCAAGGCAATTACGACGAGCATTCGATCGACTGGTCACCCGACGGAAAGCAGCTTGTGTTTGCTTCCAATCGCGAGCCCAATCAGGATGAGTTTTTTAACTACGATCTGTTCACACTGCAACTTGCCGACAACAGCATTCACCGCTTAACCGCCACTGAATATTGCGAATACGATCCGGCCTGGTCGCCGGATGGGAAATTCATTGCGTATCGCGGCACGCGCCGCGGACTCACGGACCGCGAGACCACGATGGAAGACACGCATGTCTGGATCATGAATGCCGACGGCAGCAACCGGCGCGAAGTCGGGAATGTGATCGACAATCGCCAGGGTTCGCCGCAGTGGGCGCCCGATGGCAGTGCGGTCTATTTCACGGCACAGGAACGTGGAAACAACGATCTGGTTCGATTGCCGATCGGCGGCGGGCAGCCCGAATACATCGTGAGAGAAGCGGGCGGCTTAGGGGCGTGGTCGGTTGGCAAGAACAAAGCTGTGGCTTACAGCTTCATGTCCCCGCGCGATCTGGGGGAGCTTTATCTCAAATCCAGTATTGGCGCTCCCCGCAAGCTGACGGATCTCAACCATGAAGTTCTGGGCGATAAATCGATCGCCGATGTGGAAGCGTTCACTTTTGTCAGCAATGACAACCGGTTTGAGGTGGAAGGTTATCTGACCAAGCCGATCGGCATGAGTGCAACAGCGAAGTATCCGCTCATTGTGGTGATTCACGGGGGACCCCACGGAGCGAACGGACCGGCTTTCAATTTCAAGAATCAAGTCTATGCGGCGCATGGATATGCCGTGCTGAATATCAACTACCGGGGTTCGACCGGTTACGGACAGAAGTTTGCCGACGCGGTGTTCGGAGATCAGAACGGCAATGAGGGACAAGACATTCTCTACGGGGTGAGCGCAGCGGTGCGCCGCTATCTGTGGATTGACCGCGAGCGACTGGGAATCGAGGGCGTGAGCTACGGCGGGCAGCTGACCGATTGGCTCATCACCCAGACCAACGAATTTAAGGCGGCAATTCCGACCGCGGGTATCGCCAATCTGGTCAGCTACAACTACATGACGTACTACAACCAGTATGAGGAGATGGAGTTTGGACAATTCCTGCATCAGGGGAACCTGATGGATGTGGCGTGGGAGCGATCGGCATTGAAACATATCTCGGGCGCACATACGCCGACGCTGATCATTCACGGGGAGAATGACAATGATGTTCCGATTGCGGAGGCCGAGCAATTCTTCATTGCGCTTAAAGATGTAGGGGTGGAGACGGTTTTCTTACGTTATCCACGCGAAGGTCACGGACTCTCCGAGGTGAAACATCAGATCGACGCGACGGACCGGTCGATCGCGTGGTACGAGAGGCACTTTGCCAAAGCGGGGGCGGACGGCGTGACTGACGTGCAGCCTTAGGGGCTGGAATGCTGCGCAGGGTTTTCATTCACTGCGGAGTCAAAATCCACAAGTCAAATTCCCCACCCTGTCCCGCCACACAACGGCGGGACAAGGATGGGGCACCCTTTGCTTGCGCACCCTCGCTTGGGGGCATCCTCACTTGCATTTATCTTGGTACTTCGGTACATTGGTACACATGATCAACGACACACAACTCGAAATTGAACGCGTACAGACTGGGGTGCGCATGGAGAAGCGCATTCTGAAGGTGCTCAAAGGTTTCGCCGAATACCACGACATGACACTGGGGGACGTGCTGGAAGGCATCGTGCTGCACGCCTTTGACGGCAAGACTCCGTTCAGTCCGGCGTCGCTGGAGAAGATCCGCGAGCTCAAGAACTTTTACGAGCTAGATCTGGACTCCAGCGCCAGCCACCGGTTGAAGGAAATCAAGGCCAAGTCGCCGCGCAAGCAAGCGGACAAACAGGAACGCCATGAGCGGAAATAGGATCGGGATTTGCGTCCTGCGATACTCGTTGGGAATCGTGATCCTGATTCAGGCTGTGCTGTTTGTGCTGCCCGGAGCGGCGCACGATTTCAGCCGCACGCACATGCCGGCGTTCGTCCGCATGATTTTGGGAATTGGAGAGATGCTGGGGAGCGTGCTGCTACTCATTCCCCAGACTACGGTTCGCGGGGCGTGGTTGCTGGTGGCGTTGTTCGTGATGGCGATCCTGTTGCATTTGTTGCACGGGCTCTATGGGGTCGGCAACCTGGTGATTTATGCGGCGGCGGCGTTTGCGATCGCTGAGAGCCGGGGCGGCTAGCCGGGCCCTGCCCGGCGGACAGCCGAGGGCGGCTGTCCCCACATGGAATCCCTTCACCGACATCTTCACCTCGTCTTAGTTCGGATGCCGTAAAATCTGACAGCCATGGATACTCCTACTAAACCAATCCACTTTCTCTGTGTCTTTTTGACTTTGACTGCATTGTGCCCGGCTCAGGACATTCGCAGCGGAGACGCACTGCTGCGCTCTATGCATGACCGCTACCAATCCACCTGGTACCAGACACTCACGTTCACGCAGAAGAGCACGACGTACAAAGAGGACGGGACGAGCTCGGCGGAAACCTGGTATGAAGCGGCGTCTCTTCCGGGGAAACTGCGCATCGACATAGGGCCACCGGCCAATGGCAACGGCTATGTGCTGGTCGACGGCGATGTCTCGATCGTGAAAGACAACAAAGTTGTGGGCACACGCCATTCGGTGAACATGCTGTTAGTGCTGGGATTCGACGTGTACCGGCAAACACCTGAAGCCACGATCAAGGTAGTTAAGGGCGAAGGCTACGATCTTTCCAAAATTCATGACGATGTCTGGGAGGGTCAGCCGGCTTACGTCGTGGGCGCGGAGAAGGGTGATCTCAAGTCGAAGCAGTTTTGGGTGGCCAAGGAGACGCTGTTGTTCGTGCGGGTGATCGAACCAGCGCGTGCTGACGCCGCCAAGGTGGACGATATCCGATTTACAAACTACCGTCCGCTGGCGGGGGCATGGGTGGCGGCGGGGGTGGAAGTGTACTCCGACGGGAAGAAAGTTTTCTCCGAGGACTATTCGGATATCCAGGCTAACGTCAAGCTCGATGCGGCGGTGTTCGATGCACAGAAATTCAGCGAGACGCACTGGGAGAAGTAGCTGAATGGCCAAAGTCGAGCTGCGCTCGACGGACGGCCGAGGGCGGCCGTCCCCACAGGCCTACGGCCGTCCCCACATGCCTACGGGTGTCCCTCACATGCGTCCGGGTATCCGTACCACTCGACCACGCGCTTTGGCAGAACTTCACGCTGCATTTGTTTCTCTCCAGTGGTTCCGCAGTAAAATAGAAAATACTTTTCCAACCTCTGTCTGGGAGTTTCGCATGGTTCATTTCAAAGTTAACGGACAAGCGCAATCTTTCGATGGCGATCCGGAGATGCCGCTGCTGTGGTACGTGCGCGACATCATGGGACTTACGGGCACCAAGTTTGGATGCGGCATGGCGCTGTGCGGGGCGTGTACGGTGCTGGAGAATGGGAAAGCCATTCGCTCCTGCACCAAGCAGATGGGCACCGTCGAAGGGTTGGAGATCACTACCATCGAAGGTATTTCGGCGCATGGTCCGCATCCGGTGCAAAAGGCCTGGGTGGAAGTGAATGTGCCGCAATGCGGATACTGCCAGCCGGGTCAGATCATGCAGGCCGTTTCCCTGCTGTCTTCGAAGCCACATCTTACCGACAGCGACATTGACGACGAGATGTCGGGCAATATCTGCCGGTGCGGGACTTATCAGCGCATACGGGCCGCGATCAAGGAAGCGGCGAAGGAGAGGGCATGATTGCTATCGAGAACATCTCCACACAAAAACTCTCCTTAGAAAATGTCAGCCGGCGCAACTTTCTTCACGGAATGCTTTCGGCGGGGGCGTTTGTGTTATGCGTTCGAACTTCCCCACTTCTCGCAAAAGCTGCGAGAAATGGGGCAGCCGCGGCTCTTCCTCTTCCATCTGTCGATTCCACTGCGTTTCATCCGGGAGTTTATGTTGGGATTCAAGCTGACGGGACCGTGTTGATCGTGGCGCATCGGACCGAGATGGGGAACGGCGTGCGCACCAGCTTGCCGCGGATTCTCGCCGACGAACTCGATGCGGACTGGACACGAGTACAGGTAATCCAGGGCGACGGGGATGAAAAATATGGGTCGCAGGATACGGATGGCTCGCATTCGGTCCGGGAATTCTTCGAACCTCTGCGGGAAGCCGGGGCGACGGCGCGGCTGATGCTGGTCCGTGCGGCGGCGCAGCAGTGGGGAGTACCGGAGGCGCAATGCGTCACCGATCCGCCGCATTCGGTTTCACACAAAGCTTCGAACCGCAAACTAGGCTACGGGGAACTGGCTGTCCTGGCGGCGAAGCAGCCGGTGCCGAAGACGGAAGAGTTGAAGCTCAAAACGCCGCAGGAGTGGAGGTATATCGGCAAGCCTGCTCCGGGATACGACGTCGCCGACGTCTGCGCGGGCAAGCCGCTGTTCGGAATGGACGTTCGCGTCGATGGGATGCTCTACGCCGCCATCGCGCATCCTCCGGTGCTCGGAGGGAAAGTGAAGTCGGTTGACGACTCGGCGACGTTGAAGGTCAAGGGCGTGACGAAGACGATTCCGATTGATCCGTTTACGCCGCCGCATGCGTTTCAGCCGCTGGGAGGAGTGGCTGTGATCGCCGATAACACGTGGTCGGCGTTCAAGGGGCGCAAGCAACTGAAGATCGAGTGGGATAACGGAGCCAACGCGAGCTACAACTCCTCCGACTTCAAGAAACAGTTGCAGGAAACGGCGCGGCAAGCGGGAAAGGCTGTACATACGGTGGGTGATCCCGATGCTGAGTTCGCTAAGGGTGGAAAGATTTTCGAGGCCGAATACTATGCGCCGCATTTGGCGCACGCCTCGATGGAGCCGCCCGTCGCGGTGGCCGATGTGCGGGGGGATAAGGTTGTGGTCTGGTCACCGACGCAGAATCCGGTAGGAGTTCGCGAAGAGGTTGCTAAAGCCCTGGGGCTCAAAAAGGAAGATGTCACCTGTCACGTTACGTTCTTAGGCGGAGGATTCGGGCGCAAGTCCAAGCCTGATTACGCAGTCGAGGCCGCGGTCCTCTCAAAGAAGACAGGCAAGCCCGTAAAAGTGGTCTGGAGCCGCGAGGACGACATCAAGTTCGATTATTTCCATTCGGTCGCTGCTATGTACATCAAAGCGGCGCTCGACGATGCTGGCAAGCCCAAGGCATGGGTGCAGCGATCGGTATTTCCGCCGATCGGATCGACGTTCGACAAGACAGCGGTTTACGGAAGCGCGGGCGAGATGTCGCTGGGATGGGACGTGACTCCCTTCGACGTTCCGCACTTCCGCTCCGAGAACGGACAAGCCGTGGCGCACGTGCGCATCGGGTGGCTGCGTTCGGTGGCAAACATCTATCACGCGTTCGCCGTACAGTCGTTCGCGAACGAACTGGCATACGCCGCGAATCGCGATCCCTATGAATATCTGATGGCGTTGATAGGGCCAGGGCAGGTCGTGGCGGTTCCCGGCAACTCCGAGACGGCGAAGAAGTATCCGTATGACACGAAGCGGTTGCGGCACGTGGCAGAGTTGGCGGCGACGAAGGCAAACTGGGGCAAGAAGAAGTCAGGTAATGGATGGGGCATGGGGATTGCGGTGCACCGCAGCTTTCTTACCTATGTGGCGACGGTCGTCGAAGTGGAAGTCGACAAGTCGGGAGCGGTTCGCATTCCAAACGTTTACACGGCGGTCGACGCGGGGATTGTGGCGAATCCGGATATGGTGCGTTCGCAATTTGAGGGAGCGGCGGTGTTCGGCACCAGCGTTGCACGCACCGGTGAGATTACCGCTACTAACGGTGTGATTGATCAGTCGAATTTCTTCGATTACCAGGTGGCGCGGATGAATGATGCGCCCGTGCACGTGGATGTGCAGATCGTGGAGAGCACGGCACTCCCCGCCGGGGTGGGGGAGCCGGGAGTTCCGCCGTTTGTTCCGGCATTGTGCAATGCGGTCTATGCTGCCACGGGAAAGCGAGTGCGGGAGTTGCCGCTGACGCGGAATGGGTTCTCGTAACATGCAGCTGAGCTGCGCTCGGCGGACAGCCGGGGGCGGCTGTCCCCACATGTTCCTTTCCTCAATGACAGACCGGGAATGCTGCATCGCGCTTGAAGTCGCCTGCGATCCGCGCTAGGATGACCTGCTCCGCTGATTGAGGGGCCGACATTCATGCCGCAAAACTACGTTCCAATTTTTATCTTCATCGCGATCGTGGGCACATTGCTGCCTATCACGCTGTTGCTGGCCAAGCTGGTGCGGCCATCGAATCCGAACAAGACCAAGTTGATGCCTTACGAGTGCGGCATTGATCCCATCGACAACGCGCGCGGACGCTATACGGTGCGGTATTACATCATCGCCATTCTGTTTGTGGTGTTTGATGTGGAGACTATTTTCCTCTTTCCCTGGGCGGTGAAGTTCAAGGCGTTTGGGATATTCGGGCTGATCGAAATGATGATTTTCCTGGTTATCCTGATCGTTGGATATATCTGGGTGTGGAAGAAAGGCGCGTTGGAGTGGGTTTAGATCGCCGGGAAGTCCTAGCAAGTCGCGCCTTCGACTTCGCCCTGTCGACAAGGCCCACTTCTCGCAAAAGCGGCGAGAAGTGGGGCGCTCCGTTCTCTTAATGGGTACCACTATTGACAATCCGATGGATTCTTCTCCGGCGGAGACTTTTACGGCCTCGCGGTGGACGCAGGGGAACTTCTTCTTCCCTACCAGGCTGGTGGTCAGCCCGCAACGAGTGATCCGCATCAAATCGCGGCTGTTCGGCAGTAACGAAGAGAGTATTCCGATGTCGAAGGTAGCGTCGGTACACATCTCTACCGGCGTTGTGTGGTCGGAGATCGTGATTGAATCCACCGGCGGCACGGACCCTATTACGAGCCACGGGCACCGCAAAGCCGACGCGCAACGGATTCGCGATTTGATTGAGACTTACCAGGCGCAATCGCGCTAACGCAACCTGACCTCCAGGTTTTTATCCACGGCGGCAGGGATTCTTCGACTGCTGGATTGCTTCGCTTCGCGAAACAATCCCTTCGCTCAGAATGACAACTCAGAATGACAACTTCGTGATTGATCTGTGCCGCGTTGACACCATTCTCTCAAGCTGATAAAAGTTAACGTTCTTTTGAACGCAGTCTGCGCCGGAGCTTTGTGCCGTCGCCTTATGCCGGACGAAACCAAATCCCCCTCGTCACCGCCGCCGGAAGGTGAACCGAAGCCGACGGCGGATCAGCCCGCTACTCCGGGCGGGGTGAAATCTACACCCTCCGGATCGGTTCAGTCGGAGACGAAGACCACTCCGACCAAGCCTTCTCCACCCGCCGAAACGTCTACTCCGACCCCGCCGAAACCGGCGGCCGCAGCGCCGGCTGCTCCGGCAAAGCCGGCAGCTGCAGCGCCTGCGACTCCCGCCGCCAAGCCTGCGGCTGCGCCCGCGAAGCCTGCGGCGCCTGTGCCCACACCCTGGGATTCGCCCATGGTGGCGAAGTTCAAGCGGGAATACGGTTCCGGAATCGAGCCCCTGACGTACCTGGGGCAGAACTACATGGTGGTGGACCGGTCGCTGATCCCGGAAATTCTGCAGCTGTTGCGGGATGAAGAAGAATTCGACTACTGCGTGGACATCACCGCGGTGCATTATCCGAAACGCGAGAAGCAGTTTGACGTGGTATGGGTGCTGTATTCGTTTGCGCGCAACGAGCGGATACGGGTCACGACGCGCATTGCGGACGGCGAGAGTTTGCCGAGCTCAGTGCCCATTTGGGCTACCGCCAACTGGCTGGAACGCGAAGTGTTCGATATGTTTGGGATCAAGTTCGACGGGCATCCCGACCTGAAGCGCATTCTGCTGCCGGATGGATGGAAAGGGTTCCCGCTGCGCAAGGATTACGGAATTCTGCAACAGGATAGTGAATGGGTACAGATCAACCTGGGAATCGAGAGCGGGCAATAATGACCGATCCCCGATCACTCTCGCCGCTCGATCTCGAAACGCCTGATAAGACTTTTCTTGATGCCAACGAACTGGTCATCAACATGGGGCCGCAGCATCCGGCCACCCATGGCGTGCTGCGCGTCATTTTGCGGCTGGATGGCGAGAAGGTCATGGGGCTCGAGTGCGTTATCGGGTACCTGCATCGCGGCGTCGAGAAAATCGCGGAGAACCGCACCTATACCATGTTCAATCCGTACGTGGATCGCATGGATTACGTTGCGGCGGTCTCGAACGGGCTGGGATATTGCGAAGCGGTCGAAAAACTTCTTAGCGTAGAAGCGCCGCCACGAGCGCAGTACATTCGCGTCATCCTGACCGAGCTGAACAGGATTGCGAGCCACCAGCTATGGCTGGGCACGCACGCGCTTGATATTGGGGCCATCACCCCGCTCTTTTACACCTTCCGCGACCGGGAAGAGATTCTCAAGATTTTCGAGAAGTATTGCGGGGCGCGGCTCACGACGCATGCGTTTCGCATTGGCGGGCTGCAGTACGAAGCCTATGAGGGCTTTGAGAAGGACGTCAAAAACTTTCTCACGTTCTTCGCTCCCAAGATCGACGAGTACGAGGAACTCCTTACCACTAACCGCATTTGGCTGGAACGCACCAAGGGTGTGGGCACAATCTCAGGCAAAGACGCGATCGCGCTGGGCGTTACGGGACCGGTGCTGCGGGCCAGCGGCGTGAAATGGGATATTCGCAAGGCGCTGCCCTACGCCAACTACAAGAATTTTGATTTTGAGATCCCGACGGGCGAGAACGGCGACACTTATGACCGGTACCTGGTCCGCATGGTGGAGATGCGGCAGTCCTGCCGCATTGTTGAGCAGGCGGTCGCGGGGATTCCCGAAGGGCCGATCATGGCCAAGGTTCCGAAGGTGATCAAGCCTCCGGTGGGCGAGGTCTACCACTCGATCGAAGCTCCGAAGGGTGAGCTGGGATATTTCATTGTCAGTGATGGATCAACGCAACCTTATCGTCTGCGCGTGCGGCCTCCGAGCTTCGTGAACCTGCAGGCGCTCGACATGATGTGCCGCGGGCAGCTAGTGGCCGACGTGATTGCCGTGATCGGGACGCTCGACATCGTTCTCGGCGAGGTTGACCGCTGATGCACGAGTTCATTGAGTACATCCAGAAATACCTCGACAGCAATCAAACGCCTGGCGCGGCCGGGAATGTCTTTTGGGCAACGGTTTACATCCTGCTGGTGTTCGTTGGGCTGTCGGTGGCAGTAATCTGCATGAACTGGCTGGAGCGGAAGATCCTGGCGCACATGCAGGTCCGGCTCGGGCCCATGCGTGTCGGTCCACATGGGCTGTTACAGCCGATTGCTGACGCCATCAAGCTGCTGCTCAAAGAGGACATTATTCCTGCTGAGGCGGATGCGACCGTCTTCTGGATCGCTCCCTTTATCGTGGTGCTGGCGGCGTTCACGGTATTCGTCGTTGTGCCATTCGGACCTACCCACGCCATCACCGACATGAATATCGGCATCCTGTTCATGCTAGGCGTCTCGTCATTGAGCGTGCTGGGAATCGTTACCGCAGGATGGTCTTCCAACTCGCATTATCCGTTGATGGGCGCGCTGCGATCGAGTGCGCAGATGGTCTCGTACGAAGTGGCGATGGGGCTGGCGGTGGTTTCGGTCATTCTGATGACCAGCCTGAACGCCGAGAGTACCGGCACGCTCAGCATGATCGGCATTGTGCAGGCGCAGGCGGCGCAGCACGAATGGTTCATCTTTAAATTTTTCCCTCTCGGGCTGGTGGGATTCTTCATCTTTGCGGTCGCGATGGTTGCCGAGACGAACCGCGCACCTTTTGATCTGCCGGAGGCGGAGTCTGAACTGACCGCCGGGTTCCACACCGAATACAGCGGGTTCCGCTGGTCTTTATTCTTTCTGGCGGAATATTCGGCGATGATCGCGGTGTCGTCGATCGCCGTGACGCTATGGCTGGGTGGATGGCTGCGGCCGTTCCCGAACGCCCTGACGGGTCCGACATGGGAACTGGTGTTCTCGCTGTTTCCCGGGATTACGTTCTTGTTCCTGGCGGGCATGTGTTTCTACAGCACGGCCCGCATGCCGAAGCATCCGCTGTTCAAGATTCAAACTTTGGGGTTGGCTGGATTCGGCGCGGTGCTGGCCGTTATTGCTTTGATCTTGTTCCTTCCGGATGTACGCCTTCGGGTGGTCGACATCTTCTGGTTCTCGGCGAAAGTCGCCGGGTTTATGTACCTCTATATCTGGTATCGTGGCACGTTCCCGCGTTACCGGTTTGACCAGCTCATGAAGGTGGGATGGAAGGTGTTGCTTCCTACCGGGCTGGTCCTGCTCGTCTGTACCTCGGTTTGGGCGATGCGGGTAGAGGTCTGGACAGAAATCGTGGTACCGCTCTGGAATGGGTTCGTGAGCCTGGTGCACTGGCTGGTGAGTTTGCTATGAATCCGGTCGCAACTCCGTTCTTCTTTTATATGCTGGCGGCCGTCATGGTCATCGGCGGAGTCCTTGTTATTACGCGCAAGAATGCGGTGCATTCTGCGCTGGCGCTGATCACCACTCTGCTGGCCCAGGCCGGGCTGTACCTGATGCTCTATGCTCCGTTTGTAGCCGGCGTGCAGATCATCCTTTATGCCGGCGGGATCATGGTGCTGTTCCTGTTCGTGATCATGCTGATTGCGATTGAGCGCAACATGAAAGAGCGGCAGTTCAACAAGCAATGGCTGGTCGGTATAGCGGCGGCGGCGGCGCTGGGCGGATTGTTTATTGCTGTCTATACGACGACCACTCAAGGGAGGGTGCTCTTCCCCGAAGGCCGCATGACGTACGGGGAAAACGACAACACGCAGCGCATCGCGACCCTGCTGTTTGATCGCATGACGGGAACATACATGTTCGCCTTCGAGATCGCGTCGTTGCTGTTGCTGGTGGCGATCATTGGGGCGGTGGTGATGGCGAAGAAGAGAATTTGAGGTAGGACTAGGGATTAGAGCCCAGTGGTCAGTGGTCAGTGGTCAGTGGTCAGTGGTCAGTGGTCAGTCGTCAGTCGTCAGTGGTCAGTCGGACCGAATTCTCATGCACGCAATGATGGACATTTCGACTTTGCATTATCTGGTACTCGGAGCCGCCTTGTTCTTGCTTGGCGTGATTGGCGTGTTGACTCGGCGCAACGTGGTGATCGTGTTGATGTCGATTGAATTGATCCTGAACGCCGTCAATCTGAATCTGGTGGCGTTCTCGCGATACTGGCAAGGGATTCACGGAGCCTCGGCGCTGCACGGGCAGGTGTTTGCAATTTTTATCATCACCGACGCCGCTGCCGAAGCGGCCGTCGGGCTGGGCATTCTGATCGCCTTCTTCCGGAATAAGGAGACGGTCAATGTGGACGAAGTGAATTTGTTGAAGTGGTAGGAGAGCAGCTCTTAGCCATTAGCTCTTAGCTTTTAGCCGAACACCCAAGGGTTTGAGCTAAGAGCTAGAGGCTAAGAGCTAAAAGCTCAAGAATTGACAACGAATGTTTCTCAACTACATCTGGCTCATCCCGCTGCTGCCCGCTCTCGGCGCGGCGATCATGTTTTTCTTTGGGCGACGACTGCAGAAGGCTACCGTCAGCGCCGTTTGCGTTGGCACTATCGTTTTAGCCTTCATCATGGCCTGCGGCGCGGTCGTGCAATATAGCGCTTGGGCTGACGCGAATAATCACCAGCCTTATCAGAAGATTCTTTACACCTGGCTCGGGACCGACACTGGGCATCTGAACTACGTCAGGCATGACGGCGCGCAGGCTTCGTTCCAAGCCGACGCGGGATTCCTGCTTGACCCACTGTCGAGCATCTGGCTCCTGTTTGTCACTGGCGTCGGGATGCTCATCCACATTTATTCGACCGGATACATGGCGCATGAAGGGGGGTACTACCGCTTTTTCGGGTATCTCAACCTGTTCATGTTCTCCATGCTTACGCTAATCCTGGCCAACAACTATGCGCTGATGTTTGTGGGCTGGGAGGGCGTGGGACTGTGTTCGTATCTGTTGATCGGATTCTACTTTCAGCGCAAGTCGGCCAGTGACGCGGCCAACAAGGCGTTCATCGTGAACCGCATTGGCGATGCGGGCTTCATCCTGGGGATGTTCTTCATCGCATGGCTGACGGGGTCGCTGCGCTATATCGATGTAAACGCGGCGGCGCGCTCGGGACACTTTTTGATTGGGGATCCCTTCATCACTGCGGCGACCCTCTTGTTATTTGTTGGAGCCTGCGGCAAATCGGCGCAGCTTCCTCTTTATGTGTGGCTGCCGGACGCGATGGAAGGACCTACACCGGTCTCTGCGTTGATCCACGCTGCGACCATGGTGACGGCTGGTGTCTACATGGTGGCGCGGTCGAACGCGCTGTTTGTGCTGGCTCCCACATCGATGAAAACCGTCGCGATTATCGGCGCACTCACCGCAATCTTTGCCGCGTCGATCGGACTGGTACAGAACGACATCAAGCGCGTTCTCGCCTACTCAACGGTTTCGCAACTGGGATACATGTTTTTAGCGCTCGGCGTAGGAGCATTTGCTGCCGGCGTGTTTCACGTCTTCACTCACGCCTTCTTTAAAGCCCTGCTCTTCCTTGGCGCGGGCAGCGTGATCCATGCCATGAGCGGCGAGCAGGACATGCGGAACATGGGGGCACTGTCCGGGAAAATTCCCGTGACCTTCCGTACGATGTTCATTGCGACGCTGGCGATCGCTGGCATTCCCGGCCTGGCGGGCTTTTTCTCGAAGGACGAAATCCTTTGGCAGGCATGGAAATTTCACTGGGCGCTCTGGGTCATCGGCTTTGCCACCGCCCTCATGACCTCGTTCTACATGTTCCGGCTGATCTACCTGACCTTCTGGAGCCCCTCGCGGGTTACGAGCCACGAGGTGGAACACCACATTCACGAGTCGCCCAAGTCGATGACCGGACCGCTGGTGATCCTGGCGCTCTGCTCCATTTTTGCCGGATACCTGAACTGGCCCGGCAATCATTTCGAAAAGTTTCTGGAGCCGGTATTCAGCGCTTCGGGAGAAGTCGCCGAGGCCCCGGCTCGCGAAGAGGGTTCGCGAGGAACTGAATTGCTGTTGATGGGTTTGTCGGTCGTGGTTGCTTTTGGAGGATGGGCTGCCGCGTCGCGCTTCTATAAGAACGCGAACAAAGGCTACACCGAGCCCATCGCGGCCGGCGCGCCTCCGCTCTATAACACATTGCTGAACAAGTATTACGTCGACGAAGGCTACGACTACGTCTTCACCGGGCGCCGAAAGTTGGGCAAGATTCGACTGGGCGCGATGGGATTGGGCGAGGCCAGTTCATGGTTCGACGCCCACATTGTCGATGGCGCGGTCAATGGAGCGGGCTGGATCACGCGGCTTACCGCCACGATCTCCAGCTGGTGGGACAAGTGGATCATCGATGGCATTGGCGTCAACGGTCCGGCAATACTGGCGCGCATGCTGAGCTATCCAGCGCGATTGCTGGAGTGGGGACTGGTGCAATGGTATGCGCTGGTCATGACGGCTGGGCTGGTTGGGTTTGTTTTTTATTACGTGTACCACTGACGAAGCAGCTCTTAGCTGTTAGCTCTTAGCTTTTAGCCAACGCGCGCGGCTGAGAGCTTTGAGCTAATGGCTAAGAGCTAAAGGCTAAGAGCTTTCATGCAAAACCACATTCTCTCGATCATATCTGTTCACGCCGCTGGTGGGCGCGTTCCTGCTTTTGTTTGTCCCTAAGGACAACAAAGACGCCATTCGCTGGATCGCCAACATCTTTGCGCTCGGCGGCTTCCTGATCTCGCTACCGCTTGTGCCATGGTTCTGGGACAAGCGCTTCGGGCCCGGCTTCAAGTTCATCGAGGGCACGGCCAACAACTGGATTCCCTCGATCGGCGCCGGGTACACGCTGGGCATTGACGGCATTTCGTTCCTGCTGATCATGCTGACCACGCTGCTGGGCTGGATCTCGATTCTGTCGTCGTGGACAGCCATCGAGAACCGGGTGAAGGAATATTACGTCTGGTTTCTGGTGCTGCAGACGGGCATGCTGGGCGTCTTCATGGCGCTGGATTTCTTTTTGTTCTTCGTCTTCTGGGAAGCGATGCTGGTTCCGATGTACCTGCTGATCGGGATCTGGGGAGGCCCCCGCAAGCTGTACGCCGCGATCAAGTTCTTCCTGTACACGCTGGCTGGTTCCGTGCTGATGCTGTTGGGGATTTTGTTCCTGTACTTCCATCATCACGCGGTCACAGGCATCTACACCTTCGGACTCGAGGCCCTTTATCAGACGGCGCCGCGAATTTATTCCGACTACGGCCCCTATGCGGCCACACTATTGTTCCTGAGTTTCTTTTTCGCGTTCGCGATTAAAGTTCCGATGTTCCCCTTCCACACCTGGCTGCCGGATGCGCACGTGGAGGCCCCCACAGCAGGCTCCGTGATTCTGGCCGGCGTTCTGCTGAAGATGGGGACATACGGATTTATCCGCTTCTCACTTCCCTTCTTCCCCGACGTCCTTACCCACGGCAGAGTTCGCTTCTGGATCATGACGCTGTCGATCATCGCCATCATTTATGGCGCGCTGGTCTCGCTGATGCAAAAGGACATGAAGAAGCTGGTGGCGTACTCGTCGGTCAGCCACCTGGGCTTCTGCACGCTGGGAATTTTTGCGCTGTCGCCGCTGGGACTCACCGGGTCGGTGCTGCAGCAGATCAATCACGGCATCTCGACCGGAGCACTATTCTTGATCGTAGGCATTCTCTACGAACGGCGGCACACGCGCGAGATCTCGGAATATGGCGGCATCTCGAACGTGATGCCGATCTACGCGACGATCACGATGATCATGTTCCTGTCATCGATGGGGCTGCCGCTGCTCAATGGGTTTGTGGGCGAGTTCACGATCCTTGGGGGCACGTTCCTGGAGAAGGATATTGCGGGCCATCCGGGGTACGTATGGACGGCATGGGCTGTCCCCGGAGTCGTGCTGGCGGCGGCGTATCTGCTGTGGCTCTACCAGCGCGTGTTCTTCGGGACGGTGACGAATCCGAAGAACGAAAAGCTGCACGATTTGACGCCGCGGGAAGTAGCCACTTTTGTGCCGCTGGTCATAATGGCGCTGTGGATCGGGCTGTTCCCCAAGCCTTTCTTCCAGATTCTGGAGCAGCCCGTCAATCATCTGGTAGCCACCGTGCATCGTGAGGAGGCCAAACCGGAGGTCACGGCTGGCGTATCCGCGCAAGCGCCAGCGCCCCCCGAAAAACTCACCGTGGTATCCAGCAAGGGGAAGAACTAGTGGGCTGGACCGACTATCTTCTGGCGCTGCCGATCGTACTGCTGACGCTGTTCGCGCTCGGCATATTGCTGATCGACTTCCTGCTGCCGAAGGAGATGAAGTGGGCCAACGCCGTGACGGCCATGGCTGGTGTGTGTTTCTCCGCCGCGGGCGTCTACAAGATTCAACTTTGGCTTGGCCAGGCAGGCGGCGCTCCTGGCATGCTCAGAACCATGCTGGTCGACCGGTTCGCGATTTACTTTTTCTACTTGTTCCTGGCCGCCACGGCGATTGCGATCCTGATGTCGGTGCGCTACCTCGAAATCGAGAACGAGAATCACGGTGAGTATTACGCTCTGATGCTGCTCTCGGTGGCCGGCATGATGTGCATGGCCTCGGGATTCGATATTGTCCTGATCTTCATCGGCCTGGAATTGATGGCCATCTCCACTTATGTCCTGGTGGGATTTCTGCGGCGCGACCAGCGGTCCAACGAGGCCGCGCTGAAATACCTGCTGCTGGGAGCATTCTCATCTGGCATTTTTGCGTATGGACTGTCGCTGCTTTATGGTCTGACGGGCAGCACCAATCTGGGAGTGATCCATCAAGAGTTGATGCGGCGGGTGCTCGATCCACAATACAAGCCCGTTGCCGTCATTGCTCTGGTCACGACCCTGACTGGATTGCTCTTTAAGGTTGCCGCGGTGCCGTTTCACCAATGGGCGCCAGACGCCTACGAGGGCGCGCCCACCAGCATTACGGGATTTATGTCGGTCGCGGTCAAAGCGGCGGGATGGGCCATGATGCTACGCATTTTGCTCATGGGCTTAATGCCCATGCGGGCGATCTGGGTCCCGATTCTGGTTTTCGTATCGATTGCCACGATGACCGGGGCGAACTTCGCCGCGCTGACTCAGACCAACACCAAACGGCTGCTGGCATATTCCTCGATCGCGCACGTGGGATACATGTTGCTCGGCCTGATCGCCGGAACTCTGACCGAACTCAGCCCGGACGGGATCAAAGGCATCCTGATTTACCTGCTGGTCTACACCTTCATGAATCTCGGGGCTTTCGCGGTGATCACTTCCCTGCGACACCGCAATGTTATCGGCGATGAACTCGACGATCTGAATGGGCTTTACTCCCGTGCTCCGGTCGAAGCCGTCCTGATGCTGGTGTTCATGCTTTCGCTGGCCGGAATCCCACCGCTGGCTGGCTTCTGGGGAAAGTACTTCATCTTCCTGAGCCTGATCTCCACGCATCACTATGTCCTGGCTGCGCTCGGTGTGCTGTACTCTGTTTTCGGGCTCTACTACTACCTGAAGATCGCGAATGCGATGTTTATGCGGGAACCGGAAAAGGGAGAAGAGAAACTTCCAGTTAGTTTTGCCATGCGCGCGGCTCTCGGATTAACAGGGCTGGCGACCGTCTATATCGGGGTTATGCCTGACCAATTCATCCGGACGGCGAACTGGGCTTTGGGGATCGCGCAGAATCCTTCGATTGCACGGCTCACCCACTAGTGCAGAGTCCTCCCCTCGCCACAAATCAACGATACCATGCCCTGGCGGTCTAGCTCCGGCGCTTCGCTTCACTCTGCCGAAAATCCCCACTTCTCGCAAAAGAAGCGAGAAATGGGGCACCCATTTTCATACTCCTTCGCCGGACAGCCGAAGCGGCGGTCGCTACGTGAGCGGTGGTAAATTTGCAGGATTGGGAATCGGCGGCAACGGGTAACATCACCTTCGTCATCTCAGGGCTGATACGACTTTCGCGTTAGGTGATGTCCAGAATGAAGCGTCGTGATTTTTTCAAGACTGCTGCAATGTGCGGTGTGGCAGGCAGTTTGCCCTCTGCCTTCGCTCAAAAGGAATCCGCTGTACCTAAGGAGAATGGTTCGATGAATGAAATCCCGCTCGCTTCCTCTCGCCGGAACCCGCAAGGGGGACATGCTCTACCGCATGCTCGGACGCACTGGCGAGAAGGTTTCGGCGATTGGCATGGGCGGATTCCATATCGCGCAACCTGGACTGTCTGACGACGACAGCATCCGCCTGATACGAAGCGGCATCGATCGCGGCATCACGTTCATGGACAACAGTTGGGACTACAACGAGGGCCAGAGCGAAATACGGATGGGCAAGGCTCTGAAGGATGGATATCGCCAGAAAGTGTTCTGATGACGAAGATCGATGGCCGCACGAAAGAAGTGGCGGAGCGGCAGATCGAAACCTGCCTGGAACGGCTGCAGACCGACCACATCGATCTGGTGCAGCATCATGAAATCATTCGCTTTGATGATCCCGATCGCATCTTTGCCGAAAGCGGCGCGCATGGAGGCTGTGCTGGCTGCGCAAGAAAGCGGGTAAGATTCGCTACATCGGATTCACCGGTCACAAAGATCCGCACATTCATCTGTACATGCTGAAAGTAGCGGCCGAGCACGGCTTTCACTTCGACACCGTCCAGATGCCTCTGAATGTCATGGATGCGCATTTCCGCAGCTTCGGGCAGATGGTTCTGCCGGAACTGGTGAAGCAGGAAATCGGCGTTCTGGGCATGAAGTCGATGGGCGATGGCGTGATCCTGAAGAGCAAAGCAGTTGAGCCTATGGAGTGCCTGCACTACGCGCTGAGTCTGCCCACATCGGTGGTGATCACGGGGATCGATAAGCCCGAGATTCTTGACCAGGCGATTGAGGCCGCGAAGACGTTTCAGCCGATGAACCGCCAACAGATTACACAGTTGCTGGCTAAGACCAGAGAAGTGGCGATGGCTGGCAAGTACGAATTGTTTAAGACGTCGTCGCACTTCGATTCGACGGCCAAGCATCCGGATTGGCTGGGCGGGGATAGCCCTGACGTGCAAGAGCTGGCCCCGCCTTCAGCGTAAGGTCTCGGGCGAGCATCGCTGCGTGGTCGATTCCGATCCCTGATTTTAGGGTAGAATCGGTTCCGCCAGGCCTACCGATGCCGTCTTCCACTCCGCCGGAAAGTCAGAATTCCGATAAGAAAACCAGCCCCTGGGTGCAGGTCGGGCGCTATAGCCAGCTCGCCTTTATGCTGCCGGCGGGGACCGTGGCTGGGTGGCTGCTCGGTTCGCTGCTGGACCGCTGGCTGCATGTTGGCTGGATCAGCGTGGTGGGTCTGCTTTTAGGGACGGTAGGAGGGCTTGTGGAACTCATCCGGACCGTCGCTCGGGACACAAAATAGCGGAATGGGTTGGGGATTGCTCTGGCGCTTTGATGGCTTCCGGCAGTTCGCGGGCGGGGCGCCCGCGCCACATTAGGTTGCCACACTAGACGAGCATGAATGACGAACTGGACAAGTCTGACGACTTCTACGGCTCGGCTCTTGGCCGAATTCGTAATTTCATGCTGGTCCTGGGACCGGGCTTGGCGATTGCGGCGTTGTGGAGGTTTGGGCGGTTTGCCGCCTTGGGCTTCGTGCTCGGATGCATCATCGCTTACCTCAACTTTCACTGGATGAAGAGTGGGGTTGCGGGCCTCGCCGACCGGGTCACGAATAGCGGTAAAGCCCAGTCCGGCAAGGGGATCGTGGCCCGGTTCCTGCTGCGCTACGCGTTGTTGGGAGCGGCTGCGTATGCTATATTAACCAGTTTCCCCGCGAGCCTCAGGGGTCTGTTCGCGGGCCTGTTCCTGCCCGTGGGAGCTATAGTGTGCGAGGCCGGGTACGAACTGTACGTGGGGATTACACGGGAAGTTTAGATTTCGATCGGCCGCAACAGGCGAGGGCGAGACGCCCTCTCGACAGCCGGCGGGACGCCGGCGCTACGGTAAAAGCTCATAATGCCTGAACAACTTTGGTTTACTGAAATCCTGAACCGACTGCTGGCCAGCCCGGTGACCGCATTCCTGCGGACGCTGCACATTGAACCGAAGCACCCGCTGGCTCCCATCTCGAATTCTTTCGCTATGGAACTGCTGGTGTTCGCCTTCCTGCTGATCGTTTTTCTCCTGGTGCGCTCGCGCCTATCAGTCGAGTCTCCCGGGGGGTTGCAGCACGCGTTCGAAGGAATAGAAGGATTCGTACTCAGCCAGAGCCACGAAATCATCGGACACCACAGCGAGCCCTACACACCGTTTTTCGCCATCGTTTTCATCTTTATCCTGGTCTGCAATCTGATCGGATTGGTCCCCGGGTTCGAATCGCCGACGGGAGTTCCGATTGTTCCCCTAGGCTGTGCCATCTGTTCGTTTCTCTACTACCACGCGCAGGGGTTCAAGCACGCGGGTCCGAAATATCTTTTGCACTTCTTCGGGCCGCCGATGGAAGGGATGCCGCTGATCGCGCGGATCCTGCTGGCCCTGCTGATGCTGCCCATTGAACTGGTCAGCCACTTCGCCCGCCTGCTATCGCTCACCGTGCGTCTGTGGGCGAACATTTTTGCCGGCGACCTGATCACGCTGGTTTTCTTTTCGATGATCCCGATCGGAGTTCCGATCATCTTCAGCGGGCTGCACATCGTGGTTGCAGTGTTACAGGCGTACGTCTTCATGCTGCTGTCGATCATTTACGTGTCGGGAGCGGTGGCGGAAGAGCATTAGAAGCAGGGGTCAGTAGTCAGTGCTCAGGGGTCAGTAGTCAGGGGTCCGTTGTCTGTTATTCGGTCTTGTTTTGTGGCTTCCAGCGTGAGGGCGTCTGCACGGTATGGCGTCAACCACCTCCTGGCGGCAAATTCATCAAGGAGAAACAACCAATGCGTCAACTCAGTCGTATCTTCATGGCTCTATCAGCCCTGTGTTTCGCCATGCCTGCCCTCGCGCAAGGCGGCGGAGCCAGCGAAACCAATTGGATTGCGATCACCGCCGGATTCTCGATGGCGATTGCGTCCGCCGTTTGCGGTCTGGCCCAAGGCAAAGCGGTCGCGGCGGCCACTGAATCTCTCGCGCGCAACCCGGCGGCACGGCCCGGAATCCAGTTCGCACTGATTCTCGGGTTGGTGCTGATTGAATCGCTGGCGCTGTATACCCTGGCGATCATCTTCCTAAAGGTGAAGTAGTTTCGCGAGACGAATTGAACGCTGCTGCCCTTTGGTCAGATGACGGGTGCGTGGGCGAGACGCCCACGCTACAGCCGGCGGGACGCCAGCGCTACGAAAACAAACTGCAAAATGAAGGCCTCTGCTTAGGGCAGAGGCCTTTTCGCTTACAAAATCACTTACCAACAATTTCTAGACTTTTCGGTCGCCGCCCCACTCCTGGCCGCGGTTCTGAGGGGCATAGTTCAAGGCGTCGACCAGCACGCGGCGGAGTTTGTAACGGCTTTCGAGATCGGTGCTGACGATTTCAAAGCCTACTTCGTTGACCCGCGCGCGCCGCAAGAGCACGTGCGCTTTGATTCGGGCGCGCATGCCTACCGAGATTTCCAGGTCGGCTTCGCTTCCGATACGGAGATTGTCTTCCTTGGTCGCCATACCGCCACCCAGGCTCAATTCGCGGATGAGAATCTTCGATTTGCCCCACGAACTGCCAATGGTTCCGGTAATCGTCTTGGAGAGCACCAGCCGCTCATAGCGGCGCTGCCGCACCCACGGGCAGGCCGGAGCAAAATCCAGGGGAGCGATAGCGAGTTCCGAAGGTTCCAGACCACTGTCGGACATTACCTGAGAACTGTAACGCGGGTCGGTCTTGGCCAGGGCCTGGGCGGCTGCGATGCGCAGCTCGCGATGATGCACCCAGCCAAACGTCTTCTTGGCTTCGAGAATCTCGCGCAGGGTCTGTACGGCTTCGGCATCCCGCAGGCGGCCGAGCGATTCGATGGCTTTCAACTGCACGTAGGGAGAACGCGAGGCTGCCTCTCCGGGACGCGCCATGGCGATCAGAGGGGGAGCGGCGGATAAATCTCCGCTCATGCCAATCTCATCGACCGCTTCCGGTAACACCAGGGGGTCGAGAACCTCGGCGAGTTCCAGAAGAGTGCGGCCGCGGTCGGCGGCGTTCCCATAAGCAATCTGGCGAACTACAATGTCATGATAAAAGCGGTTCCACTCGGGCAAGCGCGCGGGCAGCAACTCCAACAGCGTACCCACGTCGAAGCGGCTCATCAGGCCCACGCAGCCGGAGGACTGGCGAGGTTGCCCGGTGCGCAAGATCTCGCGCAGTTGCATCATGGCGGGAGGGCCGAGCTCTTTGACCAACTCCAACATACGGTCGCACTCATCGCGACGCATGCAGCGAAAGAACCGGTCCGCCAGATGTTCGGCACCCACCTGTGTGGTCCGCCGCAAGACTCCCAGAAGATCCTGGGGAATCGGATCCAGCTGCAGGGCCTCTTCGATGTATTCGGGCAGACGATTCTCTACGCCGACGCGCGGGCGCAGGTCTGTCATCAGTACAGGCCGCTCCACGCTGATCAAATCCATCCCGGCACAAACTTCGCTGACGGCCGCGTAATTCTTGACCGCGCTCGCCTCCTGGCTGAGGCGGACAAATGCGGCGCTCAACAGGCTCTGCAGTTCCGGATCTTTTTCGGCGATCAGCTGTTCGCTCAATTTGCGAACCGCCTGCGCCATGGGCTGGCCGCCGAGGCGAGAATACAAATCGGCCACCTGGCTGACACCGATCGCTGTCTTGCGGCGCGCGTCTGCTTCTTTGGCGCCCAGGCAAGTCGTGTAGTTATTCAGGATCTCCGACGCGCTTTCAGTGTCCTGGCGATCGAGAAGAACTTCAACGAATTGGCGCAGGTTGCGGGGAGGCACGCAGGGAGCTTCGTGCGACATCAAAACACTCTTCTTGCCCGCTTCCGGCACTTCCGCCCAAAACATGCGGTCCAGAATGTCAGCATGGGATTCGACCAGAATCCCAGCCTTGCTCATCTTTTCTTCCTGAAGCTTGAGGATGGAGCGGAGAGAATCCATCTGCCGGCTCATGTGTTCCATCATCTGGTGAACGGCATTCACCTTGACTTCGCCCTTCTGGTAACGCTCGAGGGCAAAGCGGATGGCCATATGCTCGGCGGCCTTCATCAGCAGCGGAGTGTCTTCCTCCTGCTTAGTTGTAGCCTGGGCCGCCAGGCTGCCCAGCAACTGTTGCAGGTTCAACCGCGTGTTCGGATCGGTCTGCGTCAGCTCCCTTTGGAGATCTTCTTCTTTGATACTTGGATCTTCCTGCACCTGGCCAAACCGGGTCAGCAGGCGGATCGCCTGTATAACTTCCTGCTCCTGCAACGGAACCATTTCACCGGTCCAGGCTGGAGCGGCAGCGGTCGCGGCCGGCGCACTGGCTGTGTTGCCGATCGAGAGGTTGGGCACGTTCCCCAGCGGAACCATGGGAACACCCGCTGCTCCCTCCGTGCCTCCGGACTTCGCGCCTTCGGCGGCTGCAATCAGCTGCAACAACTTCTGCGGATCGTTGAGCCAGGCCTTGAACTCCGGACCCAAGGTTTGCGCCGCGATCTGGGCCGCGATGCTGACATCGCCTGTAAGGGGATCAGCGGCTACGAACTTTACTTCGTTGATCTTGATCGTGCTTGCATTATTTCCCGCACCCAAGGCTTCTTTGATCTGCTTGGAAACGTCCTGCGCTTTCGATCCCGCAGCCGTGAACGCGCGCACCAACCGCGAGAAATCGTCCTGCGTAACGTCCTTGGAGAAATGGAGGCTGGCCAGTCCAGCAGTGGTCAGAAGAGTGGCGAAACTTTTTTCGGCTTGTCCGGATTCGAGTGGAATGCCATCCAGCAGCAACTTGTTATCGGAAACGCCCAGCAGAAATCCGGCGTCTCCGCCCGAGGGCAGCGCGGTCTGCAACTCGTTCCACGCAGTTTGAAATTGCGCCTCGGTGCGCTTGTGTTCAGAGCCGTACATCCTCGCGTACTTAATGAGAATGTTCAAACTGTGAACGAACGCTTGTGCCGAAGCAGCACGTGTTCCTTGCGATGTCTTTGCGCCCGAGATAAAAGCCCCCTCTGACTGCCGCTTAGGCCTTAAGGTTAAGCCTAAACAGTAAGGCCTCAAACGTTACGGAGGTAATTGGCCTAACGCGAAGGTTCCATCGCTAGAGAAGGTGGTGATCGCGGGAGAGCGTCATCCTCCCATGTGCTCAGCCACTGCGCTTGGCAGGGAGACGACTTTCCGTTACCCTAGCGCCCTATGCCGCGTACCAGATTGCAAGCAAACCTGTTTCTCGCCTTAGTCGTGACCTGCGCCAGCGCTGCCGTAGGGCAGTCTTCTTTCAGTCTAGAACAAGTGATGGGCTCGAGTTTCCCCACCCAACTGGTGGCGTCCGCGCACGGCAGCCGGGTGGCGTGGGTTTTTGATGCGAAAGGCATCCGTAATATATGGAGCTCGGATGGCACCGATTTCGCCCACAATGCCCGTCCCGTCACGCAATACACGGCAGATGACGGGCAGCCGATCGCTAGTCTCCGTCTCACTCCAGACGGCAAGACTGTGGTTTATGCGCTGGGCAGCGAACTGAATGACGCTGGAGAGAGCGCGGTTCCCGACAGTTCAGTAAAGGGCGCAAAGCAGCAAGTCTTCGCGCTGGATGTCGACCGCAAAAATGCCGCACCGCGGCTGTTGGGAGAGATGGGCTGCCCAGACGAGGGTTGCGAGGACATCCAGATCTCACCTGACGGCAAGTGGGCGGTTTGGCCGGCAAAGAAAAAGCTGTGGCTTGCCAGTATCGACGGCAAGCAGCAAGCCAAAGAACTGGGTTCGATCCGGGGCGCAGCGGCTCAGCCCAAATGGTCGCCGGATGGCAAACATATCGCCTTGGTCAGCGAGCGCGACGATCACAGCTTCATCGCGATTTATGATTTCGACGGCAGCTTTGTACGGTATCTCGCTCCGTCGGTTGATAAGGATTCGATGCCGCGCTGGGCGCCGGACGGCAAATGGATTGTCTTCGTCCGTACCCCGGGCCGTGAGCAGAAGCTTCCGCTGATCCCGGTCCGTCCTGAACCGTGGTCACTGTGGATTGCAGATGCCGCAACTGGTGCCGGACACGTGCTTTGGCGGAGCGGCGAAAAGATGGAGGACTCCCTCCCCGAACTGAGCGAAGATGCGTCGCTAAAATTCTCCGGTGACGGGCGCATCATCTTTTCCTCTGAACAAGACGGCCGCAATCACCTGTACTCGATTCCGGCGAGCGGGGGCACAGCTACGCTGCTCACGCCAGGAGACTTCGATGTGGAAGATGTCACGCTGAGTGCGGACCAGTCTGCGGTGATCTATTCCTCCAATCAGGATGATGTGGACCGGCGACACTTGTGGCGAGTGGTAGCCAGTGGCGGACCTCCACAGGCAATCACGTCCGGCGAAACGATGGAATGGACTCCCGTCCAGACAGGAGATGGCAAGAACATACTCTGCCTGGGTTCCACTGCGACGTCTCCCGCCATGCCCTACGCGGTCACAGCGAAGGGCCGCGAGATGATGGGGACGCTTCCGCCGGACTTCCCCTCTGCATCGCTGGTGACGCCCAGGCAAGTGCTGTTCAAGAGCGACGACGGGCTAACACTGCACGGCCAGCTGTTTCTGCCGCGCAATGCAAGCGGAAAAGTCCCCGGCCTGATCTTCACGCATGGAGGCCCGATCCGGCAAATGATGCTGGGCTTCCACTACATGGACTACTACCACAACGCTTACGCTGAGAATCAGTACCTGGCCAGCCGGGGATTCGCCGTCTTGTCGGTGAACTATCGCCTCGGGGTTATGTACGGGCGCGCCTTCCGTGAACCGCCCAACACGGTCTGGCGCGGCGCGGCGGAATACAAAGATGTAGTAGCCGGCGCGCACTACCTGCAATCCCTGCCTGAAGTCGACAGCAATAAAATCGGGCTTTGGGGAGGGTCCTACGGTGGATTCCTTACGGCCATGGGACTGGCGCGAAACTCCGACCTGTTCAAGGCGGGCGTCGATTTCCACGGCGTGCACGACTGGAGTGTGTTCCTCACCGAGCGCCCCTATTTTGGAAATATCGCGCTTCGTCCGCCGGACACCGATGCTGCTGTGAAGCTGGCGTGGGAGTCTTCTCCCAATTCGTCGGTAGACAACTGGAAGTCGCCGGTCCTGCTCATTCACGGCGATGACGATCGTAACGTGCCGTTCAGTCAATCGGTGGACCTGGTGCAGCGCCTCCGTGCGCACCATGTCCCGTTTGAACAAATCGTTCTTCCGGACGAGATTCATGGATTCTTGAGATGGAAGGATTGGATCCGTGCCTACTCCGCGACTGCCGACTTCTTTACGCGCACGTTGCAGCGGGGCGAGAGCATTTCCACTGGGAACTGAAAACATCAATATAGCTTAATGAGAAGTACAGAAACTCCTGAGTCGGTCTACAAACCTCCTACATCTGTCGGGAACCGGCAATTCACGGCAGCATGGAGGTATGAAGCTCCCATTTTCCTCCCTCCTGCTCCTCGCGTTAGCGACGCCTTGCATGGCGTCGAGCATCGCGATCACAACCACCAGCCTGCCCAATGGGACGGTACAGACCGCTTATTCCGCGGCCGTTAAAGCGAGCGGGGGCTGCACTCCTTATTCGTGGACGATTTCCGGAAGCTTGCCGGCAGGCATTACGAAAAAGATCTCCAGCACAACGACTTCCCTTATTTTGAGTGGAACTCCCACCACGGCAGCGACTTATTCCTTCACTGTCGCGGCGACAGGCTGTGGAAGAAATATCTCCAAGAAGTCATACCAGATCGTGGTTCAGAAAACCGCCAACCACGTTGTGGATCTTAGCTGGAAAGCTTCTTCGTCGACGAATGTCGCGGGGTACAATGTTTATCGCAGTCCCGATGCCGCAACCTGGAGGAGGGTTAATGCCAGCTTGGCGGCGTCGACCCAATACAGCGACTCCTCGGTCGCCAACGGCAGCACGTACTACTACGCCACCACTGCGGTCGATATTTCAGGCAACGAAAGCAGCAAGACAACTGCGGTCAAGGTCGTGATCCCGTAGGCTACTTCATAGCACCAGGCGATAAGGATCAACCCACATTCTGCAGGGGCAATCTTCGCGACTCCTCCGGGCTGAGCTTCGCTTCCCAGGCGAGATCAGCCCGGGAATGGGTTACTTGTGTAATTCTGGTTTGCCAATTCGAGCTGTTTTTGTAATAAGATCGGTTTTCCCCCTCCCGAATTACTGACATGGAAAACATAGTCTTTTGCTTCATTGTGCAGGTGAACCTGTTCTTCGGGCTGGCCGGACTCATCTGGCCGGACAAGTTGATGCCGCTTTATGGCGTTCTGATGTTTCCCTGGCCCGCGTCCCATCGCGCGATTCGCACCCACGGCATCGTTGCCATCGCGGGCTACCTGCTGGTTATGGGGAAGCTATTGGCGACTGGCCGTTAAATCGAATCAGGGGCATTGTTCAGGGCATTCCGCGGCCTTTGCCGGTAGAAGTCCGGGACGATCTTCCCCAAGCCGCAGTCACGCGAACCGAAATCTCCAGTAAAATGTTCGCAGAAACCATCGCCTTTCTCCTGTGACGACCTTGAAGACTGCTGCTAAACCGACTGGGCTGCGCTACTGGATGCTGCGCGTGCTGGACGAGTGCGACAACGTAGCCGCCGAATTCCACGCCGATCCGGTGCACGACCTGCGCGTGTCGCTCCGCCGCTGTCGATCTCTGGCTGATGGCATGATGGCCATGGATCCCGAACACGACTGGAAGGCGATGAAAAAGGCGGGCAAGCAGTTGTTTCGCCAACTCGGCTCCCTGCGCGATGTTCAGATCATGATGGATTGGATCGAAAAGCTTGAACTCGCCAACGGGCACGCAACGCGGACATCCCCTTCCGCTTTGCCGGAGGCGCCGGAAATGTCTCCAATCTCGGCGGCAGTTGCATCCTCACTGGATCCTCCGCCGCAAAAGCATCACGATCCCGCCGAAACTCTATTGCTCATCCTGAAAGGTCGCGAGACTGAGCACAAACACGAAGCTCGAGCGGCTCTTGAAGAATTCGACCGCAAGCAATGGCGGCAATGGAGCAAATCTCTGCCGTTGCGGGCAACCCGGATCCGCCCGGGAAGCGCCGTCTTCAAGCATCTGGCCCTGGAGCGCTGGACAGCCGCGCGCGACCTCCATATGCGGGCAATGCGCAATCGCTCGCAAATTGCCCTGCATACACTACGCATCGGCATCAAACGCTTCCGCTATATCGTCGAGAATTTCCTGCCGGAGCAGCACCAGCTGTGGGGCGATGACTTGAAGCACATGCAGGACCTGCTTGGCGACGTGCATGATCTCGATGTGCTCTGGGGAACAGCACTCTCTTGCCGCGTCTTCCAGGATGAATCGTCGCGAAAGACGTGGCATGCGCGCATTCTTGAAGAGAGGAGCAAGCGAATCGAAGAATACCGCCAACGAACTGTTGGTCCGGAATCGCTGTGGAATGTCTGGCGGGCAGGATTGCCCCAAGGCAAGCAGATTCAGGAGATTGCCACCCGGCGCATGAAGCTTTGGGCGAAGGCGCTCGACCCCGACTTTGCGCATTCCGAGCGAGTTGCGCGTTTAGCCCTCGAACTCTATGACGGGCTAGATTCCGGCGGACATTTTCGGACGACTCCGAGTTTGGAAACCGGAAACGGAGACGGCTCCGAGGGCCGCGCCAGCCTCTACCTGGCTGCCCTGTTGCACGATGTGGGTAAAGCGAATGGCAACAACGGGCACCACAAGGAATCGTTAAAACTGATCAAGAAACACGGAACGCCTTTGGGGTGGAAGCCCTCAACCATGATGCTGGCCGCCGTCGTGGCCCGATTCCATTGCGGGGCGCTCCCGGCGCGCAGCCATAAAGCACTGCGCGATTTGCTGCCCGACGAACAAAAGATGGTCATCCGTCTATCCGCAATCCTTCGACTGGCCAATGCACTCGACTCAGTCCACGATGGACGCGTTCGTCGAGTAAGCATTCAAAAGACGGATGAGGCCAAACAGCGGATAAACGGCTTCCGACGCAGGCCGACGCCACTGGGGAAGAACGAGGCGCTGATCATCGCAGCCGAAGGTTTCACCGATGGCACTCCCACGGCACAGGCGGTTGCCGCTGAGAGATATTTGCTGGAGAGCGTGTTGCGACGACCGGTGCTCGTGAAAGCGGCTTCCGGCGCCCGGCTTCCCGTTTCCAGAGTTCGCCGCGCCGCGAACGCGTAACGATGGAGAAGCCGCTGAGTTACTTTCTTCGAACCGTTGCGCAGCGTAAAACTTGCACTGACCTTCCGAGATCGTCTGCCGGAAGTCGAATGCTATGACTCACGCCCAGTTGGTGGAACAAGCGGTGCGATGGCTGCGAAGGTATCGCTGCGGGGTGGTCCTGTCGGAGCAAGCTTGCGTCAGCGGGGAGATGCCCGACGCGATCGGATGGAAGCGGGCGTGCCATTCCGTATTAGTAGAGTGCAAGGTGACGCGAGCCGATTTTCTGGCAGATCGCGCGAAACCATTCCGCCAAAAACCAGAAAATGGAGTCGGCAGCGAACGGTTCTATTTGACACCTTCCGGGATCGTGAAGCCCGAGGAACTGCCTGCGGGTTGGGGGTTGCTGGAACCGCGGCGTGGAAGGATTGAAATGGTGCGGGCGTCTGCAAAAGCGTTGCGCACATCGAAAGGGTTTGGCTATGAGATGAACCTGCTGCTCTCTAGCCTGCGCCGGGTCGAAGTACGCATTGAACCGCAAAACATCACCGACTTTTTGAAGTGGAAAAATCGCATGGCTGAGTACAATCGCGGGACGCTGCCGGAGGGACTGACTACGGCGGACGAAGAGAGCAACGTTTTCCTGGAGCCGGAAGTGCCGTGTTAGATCAAGGTTGCAAAGTTTCAAGGTTTCAGAGTCTTAAAATTGCTCGAAGGTTCGAGGTGCCAGCTCGCCTCTTTTTTCTCTCACGCCTTCCGGGCAAGCAGTTCACGGTCTGCCATCACATTTGTTTTCTATTCTGGGAATTAAATCAAAAAGAAAACCGGGCTGGTTGGCCCGGCTTTTCCTGCGTCGAGTTGGATGCGGTTACATCACAGCACGGCGCGGCTGGCCGCCTGGTGCTGCCGCTGGCCAGCCAAAATTAGCCGACCTTTCGACTGTTGAAGTCGACGAAGCGGACATCAGAACAAGTGCAATTTTCGTTCCAGCGCTACCCTTATAGAACAAACTTCAAAATAATCTTCAACTCGCTGATTCTTAGGCTTTTGTAAGCCGCCAGAAGATGAAGCCCGATGCCGGGAGGCTGAGCAACGGCACGGCGGCAGCAAAGCCTTGCACATTCTCTTGTAGGGGCAAACTGAGCACGGAAAGCGGCACTCACATATCGCGGCGGCCTTCCATGGCCTTGAGCATGGTGATTTCGTCGGTGTATTCGATGTCGCTACCAACAGGAATTCCCATGGCAATACGGGTCACTTTCACGCCTGCACGCTTGAGTTGCTGGGATAGATAGGTGGCCGTGGCTTCACCTTCGACCGTGGGGTTGGTGGCGACAATCACTTCGTCGACATTGCCGGAGTCGACGCGCGAAATCAGATTCGAAATGCGCAATTGCTCCGGACCAATCCCGTGGAGCGGAGAGATTGCGCCGTGAAGGACGTGGAAGACTCCGTTGAAGTGCTTGGTCTTCTCGATGGCGGCGATGTTGGTCGGCTCTTCGACGACGCAGACCAGACGCTGATTGCGCGTCGCGCTCGTGCAGTAGACGCAAGGATCGACATCGGTGATGTTGTTGCAGACGGAGCAGAGGCGGAGATTGGCTTTGACGTCACGCACCGCTGCGGCGAGAGCTTCGGCGTCTTCGTCACTGGATCGCAGAATGTGGAAGGCGAGGCGCTGCGCGCTTTTTGCGCCAACGCCAGGGAGCTTTTTCAGTTCATCGATCAGGCGCGACATCGGTTCGGCAAATTTGGACATTCGTTCGTTTCCTGGCTGTCATTTGAGAACAACGAAGTGCATGGGGCCTGCGCGCCTCAGGATGACACGTTGAATCAGGATATCAGGGCAGCGTGTATTCGAAGTCGTAGGAGTGCTTGCCGTCGGCGATATTGATGGCCATTTTCCCGGTGATTCCCTTCAACTGGCCGGTGCCGGAATCAGGGACGATGGTGATGGTCAGATGCGGAGTGTTCTGGGTCATGGTGCCGGTGTGCTGCAGGACGAAGCTGCCGGTGCGGCCGTTCAGAGTTCCGCTAACCTTTTCGATGGCGACGTAGGCACCGGAGCCCTTGACGTCGGTGCCGGCGGTGAGCATCTGGCCCTTGCCCGTAGCCTCGAGATCCCCGTGATAATGCTTGTCCAAAGTCATCCGGTTCAGGAGCGGATCTTCGGACTTATCGTCTTGAGCGGTGACTTTAACTTCGAATGGTCCAGTTGCGTGAGCGGTCACGTGAGCCTCTTTGAGGGTTGGAGGTGGCGATTGAGGGTGAGCAAACGATGCGCCCAGGACGATGACGCCGAAGATTGCGATTTCGCAGGCACTTTTCACGTGAACTTTAACTCGCATCCATCGGCGTTATTGTGTCGTCCCCACAGGACTGGCAGTCAGAGACCGGGAATGTTGAGGCCGCCGAGCATGCCACCCACAGTGGACTTCATTTGATCGTCAATCTTGCGGGCAGCTTCATTGACCGCGGCCAGGACGAGATCCTGCAGCATTTCGACGTCTCCGGCTTTCACGGCTTCGGGTTCGATGCGCAGGCTGAGGAGTTGCTTGCGGCCGTCCATCTTGGCCGTTACGGTGCCGCCGCCGGATGAGGCTTCGACGACGGTCTCCTGCATTTTCTTCTGCAGGGATTCGTATTGCGACTTTCGCCTTGGACATCAGGTCTTGCAGGTTGAAACCGCCCATAACACCTCAAGTTTCATAGTTTCAAGGTTTCAAAGTTTCAAGGCTTCATCCTGCACAACTACGTTGAAACCTTGAAACTCTGAAGCTTTGAAACCTTCTTCTAACGCTTCTCTTTGTAGTCGATCACAGTGCGAATTTCCGCACCGAATTTTTCTCGCATGCGCTGGACGATCGGGTCTTGCTCCGCCCGGCCGCGTCCCCCGGGACCGGGCACAAGGGGCTGCCCGCCATTCTTTTTTTCTTGCGGCGCAACCGTTGATCCGGGAATGACTCTTAGCTTCACCGCTCGTCCCTAACACGCCGCTGGCAGAGGCGATGGCGAGACGCTTCCCTTCCGGACCAAGCGACATATCTACGACCGTCTGCGATTCGGTGACCTTAATGACCAGCTCGTTGCCTTGGATGCTCCATTCGCCGGCAGAAAGCATCGAAACCAGGATTCGCTGGTTGGCATCGGTCAGTGCCTGTAAGACGGCGGCTTGGAGCTTTTCGATAGGTACGGTGGGCTCGGCCACGGACGCTGGTTTAGCTTCCGCCTGCGGGGTTTGCTCACGCTCAGCGACCGATGCGCTGTCGGCCGAGACGTAGCTAGCTACGTCTCTACGATCTGGGGCAGCGGATCCCATGATTACTGGCTCGGGTTGACTGGATTGAGCGACGATTCTCGGACCGGCGGACGGGGAGGCGGAGGAGTCTTCCTGCCGCGGAGTGCCCTTGCGGGCGGAGTCGGCGGCAAACGGGGAGATGACATTCGGGCGCGCGAGCGGAGTCTGCTCGGAGCGATTGGAACCCGAACCTGGTGCGTTACTGACAATCGCAGGCCTCGCCGGAGGCCGCTGGGCGCCGCTGGTCGGGAGCGAGGCAGCATCACTGAGCAACTGCTCAATGGGAATCAGTTTCTGCGCGTGCGCCATCTTCAGGAGGCCGAGTTCGAGATGGAAGCGCTGCTCCTGCTTGTATCCCAGTTCGCTATGGGTGCGGAGCATGATCTGAAGATGCCGGGTGAGATCTTCTTCGGCGAACAGTTCGGCAATGCGGGCGACGCGTTCGCGCTCCTCACTGGAAATTTGGAGTAACGAGGAGTCTTTTCCTGCGATTTTCGCGACGGTCGCGTTGCGCAGAAAACGAACCATCTGGCGGGCGAAGTGCGTGGGGCTGTGGCCTTCGCTGATCAAGTGGTCGACGTGGCGCAGAATCTCTTCACTTCTTCGATTCAGAGACCGCCTGCATCACCTGCTCGAGGATATGGGCCGGAGCGGCGCCGACAAGGTTTCGGACCGAGTCGGCGGTGAGTTTGTCAGTGGAGGATGCGATGGCCTGGTCCAGGATCGACAGGGCGTCACGCATGGAGCCGTCCCCGGCTTCGGCCAAGAGGGCGAGAGCATCGTCATCGGCTTGAACCTTTTCGCGCGTGACCAGATCGCGTAACTGGCCCACGATCTCGTCGAACTTTACGGCCCGGAAGCTGAAATGCTGGCAGCGGGATCGAATGGTCTGGGGGATATCTTCCGGCTGCGTGGTGGCAAGCATGAAGACGATATGGTCTGGAGGTTCCTCCAGCGTCTTGAGCAGCGCGTTGAAGGCGGCATCTGTGATCTGGTGAGCTTCATCCAGAATGTAGATTTTGAAGCGGTCACGCGCGGGACGATAGCGGGCAGCCTCACGGAGTTCGCGGATTTCGTCGATTCCGCGGTTGGTGGCGGCGTCGATCTCGATAACGTCGACGGCGTTTCCGGCGCGAATTTCAGTGCAGGACTCACAAATGCCGCAAGGCTCCGGCACGGGATGATCCTTGGAGCGGCAGTTCAGGGCCATGGCCAGGATACGGGCAACGGTAGTTTTACCGATGCCCCGGTGCCCACTGAAGATGTAGCCGTGGGCGGTGCGTCCCTGCTCAATGGCGTTCTGCAGGGTGCGGGTAACGTGCTCTTGTCCGATGACCTCGGAGAACTTCTGCGGGCGATATTTGCGGGCGAGGACCGTGTAACTCATGAGGGCGAAGTATTGATTATACGTGATACGGTCGGGCCGAGGACTACGGCCAAAGGTCTTATACCAGGCGCGCAGAGGAGTTAGAGGCTGGAGGGTTGCGTAGGTCCTCTGCACACGATAGGCTAATTCTCGCGAGATTGAGTGCGGGAAGCGGCCGAAGCTGAATTCAAGTGCGCGAGCCGCTAAGGAGAGTTGTCATGCAATTGAAACTTACGAAGAGAACGGTGGACGGGATTCTGGTGATCGGCTGCAGTGGACGGATTGTGTTTGGGGAGGAATCGTCGCTGCTGCGCGAGGAAGTAAAGAAGGCGATCACGGATGGCTACAAGCGGATCGTGCTGAACCTGGGAGAAGTAAATTACATCGATTCGGGCGGGCTCGGGACGCTGGTCGCGCTGCATACCACGGCACACAATGCGGGGTCGACGATCAAGCTGGCAAATCTCACGCAACGCGTCGGGGATTTGCTGCAGGTGACGAAGCTGCTGACCGTGTTTGAGGTGCATAGCTCGGAGTACGAGGCGCTGGAAGCGTTTCGGCAAGCAGCGTAGATCAAAGTCCCCACCCTCTTTCGCAAAGAATCGCGAAAGAAGGATGGGGCACCCTCAGTAATTGCCTCTGACTTGTAGGCGGGGATCCTTCGACTTCGCAGGCCGGCTCGCTTAGGCGAGCCGGCCTGTTGCGCTCAGGATGACAAAATCCAGAAACAAATCCGGAACATCAAGCGCGCTGCTGCGGATTGAGCGGGCGATTCGAGCTATTCCGCGAGGGAAAGTTTCTACCTATGGCGGAGTGGCACGGGCAGCGGGATTTCCCGGAGCAGCGCGGATGGTGGCTCGGATCTTACGACGCGGCTTTGGATTGCCGTGGCAACGGGTGCTCGGAGCCGGCGGGCAAATTAAACTCACGGGAGATTCGGCCATCGAACAGAGGCTGAGACTGGAAGCGGAAGGCGTGCGGTTTCGTGGGCGGCGCGTGGACATGAAGGCGCACGAATTCAAAGGGCAGCTATCCAAAGCTGCAGGCCTTCGTTCAACCAAGAAACCTGGAAGAATCTGAGCCGGACTGCGTCCGGCGGACAGCCGGGGGCGGCTGTCGCCACCATTCACTGCACGCGGTGAATCACTTTTTGAACTGCGGGTCGACTTCGACCTGGTATCCCGTCACCATCTTGTTGGTTTCGTTGGCCATGCCCACAACGGCCATCAACTCCTTGAACATGGCATCGGTCATCCCCTTTTTCTGCGCGGAGACGGTGTGCGAAGCGATGCAGTAGTGGCACTGGTTGGTGACGCTCACGGCTACATAGATCAATTCTTTCGTCAGCGGATCGAGCGCGCCCGGGGCCATGATCTGCTTGATATCTTCCCACGTGCGCTTCAGAGTGGCGGGATCGTGCGCAATCGCTTTCCAGAAATTGTTGATCCAGTCCGTCTTGCGCGTCGTCATGATGTCGTCGTAAACGGCGCGAACTTCGGGGCTCGCATCTTTGTATTCGATAAGGCCGAGGGTGGACATGGGGGTCTCCAAGGTTTCAAGGTTTCAAGGTTTCAACGTTCCAAAGTTTCAAGGTTTCAACGTTCCAAAGTTTCAAGGTTTCAACGTTCCAAAGTTTCAAGGTTTCAACGTCGAGACTGATCTAGCACCCGATCACGTTGAAACTCTGGAACCTTGAAACTTTGAAACCTCTCACTTGCGGAAGTTCTCCGTGCAACAAGTCTTGCAACTTCGCCGCGGGACGCGGACGCCCACGTAGAAGTGACCGAACAGCGCGTAGACGGCGCTGACTTCGTCGAAGCGCATTTCGTAGATCAACTTCTTGAAGACCAGCGGTTCATCGGCAAAGAGGTCGACACCCCACTCCCAATCGTCGAATCCGATCGAACCGGTGATGATCTGTCGGACTTCGCCGGCATAGCGGCGGCCGATGAGGCCGTGTTCACTCATCTGGCGGGCGCGTTCCTCGATGGGGAGTTGGTACCAGTTCTTGTCTTCGCCGCGGCGCCGGTCCATCGGATAAAAGCAGGCATAGCGGTTGGCGGGAATTTCGGGGTAAAGTCGGGGACGCATCGCTTCGCTATGGCGGTTCGAAGCTTGCATTCAATCTCGGCCTTCCACTGATCGGAATGCGGCTCGATGCCCTGATCGGTGAGTTCTTTGTAGATCTTCAGGGTCGAGTCATAAAGACCGAGTTCGATGATCGAAAGGTAGGATGTCGTCGGCTCGAGATAGTCGCTGAGGCGAAGGTTCGCGAGTTGGAGCTCCGCCTGATTTAGATCGGCGAACGAGTCGCGAAAGTGGATCATCATGAGGTCGCCCTTATGCCCAATGAGCGAGAAGAGGGCGGATTGGCCGGGCGAATGTTTCTCCATTGCGGCAAGTGCGTCGGAGGCTTCCTGCGCGATAGCTTTTTTTCGGAGACGCCCAGAGCACGCCACTCCGGCCAGCGGAGATCGCACCATCTGATGTAAGGACGCTGTAGCCTTCGGTGGTCAGAGGGACAGCAGGCACTTCAGCGGCAGTTTGCGGGTGGGGCTGGTGAGTGGTCGTCATAAAGTCACTTTGCATTCCAAGTGTAAACACGTATTGTACGCGGGAAGAGCAGGCCGCGGGAAAGGGCAACACGCCTGCCAACGCGCTGATCCGAGGAACGCAGAA
Organism: uncultured Acidobacteriota bacterium; assembly: GCA_963725565.1. Lineage (GTDB taxonomy): Bacteria > Acidobacteriota > Terriglobia > Terriglobales > Acidobacteriaceae > Sulfotelmatobacter. The sequence continues at coordinate 108,297 of CAVRZL010000002.1, forward strand.
GTGCATTCAGAATAGCAATGCGGCGGCTTCAATCTGGATAGATTTTTGACCTTTTGTTGAATCTGCTCATCTCTCAAGAGTAGGAGCCTCTAATCGGTGGTCCGAGAACCGAGAATCAGCCGGCGGGAGTTGCTGCGAGGAGCGGCGGTGGGCGTCGCCTCGCTTCCATTCTGGCAACTGGACGGATGGGCGGCGCCGGCGCGATTCAAAGAGCCGAAGCGGATTCCTTATCGTGGAACGGACGAGGGGCTGCTGGAAGAGATTGTCCGGGCGTCATTTGATTTTTTCTGGACCGAGGCCGGCAGCAGCGGTCAGATCAAGGACAGGGCATTGCTTAATGGCCGGGACACGCACCGGCTGGCCAGCATTGCAGCTACCGGATTCGGTTTGACGGGTCTGTGCATCGGGCACGCGCACCGCTATCGAAACCCGCAGGAAATCATGGAGCGAGTGCGGCAGACATTGCGCTTTATCTGGGAGCGAATGCCGCACGAGCATGGTTTCTACTATCACTTTGTGGATATTCAAAGCGGCGAGCGCGCATGGCAGAGCGAAGTGTCCTCGATTGATACGTCTATCTTGCTATGTGGCGTGCTGACCGCGCGGCAGTATTTTGTGGACACCGAGATTCAGGATCTGGCGACCGCCATATACGAACGAGTGGACTGGCAATGGATGCTCAACGGCGGACCGACAATCTGCATGGCATGGCATCCTGAGTCGGGATTCATGAATGCGCGCTGGGTGAGCTATTGCGAATTGATGATGATCTATCTGCTGGCAATCGGGTCGCCGACCTATCCGGTTAATCCGCAGACCTGGTCGGCGTGGAGACGGCCCGTGATTGATTTTCAGGGCTATCAATATATTTCCGGAAGGGATCCGCTGTTCACGCACCAGTACTCGCAGGCCTGGTTTGATTTTCGCGGGTTGCAGGATTCCATTGCCAACTATTTTCAGAACTCGATTACGGCCACCATGGCACACCGGGATTTCTGCATCTCGTTGCATCGTGAATTTCCGGACTACAGTGAGCGTTTGTGGGGGATCAGCGCGTCGGACTCAGTAATGGGCTACCGGGCATGGGGAGGCCCGCCGCGCGTCGGGAAACCGGATGGGACGGTAGTTCCGTGCGCCGCGGGCGGATCATTGGCGTTCTTGTATCCCGAGTGCATGGAGGTTCTGCGGACGATTCGTGAGCGCTATGGTCGTGCCTGGGGGAACTACGGGTTTGTGGACGCGTTCAATCCGCTGACGGACTGGTATGACAAGGATGTATTAGGTATTGACCTGGGAATCACGATGCTGATGGCGGAGAACCATCGCACCAAATTCGTATGGCACACATTCATGAAGAACAAGGAAGCGCGGCGAGCCATGGCGAAGGCGGGATTCCGAACCGAGGAAGAAATCGAGGAAGAACAACGAAAGATGAACACACGTACAGCGCGCGCTCCGGGGACAACTGGAAACTGAAGCGCCCTTTAGATATCGAAGCTGGAATTTGAAAGTGAATGTTATGGCCGGTCAGCATTACTAACCGGCCATAACACTTGCGGCAGTTCTAGAAACTGAACCGAGCACCCAATGTCACGACACGCCCACCGAGAGCGGCCGTTTCGGTGCCAAAGTTCGAGTTGGCAATCGTGTTCGAGATGCTATTGGGGTTGAAGTTCAAATTATTGAAAATATTGTAGGCATCGACCCGGAACTCAAATCTGGCGTTTTCGCCGAGAACCCGATTGTTCGGAAGCCCAAAAGCCTTAACCAGGGTGAGATCAACGTCCTTGTATCCAGGCTGGTTTCGCGAATTGCGTCGATGCCGGGAGTCTGCGGAAGCGCAGACCCGTAACCTGTGCTGTACGCGGTGTAAGTGGGCGTTGAGAAGTAGGCTGAGCCACCGTTGGGATAGTTTGAACTGGCAACGGTCTTGAAAGCGTCGTTGCTGGTATTGTTTCCTGCACCGCCCAGGTAAGCAGAGGGAAGCAATTGGGTATAGCCGCAACTATCGCAATAGAGACTTCCACCATTCACATTCACCAGCGGAGTCCACGGGAATCCGGAGTGAAGATTAAAGATTCCGCTCAGCGACCAGCCGCCGGCGATCTTTTCGATCCAACCGTTGTTACCGTGGAAAAAGACCGGTTGCCACATGCCGAAAAGCTTGAAGGCTTTGCCAACGTTGTAGTCCGAGCGTCCATAATCCAGGTTGAGGTTATAGGGATAAGGCTGTTCGAAGTACGGGCCGGAACTGGTGTCCATGCTCTTGGACCAGGTGAACTGGGCATCCGCCATGAACTGGTGCGAGAAATCATGCTTCAATTCCGCTAGCATGGCGTTGTAGTTGCCATGGCCTAAGACGCTCCAGTAGTCGCCGCCGCCAATCTGCGGATTCAAGACGAGTCCGGTGGCCGCGGGGAGTGCGTTGGGATTCTCGTGGAAGAAAATGTCTCGCGACAGACTTCCCTGATATCCCAACGTCGCTACGAACTTATGACCTAGATCATACTTGAGTATCGAGCGAGTAGTGATGAACGCGCATGGTGGGAAGTGTGTTGGGAAAAATGCTGACATTCACGGTCGCACCACTTGAGGGAAGCCCGTTGGGCCCAGAAGGCGAAACTGTATTTGGGTTGGCGGGATAACCGGTGAGATCGTGCACGCTTGACGATGTAGCGTAAATAATGCCGGGATTCGGCGAAGTCGGCGTGGCCATAGTAAATGTCGGGCCTACCACCAAGCCTGGATTCGCGCTGATACCAGCTGAAATAGCGATTTCTTCCTGGTTGTAGTTCAGTCCGTAACCACCGCGGACTACGACTTTGTCGTGGAATGGAGCGGGACTCCAGGCGAAACCGATCTCCGGGCTGAAATTATCTTTCTGCGCATCCCAGGAGTCTCCCCTGTGAACGTTTAGGCCCGTCATGTAATCCGATCCCGCACCCGGGGTAGCCACAAACATGTTGCCCTCTTTGGAGGAAAGCGGCCCGAAGTACGACCAGCGCAGACCGAGGTTCAGTGTCAGGTTGCGGCGAAGCTTGAAGTCGTCCTGGACAAAGAAGCCCCAGAGATTTTCGCGGTCGTCCTGGCGCAGAGTGGTTGGGACACCGGATATCGGATCGAAGTTCCCTCCTTCGCTGTGCGGCGCATCGTTGAGGAAGTCCCACAGGTTGAAAAAGGTGTAGCTGGGCACGCCGCAGCGGGCGCAGTTTTGCAGGTAAGAAAGCCGCGTGAGGTCGCCGCCGAATTTAAGAGTGTGCCGCCCGAAGATCTTGGTGGCTACATCCTTGTAGCTGTACGTCCACTGATTCAGAATGCTGCCGACATTGGGTCCGAAAGAATTCACCGTGATGCTGCCGATTTGACCAATGTTGTCTTGGGGAAGGCCAACTGGCGATTGCGGGTTGGATGTGACTTCATTCCAACGCCATCCGGCAGCATTCACACGAACTTCGTTGAGAAAAGTTGGCGATATGGTGTGGTTCCAGATTGCAGAGAACGCGTTGTTGATTTGCGAGTGGTGGAACAAGTCGTAATCGCGGTTCCCGTTGAAATTCGTTTTGGAAAGCGGAACCCAGTAGATGGCAAAGCCGATGCGATCTTTGCTGGTGACATTTGCATCGAGGCGGCCATTGTATTGCGCACTGGAAAAGTCGGTCGGGTTGGAAGTGAGGTAGTTCGCAATGTCCGCCACGCCATCCAGGCCACCGCCCAAGCCTGGATTGCTGGTACTGGTCCAGCCGAGGTCCTGGGATGCCGAGGGGTGAAGTTAAGGGCGAACCGATGTCCAGGCCCTGACCTGGAATCGTTACGCAGTTGACTCCTTCCGTGAGGCCGGCAGTCAGGCAACTGGCGCTGGGGTTTATGCCCTTGTTAACGACACCGTTGCCGGGAAAACCGAGATACGAGGCCGCGATGCTCCCAGCAGGCGCCAGGCCATCGAACGCCGTGGTCTCGTACCATTCATTGCCCGGCAGGTTGGAATTCGGCTCACGAACCGTCTCATAGTTGAAGAAGGCAAAGATTTTGTTCTTCCAGATGGGGCCGCCGATGCTACCGCCGAACTGATTGAACAAGTTGTCATCCCTCAACACCGTGTTGCCCTGCCCGTTGAAGGGCTGATACGCGTTCAAGCCCGGACGATGCGCGGTAAAGAAGGCGCTGCCGTGAAACTTATTGGTGCCACTCTTGGAGGTGATCTGTATTTGCGCGCCACTGAAGCGGCCGATTTCGGCGTCGTAGCTGTTGGAGACGACTTTCACGCTGTCGACCGAATCTTCAGACGGAGTGATGACAGTGGAGCCGCCCCATACCGCGCTGGTGGTGCTGATCCCGTCAATGGAAATACCGTTGTTCTCAGTCTGGTTACCGTTGGCGATGATCTGCACACCGTTCTCGGTTTTGAAAATACCGTCCGCGCCGCCGGACTGGCCTCCTCCCGTCTGAGTACCGGGGAGGTTGTAGTTGTCATTGCCGCTGGCCTGCGAATTATCTCCGAACGAGCCGGGAGCCAGTTGCGCCAGTCGCGTGACATCGCGACCAAAAGACGGCATGTGCTGGATTTGATTGTCAGAGACGACGCCGTTCACGGAAGCAGTCTCGGTATCAAGCAAAGGAGTAGTCTCGGCATTCACGTTGATGGTGGTCGCTTGAGCTCCCACCGAGAGCTGGACATTGACCGCGTTCGCTTGTTCTGGAATTAATTGAAGATTGTCGATAATCTTCTTCTCGAAGCCATCCCTTTCGACTTCCAATCGAAAGCGCGCGGCAGCTAGTGCGTTGAAGTTGTAAACACCGTCATTGTTGCTGACCCTGACTTGCTTTTCGCCAGTTGCAGGATTGATCAACGTCAGGTTGGCACCCGGTATCACGGCGCCTGTGGTATCGGTGACCGTGCCCTGAATGGAAGTTCGATACTGAGCTTGCGCCATTACGGCGAGGAAGAGGACGGAAACTGCCAAGGAAGCGGTGCGAAGACGTACTGCCGATCGGTACATACTTACCCCTTTCGTGCTTTAACTTCCCGATCCCGATCCAGGGCATTCCTAAGCTTCAACAAACCGCCGCGCCGATGTCGTGTAGCACAAACGGTCTGCCGACTTTTGACGGTGGCTTGCATGCTGGATGGGGACGCAGGGTGTCCGCGGATGCGCTGCTATGTGTTTACTGAATAAGTCTCTGTGGCAACCTCTTGTGTCTATTTCTTGCGACAAAAGATGCTGAGATTCTCAGGGAAGGTTGTGAAATATTTTGTAAAGATATCTATCGCTTCCTGGGAGGCGATGGCGTAAAGAACTGGATGCGGCACGGGTTTCGCGAGCGTTTCCGTTCTTCAGGCTTCCCCTCAGGATGCATGCAGAAGCGCTACTGGGAAGTGGCGGAATAGATCGTCGAGCATCAGGCACTCAACGCCATTTCTATTTCGAGTCGATAGGCGGTTATCGGCGAGAACGCTCGTCCATTCTGACGGAGATGCAGTGGGCAAAACGAGGTGCGTGTCACACCAGTCTAGTTCTTGACTGGTGCCCCTGGGCAATTCAGAGAGCCATCGTGGCACGACAACCAGCGCGGAGGAGATAGCTGTCTTGCGCAGAAAAGCGATCACGTTGGCGGCGTGACAACCAACCGCTTGTAGCGGGAGAAATTCCGCCCCCAAAAAGAGATCCGGATTAGCGCGGCGGAAGGTCAGAGCTTTCCAGATGAGAAAGAGCTTAAGACGTCCGTCATGCCAGTGTTCGATCAGTTCAGACACATGCGTGTCAGCGGCGATGGCATGGAGCGCGGTTGATCTCTTCTCAAAATCGACCGGTCCGCGATTGTCAGGATCAACGAGCCGCAGATCCCAGAACTCGGAACCCTGGTAAAAGTCAGGAACTCCCGGCGCTGTGATCTTCAGCAGCGCCTGAGATAGCCCGTTCACCATACCGAGATACGCGATCCGCGCTTGAAACTTGCGAAAGTCTTGCAGGAATTCTTCATTGCCGGGAGAGAGCACACGGGCTGCGAAGTTCTGTAGAGCCTCCTCGTGAGGCTGATTGGGGCGCGTCCAGCGAGTGTGGACCATAGCTTCGCGGGTGGCTTTGATGAGATGGTCCTGGATTCGTTGGAGAAGGGATGCAGAAGCTTGCCCTTCGAGTGGCCATACCCCCAAGAGAGTCTGATAGAAGAAATATTCTTCGTTCTTGTCGGGAGCGGACTGGCCTGCTGCCTGAGTTTTATATTGCGCGTTCAGATTTGACCAGAGTTGGAGGTGCTGCTGCCACTCCGCGGGAATCTCGGACAGGACATTAATGCGAGCGCGGATGTCCTCACTGCGCTTGGTGTCGTGAGTGGAAGTGGCATCGATTGTGCCGCGCCAGTTCTGGTTTCTGCGTTCGAGAAATTCATAGAATCCCTCCCGCGAAGTGGCTTCCGAAGGCCGAGGATCTCCGCCGACCTCGTTCAGTGACAGCAACGGATGATAGACATAAAGCGCAGTGTCCTCGAGGCCCTTGGCGACGATCGGACCAGTGAATTGTTGCCAGCGCATAACGAAAGTCAGCCGCTCCTCACGCTGGTCGACCAAGACGTGGGGTGGATTCAACAGCAAGAGCACTTCCCGCACGAAATTAAGGTATCCAGGACTGAGTTGGGGCACGCGTAGGCGGGCAGCAGCAACCGCATCTTCAATGTATTGGACGGCCTGCGGGCTCAGATCCATATTGCGAACGTAAGTGCGGTAGACAGAAAGGCAGGCGGTGACTTCGATGAGGGCATCGATCAACCGTCCACGGTCGAGTTCGCGGGCGTAGCGGTCCTGGGCGGCGAGTTCGGCGAGCTGGCGGCCCAGGGTGCGCATTTCGACGCCGAGCAGCGTGTTCATTACCAGCTTCTTCTTTTGATAGAGGATGTCCGAGAAATCTTGCCGGCGACCGACGAATTGGGAATAAATCTCTTCGATCTCGCGGCCCCCTTCTGGATTGACGAAGATTCCGTTGGCCGCATTGACGTAGTCATACCCGGTCGTGCCGCTCACGGGCCAGTCCTGCGGCAAGTCTTCATGCTTCGCGAGGATCTTTTCGACGAGCACGTAGGAGGAAGATCCGGCCCGGGCTTCCTCCGAGGCCAGACGTTCCTGCAACTTGTTGAGATAAGCCAGAGGGTCGCGCAGGCCATCAATGTGATCGATACGCAATCCCGCCAATAGATTTCTTGCAACCAGGCGGAGGACATAACCGTGGGTGGCTTCGAACACCAGCGGATCTTCGACCCGCATGCCGACCAGATCGGCTATGGTGAAAAAGCGACGGTAATTAATGTTCTCATTCAGGTTCTGCCAGAACGCGAGCTTGTAGTTCTGCTCAGCCAGCACACGCTGTAGGAACCCGAAACTCGCTGGATCTCCCTCCCTACCATTGATCTCTCCCACATTTTCCTCGACTAGTTGGGCGACCTCGGGACTGCTGCTCACGATGGCGCGAAGCCGGTCGCGGGCGGACTCGAATCGCAAGCGGCGCTCGGAGGCAGTTTCGGCTCCACGTCGGTCAGCACGGGCGAGATCAAGGGCGGCGGCAAGGATCCCGGAATATTCGTGATAGGTGGGACTGTCCTGTCCCAATGCCGCTTTCAGGCTCTCGATGCGGTGATTGAGGATCGCATGATAGGAGCGCGGAGAAAGCGGAAAAAGCGATTCGAAATACTGCACGAAGAACCGCCCGTCGGTGTAAACCAGCTTGAGTTCCCCGGAGTCAAGCGCCTCGCCGAAAGGGCGTCCCAGAACCGGCAGAAGGATTTTCCCTTCCAGGCTGCGCGCGTGGGGATGCCAGTCAATATCAAAGTAGGCGGCAAAGGGGGACTGGGGGCCGTTCTCGAGCACATCCATCCACCAGGGATTCTCCGCGCTGGCCGCCATGTGGTTCGGGACGATATCGAGGACCAGGCCCATGCCACGGCTCTGGAGCTCGCTTTGAAGAGCTGCGAATTCCTCTTCATTGCCAAGGTCGGGGTCAATGCGGGTGGGATCAATCACATCGTAGCCGTGAGTGCTCCCCTTACGGCTTGCCAAGATCGGGGACAGATAGAGATCGGAGATCCCGAGTTGGTAAAGATAATCGACAATCTTGAGAGTATCGGCGAGGCGGAACTCTCGGCTGAGCTGAATGCGATAGGTCGCCGATGGAATACGAGCGGCTGGCATTTCTACCCTTGAGGCAACAGGATGTGTAACTGCGAGGCCAAACGATTCAGTTCCTCGTGGCGCTGCGCGGCCAGAGGATTAGCCTGAGGGGAATGCCATCCATTTTGCTGGTAGGCCGTGAGCAACGGACGGTATACAAGGTTTTGGATTTCCCAAAGCACGACCGGAAAGGGCAGGGACGGCAAAAGATCAAGCAGCTTGATCATTCGCTCTGCGGCGGCCAGGTTAGCGGGATTGTCCGCGAACGCCGCCGCTTCGGTTTCGATCCGTTTACGCAATTTGAATTCGAGGGTGGTCGCATCCAGAGCAACTTTTGTTGCCGCTGCTTCGCGAAGAAGGCCGTGGATGCTGTCCGAATCGAGTTCCGGCTTCTCCAGGTAATGCTGCATCTGGTTGTTGAGGGCGATCTCGGCCGCGGCTTTGAGAGCGCTGGGGACCGGAATATCGAGCCCATTGAGGAAACGGATCAGCGGGGCCTGAGTCTCGAAAACAGTGCGATATACGGCAGCGGCTGAGTTGAGAGATTCGGTGAGAATGAGCTCGGTGATCTTCCGGCGCTCATCGCGGAAGAGCATACGAAGAGAGAAAATCTCTTTGCCGTAACTCTGGTCGAGCAAGCGAATCAATTCAGCGGTGTCGGCCTGGGTGAAAGCCTCCACCAGTTTCTTATGATTTTCTTCGGAGTAGTTGTCGCAGGGTTGAACTCCCGCCGTGACATTGTGGTCGCCGAGGTGCAGTACGGAAAAGTCGAGAGCTGCCGACTCTCCGGTAATGGTGGACTTGAATTGTGCGCAACCCGTGGCTAAGCGCATCTTACCCTCGGCATCGAGCGAGTACCGGAGGCGATTGGCCTCGTAGCAGTAGATGCGCGTCTTTTCTGGATAGGACTCGAACAGAGAACTGATGGCGTAGTGGCCGGCGACTCGATTGATATCGACCACCGCTGGCTTCACCCACTTTTCGTAGATACGCGCGCCGTCTCCATGTTCAGGGAGATTGCTTTTGGCGTTGGCGAGATGCTGCAGAAATTCAGGCTCGATGGATTCTCCACAGCACTCTTCGGCCAGACGCAGCGCGCGCCCGGCATAATGGATCACTTGAACGGTTTCGAGTCCGGAGAGTTCGTCGAAAAACCAGCCACAACTGGTGTACATCAGCATGGCGTGGCGTTGCATTTCGAGAAGTTTCAGGACGGTCACCTGCTCCTCGGGCGCAAGCGAGTGGATCGCATGCTCGGCAAAGAAGGCGCTCCGGGATTCTTCGGACCGGTCGAGAATCACTCGAATGTAATTGTCGCGAGCCTCCCACGGATCATGGAAATACATGCCTAATCGCGCCTCGAAAAGTGGAGCTAGCCGGTCGCGCAACCAGTCGAGGGCGGCCCGCAGCGGAACGCGCCATTGCTGGTTCCAGGCGTGCCCGCCCGAGTTGCAGCCGCAGTCGCTGCGCCAGCGTTCCACGCCATGAACACAACTCCAGGAGCTGTTCTCGACGATTTCGGTCAGGTCTTCTCCCGGATACTTCTCCAGGAATTCGCCATAGTTGGTTAGTTTGGCAAGATCGTTCTTTTGAATCTCCTCGAGTGCATAGGTGAGAGCCATTTCTCCGAAATGATGGTGGTGGCCATAGCTCTCTCCATCGGTGGCAATATGGACCAATTGAGGGAACTGGCGCGTGCTGGAGAATCCACTCATCAACCGATCGGCGAAGCGTTTGCCATCGCTGAGCAGGCCTTCGAAGGCGACCCCTTGAGAAATCGGGCCGTCGTAGAAGAGAAGATTGAGTCGCTTTTTCGAGGGTAGCTTCGCCAGATAGGCATGGGCCGGATCAATACGGGATCCGGTCACGTCGTGATAGCGGCCACTGCGCTTGCTGCGGACACGCTTGGCCTGACGGGGAGCGAGGATGGTGAACTGGATTCCGTTCTCCGCCAGGACTTCCAGTGTTTCCGTATCCACAGCGGTTTCGGGAAGCCACATCCCTTCCGGCATGCGACCAAACCGGCTTTCGAAATCTTTGATGCCCCACTTCACCTGAGTCACTTTGTCGCGACGATTGGCGAGGGGAAGGATCATGTGGTTGTAGCCCTGGGCAATGGCGGAGCCGTGCCCGGAGAAATGCTGGCGGCTTTCCTTGTCGGCTTCCAATATGGCGGCATGGACGCGTGGCGCCAACTCCTTCATCCACGAAAGGAGGGTTGGCCCGAAATTGAAGCTGATATGCGCATAGTTGTTGACCAGTTTCACGATCCGGTTTTCCGCGTCGAGCATACGGGAGGCCGCGTTGGGCGCGTAACATTCGGCGGTGATGCGTTCGTTCCAGTCGTGATAGGGATAAGCCGAGTCCTGCAACTCGATCGCTTCGAGGTAGGGATTCTCGCGCGGCGGCTGGTAGAAGTGACCGTGGATGCAAACGTAGTTCACTGGTCCTCCGACTGGAATGGGCTCTGCTCAAGCACGCAGAACGAATGCGGGCCAATCCTGAATTCAGGACATTCTGAAGATGTTACGACAAGATCAGGGTCAGGGCCGTTCCATGAGGCACTGGCTGAGTTCAGCAATTCTCTCCACTTCCCTGCCAGTTCTGGTATTTCAAGGGCAACCGGAAATTCGGCGAAGTTGTAGATCATTGCGAGGTCGCGGGTATCCGTATGGTATGTCAATAGGAGTTGCCCATCTCCGAGTTCCCGAACCGCATGCGAGCGTGCAGTCGCCAGGGCAAGCTGTGCCCGAAGCCGGATCAGGTGCTGATAAAAATAAAATAAGGTTTTATGCGGCTCTCTGTCTTTCAGCGAATGGTCGAGATGGGAGCGTGCAAAAGTCTCGTCGGACTGCGGGTCGGGAACGCTACCCTGCCATCCAAAGCTGGCGAATTCCTGGCGGCGTCCGCGGCGCACAGCTTCTACCAGTGATGCATCTCCGTGGCTGGTGAAGTATTGAAAGGGGGCGGATTCTCCATACTCCTCACCCATAAACAGCAGAGGCGTGAAGGGCGAGAGCAGCGTAATCCCGGCAGTGAGTTTCAGTGCCTCGAAGTTGACCAGGGTGGTCAGACGTTCTCCAGCGGCACGGTTGCCGACCTGATCATGATTCTGACTGCAGACAACGAATCGGGATGGCCCGATTCCACGCGGCGAGTTGCCGTGCCGCCGCTGGCGATGCGCGGAATATTGTCCGCGATAATGCCAGCCATCCTGAAGCGTTGAGATCAGTGGGGCGATATTGCCGAAATCGGCATAGTAGCCCTGAGTCTCTTTCGTCAGCAGAGCGTGCACTGCATGATGAAAGTCATCACTCCACTGGGCGTCAAGGTCATAGCCTCCTTGGCTTGAATCATGCAGAAGACGAGAGTCATTGAGATCGCTTTCGGCAACCAAATGAATCTGTCGGCCTGAATCGTTGGAGAGTTTAGCAGCGGCAAACTTTAGTTCTGCCAGAAAATGAGAAGCTCTGAAGTCGAAGATTCCATGGACGGCGTCCAGGCGCAGGGCGTCGATGTGACAGTCCCGCAGCCAATACATGGCGTTCTCGAGGAAGAATCTTCTCACTTCGTCGCTGCCTTGCCCATCGAAATTGACTGCCTGCCCCCACGGGGTTCTATAACGATCAGTGAAATATGGTCCGAATGCACTAAGGTAGTTGCCTTCCGGACCGAGATGGTTGTAGACCACGTCGAGGGCAACAGCAAGCCCGTGGGAGTGCGCGGCATTTACGAAGCGCTGCAGTGCGTCTGGTCCGCCGTAAGTATTCTGCGGAGCGAATTCATAGGCTCCGTCGTATCCCCAGTTACGCGAGCCGGGAAATTGCGCGACGGGCATCAACTCAATGGTCGTGATACCGAGATCCACGAGTTGCGGAAGATGCGAAATCAGGGCGTCAAACGTTCCTTCCTTGGTGTACGTTCCGACGTGCAGCTCGTAAAAGATGCTCGCTGTTAGAGGCCTTCCCTTCCAATTTTTATCGGTCCAACCGAACGCTCCAGTATCGACAACCTGAGAAGGCCCATGGACCCCCTCAGGTTGATAGCGTGACGCGGGGTCAGGGAGATCGCGGCCGTCGTCCAGTCGGTAGAAATATCGCGCACCCGGCGCCAATTCCTTTATGACGGCGCGGTAGTATCCGTCAGGGCAGCGTTCCATCGGAGCGAGTTCATCATTACTGCACAGGTGGACCGATACGGATTGAACATTGGGAGCCCAGAGAAGAAACTGCCAACCGCCGTCGGCCATCCGATTTGCCCCTAAGCGCGTTGCGTTTACCAAGGCGTTGGAAAGCATTGTCTCTTCTGCCGGCAAGCGTTTAAATGTCGAAGATGCGATACGAGGTGGCGGGCTGCCGTGCTTGCAGCAAAGTAATGGCGACATTGTAGACGGGGCTTCCGCCAGTAGTCTTCCCTTCCAGTTGGCCGTGATGGGCGTGGCCATGCAACACCAGATCGGCGCCATGCCGATCGATGACTTCGGCCAGCCGCGAGGTGCCGAGGAACGGGTAAATCTCCGCAGCCTCACCCTGCACGGTTGTGGCAATCGGAGAATAGTGGATTACGACAACGCGTTTGGCCGTGCGCAACTGCGCCATGGCGCGTTCGAGTTTAAGAGCTTCATCGATGGAGGCCTGCACAAACTGCTTGATCTCGGGCTCGCCAAAGGCGGTCAGGACCCCTCGTCCGAAGCCTCCAACGAAGCCTTTGGTTCCGGCAAAGCCAACTCCATCGCGCTCGTAGGCCGTACCATCGAGCACTTTGATGCCCGAGCCTTCCATCATGCGCATCAACTCGGCCTGCCTTCCGGATTCATAGTCATGGTTTCCAAGCACGGCGACAGTTGGGATTCGCGAACGAACCACCACGTTGAGCAGCGGTTCCATCTCCTCGGGCTTTCCGTAATTGGTCAGGTCTCCCGCCAGCACAAGAATATCGGCTTCATCGCGGACGTGATTCAACTGGTCGTGCAACGCGGTGTGATGCGCTGCGGAAAAGTGCAAGTCGGCGGTAGCAGCGATCCTCATGACTTTTTGCGCTTTGCAGAGAGACTGCGCAAGCGGCGCTCGCGATGCTCTTGCATCAGATTGGCCAAGCCCCATTCGTTGACGTCGATGGCAAACATCTTATCGTCGATCAAGCTGCCGCGAAATGGCGCGTCTGGATCAGGACGGGAAATGACGTTTTCGAAACGATGAATGAGTTCGCGCCACACTTTCTCGGGAACATAGCTGGTCTGCGCGGGATAAACATAGCGGAAGAGCACCAACGCCCAGAACAGGACTTCCCAGTTTTCCCCGATCAACTGCTGCACGCGCTTCCAGTCAAGCTGGCCGCGGGTTCCGTAGATTACGTGGGCGATGTCGGCGCCATCAAAGCGCTCGCGGCGAGTCACAAATAGCTTGGAGGACAGCAGTTCTTCGGCCGCCAACACGCGGGTCCGCACCCCATGAACGGTGGCGGGCTTGGATCGCTCAATCCATGCGTCCTCGACCACGATGGTAGCGTTGCTCATGCCCGTGATGAGATCCACAAAGAATCCGTCGCGGTGGGCTTTGTAAAGCCAGACAGGGTCGCACGTCTCACACTCGAAGCCCTCCTCGACCAGCAACTCCATAGCTTCGTCTACCGTATCGGAGGTAAGGAAGAGATCGAGATCTTTGGTGTCGCGTGAAATACCGGTGTGTTCATGAAGGGCAAAGGCGCCAGCGACGGCATAACGCAGCCTCTTTTTTTCAAACAAAGTGAGGATTTCGCGGAACAAGAGGTGCTGTTGCTCCGGAAGGCGAAGTGGAGCGGACGAAGTCTCCGGAATGAGGACAGGCTGCCGGTTGGCCATAGGAAACCTTGGATGTGAAAGAAAGATTGGCGGTTGTCGCCCGCGACCGGATAGAGCTACTTGGATTGGCCAGCGTACTTTTCTACCGCGTCGAGAAATGAGCGTCCAGCACTCGGAGGTTCAGCTTTGCCACTGAAGAGGTCAGCGAGAGACAACGGGTTGCCGTACAGGCTGCGGGTGTCGCCTTGGTCTTCTGTAATTGAAGATCCGTTGAAATTGGTTCCGGCAAAGACTCCGCGTGCGCGGGAGTAACTCAGCACGTCAGCATTCATCTTCATATCTTCCCTTCCGATGGGTCCAGCCGTGACTGACGTTTCGGTGCCTAGATTAAATTTGCCGGACTCCAATTGCTGCATGCCCTTGTCGTCGGTGACAATGACGACCAAATCGACTTCCTGGCCGCCCAACTGAGCTCCCCAGCTACCGCCAGAGATGTCGAGAGGAGCCGGAGGACTCCAGCCGCCCGAAGTTCTGCATGTCGCAAAACCTTTTCCGTGTTTACCTCCCACCAGAATCGCGACCTGAACGGTCGAGGGAAATACGACGACGCACCTGGCATTGCGGATGATGCCCGTGGGAATTGCGTGCGCGGGAGTTGCCATTACTTCGTCGAGCACTTTTGTGGATGCGGCGAGACGCTTGGCGAGGCCGGATTGATCCGTTTTGTCAGCCGCCGAAGAAAGACCAATCAAACCCACGATTAGCAAGGCAATAGGCGAGAGGCAGGAAAATAGCGGTGACGATTTAGCCGAGATCATTGGAAACCCATTCATATTCTGCTTGCAGGTCGCGCGAGCTTTTGCAAACAATACGTTGACCCTAGCCGTGCCGATATCTAGACGTCCATCCGGTATTGACTGTAACTGGGGGCTATTCAACGAATTACTAATAAGCCCAGAATGGGCCGGACCCGCCAGGGGTGCCGCGCGAATCTATGGCCGTGAAAACGTTGCGGCCAAAAAAGAAAGGCAAACCCCAGTCGAAGGTGCCCGCATTGGGTCCGCCCAGATTTTGGAACACGAAGTTCGACCGGTTCGAGAATAGCGTGTCGGCATTCGCAACACTGAAATTCTCGATCGCGCTTGGAGTTCCGGACGTCGTGGTGGCGGAAAGAGACGTTGTCGAAGACGGGCAATAAAAGCCGGAAGCATCGGTGCAATCGGGAAGGCCGGTGGTCGCAGCATCGAGAAAGAACAGCCCGTTAGATCCGCTATCCACAAACGCCGGATAGGACTTGCCTTTGAACACAGTGGTGAACTCGCCATTGGCATTCAGCGGAAACACCTGGGCGCCGCCGAGTCCGTTGTTTGACTGTGTGCCGATGCCGAAGACCATAGAACCGTTCACCGTCGGGACTGCACTCGTGACAGCCGGCAGCTCAACAATCACGCCGTTGTTGTCATTCGCAAAGAGAGCAACGGGATTTTGCACCTGTTCAGCAACGGGTTCGGCGGCAACCTGGCAGGAAGCGCCAGCACATTCGAAATAGAGTCCGGGATTGCCGGCGCCAGTTTGCGCGCAGGCTCCGCCGCAATCCTCTGCGAACGGCCCTACGCCCAGAATGCCGTTGGCACCCACAGTTTGCAGCGTGTCGTTCTCGGGAACGCCGGTGTTCTTGCAGCTGCTGGGAACCGCCGAAAATGTCGGATCGATAATTTGCACAGGAACGTTAGCAGCCTTTTCGCCAGACATAGAGATATCGGCCGTCTTCACGGGTCCCCAGGTGAAGCCGCTGACGAAAGGAGCACATTCCACGATCGGATTACCATTGCCGCCGTTTTGCGAGGGGAGTGTCAAAGTCAACGCTCCGCCTCCAGCGGACGACAAGATGCGGAGTCCGTAAGAGCCCGTGTCAACCAGGATGCCGTCGATGGTTTGACAGGTTGAACTTGAAGGAACACAAATCGTCACGCTGGTGAAAACACCATTCGCATAATTGCCCGCTGGCCCAGAATTCACGACGATCGGCTGAACATTACTGCCCGACGTTGGGACGACGGGCGTCTGGCTATTGTTATGCGCGCTACTGCCGCCGCAACTGGCGCAAACTGCCGCAAGTGCCAGTACTCCAGAGATGAGATAGGCTATTGAACTCCTGGCTGGCAGTTTCAACGGATCTCCTCCGCATGGATACCAGAGGGTATTTGATCAGGGAGGTAGGCCCGACCAGAAAAATCTCTCATGTGGCCGCCGAACTCGACGACCAATCCCAACTCATGCACAATGAGTGGTCCATGGCGACCGCTGCGGTTTTGCGCTTGAGCGGCCTGTTGAAATTCCTCAAAATGAGATCCCAGCAATTGCTTCATGTCAGGGAGAGCGGTGGCGTGCCAGGAGACCGCGAACACCTTTCCGGAAGGTGAGGCATATTCTCGTATGACGCCCGTGGGCGAGCGTAATTCATGAAGCGTGTAATTCTGCGTCGCCGTGACCTGACGGCTCGCCTGAATATGGGCCTGGTCGGCCTGCACAGAAGAAACGTCCCCGCCCAAAGCCCCGAACGACGGCACTGTGTACAGGCAAACGCCTGCTGCTAGGGGAATTAGCCTTCTCCAGATTTTGGCTATGAACTTCGTGTGTGGACTCCATCTCGGCCAGCTATTGTCCAATTAGAGTTTTCCCGCCAGCCTTCGGGTTGCCCACACTGGTACCTCCTAGTTTCCATAGGAGTACAAGATTCCCCGTACTGACACCCCTGCTATGAGAAGAATAGCCTCAACATTGAAGTTCAAACTGCATTAGAAGGTTACAAGCAAGCAAGTGGAGTGCTCGATTGCGCTCCAAAGGCCGATATTCTTCGATTTGAAAGGATGGATGACGATGAAGCTGGGCAATATAGTGAAGTCTCTTTTGAAGACCGCTGTTTACATTATGGATCAGACGGCGGAACAGGTGGATCGGGCCTCTGACCGTGCTTCAGAGATGGCTGAGGATGCGCGCAATGCCATCTACCCGCGGGAAGATCATACGCTGCGAAATCTCCTGGCATTCGCGGCAGGAGTGGGCGTTGGGATCGGAGCCGGTATGCTGCTGGCACCATCGAGCGGCACCGATCTGCGAGGTTCGATCAGCGACAAGGTTCAGGAAATTGGGAACAAGGTAAGAAATCGCGGAGAAACGTATCCCGATACTTCCACAGGAACGGATATCCGCTAGCTGCAGTAAAGAGATGTACTTCTGCAGTCAAGAATGGTGAATCGGCTCTGAATCGGCGACGCCGGCCAAACTCTAAAGAGGGTGGAGGAACAATTACATGCGGTTATTGAATTTGGTGCTGGGCTTGAGCTTAGGCGTAGCAGTTGTCAGCGTCGCCTATGCAAAGAATCCGCAGGACTCCCAAGGTGCCAAGCAAGACATGAAGGATGCGGGCCACTCTACAAAAAATGCGGCAAAGGATACTGGTCGCGCCACAAAGAAGGCGGCAAAGAAAACGGGGCGGGCGACTAAACGAACGACGAAGAAAGCCGCCAACAAAACGGCGAGAAAGACGCGACAGGGAGCCGAGAAGGTCGAGGATAAGACTCAGCCCCAGTAGGTTTCGTCCTGAACCTTCGTTCCATGAAAAACGGGCGGTGGAGCTGAACTCCGCTGCCCGTTTCTTATTTTCAATTTCCTAGTACTTGCCTAGTACTCCTGTGCTGGCGTGAAAGTACGAGAGAGTACTACGTTCCTCCCACGTCTTCTTAGCTCGCTTTTGAACCTTGTCATTTTTCGCGGTTCTTTCATACTTTTCGTAGAAGGAGAGCCCCGTGAAACGCGTGCGCGTCCTCGTCGCCAACCGGCCCCGGCTGATGCGTGAAATGGTCATGACCACCATCGCCGACCAACCCGACATTGAGATCGTGGGCGAGGTAGTGAACGAAAAGGATTTGAACGACATCGTCGAGCAGACGCAGCCCGACGTGCTGATCGTGGCATTGGAAGAACCCGAAAGGCCATTGGGTAAATGTGGGTTCCTGCTCGGTCGTTATCCGCGAATGAGAATTCTGGCACTGGCGCCAGAGCAAAACCGCGGAGTGTACTACTGGGCCATGATCGATATTCGCAACAAGCCGGTAGAAAGTTCGGAGGCCGGGATGCTGAACGCGATCCGCGAAAAGCCGGGAATTGTGGGACTGGCTCGCAGCTGACGGGGACGTGGGTTGGGTCCTGGAGGAAAGATTGAAAGATCCAATTGCGGTGAGTTGGGAGAGTTTCACGATCATGATGGAACTCCGGCGTCGGAGCCGGAATGCGGCGCTTTGCGTGGCCCTCGCTCTGGTGTCCGGAAGCACCGCTTTACTCGGTCAAACGCGGCAACAGCCGCCTGTGCCACAGTCTGAATTAGCGCGGCAGAACATGTCGCATGTTGCCGCGTCCGTGGGGCAGCTTGTCCAGATATTTCATCGCGACCCCGGCCTGATGGTGGAACTGAAAGCGTGGGTCGCGAAGGACGCAACCGAGCATGGACAGTTGATCTCCGATCCGGATCTGACCGACGAAGCAATCTTCGACCGTCTGGAAAACGATACCGCTTTTCGCGCCCTGGCAACCTCTCTAGTCCAGAAATATGGATTCCTCAAACCGACACTGAATCCAGAGTCGCCGATGGCGCAGCAGCAACAGATTCTCATTCGTGAGCGGGCCAGGTATATCGCGCAGGACGAGCAGATCTCGCGGAACCGGTCGCGCCAACAACAGGGAGAGTCGGAGCAGACGCAAATGTGCGATCCGACGACGCGCGACTGCCCCCCTGCAAATAACAACAAGAACGGCCCTGGAATTCAAGAACTTCCCTCGCAACAGCCCGGGATGAATGACCTGCCGGAAGGCCTGCCAGGGACGCAAGTTCCACCCGGCATGTCCCCGATTACGCCGAACCATCCCAACGCTCCTGGTGGTGATATGCCGGAACTGCTGCGCACGAGCGGAGAGGATTCTCTGGGCGATGAAATGCAGGCTGGAAGTGAAATGGGGTCTGGGCCAACGGAACAGGGGCCTGGAGGGCGCGGGCAAAGCAGACGTCAGGAGCAGCCGCAAGACTATGCCCTGAATGCCGATTTTGCGGGACAAGATTTCAACCCAGACCTTTCGGGAAACACATCCGCAGTTGCGGGGGCTCCCGCCTCCAATTCGTATGTGGAAGGTTCGTATCCTTCAGGAACGGACGTGTCGAATTCGGATCTCGACCGGCGGTCGCAATGGAATTCGCGACGCACGCGGGAAGCGGTGAGTCCAACTCAGCGCCTGGTGCGAAGGCACAATCCATATGAGGCGATTCCGTCTCTCTACGACATGTACCTACAGGCGTCGGCGAGGCCGCCGGCGGTGGAACGATTCGGAATGCAAATCTTCGAAAATGGCACCCGCGATCTGCAGATGATTCCGCTGGATCTTCCAGTGGGGCCAGACTACGTTCTCGGCCCGGGCGATAGCATCGCGATCGATTTGTGGGGAGGTGTGTCGCGGCGGTTCAACCGTGCGGTCGATCGTGAAGGCCGCATCAGCCTACCTGAAGTCGGACCGCTACTGGTTTCGGGCAAGTCCCTGGGAGAGGTGCAGGAGTCGGTCCAGCGCACGTTGCGCACACAATTTCGGGATATCTCAGCGGACGTTTCGTTGTCGCGCCTGCGCACCATCCGTGTCTATGTGGTCGGCGATGTTATGAAACCTGGCGCGTATGACGTGAGTTCCCTTTCGACGCCGCTGAATGCACTGTTTGCGGCTGGCGGCCCAACAGGCCGGGGCTCCCTCCGGATATTGAAGCACTATCGCGGAAACGATCTGGTCCAGGATGTGGACGTGTATGACCTCTTGCTGCGGGGAGTCAAGGGCGACATGAAGCGCCTGGAGAGCGGCGACACGGTTATGGTTCCTCCGCTCGGACCTCAGATCGCGATTGAAGGCATGGTGCGGCGGCCGGCCATTTACGAACAGAAAAACGAGAAGAATCTCGCCGAGGTAATCGAACTGGCGGGCGGATTACTTCCCACCGCAACCTTGCAGCACGTCGAGGTACAGCGGACCATCGCGAATCAAAAGCAGACGATGTTGAATCTCAACGTTCCCGCAAATGCCTCTGCAACGGATGCGACCAGGCAGCTGGAGTCGTTCACCGTGCAGGACGCCGACAAGATCCGTATCTTCCCGATCGCTCCCTACACGCAGGATGCAGTCTACCTGGAAGGGCACGTCATCCGACCTGGCAAGTATTCGTATCACGAAGGTATGAAGGTCACGGATCTGGTGGCTTCGTACAAGGACTTGCTACCGGAACCGGCTCTGCACTACGGCGAAATCATTCGCCTGAGCCTGCCGGATTACCGGCCGACCGTTCAGAGCTTCAGCGTTGCCGATGCGCTGGCCGATCCCGCGAAAGCGCCAGAACTGAAACCGTTGGACACGGTGCAGTTCTTCGGAAGGTATGAATTTGAGAATCCGCCGAACGTCTCGGTGTGGGGCGATGTGCGCGCTCCCGGCACCTACAAAACCTCTGGGGACGTTCACATCAGCGACGCGATTCACCTGGCGGGAGGACTCGCTCCGGACGCGGCGGATGGAGACGCACAAGTTTTCCGTTACCTCCCGGACAGCACGCTCAAGATCCTGAATGTGAAATTGAGCAGCGCGCTGCAAGGCGGTACGACGGACGACATCGTTTTGCACTCTCGCGATCGGGTATTGATCCACAAGAATCCTGCGGCGGTGGAACCCGCTACGGTTTATGTAAGAGGCGAAGTAGCGCGCCCGGGGCGGTATCCCCTCACTGCGGAGATGCACGTCTCAGATCTGATTCGCGCCGCCGGCGGACTGAAACCCAGCGCCGATGTGAAGACGGCCGATCTGACCCATTACTCATGGCAGGATGAGAAACAGGTCTCTGGCGAACAACAACACATCGTTCTCGCGGACGCAATGACGGGGAAGGACGACGGCAATCCCGTCCTGAATAACGGCGACGTTCTCACCATCGCCCAGGTTCCGGGATGGAACGATATCGGTGCATCGGTCTCCGTTCGAGGAGAAGTGGTACATCCCGGAAGTTACGGAATCCGACCAGGCGAACGCTTGAGCACGGTCCTGTCGCGCGCTGGCGGTTTCGCTCCTGGAGCATATCCGTACGGTGCCGTGTTGTTGAGGACCGAGGTGCAAAAACTGGAACAGAGATCGTACGGAGAACTCATTCAGCGGGTTCGCGAACAACAGGCGGCATTGCGGCTGACTGCGGGCAGCTCTAACGACATCGACCAGAAAGTCTCGGCGGAGTCCGCTCTGGTGCAGTGGCAGAGCGCGCTGGATGAACTGATGAGCAGTCCGCCGACAGGACGAGTCACCATCCAACTGTCATCCAATTTGAAGGAGTGGGTCGACTCTCCTCGTGACATCACGCTGCGAACCGGGGATGTTCTCGTGATACCGAAGCGCCCCAGTTATGTGCTGGTGCAAGGCCAGGTGTATGGCCCCACGGCTGTCGCCTATCGCCCCGGAAAGAGCGCGAAATGGTATCTGGAGCAGGCCGGTGGCGCGACCAATATGGCAAACAAGCGGGCCACGTTTGTGATTCGTGCCAACGGCACCGTCGTGGGTAGTCATAGCTCGTTCTGGATTTCTGGCGATGGATTGAATGTTCCGCTACAGGCGGGAGACACGGTCGTGGTTCCAGAAAAGGCGTTGGGTGGCCCGCCGATTTGGAAAACTCTGTTCGCGAATGCGCAGATTCTTAGTTCGATTACTACCAGCGCAATCTTGGCAGCACATTACTGAGGAAGAGCAAGTGAACGTACGTCCAAGAACTGCGTGCGCCGGGATTCTCGCCATTTCCCTACTGGTGGGTTTGGCGATTGCGCAGGAGCAATCGTCGGATTTACCGCGGCTCTCGAATCCGAGTGGGCCGTCCAGTTCATCGCTAGGCTCACACGTCCCGTCGACCGAGGTGGCGCCGATTCCAGACGCACCCTTCCCGGTCGGATCCAAGAACAAAGTGACTGCACTACCGCAAGCATTTCTGCACGATCAATTCGGGATGTGGACCAGTCCTTCGAAGACACGCTTTGTGGACACGACCTGGCTGGTGCCGTTGGGAGGCTTTGCAGCCGCGCTTTTCGCCACAGACAGGGACTTCAGCCAGCATCTCTCGAATGTACCCACTGATCTGACCCGCTACCGCCATCTCTCGGACTACGGAGCGTATTCCATGGGCGCCGGCGCGGCAGGACTTTATCTTCTCGGATTGGTCTCGCATAACGAGCATCAGCGCGAAACGGGATTTCTCAGCGGTGAATCGGCCATTGATGCCTTGATCGCCGTAGAGGCTCTCAAGTATGCGACGGGACGCCAGCGCCCTTTTCAGGGTGACGGGAGCGGACACTTCAGGGCAGGAGGAGCCTCGTTCCCCTCGGAACACGCTGCCGGAGCCTGGGCAATTGCAGGAATCGTAGCCCACGAATATCCCAGCCCGTTCATGAAGTTTCTTTCTTATGGAATGGCCACTGTGGTTAGCGCATCACGAATTTCGGCGAAGCAGCACTTCCCCTCCGATGTGCTGGTAGGTGCGGCTCTGGGATACCTGACCAGTTCGTACGTTTATCGAAAGCATCACAATTACGAACTCGCGGGAGCAACCTGGGATCCTCCGGGCATCCGGCCGGAGACGCCGTCACGCTGGCAAGCGAAGTACATGGGATCGCCGTACGTGCCGCTGGATAGCTGGGTCTATCCCGAACTGGAAAGACTCGCTGCGCTCGGCTACATCAACAGCAATATCGCAGGCATGCGGCCGTGGACAAGGCTGGAGTGCGCGAGGCAAGTCAGCGAAGCCGCAGACCGGATTGCGGACGACCAGGGAAGCGGCGATGCGGCTCGTCTTTACCACGATTTGGTACGGGAATTCGGCAACGAAGTGAATCTCCTGGGCGGCGGGAACAACGCGGAAATTCGGCTGGAACAATCGTACACACGTGTTACCGAAATTGTGGGAAAGCCTCTGACCGACGGGTACCACTTCGGACAGACGATCATCAACGATTTTGGCCGGCCTGGAGAGCAGGGATTTAACGATGTTTCAGGAATGGCAGGATGGGCTGCAGCCGGACCTTTCACAATTTATGTGCGCGGCGAATATCAATACTCGCCGTCTGCACCCGCGCTGCCGCTCAGTGCTCGCGAAGCGGCGTCCTTGGAGGATTTCCAGCTATCAGTTGTTCCCCCTCCCTTTCCGGTGCCACCGGGGACGCCGATTCACGCTGTGAACCGCGGGCGACTTCTGGACGCTTACGTGGCCATGAATCTTTCCGACTGGCAGCTTTCTTATGGAAAACAAAGCTTGTGGTGGGGGCCCGACGAGGGCGGCGGGATGATGCTCAGCGACAATGCCGATCCGCTGACTATGTTTCGCATCAATCGAGTTACGCCGTTCCGGTTACCCAGCTTCTTTGGATTCTTAGGTCCCATGCGGGCTGAGTTTTTTATCGGTCAGTACTCCGGATATGAGTTGATGTTCACGCCGTTGGGACTGGTGGGCGAGTACGGGCAGTCGTTGCATCCACAGCCGATTGTCCATGGCGAAAGAGTCAGCTTCAAGCCAACTACCAATTTGGAAGTTGGACTGTCTCGCACCACAGATTACGGAGGCCCCGGCTATCCCCTCACGTGGCACACGTTCTTGAGAAGCGTGTTCTCGACAGGAAACACCAATCCTGGACAAGCGGACAAACCGGGTTCGCGCCGATCAGGACTGGATTTCAACTACCGGATCAAGAACAGCCTGACGCTTTATGCGGATGGATTCACCGAACACGACGCCATCAGTCCTATCGTTGCGCCCGACGTGGCGGCGTGGCTGGCAGGAATCTATGTCCCGCGGGTCCCCAGACTGGGGAAGATGGACTTCCGCGTCGAGGGGGTCTACACCGACCCGCCGATCGGGGGGAACATCGCTCGGGGATTTTTTTACTACAACCCCACATGGCTCTCCGGCTACTCAAATTCTGGGCATTTGATGGGCAACTGGGTGGGGCGGGAGGGTCAGGGGGTGCAGGCTTGGACCTCATATTGGTTCACTCCGCGCAACAAACTGACTTTCGAATTCAGGCATCTCAAAGTGAGCCGGGAGTTTGTGCCGCAGGGCGGCACGCTGGCAGATGCTAGCGTGCGCGCCGATTTGTGGGTCCGTTCAAGCTTCAGTGTTTCCGCTGGAGTTCAGTACGAGGCGTGGACATTCCCCGTCATTGCGGCTACAAGGCAGTCCAATATCACGTCGTCAGTGCAATTGACATTCTGGCCAAAGGGTCTTTCTCGCAAGAACGGTTCAGATTAGCAAAGGATGAACCCGAGGGATACCGGGTAACCATGGCAACCAGGGAAATCACAAAGCGCCAGTACACCGAGCCCGATCTTGAGCCGGATTTGCTGGAAGTCCCGCAGCCGGAGGAACGCGATCGGGAGAACTCTGTCGACAGGCTGCGCGTGCTCTGGGACAACCGTGCGCTGCTCTATCGTTGGGCAGTGATCGGACTGGTAGCCTCGACGATCATCGTATTCCTGATTCCGTCCCGTTACACCTCGACCACTCGTTTGATGCCGCCGGACAAGGCTGGGCAGGGGCTTGCATCCATGGTGGCTGCTCTGGGGAAGGGTGGAGACATCAGTTCCCTCGGGACTGAATTGCTCGGGGTGAAAACATCCGGTGACCTGTTTGTGGGTGTGCTGAAGAGTGAGACCGTGCAGAATGCGCTGGTCAACAAATTCGATTTGCGCAGGCTCTACAGCGAGAAGCGCTGGGAAGACGCGCGCAAGAAGTTAGAGGATCGGACCGACGTCACTACCGACCGCAAGAGCGGGATTATCACGATCAAGGTGACGGACCGAAGCCCGCAACGTGCCGCTGAGATGGGGCGGGAGTATGTGGAACAACTAAACCGGGTGGTGATTTCGCTGGATACAGGCTCGGCCCACAGGGAGCGGATTTTCCTCGAGGGCCGGTTGAAAGAAGTACAGCAGGATTTAGAGAGCGCCGAAAAAGATTTCAGCCAGTTCGCCAGCAAGAACGCGGCGCTCGATGTGAAAGAACAGGGGCGCGCCATGATTGGAGCGGCCGGCGAACTGGAAGGAGAGTTAATCGCAGCCGAAACTGAGCTCGAGGGTTTGCGCCAGATCTACACCAGCAACAACGTCCGGGTGCGATCGCTGGAGGCCCGGATCGCAGAGTACAAACGGCAGCTGCAGAAGATGGGCGGCCAGTCCGGCGGGACATCCGAGGCAGTTCCGGATGCTGCAGCGGGTGGACAAACTTCAGACTTGGTGCCCTCGATTCGTCAATTGCCAATCCTAGGTGTGACCTGGTCCGACTTGTACCGCCGGACAAAAGTGGAAGAGACGGTGTTCGAGACTCTTACAAAACAGTATGAGATGGCAAGGGTCGAAGAGGCACGTGAAGTTCCCAGCATCAAGGTGCTCGATGTGGCTGGCGTTCCGGAGAAGAAGTCGTTCCCGCCACGGGCGGTACTAATCTTCGTGGGCATCATATTGGCGGTCGCTGCTGCCGGAGCCTGGTCCATTTGGTCGGTGCGTTGGAAGAACGTGGACCCTGACGACCCGCGCAAAGCATTGGCGAACGAGATTTTGCAAACCGTGAAAGAACAATGGAATCGACGGAGACACCCAGGTTCTCCTAATGGGACTGCCGGTGAGTCGTAGATCTAGAAGTAAACAGAGACTGCACTTTACGCGAGAAGCGAATGCCCATAGCCAACGGACGAATCGAAGAGAGCGCGATCACACCGACGATCGACCCTGCCGGCGAAATCCCGCTCGGGCGCAAGATCGTGCGCAGCGTGGCCTTTGGAGCTCTGCGCTATGTCCTATTGATTCCTGTTCCATTCGTAATGACGCCCTTCATCTTGCACAAGATCGGCGTCACGGGATACGGCACGTGGGCGGTATTTCTCGCTATGAACAGCCTGACTTCCCTGGCGGATCTTGGACTGGTTGGGACGTTGAGCAAGTTTGTGGCTGAGTATTACGCACACCGCAACTTTGCGACCTTAAGCCGGCTGCTGAGCTCGGCCGCGGCACTCTTTCTTCTCCTGGGATGCGCCGTCGCCATCGTGGTGGCTGGAATGACGCAACTGCTGGCCACCGCATTCTTCCGAGGCAGTTACGTCTCTCATACGGAACTTGTCTTTCTGTTGCGGTGCTTCCTGCTGGTGATCGTGGCAAATATTTTCGTGTTGTTATTGTCGTCCATCACTTCTGGGCTGCAGCGACTCGACATCACTTACATGATGAGCGCTGCAAACATCCTCTTAAGCGCAATCGGTGGTGGCTTACTCTTGCTGCGAGGCTGGGGACTGCGCGGATTGGTGTACGCCTATGCGGGGTCCGCTCTGCTGACTGTGATCGGCTATCTAGTAATTGTGAAGAAGTTGCTGCCTCAAGTAAGGGTGAATCCCATCCACTTTGAGGTCTCCGAGGCCAGACAGTTACTCGGCTTCAGTCTACGGCTTTACGTGATTCAAGCGACCGTAGGAATCCAGAATCAGATCGACAAGGTTCTACTTGCTCTTCTGATAGGAGTTGCTCCAGTTGGATGGTTCGACATTGCGAGCGACGTGGCGCTGAAGACCAGGGGAGTAATCGGGCTCATCCTGGGCCCGATTCTGCCCGCCGCCTCAGAGTTGAACGCGCTGCATGACGAACGGCGCACTCAGGAACTCTATTACCGCTCACACAAATATCTGGCGTTGTTCGGCATTCCAGTGGTGGTTTGTGCGAGCGTGTTTTCGCGACGCTTCGTTGAGCTGTGGCTAGGGTCGGGCATGACGATGATTGCCACGCCCTTGAGCCTCTTGATCACTGTTTTCTTCTTCAACCTTGCGAGTGGACCGGGATTCCTCATTCTTGCGGGGCGCGGGTACCTGAAGCCTGCGATTCAATCTTGTGTTCTTGGCATCGTGATCAATTGTGTGCTGAGCTTCGGACTGATTTACAAGTTCGGCTTCGCGGGTGCCGCTATTGGCACTTCTGTATCCATTTTTGCCGCGGCTGTTTTCCTCATCTGGGCATTCCATCGCGAGAGCGGATACCCCTTCGGACGATTGCTGCGGGAAAGTTATCTGAAACCCGCATTGAGTTCCCTGCTCGTCATCGCACCGCTCGGCGCTGCTTATCCGCCAAAGACATTGTCGTGGGTCGGACTGGCAGCTGCCGGTTTTGCATTTTCCGCGCTGTATGCGTTGGTGATTCTCCTGAGCCAGTTCTTCGACGAGTATGACTGGACCAAGATCGAGAGTTATCTACCGGCAATACGGCACGCGAGAAGGATTAGTTGGATCGGATAATGGCTATAACGGAACAAACGCGGAGTTCGGGAGAAACGCCCCGGCTTGCTGCGGCGAACACACCCTCCATCGCGAGCCTCACGGTCGCGTATAACGGTGAGCATGCATTGCAGCGCCATCTGGAAAGCCTCAGACGACAGAGCCGCAGGCTGGATGAAATCGTCGTGGTGGACAACGCGTCGACCGACGAAACACTCAAACTGTTAGCCAATCATCCAGACGTAAAGGTATTACGCCTGCCTCGAAATGGCGGGGTGGGCGGCGGACTGGCGATCGGGCTTGCGTACGCAGCCCTTCAGAAAAAACATGATTGGGTCTGGATCTTCGATCAAGATAGTGTCCCTGCCCAGGACGCGCTGCAACGACTGCTGGACAGTCTCCAACTCCTAAACGGCTCCGCGGACAAAACGGCGATTCTGGCGCCAGTCTGTGTGCACGCGGAGACCGGAATGCTCTGCCACGGACTGGCGTGGCGAGGCTCACGTCTTCTTCCCACTGCGATCGACCCCACTGAACCCGTGAGGCAAATGGATTCCGTCATTTCGTCGGGCAGCTTGGTGCGCCGGCAGGCTTTGGAAACAGCCGGATTGCCGCGGGCTGATTTTTTCATGGACTTTGTGGATCATGAACACTGCCTTCGCCTGCGACGTGCGGGATTCACGATCGTCATGGTCCGCGACAGCCGGCTTCAGCACGCGCTTGGAGAGCCCGCCAAGTTCAATTTCCTCGGCCGCACAAAATACTGGTCCGGTCACGCTCCCTGGCGCGAGTACTACATGACGCGCAATGAGGTTTTCACGATGTGGCACTACTTTCCAAAGCCAGCGATCAAGGGACTGGTGGTTTATCGTCTGGCAAAACATGCGTTGGAAATCCTCATGTTCGGAAAAGAAAAGATGGCTTGTCTAAAAATGATGTTTCGCGGGTTTGTGGACGGCCGCGCGGGCCGATTGGGAATACGTGCTTTTTCTCACAACCCTGGAGATTAGCAAGACGAGACTGGAACTGGAGAACTTGTTTGGAAACCAAAGTGTGCACGGTGCTGCTGAACTGGAACAACTGGCGCGACACGGCAGTGTGTCTGACCTCCATTCAGCAACAGCATTATAAGAATCACGAAGTCATAGTCGTAGACAACGGTTCGACAGACGATTCCGTGTTGCATTTGCGCCGTCAGTTCCCTTCTCTGACCCTGATTGAGACTGGTAAGAATTTGGGATTTTCAGCGGGCTGCAATATCGGGATCCAAAGAGCCTTTACCAACGCGGCCGAGTTTGTTTGGCTTCTAAATAACGATACCACGGTGGACTGCGACGCTTTACGACTTCTCGTAGCTAAGGCGGACAGTGACGGGCGCATCGGAGCAGTCGGTTCGGCCATTTACTCGGCGCAGGAGCCGCAACGGCTGCTGGCGTGGGGGGGGGGCCACATTAACTTCCTGCTGGGACGCTCACGCCATTTCCTGAAGCCAGTTCCCGATGAGGATCTTGACTACATCACCGGAGCGAGTTTGCTGCTTCGCCGTACTGCGCTGGAATCAGTCGGCACGCTGGACGAGGGATTCTTCTTTTCCTGGGAAGATGCCGATCTTGGTTTGCGCTTGCGCCAGGCCAAGTGGAAGCTGGCGGTAGCGGGCAATTCAAAAATCTGGCACAAGGAAACAGCTTCTCTGCGGGGCCAGAACGCCGTTTTAGACACCTATTTCAACGAGGCTGCCAGCCGGTTCTTCCGCAAGCACGCCCTCGTGCCGCAGATCCCTGTGTACATCGGGGCTGCCCTGCGTGTGACGAAACGATTGATAGCTGGGGATTGGGAACGAGCACGCGCAGTTTGGACCAGCTGTCGCGGCGCTTATCCATGATTCAGTGCAGAAGAACGGAAGGCCGGTAGGAGACTTCGAGAAAGGAGGAAGATCAGATGACGCCCGTTGGATACTTCTTCCTCCCTCTGGTTTTGCTGTGCTCGTTCACCAAACCGGAACGGCTGCTTTCCCTGTTAGTGCTGGCATCGGTCTTCGAAGCCAGCTCTGTCTTCAACAGCTCGATCGAAACCTTCCAATTGGGAGTTCCGCCGTTTTACGTAGTCGAAGCTTTCATCGCGTTGCAATTGGTTGGGCTTGTCGCCCAGAAAGGCAGTTTGCTTCCGGAACCGGACGATCCGCGGAGGAAATATGTTGTCCCCCTGCTTCTGTTCTGGGCCTGGGCGTGTGCTTCCGCATTTATCCTGCCGCATATTTTTTCCGGAATGCCCGTCTATGAGCCGCGGGGAGGAATTGACGAACAATACGAAGCTTTAACGCCGCTGCGCTGGAGTTTCAGCAACCTGGCGCAAGTACTCTACCTGACGCTTAATCTCTGCACCCTTCTTTATGCGTTGCAGGTGGTAAGAACGCGAAAGCAGGTGAACTCGCTGCTCAAGACTCTGGGAGTTGCAGTGGGAATTGCCGTAGTCGCTGGAGGCGTGCAGCGACTTGCGATCTTCCAAGGATGGTCATTCCCTTACGAATTGCTAAACAACAATCCCGGATACAGCCAGGGATTCGAGCAGTCGATCGGAGAAGGGATTCAGAGAATCAACTCGACCTTCACGGAGGCGTCATTTGCCGGCTCCTTCTTAGGCGCAATCGCGATCGGACTTGTCGCAGCATTTTTGCGAGGCAGGCGTTCACTCGGCTGGCTGGTGGCGGCTCTGGCCGCGTTTCTGGTGCTGCTCGATACAACAGCCATGAATGGATACGTCGCATTCGCCGTCGTGCTCGGCTGCTTGTTCTTTTATTTTTCGCCCTTTCGCGGGCCGAAGTCTACACGCTGGTTTCTGGCCAAGGGCTGGCTGGTGTTGGTGGTTCCGCTGCTGGGGGTCGCTGGCGCGGTGGTCGTTCTATTCCCCAGTTTCACATCGGCAGCTTTCACCGTAACCACCGAGAAGTCGGACACGTTGTCATTCCTGCACCGCCTGTATTCCGATCTAACAGCGCTCGACATATTCCTCAATACATGGGGACTGGGCGTGGGACTAGGGAGCAATCGTCCGTCCAGCATGCTGATGGCGTTCCTGAGTACGGTAGGAATCGTCGGAACAATTCTTTTTGCGATTTTCATTTTCAGAATTGTACGGGCCTTCCCAGGCAAGTCCGCTCCCGGCACCATGCATTGGACCTTTTGGTCCCTGATCGCTCTCTTGGTCGCGCAGATCGTGGCTGTGCCTGATATCAATCGCCCGGTGCTATGGACGCTGATCGTAGTGGTGGTGGTGCAATTGGACATTCCGTTCCGTCGACCCGCGCCTGCTCGGGTCAGATTTTCAATGCGTGACTTGAATCCCAACGGACCGGTGCGGCTGTTGCCGCGGAACACGCATTTACGGCCGACAGAAGACAGAGCGAGGTAACGGAACAGCTCCTATGCAAAGAATCGTCGTCAATGCGAGATCGCTTTCCACTCCAATCACCGGAGTGCAAAGGTACACGGGCGAATTGCTTGCGCGATGGAATGGATATGCCACCCAAATCAGACCAGACACTCCACTGCGGGGAATAACGGGGCACGCCTGGGAACAGGTTGTACTGCCGCGGCGACTCCACAACACGCTGCTGTTCAGTCCTTCCAATAGCGGCCCGCTTGAAGTCGCCAATCAGGTTGTCACCATTCACGACATGGTTTATTTCGACCATCCGGAAACCCTCAATCGTCGCTTCGTGGCCTGGTTTCAATTCTTACTGCCGAGACTAGCTCGTCGGGTCCGCAGGATCATTACGGTTTCTCACTTTGTGAAGGAGCGGGTAGTCGCTACCACAGGAATCGAGCCGGACAAAGTTGTTGTCATTCCGAATGGGGTCGGACCGCGTTTCCGCCCACAGGCCAGCGCGCGCTGCGAAAAACTTATTGCTAGGTTAGCTATTCCAACGAGGCGGTACGTGTTAGCGCTCGGTTCCATCGAGCCCCGCAAGAATCTTGCACGCCTGCTTCGCGCATGGGAGAAAGCCCAGCACTCTATCCCGAATGATATTTGGCTCGTCGTAGCCGGCGGTCAAGGAAATAAAAGGATCTTTCGCAAGGTGAGCGGGGACGCAATTCCATCCCGTGTCTTCTTAACTGGCCATGTGGCGGACGAAATCCTTCCCGCGTTATGTGCGGGGGCGCTGGCAATGGCTTATCCATCGATGTACGAGGGCTTTGGTTTGCCGGCACTGGAAGCAATGGCCAGCGGAGTCCCATTGGTCGCGGGAAACTGTGCAGCTCTGCGAGAGGTGGTAGAGGAGGCCGGAATTCTCGTAGATCCACAAGACGAAAACGCGATCAGCGATGCGCTCATCCAGATCGTGGAGGACGAAGGTTTGCGGGGCCAGCTGCGCGCAGCGGGGCTCGAACGGGCCAAACACTTTTCCTGGGATCGAGCGGCAACAATGACTTGGGATCTGCTCCAGCAGAGCGCCGAATGAAAAAGAACAGGAGGAGGATCACAAACTGAACCGTCGCGCCACGACGGGTGCCACTTCGCTATTTCGGGTTGCTGACTAACCGAACATTGAGTGGGAATACGGTTTCCCTCCGATTCCCGCCAAATTGCTGCCAGCACTCGTAGAGAGACTTGCATCTGAGGAAAGGGCCTTTCTGTCCCTTGTACTTCCAGGCCCTGGGAAAGGGCCGGCGAGGACGCGATGGTTGAAGTATCGATTTTGCTGCTGACAAAGAATGACCGGCGCAACGTTGAACGTCTTTTGCCGGCGCTGTTCAATCAAGAGCGCATCGAATCCTGCGAAGTAATTGCGGTTGATTCCGGCTCGACAGACGGGACGTTGGACGCGCTGCAACAGTTCCCTGTAAGGATTGAACAAATCTCTCCGGAGATGTTTCATCATGCGCGCACCCGGAACCTTGCCGCGACGCTGGCTACAGGACAATTCCTGGTCTTCCTGTCCCAGGACGCAGTTCCTGCGTCTTATCTCTGGCTCAATGAAATGATTTCGAACTTCGACGACCCGCAGGTCGGAGCCGTATACGGCCGCCAGTTCCCTAAGCCAGAGTCTTCGCCGGAGCGGCAGGATGTTTTGGACACGGTTTACGGCGCGGAAAAGATCATCAAGGATCCGGCTCATCGCAATGGCATGGGATATCGCTTCTATCACTTTTCCGATGCCAATGCCGCGATCCGGCGCAACGTCTGGGAGCAAGTTGGCTTCCCGGAAGACCTCAAGGTTTTTGAAGATCTGGGAATTGCCAAGAGAATATTGGATCGCGGCTGGAAAATCGTCTACGAGCCGAAGGCCGCCGTCGTGCATTCCCACAGCCACAGCACCCTTGGATTATTCCAACGATATTTTGACATCGGCTACACCCTGAAGGTGCTGAAGATCTGGAACGCGCCCGGTACCCGAACGTCTCTCTTGCGAGACGCGTGGAAGCTCATGAAAAGCAAAATCGAGCGCTTGTTCGAACCACGGGCCCGCCGGTCGGTTAGGCACGGCCTCGGTCAAGACATCGCGAAGTCGGTCGGATTATTTTTGGGTTTGCATGAGAGTCTCCTGCCCCTGGTGCTGAAGCGGCGACTCAGTGCATTTGGAGTATTCAAGTAAGGGAAAGACGAAGGGTAAAGGCCCTTGGTCATTTCTGAGATAGGAAGTCTGTTTGTATGATTCGCAGTCGGTTGAGCTATGTCCGTTATTACCTGAGGATAATGACGCTGTTGTTGCCGGCCTGCGCGTACTTCATCGCAATCAAATTACGATTTGGATTCAACCTCTTCTTTCCGCGGTTAGCGCCCGCCGGCTTGCCTTCCTACTGGGGCATCATGCTGCTCACTACCATCGTTTGGGCGATCGCAGCGGAAGAATCGGGTCTGTGGAATATCGAACATCTCTACGCCCCGGGAAAGAAAAGCCGGCGACTGCTGGAAGCGTTGGCGTTCACTTACGCCAT
The DNA here is from genome assembly GCA_963725565.1 of uncultured Acidobacteriota bacterium. GTDB lineage: Bacteria > Acidobacteriota > Terriglobia > Terriglobales > Acidobacteriaceae > Sulfotelmatobacter. The sequence continues at coordinate 141,522 of CAVRZL010000002.1, forward strand.
CGTCATGGCGCTGGGCTTCATGTACCGACAGGCGAGCTACTCGAGACTCGTGATCGGAATCAGCGCGATCGCGCTCTTCGCGCTCGCGACCATCGCCCGCATTGTTTTTCGGGTCTCCCTGGAGTGGCTGCGCAAGAACGGAAACAATGAAGTAAGGATTTTGCTCGTCGGAACGGACCGGTTCGCGCGCCGGGTGGCGACCTCGCTGATGCATGGAGAGGTGCTGCCTTGCAAGGTCGTAGGCTTTGTGCGATTGCCGGATCAGGAAATCGCGGTCGAGGGACCAGTTTACGAAATCGACAGCATTCCTGCTTTCTCCAACGGACACTCCATCGACGATGTGATCATCGCACTACCCGCTGGCCGGCTGAGCGACGTCCAGAAAGTTGCCCCGGCGTTTGACAAGCTGTGCGTGCCCACTCGAGTTGTTATTGATCTCGGAGATAGTGTCTCTGTCCGGGACCGGCTGATTGATTTAGGCGGAATCCACATGCTGGATGTTCACCCCACCCTGGCTGAGACCGGACCCTACTTGTTTGAAAAGCGCATTTTTGACATCGCTTTTTCAATTCTCGTCATGCTCGCTACATTGCCTATCAGCCTGATTACTATTCTGGCCATCAAGTTGAGCAGCCCCGGACCGGTGTTCTTTGTGCAAGAACGAGTGGGGCTAAATGGGCGGGTATTCCGCATGTTGAAGTTTCGTACCATGCGAGTGGGAACTCAGGAAGAGGGTGATACCCGTTGGACGTGCGCTGAAGATCCGCGCCGAACCTCGCTGGGTGTTTTTCTCCGCCGCACGAACCTTGATGAGTTGCCGCAGTTCATCAATGTGCTGAAAGGGGATATGAGCATCGTTGGACCGCGACCTGAGCGTCCACATTTCGTTGAAAAATTTCTGGGCGAATTCGATCGCTATAACTTCCGCCACACCTTTAAAGCTGGGATTACCGGATGGGCACAAGTCAATGGTTGGCGAGGAGACACTTCCATCGCCAAACGCGTCGAGTACGACCTTTACTATCTTCGCAACTGGAGCCTAACCTTCGATTTGCAGATCATTACGATGACATTTATGCGAATTTTTAATAGCAAGAACGCATACTAAGTCCCTCTTTCTTCTTGCTATCAATACCAGATCAACAGCATCGCTCGTTGGAAGAAGACGGGCGTACTTAAGTAAGACGGGACCGAGTATGCCATCGCCACGCACGCGCCGCCTGATGCTCGATGAAGAGCTGTTGCAGTCTCTGCTGCAGGACTGGCCTTTGATTCAGATCACCGGCAAAGCCGGTATGCCTCCGGAGATCTACCGCTTCACCTATCATCTCCGCGGACTCTATGTTTCAGGTTCGGGGGAGATCATGGAGCGGGACTCCCACATCCTCGAGGTGAACCTGTGGTTGGGTTATCCGCGCCGGGCCCCGCAGTGCAGGATGCTGACGCCGATTTTTCACCCCAACTTCGATGAAGCGATGGTGTGTACTGGCGACTTTTGGGCGGCCTCGGAAGGGCTCGACGATCTGATCTTCCGGATCGGCAGAATGATCTCTTATCAGGAGTACAACACGAAGAGTCCGTTGAACGGTCTGGCGGCAAAGTGGGCCGCGCAGAATACCCATCTGTTGCCCATCGATCCTCGACCCGTCGCTCCACCTCTTAAGGGCGCCCAGCCGGTACCTTCTCCGCAGCCGCAACCGGAAGCCGCAGTTTTGATTCCTCCACAGACCGCCGAGGCTGCGGCGCCGCAAGAGGACCCCTGGTCCGAGAAAATTACCATCGCCTCGGAGAACTGACTGGCTATCGGCTTCGGCGGCCATTTCGGAAATCGAGTCTCATCGTTCCCAGAGCCCGCTCCACTCTCACCCTGGTCTCGAGCCAACAACGGTTTGACCGATCCCTTACACTACATTGCTGTCACAAAGAGGAACCTGGAGACCTGGCCAAACCGAAATGACCTCCGACCAATTTGGTTTCACTTCCGCCGAAGCGCGCAAGTTGCGCAGCATGAAACACCCCTATGGTATTCAGAAGTTTCTCGACGATATGCCCTACCACCTCGAAGATACCGCCTGGTCACCGAAGAAGGTCCTGGCTGAGCAATCTTCCCACTGTTTGGAAGGAGCGATCTTCGCAGCCGCGGCACTGCGGATGAACGGTTATCCTCCGCTGCTCCTCGATTTTGAAGCAGATCACGATACGGACCATGTAATTGCCGTCTACCGCCAAGGTGGATGCTGGGGCGCGGTGGCAAAATCGAACTATACGGGATGCCGATGGCGCGAGCCCGTATACCGCAACCTGCGCGAGCTGGCGCTCAGCTACTTCAATATCTACTTCAATCTGCGGCGGGAGCGCACGCTGCGGAGGTACTCGGTTCCAGTCAACCTGAAACGATTCGATTCGCAGAACTGGATGACCACAGAGAAGCCGGTGTGGTTCATCGTGTACCACTTATTCGATATCAAGCATTATCCCTTGATGACCAAGGCGCAGGAGAAAAAGCTTCATCGAGTGGACGAGCGGCTGTTTCAGGCGGAGTGCCTGGGTAAAGCACACAAAAGTGGCGATTAGGCGAAGAACGGCTAACCTTCGAAGCGTGGCGACCCAATGAACATCGTAAGACGCATCACCCTCAGTTACAAAGTCACAGGCATACCCGGTGGGGTAGGAGTAATATCGAGTTGGGGGCCCCGCGACATGTTCGAGGTACTGGAACCTACTCCAGCGATCTCATGGAATCTCGCCGCCATCCTCGCTTCCGCCTCGACGTAGAGATTTGTGTTTATCCCCGTAACTCGCAGGTGATTCGAGGACACACCGTAGACATCAGCGAATCGGGCATTTCTGCCTTGTTGCGCGTCGAAGTTCCTTTAGGCGAGGTGGTTCGACTCGGGTTCTCTCTGAACTCTGGCGATGTGGAGATTCACGCTATGGTCCGCTATCGAAATGCGTTTCGCTACGGCTTCCAGTTTGTGGAAGCCAGCTCGGCACAGGATATTATCGGTAGAACTTGCCAGCAACTTGCCCTGGAACATTCGCTGACAGGAGACGAACAAGGCTGAAGCCTGCCATTTCCCCCTATTTCGAGGCACCTTCGTGCATCCCAAGTGAACTACATTCCCTCTAACAACGTAATATTCGCTGATGACACTGCAAGCTCTTCTCTCATTCCTCATGCTGCTGCTCCTTGCTGCGCCCAGTCCGGCGCAACAGGAACCCTCCGCTCCTGAGCCACCGGCACCAAAGGCGTCCAGCGTAAATGCTCCCGACCTTACTCCGGGTCCAGATGGCAAGCTTTCGCAGGAGCAGATGCAGCAGTTGTTTCGCGTGGTCGCTGATAAAGACATCGAGAACGATCGGCGACAGCGTGACTATACCTATATAGAACGTGAGGTTCAGAAAAGACTCGACGGCAAGGGCAACGCTAAGTCGACCGAAGTGAAGACCTACGAGCTCTTGGAGATCTATAACGAGCAGGTACAACGGCTGATCGAAAAAGATGACAAGCCGCTGCCCCCAAAGGAAGCGGAAAAAGAGGAACTGAAGATTCAGAAAATCATCGACAAGCGGAAAGAAGAATCCGAGTCGGACCGGAAGAAGCGGGAACAGAAAGAAGAGAAGGATCGCGAAGATGGTCGCAAATTCGTAAAGGAAATCGCCGATGCCTACAACTTCACGTTGGTTGGGACCGAAGCGATAGCTGGCCGCGAAGCCTGGGTGATTGATGCGGAGCCACGACCGGGATATGAGCCGCACATGAAGGAAGCGAAGTTCTTGTCCAAGTTTCACGGGCGGGTATGGATTGATAAAAGCGATCTGCAACTTTCGAAAATGGATGCGGAGTGCCTCGACACAATTTCTCTAGGGCTATTCCTGGCGCGTTTTCACAAAGGCTCGCGTTTCACCCTGGAGCAAGCCCGGGTAAATGACGAAGTGTGGCTTCCCCAGCATCTGGCGGTAAAAGTGGACGTACGGCTCGCGCTACTGAAGAACTTTAACGTAGATATTGACCAGAGCTATCGCGACTACAAGAAGTTCCGCACCTCCTCGAAGATTGTTGGCATGGGCGAGGTGCAAGATACAAAGTAGTTTCCGTAATGCCGGAGGTGACTATCAGGCCAATTTGTTTGACTTCCGGTTGCTGCGGTTGTATCTGTAGTAGCTCTCCGCTATGCGCAAAGAGACTCTTCTACTCCTGGTGCTGCTTTCCACTATGCAATCCCTCGCGCGGGACAAAGCTGAGAACTGGGTCGAAGTGCAGAGCCCGCATTTTGTCATAGCGACTAATTCCAACGAGAAGCAAGCGCGCCGGGTTGCCGACCAGTTTGAGCGGATGCGGTCTGTGTTCCACGTGTTATTTCCCAAACTGCAACTGGACACCGGCTCCCCGATTATTGTTCTGGCGATCAAAGACGAAAAGGACTTTCGAGCGCTGGAACCGCAGGCATACTTAGCAAAAGGCCAGCTGAAGATCGGGGGACTCTTCCTGCGCGCACCCGAGAAGAATTACGTCCTGATGAGACTTGACGCGGAGGGGGAACATCCGTACGAGGTGGTGTATCACGAATACACCCATTTTCTGATGGCGAAGGCTGACTGGTTGCCGCTGTGGCTCAATGAGGGCCTGGCGGAGTTTTACCAGAACACGGACATTCACGAGAAAGACATCGCGCTGGGACAAGCTAGCCTGGGAAACCTTCAACTACTGCGCGAACATAGATTGCTACCGCTACCAGCCCTTTTCGCAGTCGATGCGAATTCTCCTTACTACCACGAGGAGAATAAGGGTTCAATCTTTTATGCTGAGTCGTGGGCACTCACTCACTTTATCCATATTAAAGACTACGAGAACAAATCCCATCGGCTGACCGATTATGCCGATTTGTTGGCGAAAAAAGTGCACCCCTTAACGGCCGCGACCACCGCCTTTGGGGACTTAAAGCAACTGGAACAAGCCCTGGACAGCTATGTACAGCAAGGCAGATTCAAATTCTTCACCTTGAAAACTCCCACTGACGTTGACGATGCCGCCTTCAAGGCAAAACTCCTCGCTCCAACTCAGTCGGATGCGCTAAGGGCTGACTTCCTGGCTTACAACCAGAGGACCAGCGACGCGCGAACGCTTTTGGACCATGTCCTGCGGGACGATCCGAGCAACACTTCCGCTCACGAGACTATGGGTTTTTTGGAATTCCGCGAAAACCATTTCGATGCAGCAAAGAAATGGTATGCCCAGGCTGTGCAGTTGGATTCCCAGAGCTATCTGGCGCATTACTATTTCGCTGCCATTTCCATGCAGACTTCGCTCGCGCCTTCTGAAGAGCCGCAGGTAGAAAACAGTTTGCGACAATCGATCAAGTTGAATCCTTTGTTTGCGCCGAGTTTTGACAGGCTAGCAGTGTTTCTCGGAAGCCGGCACCGGGATCTGAACGAGGCCCACATGATGGGACTGACGGCAGTCTCCCTGGATCCAAGCAACGTGGGTTATCGGGTAAACGTGGCCAACATACTCTTGGCCTTGGAGCGGGGGCAGAGCGCGGTTGAAGTCCTGCGACAAGCCGCAAAACTCGCGAAGTCTCCGCAAGAGGTGCAATGGGTCGATGACTCCCTCATGCATGCGCAGGAATACGCGGCGGAGCAGCAGCAGCTTTCCGCGCGGAAGCTGACTGAAGGGACGACCGAGTCCGAGAACTCGCCGATTGATGTTGCTGCTGATGCCACCCGAGTGCCGCATCTCACTCGCCGCACTTTTGTCGCCAGCGGCCCTCACCGCTTTCTGACCGGTGTCCTCAAGGATGTCCGTTGCGAATCCTCGAATATCGATCTGGCAGTGAAGTCTGGCGCGAGGACATTGACCGTCCACTCGGACAATTACTTCAACATTCCATTCTCGGCCTTGGGCTTCCAACCGACGGGCGATCTGAATCCCTGCCGTGACCTTGAGGGCAAATCCGCCAAAATCGAATATGTCGAATCGGCGGACAAATCCGTAACTGCGCAGCTAGTATCCATCGAACTTCACAAGTGACAATTCGCAAGGCCAGCTTCCTGAGCCTTATAATGCGAGGTCCTGTAAGCGCGGATATTTTTGGTTGGTACATTCCCACCCGCGCTTCACCGGCGAACTTATCCCAATTCTTCGCGAGGCACACATGTCGTCTCTTACCCGTCGTGATCTGCTCCGCTCCGGCATTGCGCTGTCCGCCTCAACTCTTGTTCCCGGCTCGATCAGTAAGGCGAACGCATTGCTGGCAGGGTATCCATCGGTTGCGTCGGCCGAGGCGCTCAACGCGATCGCTCCGCGCGAGCACCTTTTGTTCGACTTCGGCTGGAAGTTTTTCCAAGGACATGGTTCCGATCCGCGGCATGATCTGGGCTTCGGCATGGGTCAAGGTGATTTCGCCAAGACTGGCGACTTTGATTTTGCCAAGGAAAAGTTCGATGACTCGAAATGGCGGCCGCTGAATCTGCCGCACGACTGGGCTGTGGAATTGCCCTTTGTGCGCGATGAAGAGCTGCAGAGTCATGGCTATAAGCCGCTAGGCCGGCGTTATCCGGAAACCAGTGTGGGCTGGTATCGGCGGACGTTCGATATTCCTGAAGCCGACAATGGGCGCAGGATCGTGGTCGAATTCGATGGGGCATTTCGCAGCGCCCTGGTGTTTCTCAACGGATATTTCATCGGACGCAATGACAATGGGTACGCTCCCTTCTGCTTCGATGTGAGCGACTTCCTGAACTACGGAGGCAAGAACTTCCTGGTCGTCCGCCTGGACGCCAGTTTTGGCGATGGCTGGTTCTATGAGGGCGCGGGCATTTACCGTCACGTTTGGTTGACGAAAACTGACGCGCTTCACCTCGGGCGATGGGAAAGCTATGTGCGTCCCACGGTTAAGGGCAACGCAGCTACACTGAACCTCGGGACGGTCATCCAGAATGAAGGCAGGCAAGCGGAAAGTTGCCGCGTTCGGTGGCAGGTTCTCGATCCAGCCGGCAAAACAGTCGCAACTGCCGAAACCGCGCCGCAATCCGTAGCCGCTGACGCCTCCGCTCTCTTCGCGGCAAATGCAAATGTTCCAAATCCGGCACTTTGGTCGCCCGAGACTCCAATGCTCTACTCAGCGGTAGTCACGGTCGAATCGAATGGGAAAGCACGCGATGCCGAGCGCGTCACATTTGGCGTGCGCAATATCTCTTGGGACGCCGACAAAGGATTCTTCCTCAATGGCAAGTCCGTCAAGATCAAAGGCACATGCAACCATCACGATCATGCCGGTGTCGGCGCTGCGCTTCCTGACCGTCTGCAGTGGTATCGCGTAGCTGTGCTGAAAGATATGGGTGGCAACGCCGTGCGTACCTCACACAACGCGCCCACGCCGGAATGGGTAGAAGCCTGTGATCGTCTCGGCATGATGATGATGTGCGAGACACGAATGATGAGTTCCACGCCGGAAGGCATGGCGCAGCTTGAGGCGATGATTAAGCGCTATCGCAATTCGCCGGCGATCATATTGTGGTCGATGGGCAATGAAGAGGGCGTCCTGCAGAAGGATCCGCAAGGGGTGCGCGTAATCGCAGACATGGTGGCCAGATCGCATGAATTGGATCCCACGCGCCTGTGCACTTCCGCTGTGAACGACAGCTTCGACAGCCACTTTCCTGACGGACTGGACGTGATGGGCTTCAACTACAACCTGAACGTGCCCGATGCCTGGCACAAGGCTCATCCGAAGAAGCCCAGTGTAGGCTCAGAGACTGCCAGCACGGTCAGCACGCGGGGCATCTACACGACAGACAAGTTGCGCAACTGGGTGAGCGCTTATGACACCGAGCATCCGCCGTGGGCTGAATTGGCCGAGGAATGGTGGAAGTTCTACGCCTCGCGCGAATGGCTTGCCGGAGGCTTCGCCTGGACCGGGTTCGACTACCGCGGAGAGCCCACACCCTATGGCTGGCCGTCGGTCAACTCGCAATTCGGCATCGTCGACATGTGCGGTTTTCCCAAGGACAATTTCTACTACTACAAGGCATGGTGGGGATCGGAGCCGGTGCTGCACCTGTTTCCCGCACTGGAACTGGGAGCAGCGCGAAGGAGAACCAATTCCCGTGTGGGTACATTCGAATCTCGACTCGGTCGAAGTGTTTCTCAACGGCAAGAGTCAGGGCTCGCAGAAAGTGCAGCCCTACACGCATCTCGAGTGGAAAGTTCGTTACGAGCCAGGAGTGCTCGAGGCTCGCGGAACCAAAGACGGCAAAGTCGTCCTCACAGAAAAACGTGAGACCACGGGCGAACCGGCGTCGATCCGCATGACTGCTGACCGGACGGAAATCAATGCCGACGGAGAAGACGTCGCTGTCCTGCGAGTCGAGGCGCTCGACCAACAAGGCCGGACTGTTCCCACGGCCGACGTCATGATTCATTTCACGGTTACTGGCGAAGGCGCGCTGATCGGCGTGGGAAACGGCGATCCGAACTGCCAGGAATCTGACAAAGAACCGAAGCGCAGCCTGTTTAACGGACTCGCGCAGGTGATCGTGCAGTCCAGCCGCACTCCGGGGACGATCACGATCGACGCGCACACGGGAGATTGGCCGCCGCCGAAGCTACCGTCTACGCAGGTCACGATTACAACCAAGAAAGTAGAATTGCGGCCTGCCGTCAAGTAGCCAAACCATTAACCACTAAGGACACGAAGGTTCGCGAAGGAAAGCCTGTGAAGAGCCTTTCATCTGGGCTCCTTCGTGATACTTCGTGTCCTTGGTGGCTGAAGCCTTTCCATTCCCTGCCCCGACACTGGCGCTGCGCTTATAATAAAAAGATTCTCTATCGCCGAAATGCGTTCCTGTGGGGGCGCCGGCGAAAGCAAGCCGAGCTTTGCTCGGCCAGACAGCCGAGGGCGGCTGTCTCCACAAATGCATCTTGGTCCTAAGTTTCATTGAGGTCTGAGGGCTGACGGCTGAGGCTGTTTTTCATGGATTTCAAACTCGTTTCCAGTTACAAACCGCAGGGAGATCAGGCGTCCGCCATTCAAGCGCTGACGCGCGGCGTCTTTGACCGCGAGCAGCACCAGGTTCTGCTGGGCGTCACCGGATCGGGCAAGACGTTCACCATGGCCAAGGTGATCGAGGCGGCGAACCGTCCCGCCCTGGTCATGGCCCATAACAAGACGCTTGCGGCCCAGCTCTACCACGAGTTCAAGAGCTTCTTTCCCCACAATGCGGTGGAATATTTCGTCTCCTATTACGACTACTACCAGCCTGAGGCTTATGTTCCCGCCGCCGATCTTTACATCGAGAAAGAAGCAACCATCAACGATGAACTCGACAAGCTGCGGCTTTCGGCGACGCGGTCATTGTTCGAACGTCGTGATGCTTTGATTGTCGCATCGGTGAGTTGCATCTACCATTCCCTCGGCAGAGGAGATGTATTTGATCCTAAAACCACAGCTTCCACGATTCCGGCCCTTTACTGAATTTTTTCGTAACTTGCCCGGCGTGAAGCGCACTCGAGAGCCGATGCTGGCCACCTCGGGAGAGGGGCGCGGAATCGACGAGCTTTTTGCTGATCTTTCTCCCACTTGCTTTGGTGCTGGATCACTCTTTGATCGGCTGCGCTCCGAGAAAGCAAAAATCTGTGCGTTAGGCATTGGCTTGCACTGGGTCACTTTCCGCCATCACATTGAAGAGATGAATCGGGTTCCCTTTCGCCATCCCAAAGTATTTCGTGGAAAGCTGTTGGATAACGGACGAGTTACTGAAGAGGAATGGAGCTATTTCGCTGCCCCGTATTTGCCAAATTGTGCTCCCAATGGAGCTCCTCTAGAGGTGCTAATAAAAGCGAAGAACGTGTCTACTCATAGCCCCGTGGGAAGGTCGGAATTGATCGTCGTGGACGCGAGAGAATACTTCGATTTTTCGAGTGAAGTGCTCAGCAAAGATCCCTCGTTCACGGCTGTGGGGCCACCTTGTGATCGCGAGACAATGCTGCGTGCAATGACCAAGCCTTGACAATGCGTATCGAGAGTGGAATAAGATTTAAACGGAAGAAGAAATGACCAGTCATTACACTCACATAGAGATTCCCGGGCTCATCGGTCCCACAAATACTGAAGGCTCTGTTCTCGTCGATGATAACTCGAAACCCACGCATGAAAATGCGTTTAGAGTTGCGCTGCTCACGGTAAGACTTTCGCGCCGCTTGGGAGTTTTAGGATGTACTTTTGCCAGCGCATGCGCTTCCTTACACTTCCAGTCACGACAACCTCGTTTTCTCGGCACCATTAACCAGCTTGATCGCCGGCCAAGAAATGCGTTTTCTTCGCGGTTGGAAGCAATACGACAGCTGTGTAAAGGGATTTAACGGTCTCGGGTTGCTAGGCGAGCACGTAGCAAAAACTCTCGACAGCTTTAAAAAATTGTCAGCTGCCGAGCTGGAAAAAATTAAAACCGATTTTTTAAGCAGCCGAAAAAAAAAGACGGTGCATTGGCTGGAGCTCCTTTAAGAAGGCAATGGCAGCTCTCGATCTTTTCGACCTCGCCATTTGGGCGGCGTTCGCAAAGCGTCCGGTGGTTTGCTCCACCTCCTCGAACATGGGGATTTCACTTCACCAAGCTCTGCGAGCTTTTCAAAATACGTCTCTAGATTCGCTTGGCGAAGGCTACACGATTTTGAATTCTGATGAAGGTTGGCTAGTGATCTGGTGCCCTGACGAGCAAGCAGATTTCATGAACAGCGAGAAAACAGAAATTCTTCGCCGTATTGAAGCAGAGTTGCCTTCGTTAACTGCTCTTCACACCTACATCAACCGAAAGCAGCGCGATCCTGGAGCTTTGAGAGACGCGCTAGTTGACGGGGGTTATTTCTTTCCCACAAATCCGCAGTCGAAAGAAGAATTGCAGAACTTGCTGTTTATGTCGCTCAACGACGTGGCAAAAGAGCGTGGTCTAACTTTCGAAGAGATCATTCACGATCCAAAGATTCAGCAAACGCTTTCCAGCCTAGACTGTGAAGTGCGCGCAAGCCGAGTGATTGTGAAAGCAGGAGTAGAGGGAGGCCTTCACGGGCTGATGGTTCCCTATCTGATCATGCTTGAAGAAAGTGTGCTTCGTGGAGACGCAGAAACACTTTCCACTTGGAACCAGGCTTCCATTGGCGCCGCTTTGGCTGCCGCGGTGCTGGCAGATATTATTCTTCGAGATTACGCAGACGTTTCTCCTGCTCTGCAAGCGCAATTCAAAGAATTATTTCCAGCGTCGCATGAGTATCTTCTTAGAGAAAAGCTAGGGAAAAATATCCCATCTAGCGTGCATGGCGTATTTGACATCGCTAATCTTCAATCACTCGCTCAGCTGCTCGGTGTAGTGGTGGAAAGACACCTCTCCGGCCGCGGCACAGCGCTTGTGGGGCTTGGCTCAAGCTCCTACGCGAACGGAAACCGATGTTTCGAAATTCTCCAAGAGAGCATGGATGCCGATGGATGTTTCAAAGGGAAAAGCACATTTCATCCGATGACCCGATACGCTTATCCCAGTGGCTCAAGCGATTGTGTATGCGGAAGATTTGTTTAGAGCTTTAAACTCCCCCGATCTTGATAAGAGCGACCCAGCAAAGCTGGTCATGAAAACTGCTTACAAGCCAGAGCCAGCTGGCGCAGCCGCATTGGCTGGTTATCTTTTGGCTCGGCTTGATTCTCAAACACTATCTCTTTTGGAAATTGCTTACGTGCTTCGTATGGCAGGATTCAATCGCGACCGATTCTTGCGCCTCTCTGGGCTAACTTCGGAAACGGCGAACACTTTTATTCAAGAAGCTTACGAAGAAGGCCCCTATATGGGGAAATAGCCGAAATCGTT
>CAVRZL010000003.1:0-82054 GCA_963725565.1 uncultured Acidobacteriota bacterium
CGGGCCGCCCTGCCGAGCCGTTTCCCAACCCGGTTGGGAAAACGCAAGAGGTTACCATTTCTGGAGGGTACGACTTGTCGTTCGCGCTGTTTCTGCCGATCATGGAAATTAGAGAAAGACGATTCGCCGTGCCCGGTTGGGGCGAATCGTTTGTCGAGGGAACCGGGTCCAGATCAATGCGGGCTGACGCCTAAGGATATAGAGTGTCGTTCAGCCGTTGGGAGGGTCAGGACAGGTGATGCGATCGGGACGATTGCGGTCGCCTGGCCTGAATTCCACCCGTCGGGTCAGCACGGTCAGCAACCGGAGCGGCTCTATCCGAGAGGCATCAGCCAAGCGGTATACTACTAGAGAGAAGAGCCGAAGCTGATGGCCGACGGCCCGATCGAACTGCTGTCCAAGGCCGCGCGGGTGAGACCGAAGCGCTGGGGAGTTGTGCGCTCTGTATCGCAATTACCTGAGGATGATCGTGCGGACCGGTCTGGGCCCCCGGCTGCGCGAGCGGGTCGAGCTGTCCGACGTGGTCCAGGAGGCGCTGGTCGAGGTGGTCCGGCAGTTCCCCCAGTTCACCGGCCAGAACGAGGCGGCGCTGGTCGGCTGGCTGCGCCGGCTGGTGGGCCAGAAGCTGGCCGACCTGGGGCGGTATCACAGCCGGGCCAAGCGAGCGGGCGGTGGCGAGCGGCCGTGCCGCTGGACGCGCGGTGCGGCGCCGTGGCGGTGCGGCGCGGCCCGGCGAGGAGAGTGGCCGATTGCTCGACATGCTGGCGCTGAGCCAGACCAGCCCCAGCGAGGCCGCCAGCCGCCGCGAGCAGATCGTCCTGCTGGCCGACGCCCTCGCGGCGCCTGCCCGAGCCCGAGGCCGACGTCCTCTGGCTCTACCACGCCGAGAGCCTCTCGTTCGAGGCGATCGGCGAGCGGCCTGGGCCTGAGCCGCAAGTCGATCCGGGGCATCTTGGCCCGGGGCTTGAAGCACCTGAAGCGCTCGCTCGAAGGTCCGCCCGGCGGCCCTCTGAGGTATGACGATGGTTCAGCGGCACTGACGACAGCGACGCACCCGCCATCGACGGCGGCCATGCGGCGACCCGACGATGACAGCGACGATCGCCTCGGCGAGGCGATCGAGGTCTATCTGGCCCTGGCCGAGCAGGCGGGCGCCCCCGACCCTGAGGAGTTCGTCGCGCGGTATCCCGGACCTGGGGGACGATCTGCTGCGGCGCTGGAGGGCCTGGAGCTGGTCCACGGGCTGGTGGGCCGGGCGTCTGGTCGCCGAGGCTCGGCTCGGGGCGCGGGTCGGGGGACCGGGATCGGCGGCTCGAGTCGGGCCGGCGGATCGCGGGCTACCGGGTCGTCCGCGAGCTGGGCCGCGGCGGGCATGGGGACGGTCTACGAGGCGCGTGCACGTCGGGCTCGACCGCCCGGTGGCCCTCAAGGTGCTCGGGATGCACGCGGCCCCCGACTCGTCGGCGCGGGGCGCGGTTCCTGAACGAGGCTCGCACCGCCGCCGGGCTGCACCACACGCACATCGTGCCGGTCTTCGACGTCGGCCAGGTCGGCGGGCTCTGCTACTACGCCATGCAGCGGATCGAGGGCAGCGGGCTGGACCGGGTGATCCGCCACCTCCGCCACACCCGTTCTCCGCGGGCGACCGGATCGTCGTCCCTCGGCGAGATGGCGGCCTCTCAACGGCCGCGACACAGGGTCCGCCTCACAGTTCGGCTCCCACTTCAACCGCCTCCTGTCGGTGTTACCGGCGCACTGGCTCTGGCGGCGCCTCGCTCTGTTCGCGCGGCCAGCGCGGTGGAACGGCACAGGACGGGACGTGGCCATCCTGGAAAAAGCAGGCACGCCGCCTCGTCGGAGCTTCCCAGGTCGGCTCGCTTGCGGGCGGCGCCGGCCGGCGAATCCCCGCGTCGTGGCAGGGAATTGTCGGCAGGGTCGGTCAGCGGGAACGACGTGACCGGTTCGTGGAGGCGCGGCAGCCAAAGGCCGGCCACTATGGCGGTCGCCTCAGGGTCGGGATCGGCCGTGTCGCCGCGCGCCCTTCACTCCTCCGTCACCACGATGGGGACGTGCGCTTCCGCCGTTCGAATCGCCGCGGGGCTCGGCGTTTTTCCGCGGGGTCGCCTCGGTCGGGCTTCAGGCCGCCGATGCGCGGTGCACGCGCACCATCACGGGGTGATTCATCGCGACGTCAAACCGTCCAATCTTCTGATCGACGTGCAGGGAACGATCTGGGTCACCGACTTTGGCCTGGCGCCGCCTTGCCGATCCGGGGCTGACCCAGCAGGCCACCTCCTGGGCACTCCCTGCTCCGTCACATGAGCCCGGAGCAGGCGCGACCACGGGCCAGTCGACGGCCGGACCGACGTGTATCGCCTGGGGGCGACTCTTTACGAACTGCTGACGCTCCGGCCGCCGTTCGACGGGCACCGCCGCGGAGCTAATCGACCAGATCGGCCGCGGCGAGCCGACTTCGCCGCGGCAGATCGAGCGGCGAGTGCCCCGCGACCTGGAGACGATCGTGCTGAAGACGCGGGCCAAGCGGCCGGTCGATCGCTACGCGTCGGCCGCCGCGCTGGCCGAGGACCTGGCGCGGTTCCTCAGCTACGCGCCGGTGCGGGCCCGCCGGATCAGCCCGATCGGCCGGCTCTGCGGGTCGCCCGCCGCCACCCGCGGATCACGGCCGTCACGGCCGTGGCCAGCGCGGTCGTGCTGGGGGTCGCCACGTATGCATACATTCGGATCCTCAAGGAAAAGAACGACGCGATCGCGGCAAGCAAGAACGCGATCAGGGCGAGCGACGAGAAGAACGTCGCCCTTCACGAAAAAGAGCGGGAAGCGGACAAGGTGCGAGCCGCGGCCCGGTGGGCACTCTCCGCCAATGCCTCCAACCTGCTCCTGTCGGAATTACCCGACCGCCGGGCCAAGGGGTTGGACTTGCTCCAGAGTCGCGCATCTGAGAAAGCCGTCGCACTCGATCAAGATCGGGCATTGACGCCGGCCCAGCTTCGGGATCAGGCCTGGAATTCCTGGTTCTCCGCGACGTGCAGCCCCGCCCCGAGTTCAAGACCGGGCCGACCCGGGGTATCGAGTTCGGGCCCGGCGGTACTGTGCTCGCGGCGCCGTCCGACGACGGCCAGGAAGTGAGTCTCTGGAATCTGCGGAATCCCGCCAGCGATTCGAGACCATCGCGCTGGGCGACGGGCCGAAACAGCCTCCCGCGTCGGTCGCCGGTCGCGAGCCTTCCCCAGCGGCGGGAACCGCGCGAAGGGCCGAACTTGGCCCTGAACCTGAAACGGTCCGTTCCGGATCGAGCTCCAGCTCCAGCCCAGGCGGCAACGGCAACGCGAACCCGGCTCCGCACACGGCCATCATCCAGCCTGGCGGCTCTCAGCGGGACC
Organism: uncultured Acidobacteriota bacterium; assembly: GCA_963725565.1. Taxonomy (GTDB): domain Bacteria; phylum Acidobacteriota; class Terriglobia; order Terriglobales; family Acidobacteriaceae; genus Sulfotelmatobacter. The sequence continues at coordinate 3,402 of CAVRZL010000003.1, forward strand.
CGGAAGTCATCGAAGCCGCTGACCGCCTCGGCTTGGCCATGCTGTTCACCGGAGTGCGACACTTCCGCCACTAGAATCGGGCGTCGGACCTCAGCCTTCGTACGTAGCGCCGGCGTCCCCGCCGGCTGTCGCGGGGCCGTCTCGGCCGCGCACCCGACCCTAAGTAGTCGGCCGCCAATTCTAGAATTGCTTCCTGCATCTTGGCGGCTGTCATTCAACAATCACCAATCAAAAGTCAACAATCTCTTTACGAACTTTGACATGGTTAAGCCGTTCACTCCCGCGGTCCCTGTACTTCCGGGCGGCCTGCTTTTTTCCCAACCTCTCCGCCCCTCGGGGTAGAATAAAAGCACCTTTCCCCCGGCGGGTTTGCATCCAACAAGCTGAGGTTACGGAAACGCGCTCACCAGCGCAGTCAGGTCCAGATGAACAGAATTCTTCACCTCTTTTTGATGATCGCGGTCACTACCCTTGCTGCCGCGCAGACCACCCAGCCTCCCGCCGATTCCGACTCTCAGCCAGCGCAGCAGTCCGCCCCACGCAAAGTAGACAAGGCCGCTGCCTATTACCACTACACGCTGGCACACATGTACGAGGAGATGGTTACCGCCTACGGTCGCAGTGATTTAGCCGTCAAGGCCACGGAAGAATACCGCCTGGCGATCGAGGCTGATCCCTCGTCCGAATTCCTGACCTCCGCCCTCGCCGAACTCTACGTTAAGACTGGCCGAATCGCCGACGCCGTCAAAGAAGCGCAAGACATCATCAAGAAAGATCCCAAGAATCTCGAAGCTCACAAACTTCTCGGACGCATTTACCTGCGTTCTCTGGGCGACATGCCCGGCGGCAATGGCTCCGGCAACATCCTCCGGTTGGCCATCGATCAGTATGAGCAGATTGTAAAGCTCGATCCCGACAGCGTCGATGACCACCTGCTCCTCGGCCGCTTGTATCGCCTGAACAACGAACTCCAGAAGGCCGAAGGCGAGTTGAAAACTGCCATCAAAATCGATCCCAGTTCCGAAGAGGCCGTTACCACCCTCGCCATGCTCTACACCGACGAGGGCGACACGTCTCACGCGCTGAAAGTTCTGAGCTCGATTCCTGATTCCGCCCGCTCCGCGAAGCTGTATTCCGCTCTGGGCGCGGCTTACGAGCAGCGCAAGGATTTCAAGAACGCCATCGACGCGTACAAGCACGCCATCGTTCTCGACCGCGATAATCTCGACGCGATTCGTGGACTCGCCGAGAATCTTCTCAACGACGGTCAACTCGAGGCGTCCCTCGAGCAGTACAAAGTCATCGCCGACTCCAATCCGGAAGACGCACAGACCTATGTCCGCATGGCGGAGATTTATCGCCGCGAAGCCAAGTACGATCAGGCGCTCGAAAACCTGAAGCGCGCCGAAACTCTCGTCCCTGACACCATGGACGTTCCTTACAGCATGGCCGCCGTCTACCAGGCGCAGGGGCGCTACGACGAGGCCGTCAAGCTGCTGCAGGATCTGTTGAAGAAGACCGAGAAAAGCGACGCCGGCACCAGCCAGGCGGATCGCAATAACCGCGCCATTTTTGTCGAGCGCCTCGGCATGATCTATCGCGAACAGGAAAACTACACTGCCGCGGTCGACACTTTCCGCAAGATGCTGACGCTGGGCGATGATAACGCTCGCAGCGGCTACCAGGAGATCATCGACACCTACCGCGAGGCCAAGCAGTGGCCGCAAGCCACCGCCGTCGCGAAAGAAGCGGTCCAGAAGCTACCCGACGATCGCGACCTGCGCATGGTTCTCGACGCCCAGCTTGCCGATACGGGCCAGGTGGATCAGGCGGTCGCGGACGTCCGCTCCCTGCTGAAGGGCGGAGCCGAAGATCGCGATGTTTATGTTCGCCTCGGCATCATTTACACCCGTGCCAAGCGCTGGAGCGACGCCATAGAAGCACTCGCCAAGGCCGAACAACTCTCCACCAAGCCAGAAGAGAAGGCCTACGTATACTTCCTTCGCGGTGACATGTACCAACGCCAGAAGATGTTCGATCAAGCGGAAAGCGAGTTTAAGAAAGTTCTAGCGACGACGCCACCGACCGATCCGCAAGCAGCCGCGACGCTCAACTATCTCGGCTACATGAATGCCGATCGCGGTGTGAAGCTCGATGAGTCGCTCACTTATATCAAGCAGGCGATCACCTTCGAGCCCAATAATCCTGCGTATCTCGATTCGCTCGGCTGGGCTTATTTCAAGCTCGGCAAATATGATCTCGCCGAGGATAATCTGACCAAGGCGGCGTCCCACATGAGTTCTGACCCCACGGTGCAGGAGCACCTGGGCGACCTCTACCAGAAAACGGGACGGCTCAAATTAGCCGCCGCTCACTGGGATCGCGCCGTCCAGGAATGGAATAAAACCGTTCCTGCCGAACAGGACAGCGACGCTTTCGCCAAGGTCCAGCAAAAACTGGACGCAGCCAAGGTAAAGCTGGCCAAGGAAGACTCGAATAAGCAGTAAGGTAAGCTCAGGCACCGGGAAGATTGGGAAATTGAGCAATTGTGTAATTGAAAGGCCTTTTAAGACTCGCTCAGATTCCCAAATTACCCGATTACAAAATTACCAAATTACTCAATCCAGCCGGATGCTATCCTCTCCACATGCTCGCCGCCTACGCGGTGCACGTCACTCAATCCCGCGGACGCCGCTTCCCTGAGCCTGCCCATGCCTACCGCAACGATTTCCAGCGCGACCGCGACCGCGTCATCCATGCCCGCGCCTTTCGCCGCCTCGAGGCCAAAACCCAGGTTTTCACCCGCCGCTATAGCGACCACTTCCGCAACCGCCTCACCCACACCCTCGAAGTCTCGCAGGTCTCGCGCACTATCGCTGGAGCGTTAGGGCTCAACGTCGATCTCGCAGAGGCTCTCGCCTTGGTTCACGACATCGGCCATCCCCCGTTCGGCCACGCCGGGGAAAAAGCCCTCGACGCCGCCATGCGCGAGCATGGACTGTTTTTCGATCACAATCTGCATGCCCTGCGCATCGTTGAAGACTTCGAGCAGCGTTACGCCGCCTTCCCCGGCTTGAATCTCACCTTTGAAGTCCGCGAAGGCATCATCAAGCACTCCCACGACTACGCAGAAAAGGACCATCCTGAACTAGCCGAATACCTCCTCGACCAGCGACCTCCGCTCGAGGCCCAACTCATCGACCTGACCGACGAGATCGCCTACAACACCGCCGACCTTGACGACGGATACGAAGCCCATCTACTGTCGCTCGATCAGATCCGCGAAGGCGTGCCGGTCTTTGAGCGGTTCTTCCGCGAAGTGGCGCAGACCTACCCCAACGCCCCAAACAAACTGAAGTTCAATGAAGCTCTCAAGCGAGTTCTCAACCGCTTCGTGGAAGATCTGATCAAGACGACACAGAAGCACATCAGCGAGGCGAAAATCCGGACATTGGACGACATACGCAATCACACGGAACGCCTGGCCTCTTTCAGTCCCGCAGTCGAGGCCGAGCGCAAGCAGAGCAAAGATTTTCTCTATGACAATCTTTACTACAGTCCATCGCTAGCCGATGAAAAAGACGACGCCGAGCGCGTCGTGAGTGAACTCTTCGCCTTCTGGATGCAGCATCCCGAATCGCTCCCGCACCATTATCAGGAAAAAGCCAAGGAAGAATCTCTCCCGCGGATGATCTGCGATTACATCGCCGGCATGACCGACCACTTCATCTTCGAGCAATACGAAAAGCACTGCGGCAGCGTGCGCTGATCGGCATACGCGCGGAAACCCGCTCCTCCATTCAGGATGACCATGGCACTCGCGACGTCAGCCCGACCGGAGCCGGTTTTCAGGTCGAGGAAGGGATCTCGGAATCCACGGAACTCGGGTGTAAGATTCCTCACTTCTTCACCCGCACCTGCACGCGCGTTCCATCCGGAATCTTCGCGCTTAGCTCGATCACCCCATTCCGTACCACGCCTTCAAACTCCGGCGGCAGCGGCTGCCCCGAAATTGCCCCTGGAGTTGCCGCCCGAGCTACACTCCGTCCCATGCCCTTATCCATCGCATCGTTCGCTAAGCGGTCTGCCTCTTGATTGTGCTCGCGCAACGCGTGTCCGATCGAGAACCAATCGAGCTGAGCAATCAACTCCTTGGCGCGCCCGTGCAGATCCTGGAGGGTCGCATTCTTCACTTTGTAGATGCCTTTGATTTGGCGGACCAGCAATTCGGAATCGCTGATGACCTTCAGCGCCTTCGGCCCATGCTGGATCGCATATTCGAGCGCCGCGATCAGTCCCTGGTACTCGGCGAAGTTGTTGGTCTGGTGCCCGAGATATTCGCTCAGGGAAGCGACCTTGCGGCCGGATTCATCCTTGATGACGACACCGAAACCCGCCGGGCCGGGATTCCCGCGCGCTCCTCCATCGCTGTGGGCCACCAGATGGCGTTCAGGAGGATTCTCGCGAGGCTCAAAGAGGCTCTTCGTGCTGACGCTTCGGGAGGGATAAGAAGGCATATCCGAGTTTAACCATTGATAACTGATTACTGGCTACTGACTACTGACCACTGACTTCCATCAGCGCCCTGCCGCGAGACGAGTCGCCAGCCGCGGAGGCAAATTCGCCGCAAAAATGCGGTCCTGCGCACCCTTTAAGTTGTAAGGAGTGCGATGGAAGTGCACGACTTGTGCGTCAGTATCGAATAGCCCAAATGCCGCCCGCCAATCTCCATCGCGAGGCTGCCCCACCGATCCGGGATTGATCAGGTAGCGAGCCGCCTTCTTTAACTGCAGCGGAACCGATTCAGCCTGACCTACGCTGCGGTATTCCGGACGAAAGCCGTCCGCCGAAGAGCCGTTGGCAAAGAATCCGCCTTGCAGGTGCGTATGCCCAAAGAAAGTCAGCGGCATGGTGAGCGTAATCAGCGGCGCCAACGCATCGCCGAGGGACACTACGTACTCGTCCTCATCATTGGGAGATCCGTGAACCAGTTGCACGTCCGGGAAATCGGGCAGCGACACCGGTCCATGCGGCAAAGCCCGCAGCCACTCGAGATTCTCGGTGGTCAATTCATTGCGCGTCCACAATGCAGCGGCCGCCGCCATGGGATTGAAGTCCTCAAGATTCATGACACCGGTAGCAGCTTTGTCGTGATTACCGCGCACGAAGGTCTTCCCCAGCTCCCGCGATCGCGCCGTGACCTCGTTCGGGCTGGCCCCATAACCGACGATATCTCCCAGGTTGACGATCGCGTCAAACGACGGTGCCGCCGCCAGGCAAGCGTCGAGAGCTTCAAGATTCGCGTGGATGTCGCTCAGCAGCAGTATGCGCACGGATCACCAGACAAGTTGCCGATTATAGACTGGTCTGCAGAAATGAAGAAATAGCGGAAATGCGAACGTAGTTTGACCGCTTCACCGTGGAGATCGGCCCTTTCAGGGCCGCGTCAGCGTTCGAAGTCAGATGGGGGCTTCAGCCCCAGTGTTTACTGCCCGAGGAAAGTAGCGTTCTTCCTCCGATGGTTCGCGCCTTCACCTCGGTGCATTGACCACTGGGCAACGCGCCCAATGCCCGGCCGTGACCTCAACCAGAGGCGGCAAAGCGCGCACGCACTCCCGAACGCGAAATTCGCAGCGCGGTTCGAAGGCGCATCCGGGAGGAAGTGCCTGTAAAGCCGGAACTGTGCCCTCGATGGTATCGAGCAAGCGTGAGCGGTCGGTCTGCAGGTCAGGCACGGCCTGCAGCAGCCCTCTCGTGTAAGGATGCGCAGCTGCCTGAAAGATATCTCGTTTGGTCCCAAGCTCCACCAGGCTTCCGGCATACATCACCGCAACGCGATCGGCGACCTGCGAAACCACTGCCAGATCGTGCGAGATAAACAGCATCGCCAGGCCATATTTTGTTCTGAGTTCGGCAAGTAGTTCCAGGATCTGCGCTTGAATCGTGACATCGAGTGCGGTCGTCGGTTCGTCGGCAATGAGTAACTGCGGGTGATTGACGATGGCCATGGCAATCACGATGCGCTGCCTCATCCCGCCAGAGAGTTGGTGAGGATAGTCACGAGCGCGGTTGGCCGGGTCGGGGATCGCAACGTCATTCATGGCATCGACGGCTCGCTGCCAGGCTTCGCGCCTGGAGATGGATTGATGCGCAAGAACCGCCTCTGCGATCTGATTTCCAACCCGCATCACAGGGTTGAGCGCGGTCATGGGCTCCTGAAAGATCATGGCAATGCGAGAGCCGCGCATCTGGCGCATGGAATCATCGGGCATCGTTGCCAGATCGCGAGAGCCCGAGCCATTCTCTGCAAAAAGGACTTCGCCTGAGACTCGTGCCTGAGCTGGCAATAGTCGCATGATCGCAAGGGAGGTGATGGACTTACCCGAGCCAGATTCACCGACCAGGCCGAGAACTTCTCTCGGGGCAATGGATAGGCTTAAGTCGCGAACTGCCGGCAGGACGGGAGACTCTCCCGAGCTCCGATTTTGCGCGGGGAATCCAATACTCAAATGGCGGATGTCGAGCAGCGCGGACACTCGCTTATGGTAGCAGGGACAAGCACTCGCCCTGCTGGCGATAACCCCGAACTCTTTTCACCACAGAGGACACAGAGATCACAGAGGAAATGAAAACCAAATATCGTATTTCCGATTTCTTCTTTATCCCCTGTGTCCTCTGTGGTGAAAGGTCCCTAAGCTACTGACCCAGAATCAGCGGCAGGCCATTCTTGTTGTTGCCGATGACCACGACTTTCGAGTTCGCGCTCTTGGCCAGGTTCTCGGTGGCTTCGATTCCCTTCCATTCCAGCAGCGACGGAGTGATGCCTTGCGCGACGATCTGCTGGAAGTCGCGGACGCCTGCGGCTTCGATGCGCTTGCGTTGCGCCTCTTGCGTTTCTTTCTGTAGGCGGAAGTTCATGGCCAGCGATTCCTGTTCGGCCTGCTGCTTGGCTTCAATCGCGGATTTCAGCGTAGCCGGTAGTTGAATGTCGCGCAGCAAAACGTTCTCCACGGTGAGGCCGCGCTCCTTGAGCTGCGTGCTCACCTGGTCGTAAATTTGCTTCGCCACCATCTCGCGCTCGCCGGTGTAAAGCGCATTCGCGGTATGCGAGGCCGTCGCTTCACGGATAGCTGACCGCAGAGTCGGCTCCACCACCACATTCTCATAGTCAGCACCAATTCTCTGGAACACCTCTGCGGCACGATCAGGATTCAGGTGATAGATGAGCGAAGTGTCCAGGCTCATCATGAGTCCCTCGCTGGACGGAACGCTGGCCGATTCTTTTAGAGTCTGCGTCTGCACGGAAAGCTCATTGTTGGTCTTCAGCGGGCTGATGAGATGGATACCCTCTCCTAGCGTCCCATCGGTCTGAACTTTGCCGAAGAGAGTGAGCACGCCGACGTGGCCGGTGCCCACGCGGGTGACGGAACTGAAAAGCAGAATTACCAGCAGGAAGGCTGCTACCGACAAGCCGATGAGGCGAAGCAGGTTGCCGCTGCCTCCACCACCGTCAATCACTCGGCCGCGAGTTGGATCAAATATCGTCATTGGATTTCTCCCTGAGCGATTCTAGAGTTCGGCATCGCGTCGGATAAGTAGCTTGTAAGGAGCGGAGGTTAGGTCTTGGGTCTTAGGTGTTAGGTCTTGGGCTTCGGCCAATTGTCGGCTTTGACGCTTATGCCATCCCACGGAAGACTGCTAAAGAGACCAAGAGAACAAGACCTCAGACCCAAGACCTCAGACCTAAGACCCAAGACCCAAAACCCGCCTGCCCCGCGAATTGAATCTTGCCGCCTGGCTGTCGCATCTCTTAAAGTACCTATATGAGCAAGATTCACATTCCTACGCCTTTGCGGCAATACGTGGGCAAACAGGCTTCGGTGGACGTTCCGGGAACAACCGTCGGCGAAGCCATGAACGCTTTGGTGGCGCAGCATCCTGAGTTGCGCAAGCACCTTTACACGGACGAAGGAAAGTTGCGGGCTTTCGTTAACCTTTATCTCAACGACGAAGACATTCGGTACCTGCAGAAAGAGGCTACCGCGCTGAAAGACGGTGATAACATCTCCATCGTGCCTTCGATCGCCGGGGGCGCAGCCTGACAGTTGATAGGATTCCAGAATTGAAGCCCACCGCTACATTGCGCTGTTGTTTCTGTTGCCCTTCCTGTGGTTAGCTGCGCATGCGCGCGCTACGCGATTCCATTTCAGGCGCATCACGTTCAATGGATTCTGCGAGCAAAGAGCCTTAACCACGAAGGGCACGAAGGTACACGAAGTAAACCTGAACCGAGGACATTATGGCCACCACCATCGAACTTCCCGTGACGTTGAGTAAAGATGAGATTCTGCGCTATTCGCGACACCTGATCATGCCCGAGGTCGGCATGGAAGGGCAGCAGAAACTGAAGGCCGCGCGGGTTCTGTGCATCGGCACCGGCGGGTTAGGCTCGCCTCTCGCTCTGTATCTAGCCGCCGCCGGCGTGGGAACGCTCGGACTAGTCGACTTCGACGTGGTGGACTACACGAATCTGCAACGCCAGATCATCCACTCCACCGCCGACGTTGGCCGCAAGAAACTCGATTCCGCGGCGGACAAACTGAAAGGGATCAATCCATTTCTGAACCTGCAAACTTTCGATACCAGACTGAGCAGCGCCAACGCGCTCGAACTCTTCCGCGACTTCGACATCATCGCCGATGGCACCGACAATTTCCCGACTCGCTACTTAGTGAACGACGCTTGCGTGCTAACCGGCAAGCCGAATGTCTACGGATCAATCTTCCGCTTTGAAGGACAAGCCAGTGTGTTCGCCACCGAAGCAGGCCCGTGCTACCGCTGCCTGTACCCCGAACCGCCACCGCCGGGACTGGTGCCTTCCTGCGCCGAGGGCGGCGTACTGGGAATTCTTCCTGGCCTCGTTGGCGTAATGCAGGCGACTGAGGTGATCAAGCTGATTCTGGGTGTGGGCGAACCTCTCATCGGACGCTTGTTGTTGATCGATGCATTGGGCATGAAGTTCCGCGAGTTGAAGCTGCGCAAGAATCCGGATTGCCCGGTATGCGGAACCTATCCGACCGTGACCAAACTGATAGACTACGAGCAGTTTTGCGGTATTCGCGGGGAGGAAAAACCGGTGAGCAGTGGAGTTCCCGAGATTCAAGTTGAAGAACTGAAGCGCCGTCTGGACGCGAAGGATGACGTGTTTGTGCTCGATGTGCGTGAGCCGCATGAATACCAAATCTGCAACCTCGGCGGATATCTGATTCCCCTGAACGATCTGCCGAAGCGGGTGAACGAACTCGACTCCAGCCGCGAAATCGTCGTCCACTGCAAGATGGGCGGACGCAGCGCCAAGGCCGTCGCGTTCCTACAGCAGGCAGGATTCAACAAGGTGCACAACCTGGCGGGTGGAATCACAGCGTGGTCGGATCGCGTCGACCCGAAGGTGCCGAAGTATTGAGAGGCAGTAGTCAGGGGTCAGGGGTCAGGGGTCAGTTCTGATGCGGGCGCACAAGAGCGCTCCCCTTTTCCTTGCCGGCGCTGAGCCGTTACGCAAAGTCCATCTCGCAACATTTGGTCTTTAGCTTGCATCCTGTCTCCCGACGTATTTCCGTCTCTCCTCCGTATCAGGATTAGGTTCGTATGAGGGCATCGCTAGAGCGTAAAGCTCCACGATACGAATCTCGATTTTTTCCGCAGCCTGTGAAGGCTCCACTGAGTTTGCTGGGCTTACCGCGCGGCTGAAGCTGCACCCTTTCGAATACTGTTTGTAATCGGCATCAAATACCGCTTGAAATCGGCAATTTTCCGGAGCCCTCTAGGGCCGGGGATTCGCGGCTACGATGCCGGACGCAGGCTGGATGCGCTGGCGCACCAGGTCCTCGACTTGCGTCCACAGGTGCAGATCGCATTCGCTCTGCACGTGGCTGGCGGTGAAGGTCCGATCGAACCAGGAAGTACCTTCGCACTGAACGGGGTTCTTGCTGTAGTCGAAGCGATAGTTGCCCAGAATCTGAGTTTTGGAGTCGTCTTCAGCCCGGATCTCGGCGCGTCCGTGAACCAGGCCATGCGGCTGGTAGAAGTTCACTGCGGCGGCCACATTGGCGGGAATGATGTCGTCGCGCTGCCATAGTTTCGCGACACTGTCGACCTGTACCGTCAGCAACACGGGAACTCCTACGCGACTCAATTCACGGGCCAGCAGGACGACCGCGGATGCACCCCAACTGTGGCCATAAAGGATTACATGGGCGCGAGCTTTCTCGTCAGCGCTTACGGTGCCGTTGTGATCGCTATCCAGCAGCCTGAGGATTGTCTGATACGCCCGCTTGCGGTGGCGGTTCTCGAAAACCTGGACATAGGTCCCCGCTGAAACCTCGCGCCGCATGCGCTGGGCCAGCTTGACCGGTCCCTGATGGGGATTGTCGTGTCGCACAAATCCCCCGGTAAAGCCAACCACGATGTAGGAAGGATTCGCAGGGCGAACGGCCACGGCTCCATCAGCTGCGAAGGCGTGAGGTAAGAGTGCGGCGCACAGGTACAGGACGACTGCAGTCGTCGCGAATCGAACTGGTGCGGAGTAAACCACGCGCGCTCCAATCCTGAGATGATTCATGGCGCAAAATGGATGCGGTTAAATTCGACTTCCGACGGACTGAGGCTTCCCCAAGCCGGCGCCCCCAAAAGCCTTGTCAGGCAAGGCTTTTCTCCACGAAACGCCGGACGCTAGTCTACACCCGGTGTCAAGAGACGGGTGGAGGCATGATGGGCGATCATCAAGCGCAATAGGGATTATTTGCTTCGCAGTTTTAATCCCGAAACGAAGGGATTTCCGCCCAGAATGTAACGCAGCGGTTTATCGGCAGCCTTTACGATGCCGATGCGGGGAGTGATGACAATGCCGCGCGCGCGATATCTATCTTCACCGATCCAGAGGCTGCTTGCAGGGGATGTCAGGTCGCAGCCGTTGTCGCGGGCCCGGGTAATGCCGAAGGCTTGGCATAACCGCCCAGGTCCGCTGGTGAGTTTGGGCAAGTCTTTCGGGCTGCGCACCTCGATTGCCCGCGCCTGGGCCATTTCTTCGATACCTGAGAGCGGTTCCAGAGCGCGAAACAGAACGCCTCCGGCATGCCCTTCGGGCTCGCACGAGACGTTAAGGCAGTAGTAGTTGCCGTAGATGAAGTAGACGTAAGCGTGCCCGGGAGGACCGAACAGCACTGACGTGCGTGGGGTGTTACCAGCAGCGGAGTGCGCGGCAGGATCGTGATTGCCGAGGTAAGCTTCCACTTCCACGATCCGGCCGGTGAGAGTCGATGTTGCAGATCGCCGGACCAGTATTTTACCCAGAAGCTCCCGTGCCACACGGCGGGGATTGCGCACGAAGAAGTCGCGTGGCAGCGGGCGAATCTGTGGCAGTTGAGCTGAGCGGGGCGACTCCGGCATGTAGCGGAATCTTAAACTGAATCCGCGCTGCACGAAATCCTTCCGGAATTGGCGCAGGTCTATGCGCTATTCGTAGCGCAGCGCGACGACCGGATCCACTTTGGTCGCACGCCTCGCGGGAATGTAGCAGGCCAGTAATGCCACTGCGACCAGAAGTAGCGTCACGCCGGCGAATGTTACAGGATCGGTCGCGGTCACGCCGAACAGCAGCGACGATACGGCCCGTGTCAGGGCGAGCGCTCCTACGATTCCAACCGCCACGCCGATTAAGATCGTGCGCATTCCTTGTCCCAGGACCATGCGCAGCACGTCCAACGATGTGGCGCCCAGGGCGAGGCGCACGCCGAACTCGCGGGTGCGCCGGCTTACAGAGTAAGCCATCACGCCGAACACCCCGGCAGTCGCCAGTAGGAGCGCGGTGATTCCGAAGAATCCGATCAGGATCACGTTGAATTTCCGCGAGCCCAAAGACGCGGAATAGACTTGCTGGAAGGTCTGGAACTTCGCGGGGATCTCGGGGTTGAGGTCGTGCAAAATGCCCCTTGCGGCCGCAGTTACGGAACGCGTGTCTGCGTCGCTCAGCATGGTCACGGTCATCACCGGGCGCGGCCGCTGGAACAGATTCACGTAAACCGTGGGCCGCGCCGGTTCGTCGAGGCCGTACTCATGGGTGTCGCCGACGATTCCTACGATAGTTAGCAGACGCACATCGCCATCCATGTTGCCGAACTCAATCGTGCGTCCGATGGGGTCCTGGTTGGGCCAGCGGACGCGCGCCAGCGATTCGCTGATAACCGCCACATGGGGTGCGTTCGCTGCGTCCCGCTCGTCGAACATTCGTCCGTGGATTAGCGGGATTCCCAGCACGTGGAAATATCCGTCGGTGGCGACGCAAAAATCCGCATTGCCAAGCCGCTCCTTTTGAGTGAACAACGCTTCGAATTCATCCACTTTCTTGGGTGCTTCCTCCTGTGTCAGGAGAAGGAACATTCCGTCGGGCAGTCCGCCGGTCATGGGCAGTGCGCTGGCGGCGCCCACGCCGCGCACGCCGGGGATGTGCTTGACTCGATCGATCAAATTGGAAAAGAAAATTCCCTGCGCTGCCTTCGCATTGGGATCCTCGGTCCACGGCAGGGAGACGTCCATCGCGATGATCTTGTCCACGCGAAATCCGGGATTCACCTCGAGGACATTCATCAGGCTACGTCCCAGCAAGCCCGCACCGATTACCAGGACTAACGTGATGGCGACCTGCGCCGCGACAATCGCACGTCCCAGGCGCTGGCTGCCCTGCGATCCGGACTGCCCACGCCCGCCTTCGGCCAGACCTTTTCTCAAATCGGTGCGAGTTGCGCGGACGGCGGTGAAGGCGCCCAGCCCGGCGGCGACCGCAGTTGAGAGCAAGAAAGCAAAGAGCAGCACCGGCAGGTTCACGGAAATGCTGTCGAGGCGTGGCAAATTGTCCGGAGCCAGAGCCACCAGTCCGGCGACGCCAGAGAGCGCGGCGAGCACTCCCAGGATTCCGCCGATCAACGAGAGTAAGAAAGCCTCGGTCAAGAATTGGCGTATCAGGCGGCCGCGGGCTGCGCCGAGCGCGCCACGGATGGAAAGTTCGCGCTCGCGCACCGACGCCTGCGCCAGCAGCAAATTCGCGACGTTCGCGCACGCCACGAGGAGTAGAAATCCCACCGTGCCCAGCAGGATGAGCAGCGGTGATCGCACCGAGCCAGTAATCGATTCCTGCAGAGGGACTACGATTCCGTCCCGAAGCAAGTAATCGCTCTTATCGCTAGAAGACTGATAGATCCTGCGCGCAATCACGCCGATATCCTGACGCGCCTGCGCGACGCTGACGCCGTCTTTCAACCGGCCCACGGCAGAATAATTGTGCGATGTCCGGCTGGGGTTTTCGCCCTCGGTATCGGCAGCCGTCCAGACGTCGGCGTTATCCGGAAAGCGAAATTCCGAAGGCAGGACGCCGATCACGTTGTAGACGGCATTGTTGATTTTCAGGTGCGATTGCGAAAGATCATTCGCCGACCCGAGATATTGCCGCCAGTAGCCGTAGCTCACCAGCGCGATGGGCGCAGCTCCCTTCTTGTTATCACCGGCGGTGAAGTCTCGACCGATGATGGGCTCGACGTCGAACACTCCGAGAAACTCCGGCGTCACCGACGCCACCATGGTGCGCGTCGGTTGCGCCGCTCCGGAAACAGAAGTGAAGTCAGCGGAATATTTCGCGAAGGATTGAAAGCTATGGTTTTGCTCGTGGAAGTCGTCAAAGTTCGGATCGGCCAGACGCGAGGGCGTGCCGTGCGAGTTCATCTCAGAGACCGCCATAATGCGGTCGGGGTTGGAGTAGGGGAGTGGGCGCAGCAGAACTCCATAGACCACACTGAAGATCGCGGTCGTCGCGCCGATCGCCAGAGCGAGCGTGAACACCATGATGCCGGTGACGCCGGGATTTTTGCCGAGCACTCGGGCCGCGTAACGGAGGTCCTGCCAAAGTCCGCTCATGTTCGCCTCCATATGAATATCGAGTCCCGCTGTATTGACGATCTAAATCGATTTTGGTTGCATGTTTCTGGCAGGAGTTACATTGGAAGGCGCGTCATCGAATGATTTGCCGGGCTCGAAGGCGCGTTTTTCGTGCTTGCCGTCTACCCTTCGGATGGCGTCGTGCCAGCCATCATCCCAACTGATGCGGGCCTCGCCGTCCACCAACGTCCAGGTACCGTGTGGAGGGCCGACGGTCTTTCTTGCTCTTCCGTCGGCTTCGAGGGTGATAAAGAACTGGCTTCCGTTGCCATCGCCGACCTCCCACTTGCCGATGTAGTGGGCGCGTCCGGGCTTCATCGACGCCAAGTCCGAGTCGGAAAATTCGATGCGCTCGATCTCGACCGATATTTTTTCGCGGTGGCCATCCTTGTAGATGATGCTGGCGGGAGCTTTGATCTCAATGCGCTGGATCTCCGCCGAAGACAGGCTTTGGCGGTGACCGTCTTTCATGACAATCACGATCGAGTCGCGGTCGTCGGAGGGAGAGAGGTTTGGACTTGCAGGCAAGTTCACGAACGAAAACAACACGATTCCGAGCATGCCTAATAATTGAACGAGACCACGCATGATTCCTCCCCAAAACTAGGGATGAAAACACAATGCACCTGTGTATGGATACGCAGCAAGATGCGAGTTGGTTCCCCGCCATCTTTTCAGCCTATTAGAGCTTGCAATTGGTGACCGGCATGTCAGTTCTTCGCAAATCGTCGCAAGCTTTACGGGCTAAAAAATCTTAACCGCGAGGGTCACAAAGAAAAGCCGCCAAAGGGCGCGGAGAAACCCGTTCTGTCATGCGCAGTTCCGGCCATCCCCTACCTGGAAGCGCGAAAGCGCGGACTCATCGCAGCGACTTAACGCACGACTGAAGCTTTCCCTTTCCCAAACCTCAGGCAGCATAGTGCTTTCGCCACCTGTGAAAGGTGCCCTTCCGAAACGATTTATCAGACCAGTTGACAGTTCTAGTTTCCCGATTCTTTCAGATAAGCCAGGACTTCTTCCGCATGGCCGTCGGGCTTGACCTTCTCGAAAATGTGCTGAATCTTGCCGTCGGGACCGATGACGAAAGTCGTCCGGGCCACGCCCCAGACCTTCTTGCCGTACATGTTCTTCTCTTTCATGACCCCAAAGGCCTCGGCGACTTTCTTGTCGGCGTCGGCCAGCAGGGTGAAGGGCAAGTCGTACTTTTGCTGAAATTTTTTCTGCGCTTTCGGCGTATCCGGGGAGATTCCGAGCAGCACGGCGCCCGTCTTCTGCATCTTTTTGTATGAGTCGCGGAACCCGCAAGCTTCGACGGTTCAACCGGGAGTGTCGGCGCGCGGATAAGAAATAGAGAACCACGGTCTTGCCGCGCAGTTCCTTCAGCGCGATCTCTTTTCCGTTCTCGTCCTGCAAAGTAAAGTCGGGAGCCTTATCATTGACTTTCATGGGAATATCTCCGGCAAGATGGACTTCGAGCGATGGGAAAGCATCCGGCGCCCCAGCGTTCCTCAGGATTTTACACTGCACGATTTGGCCGTGCTGCGCCCTGCTGGTCGCGGTGCTGCTGAGCGCCGGGACGTTGTCGGTCCGGGCTCATGCACAGGAGGAGCGACCTCAGATCATTCCGGGAGAGCGGAAAGCTCCCCGAAAGAAAGATGCGGGGCCGCGCGCCGTGGCCGTGCTTCAGCTTGGGCGCCGACGGCAAGAGCGTCGCTCGTGCCGATCGCGATTCTGATCAACGGCAAGTTCTGGGACGCGACCGCCTATAAAGCTGATCCCGTCCCCATGGCTCTGGATTCCGGAACGGTCTACGAGGCCGAGCAGACCGGCAGTTCACTCGGGCTGTTTACCGTCAACAGCGCGTTGCACCGCAATGCGGGCAATGCTGACGCGGTGAACGTCGTGAATTTTCAACCGCCGTGGCTGGGGACCGGCGCGTGGCGTCCCACAGGGACCGAGGAGCCGACCAAAGCGCTGCACGCCGAGTCTGCCCCGGTTGGAATTGATACGACAGATCAGCCGCCGCGGCTGACTCACGACACCAGCAAGAAAGACGCGCCGGCAAGCACTGCTCCGAAGGCCGATAGCACACCAAGTGCGAGTTCCGCGCCAAGTTCCGGTTCGTCGGGGGGATCGTCAGATTCGGGGATGGACCGCCTCGGCTGACCAAACCTCCTTCAGACTCGCCGCCGGCTTCGACGACCGCGGGCGGAAGTCAGTCAGCCGCCGGCTCGGCCGCGCCGGTGCAGGGGGATCCAAAGTCTAAAGATGCGAAGGCCGGTCAGGCGAACGTCCCTGCCTCCGACAGCGGTGCGGGGGAAGCGAACCGGCCTCGCCTGCGCCGGGAAAGACCGCTGAGTCGTTTGCGGATGAAGATGTGCCTGGCTACAGCAAGCCGGGAGCGATCCCGGTCGCATCGGGGGCGAAAGTTGACACCGCCGGTGCGAAAAGCTGACGTGAAGCTGATTCCGGCGATCTCGGATGCAGGCGGTCCGCCGCCGCACTCGTTCAAATTTGAATGGGTGAAGGGCGACGAGGAGGATCGGCGCAAGCAGATGATGGAGCTTGCCAAAGAGCAGGTCCGAGCCTACATCGCCGCCCGGGCCAAGGCGAAGATTGTGGCGAAGCCAGCGCGTCCGGTAACAGCTCGGCGCGCCGGCCCTGAGCCGATTCTCGAAAATGCCCAGATGATCGCTTATGACCTGTGGAATTCGAACCAGCCGATCATTCTGTTCAGCGCGGAGGCACATATGCCTCCGCCGCCCGCGGGGACCGCACATTCGGAGGTCGACTCCGATCTGCGAGTATTCGGTCTTGCTGGTGGCCTATCCCGACATTTACAACAATCTGCACAAGATCTATTCCGGGATCACCGACAAATTTCACCTCGATGTAACTCCGCGGCTCGACCTCGTTGACGTCGTGGATGCCGACGGCGACGGCCGCGGCGATCTGCTTTTCCGGGAGACCACGGACGCAGGAAAAGGATGGATGATCTATCGCGTGACCGCCGACAAGCTGTGGAAGATGTTCGATAGCCTGGGGGCGGAGTAGGCAGGGGTCAGGGGGCAGTAGTCAGGGGTCAGGGGGTCAGTACTCAGACTCATAATTGGGTGCTTGCGGCTTCCTTTTGCTCTCCACCGCCTTCTTTCATGGCATTCCGGTAGAATCTCTGATCGTGAACGGGGGCATGTCCATGCATAAAGTGTGCGGGTTGGCGGTGACGGTGCTTCTTGCCTGCGGTTTGATTGCCGCTCAGGATCAAGACTTCAGCAAAGTACAGATGAAAGTCAGCAAGGTGGGCGGAAGCGTCTATATGCTGGAGGGGGCAGGCGGAAACATTGGGGCGTCGGTCGGCGAAGACGGCATTGTTATCGTGGACGATCAGTATGCGCCGCTGGCCGACAAGATTCAGGCCGCGTTGAAGGGGATCACCAACCTGCCCATTCGGTTCATCATCAACACGCACTATCACGGCGACCATACCGGCGGGAATGCGTACTTTCAGAAGCAAGCGCCCATCATCGCGCACGATAATGTCCGCAAGCGGCTGGAGACGGGTGGTGGCGGCGGCAACGGTGCATCCGTACATTTCGATGAGAAGCCCGGCGCTAAGGAGACATTGCCGATCATTACGTTCGATCACGACGTCACCGTGCATCTGAATGGCGAAGATATTCGCGCGCTGCATTTTCCCGCCGGGCATACCGATGGTGATTCGGTGATCTTCTTTCCTAAATCCAATGTAGTTCACATGGGCGATGACTTCGTGACCTACGGCTTCCCATTCATCGACGTGGAGTCCGGTGGCAGCATCGACGGGATGATCGATGGAGTCGAGAAGGTCATCTCGCAAGTCCCCCCGGACGTGAAGATTATCCCGGGCCATGGACCGGTCTCGAATTTGGACGACGTGCGAGCCTATTTAACGATGCTGAAGGCCACGAGAGAAGTGGTGGCAAGAGCGCTGAAGGACGGGAAGTCGCTGGATCAAATGAAGCAGGCCAAGCTGCTTGCTCCGTGGAAAAAATATTCCGGCGATTTCATCAACGAAGATGCATTTCTGGAGACGCTCTACAACTCGCTAAGCGGGCAGAAGACGGGAAAGTTCATCAAGCATAATTGATGTTTTAAGATTGCTAGGATGCTTCCAATCTCTAAAGAATCCGGGGTCTGGCTTGCGTCCTACGCGGCGTAAGTTTTTGCGATCTGCGCTGAGCGCCGGTGCTGTCGCTTCTATTCCGACCCTATTTTCGGGCTGCAGCAGACCTTCGAACGCTGCAGCCGCCACGGGCGTCTCGCCTCATGTGTTCGAATTGCCCACGGAGGCTGCCTTTCCCAAGGGATTCTTCTGGGGAACGGCGACTGCGTCGTACCAGATCGAAGGCGCATGGAACGAAGACGGCAAGGGCGAGTCGATCTGGGATCGCTTTGCGCATACTCCGGGCAAGGTCAAGAACGGCGATACCGGAGACGTGGCGTGCGATTCCTATCACCGCTGGCGTGAAGACATCGCCCTGATGCGGGCGATGAATCTGAACAGCTACCGCTTCTCGCTGTCATGGCCGCGCATTCAGCCGGACGGATCAGGCCCGGCGAATTCGAAGGGCATCGACTATTACAACCGTCTGGTGGATGCGCTGCTCGAGGCGCATATCCGGCCGATGGTCACTATCTATCACTGGGACTTGCCGCAGGCGCTCGAAGATGCCGGCGGATGGCCGAATCGCGATATGGTCGGACGCTTCGCTGATTATGTGCAACTGGTAGCACGGGCGCTGGGCGATCGCGTCTCCGACTGGATGGTATTTAACGAGCCGGCGGGATTTGTCGATCTCGGCTATCTGGATGGCACGCACGCTCCGGGCCGCCAGAGCCTTCTCGATTTTTTGCGGGCCACACACGTCGTGAACCTGGCGCAGGGAGCGGGATTCCGCGCGCTCAAGGCGGTGCGGCCTTCCGCCCGCGTGGGTACGGCCTTCAGCATGTCGCCTTGCGAACCGGCGACCAACTCTGAGGCAGATAAGCTGGCCGCGGACCGTGCACACGCCATCACCAACATCTGGTTTCTGGAACCTGCGCTCCGCGGGAGCTATCCCGAAGCGTTGACCTTTCTGCCGGAGACCGCCATGCGCATCAAGGCGGGAGACATGGAGAAAATTCGGACGCCGCTGGATTTCATCGGCATCAATCTTTATTACCGCACCATCGCCTCCGCGCCCAGCGCGTTGCACCGGGCGGCACACGCGCAAGAATGGCTTTATCCCGTGAAGATGGAGGGCGGACAGCAAGGCCCCAGGACCGACTTCGGATGGGAAGTGTGGCCGAAGGCGCTCTACGACATGGTCCTGCGCATCACGCGCGATTACAACCGCCCGGTTATCGAGATCACCGAGAGTGGTTGCTCGTATAACGACGGTCCGGATGCGAACGGGGTGATTCGCGACACTCGCCGCATCGACTATCAACGGCAATACCTAGCCGCCTTATCGCGCGCCATCGCCGAAGGGGCCGACGTCCGTGGCTATCATGCCTGGACGCTGATGGATAATTTCGAATGGGCGGACGGATACAGCCAGCGCTTCGGCTTGGCTTATGTGGATTTCAAAACGCAGAAGAGAACCATCAAAGATTCGGGACGCTGGTATGCGAAAGTGGCGGCAGAGAATCGGGTGATCTTGAAACCTTGAAACTTTGGAACCTTGGAACGTTGGAACCTTGTCTTCACCTTCCCTGCATCACCAGTTGGCCGTTTTCCACTTTCAGTCCGCCGACATTATCCGGTAGCTTCATGCGGTCACGTTCCTCCGCCAGTTTCTTCTGCAATGCGGGATTGACCAGCGAGACCGGAACACTGAGATCCCCGACTTTGAACTCGGTTGGTTCGAAGGTGGCATAGCCGTCCTTATCGCCGAGATGGCCAGAGATGGTGATCCAGACGTCTTTGCCCGCGATCTCGGTAAGGAATTGGCCGTGCACGGTGTCGCCGTCAAGATTAACTTGCTGATCCTTGATGGTGGGAGCGCCGCTGCCGATGTTGGAGTCGGGCTTCAGTTCGCCGATAGTTCCCAGAGACTGCGCCAGCACCGCGCTGACTTCGTCGGAAGTGATGTGCACCTCGGGCTTTTGACTCTCGGACACCGGAGACGGTGTTTGAGTCGTTTCCGTCACGGGTGAACCGCTCGATTGCTGGACTGCCTGCTGGAAGTCTGCCATCTTCTGGTCGAAGGACTGCGCATGTTCGGCAATGACTGCAGGCGGCTGGGGTTGCGCCACCGGCGCCGGCTTCTTCAGGACCAAAACGATGGCGATCAACGAAGCCAACAGTGTCGCAATGCTGATAATACGGTCGATCTTATATTTTTTCATGGCAGTTCTGTAAGCAGTCGGCCCGAGCGCATTCGGGGCCCGGAGCTATGTTATCTGCCGGAGGAAGGGGAGATCACATGACCGAAGTGAGGGGTCTGCTGGTGTAGACAAGAGTAACCAAACGCTATTCCAACTTCTTGGCCAGCAGCTCGTTCACAATCTGGGGGCTGGCTTGGCCTTTCGACGCCCTCATTACCTGTCCGACGAAGAAACCCATCATGGTTTTCTTGCCGGCACGGTACTGCTCGAGTTGCTTGGGGTTGGCGGCGAGAATTTCGTCGATGATCTTTTCCAGGGCAGAGGTGTCGGTCGACTGCTGGGGGCGGCCTTCCTCGTCATAGACCGTGGGGAAATCTTTCCCGCGCGCAAAGCACAGGTCGTAGAGATCCTTCAGCATTTTGCCGGAGATCGTGCCCGCCTCAACCAGATCCGCGGACGCCGCAACACCCTGCATCGAAATCGGCGACTGCTCAATCGCGATGCCCTTGGCCTTCAGGCGGCCCATCAATTCACTTTGGACGAGGTTGGCCACGCGCTTGGGATTCTTCGCCGCCTTCGCAGCCTGCTCGAATTGGTCGGCCAGGGACTTCGAAAACGTCAGCACCTGTGCGTCGTAGTCTGTGATGCCGTACTCCTTTACCATTCGGGCACGGCGGGCCTCGGGCAGTTCAGGCAGCGCGCGGGTAATTTCAGCTTTCCACTTCTCGTCGACTACGAGCGGCAGCAGATCGGGCTCCGGGAAATAGCGGTAATCGTGCGCTTGCTCCTTGGAGCGCATGCTGTAGGTCTTGCCTTCGTGGGCGTTGTAGAGGCGAGTCTCCTGCGTGATCTTGCTGCCAGATTCGATGACCTCGATCTGCCGTCCGATCTCGTATTCCAGGGCCTCGCGAATGAAGCGGAACGAATTCACGTTCTTGATTTCAGTCTTGGTGCCGAACTCTTTCTGGCCGCGCGGGCGCACACTGACGTTGGCGTCGCAGCGCAGCGAGCCTTCCTCCATGTTGCAGTCGCTGACGCCGGTGTACAGGATGATTTCCTTCAGACGGGTCAGGTATTCGTAAGCCTCGTCGGGCGTGGTGATATCGGGCTCGCTCACGATCTCAATCAGAGGCACGCCGGTGCGGTTCAGGTCGATCGCAGTTTTTTCGTCGGCATCGGGAAAACCCTCATGCAGGCTCTTGCCTGCATCTTCTTCCAGATGCACTCGCGTAATGCCGATCTTCTTCTTGCCACCTTCAGCGGGCACTTCCACATATCCGAACTCAGCCAGAGGCTTGTCGTATTGCGAAATCTGGTAGCCCTTGGGCAAGTCGGGATAAAAATAATTCTTGCGGGCGAAGATGGATGTTTCATTGATACGGCAGTTCAAGGCCATCGCGGCCAGCGTGGCGAACTCTACTACTTTCCTGTTGAGTACGGGCAGGGCGCCGGGCATCCCCAGGCACACCGGACAGACGTTGCTGTTTGGCGGCGCCCCGAAGCGCGTCGAACACGAGCAGAAAATCTTCGTAGCCGTCAGCAGCTGGACGTGCACTTCCAGTCCGATCACGGGCTCGAACTTTGGATGGGCGGCTATAGATTTCTCGGCAGTGGTGGACATAGAAGGTCGATTATAAGGCCCGGCTGTGTACTCAAATTCATCAACCACGAAGGCCACGAAGTATCACGAAGGAAGTCATCTCAACGTGTTGTTCCCTTCGTGAACCTTCGTGCCCTTAGTGGTTCAAGATTTTGCTACGGATTTACCGGCGTGTTCAGATATTTGTCCATCAGAAGTTCGAAGTACATCAGTTCGTTTCCCTTCGCATCCGTAACCCCAGTGACATCGATATTGGAACCGCGCAAGGGCGAGTTGATTCCCCCGATATCGAAGAACATGAACCCGGACTGCGTGGTGTGGGGTTCAACCGCTCGGGCTGCAAATTGAGATTGTTCGATCTCGTCCATTGCTTTTTTGCTCACTCCGCCTTTGACCTTATGGGGAAGAGGAATCGGGCTGGGGCGCGTGCTGGACTGCGGATTGGTGAGGCGGCGGTACAGGTCATCGGTCGTCACCGGCGTAAGCTTCGAATGATTGGCGGTGAGCAGAGTGATCTGCATATTGGCGATCGAAACCGGCTGATCGCCGTCATTGGTGACGATAAAAAAAATGGGCAGATATCCATGCTGTTCGAAATCCACCGAGAAAAGTTTGGCCTTCTCGGGGGTGTCATAAGGATCAGCGGCGATTGCGACCTTCTCGTCGCGATGAAAGTCGTGTGCCGGATAGTTGATGGCCGTCTTCGGCGCCGGCTTCACAAAGTTCTTACCCGCAAGGGCGGCCGGCACGAGCACGGCTGAGCACAGAGCTACAACAAGATACTGGGTGCTTGATCGCATAGAAAACGTCCACATGAAGCGATTATAGAAGGCGGGCACTCGTCCCGGCGATGGGGCGGTTTAGAATGGCTCAGCTTGAGCTATCTTCTCTACAGTCTGGTGCTGGCGCTCGCGATGGTACTGAGCTCGCCGTACTGGCTCTACCAGGTCCTGCGCCACGGTAAATACCGGCGCGGCTTTGCCGAACGCATAGGAAACGTGCCGGAGCGACTGCGCGCCTCGGAAACCTCTTCTCAGCCGCGCGTGATCTGGATTCACGCCGTATCGGTCGGGGAGGTACTCGCGGTCAGCGGATTGGTAGTTGCGATGAGGCGGAAATTTCCGCAACATCGGATCCTGGTTTCGACGACGACGGACACCGGGCAGGAACTCGCCCGCAAACGCTTTGGGGAGGAGAACGTTTTTTATTTCCCCATGGATTTTGAGTTTGCCATCCGGCCTTATCTGCGGGCGCTGCGGCCAGAGCTGGTCGTTCTGGCTGAGACGGAATTCTGGCCAAACTTTTTGCGCCTTGTCCACCTGAGCGGAGCTCGCGTGGCTGTGGTGAATGCACGGATCTCGGACCGCTCGTTGCCGCGCTACCATCGCTTCCGTTGGGCTTTACGAAAAATGCTGGGGCACATCGATCTCTTTTTGGCGCAGACCCATCAGGACGGTACGCGGCTGCAGGCGATCGGGGCGGAACCGGATCGCGTGCAGGTTACCGGGAATTTAAAGTTCGATGTGAGCTTGCCTGCGCCGCCGCCGATTGTCGAGAGTCTGCGCCGTTCTCTGGCCGCAGAGGGCGCTGGTCCCGTGCTGGTGTGCGGCAGCACGGTGGAAGATGAAGAGCCGCCGATTCTCAAGGCCTTCGAAAATGTCCGCGTGAGCCATCCGAAGGCGGTCATGATTCTCGCCCCGAGGCATCCGGAGCGCTTCGATCAGGTCGCGGAGTTGCTGCAAGAGATGGGGATCTCGTCGCACCGGCGCTCGTCATGGCAAGGCGAGCCGCTGGCTGGAGGAGTCCTGCTGGTCGATTCCATCGGAGAGCTAGCGGCCCTGTACGCATTAGCTGATGTTGCATTCGTGGGCGGCAGCCTGGTTCCGCGTGGCGGGCACAACATCATCGAACCGGCGCAACACGGGGTCGCGATCGTAACCGGAAACCATACCGAAAATTTTCGGGACATTGTCTGGCTGTTTCAAAGCCGGGATGCGGTGCGCATCGTGGGTCTGGCGGAATTGCCGCTCATGTTGATGCAGTTGTTGGACAATGACGCCGAGCGCATGGCGCTGGGACGGCGAGCACAAGAAACCATTGAATCACAGCAGGGCGCGACCTCGCGGACGTTGGATGCACTCGAAACTCTCCTGGCGCGGGACGGCGACCCGCGTCTGGCTTCGGCTCAGGCTGCTCACAACGATTGAATCCCCTCTCAACCATTTACGGCGGAGTGGTCGGAGCGCGCAATGCGCTCTACGATCGTGGTGTTTTGAAGGCGCGCCGCCTGCAGGGGCCCGTGGTCAGCATCGGAAATCTCTCAGCCGGGGGCTCAGGGAAGACTCCCTTTGTGTTGCTGCTGGGAGAACTGCTGAAAGCGCGAGGTCTGACGTTCGATGTGCTCTCGCGTGGCTATGGACGCAAGAGCCGCGGAGTATTCGTGGTGGATCCAGCGGGCCTGCCCCAAGAGTTTGGCGATGAACCACTGCTGATCGCGCGCAAACTTCAGGTCCCGGTCATCGTTGGGGAAGACCGTCACGAAGCCGGAAGATTTGCCGAAGCGAAATTCGGGGCGCAACTCCACTTGCTGGATGATGGCTTCCAGCACCGTGGGCTGGGGCGTGACTTCGACATCGTCCTGGTCACACCCCAGGATGCGAACGATCGCCTGCTTCCTTCGGGGAGATTGCGGGAACCTCTGACTTCGCTGCGCCGTGCCGATGCCGTCGTTCTCGCCAGCGGCGCGGCAGCGGAGTCATTCCCGCTGGAAGGTAAGTTAGTCTGGCGAGTGCGGCGAGGAATCATTCCACAAAATGTTCCGCCGCGTCCGATTGTGTTTTGCGGAATCGCCCGGCCACAAAACTTTGTGTTGCAGCTGAGAGCTGCGAACATCGAGCCAGTGGCTGAGGCGTTTTACCGCGATCACCACTTGTACGGCGAAAAGGATATCCGGGAGTTACTTGCACTGAAACACCGAAGCGAGGCCGGCGGATTTGTCACGACCGAGAAGGATGCAGTGAATCTCGGGCCCTTCCTCTCGGCGCTGGAGCCACTGTGCGTCGTCCCGGTGAAGATGGATCTGACCGACGCAGCTAACGCCGTGGATACCATGCTGCGCAGGATTGACGAACGAAAGGGTAGAATTTCGTAACGCAGGCATCTTGCGCGGGCGAGACACCCCGCGACAGCCGCCGGGACGGCGGCGCTACAACATGACTAAGCATCTCAAAGAAGCCGAACGGCTCAAGAAGATCGTTGAGGCCTTTCCCAAGATCACCGTGACGGTGCTGGGAGACATGGTGGCCGACGAGTTCGTCTTTGGCGAAATCTCCCGCGTGTCGCGCGAGGCTCCGGTGCTGATCCTGAAACATCGCGAGCGCACGGTCATGCCCGGGGGGGGAGCCAATGCTGCTAACAATCTGGCCGATCTCGGCGTGAATGTCCTGCCTGTGGGCATTGTGGGCGACGATGAAGCGGGCCGTTTGCTGCTGAAATATTTCCGCCACAAGAAGATCGCGGTTAGCGGAGTGCTGAAAGATAAGACTTACACGACGGTGACCAAGACCAGAATCCTGGCGGGCATGGCGCATACCTCCCGCCAGCAGGTGGTGCGGGTCGATCGCGAACCGGCGGACGCTCCAAACGCTCACCTGACCCGCGAACTGTATCTGGCGGCCCGGAATTATGCGCACGCCTCGGATGCGTTGCTGGTTTCCGATTATGGATACGGCGCGGCCACTCCGGCAATCGTCAGCACATTGCGAGAGAAGGGCAAGCTGGGATCGGTGCCGATCATCCTCGACTCGCGCTACCGCATGCTGCAGTACACGGGCGTGACCGCGGCGACACCAAACGAGCCGGAAGTGGAGCAGGCGCTGGGCGTGAGCATTGGTCATGACTGGGACAAGTTGCTGGCGGCGGGCGAGCAGGTGATGGATAAGTTGAAACTGCAATCGCTGGTCATCACGCGCGGCCGCGATGGCATGGTAGCTTTCGATCGCGGGCACAAGCCGGTGGACATTCCCATCTTCGGCTCCGATCAGGTTGCAGATGTCACGGGTGCGGGCGACACGGTTATTGCGGCCTTCACTGCGGCGCTCGCCGCTGGAGCAACGACCGAAGAAGCTGCCCAGCTCGCGAACTACGCCGGTGGGATTGTTGTCATGAAGCGCGGGACGGCGACGGTGTCACGGGAAGAGTTATTGCAGGCGATCGAGCAGACACCGCCGGCAACACGACCTCATTGAATACAGAAAACAAAGTTCTGAGCCGCGCCGACCTTCGCGCCCGAGTGGAGGAGTGGAGGCGTGCCGGAAACAAAATCACGCTGGCCAATGGCAACTTCGATCTGCTGCACGTGGGGCACGTCCGCTACCTGCGAGGAGCCAAAGCGTTGGGTGGCAAGCTCGTGGTTGCAGTCAACTCTGATGCTTCAGTCCGCGTCCTGAAGGGCGAGGGACGGCCGATCATGCCCGAGAACGAACGCGCCGAGATCGTGGCAGCGCTGGCAGATGTTGACGCGGTTGTGATTTTTCCCGAAAGGGATGTGCGGGCGATCATCTGCGAGATTCGTCCTGACGTGCAGGCCAAAGGAACCGACTACACCGCCGATTCCGTTCCTGAGCGCGATACTGTGGCCGAGTACGGTGGTCGCGTCGAGATTGTCGGCGATCCCAAGGACCATTCCACCAGCGAGATCATCCGCTCGCGGCTGTCGTCGAGGAAATCTTGATTGCAGTCGCAGGCCGTGCGGACATCGAGCGCCTGCTCATTGTCCGTTTGAGTGCGATGGGCGATGTGATCCACACTCTGCCCGCGGCGCAGGCTTTACGCGACGCATTTCCGAACTCAAAGATCGGATGGCTCATTGAGGAAAGGTGGGCCGAATTGTTGTGCGCACCCGGAACCCCGCGACGCGGCGCCCGTTCGGCAGCGCGGCCGCTGGTGGATTGGGTGCACACGGTGAAACTGACCGGGTGGCGGAAGTCTCTGTTCAGCCTGCCAACGCTCGAGCAGATTGCCAGAGTCTGGAACGACGTGCGGGCGGCGCGATATGACGTCGCCATCGATTTGCAGGGAGCGATCCGCTCGGCGGTCCTGGCACGCTGGTCGGGAGCGCCTGTGGTTTACGGCGCAGCGCAGCCGCGAGAGTCTCCAGCCGGTCTTTGGTATACACGTCAGGCGATTCCGCGCGGCGCGCATGTGATCGAGCAGAATCTTTCGGTCGCGGCAGCTGTCCTGGGAAGAAACGTCAACGCAGCGCCGGTTGAGTTCCCCCGCGATCGTGCTGCCAAGGATCGAATCGAGAAGAGGCTCTCTGAGGCCGGAATAGCGGAGTTCGCGATCGTCAATCCTGGGGCGGGTTGGGGGGCGAAGCGCTGGCCGGCGGAGCGCTACGGTCGCGTGGCTCGTGGGCTGGCGGAATCGGGCTTGAGGGCGGTCGTGAATTATGGGCCGGGCGAAGAAGGATTAGCCCATCAGGTTGAAGAGGCGAGTGAGGGGGCAGCGAAGGCAGTGGCTTGCTCGATCACGGAATTGATCGCGCTGACGCGTCGTGCGAAATTGTTCATTGGTGGAGACACGGGGCCGCTGCATCTGGCGGCGGCGCTGAAGGTGCCCGTTGTCGCGATCTTCGGGCCGACGGATCCGGCGCGAAACGGGCCTTACGGAACGAGGAGCGTAGTGTTGCGGAACCCGGCGAGTGCAACTTCGCACGCGCGCAATCCGAAGCCGGACGAGGGGATGCTTGAGATTAGCGTCGATACGGCGATCGATGCTGCCCGTAAGTTGATTGCAGGGGATAAGAATGGCGGACAGGAGTATCCGCCCCATACGGAGGGGGCGCATGGCTGAGTGGTCGCGGGTGGCGCGCCGCATCCGGGTGCCGCTGGGGTTTGCCTTTGCGGTGCTGTACTTCTGGCTGGCCCGGCCGACCTGGCGAGCGCTCGCACTCGGAGCCGTTGTGATTGTGCCGGGACTCTTGGTCCGCGCGCTGGCGTCAGGGCACGTGCGGAAGAACGAGGCGCTGGCGACTTCGGGGCCTTATGCCTACACACGAAATCCGCTCTACGTGGGATCCCTGTTGATCGGCATCGGTTTCGCCGTGGCGGCGCGCAGTTGGTGGGTTGGCGTCGTACTCGTCGTCATGTTCTTTGCGATTTATCTTCCGGTCATCCGCAGCGAAGAGGTGTTCCTGCGGGAAAAATTCCCGGAGTTTGATGAGTACGCACGGGCGGTGCCGCGAATGTTTCCGCGGATTGCGCCTGCTGCCGGTGAACGCGGCGGAGGATTTTCATTCGAACTTTATCTCAAGCATCGCGAGTACAACGCGCTGCTGGGGGCGGTGGCGATGATGGCGGGGTTGGTTGCGCGGATGAGTCTGAGCCCGTGAGCTACCTTGCTAAAGAATGCCTTTACTGAGCATGATCCGCGGGCTCGCAGGGATCCTTCGACTGCGGATTTGCCTCGCATTCGCGAAGCAAATCCTCCGCTCAGGATGACATTTCGAAGTGGTTTACAGGTGCAACTCTTTTGGGTCAAGCGAGGAGACGGGCTCGAGTCTGAGGAATTCGATAGGGCTTGGTGAACCTGACGCGGATCAGCCAGAAGATCATCAAGAGGAGTGGCAGGAAACTCAGGAACCAAAGAGCACCCGTTTTGCGCAATATCGCGGGAAACAATTCTTGCCGGGCCAGGAATATCGATGCCGCCGCGATAAAAAGCGCGAAGCACATCCGCCAAAGATGGCGCGCGATCCGTGCCGTGCCGGAAATCCCGCCGCGCACCAGCAGGCGCAGGTCGCCTACCACAGCGAGTAAAGCTACAGAACCCATGAAGAAGTAAGGTCCCGGGGGATATCCAAATTTTTGCCCCGTCGGACTCGTCGCGGCGTCAATTCCACAGGTCAGTTCGACCGCCATGAGCGCCAACGCAACCAGCAACGCGCCCCAGTCCAACGGGCCCGTCTCAACGACTTTGCGCCGCGCCGCGATCCATGCGGTGACCACAAGGTAGAAAGTCAGAGTGCCGCCCAAGACGTTGCCCGGCTGCGATTTCATCAAGGCCAGGACCACTCCGCTGACCGAAAGGATCAACATCGCGAGTACGAATACATTGCCAGCGAGGCCGTGGCGGCGGGAACCTTTCAGCAAAAAGACGGCGACAAACCCCGACAGCATTCCCAAAGTGCCGCCGACAATGTGAAGAACCAACATTGGCAACCGCATATTTCCACTCCGTGATGTTTCATCAAGCTATGCGCTGGCCTAGTCTTGGACCTGAGTCAATCGAGCTCTCGATCCGCGTTCCACTGCGCAGCCGCATTGGACTGCTCCTTCCATCGTTGCTCGTCCACACCGAAAACGAGGAGCCACAGGATCAGCAGCAACGCCCCGAGTAGGGCGAGTACGGCAATGAAAGGAAACAGCCGGTATCCGAGCGGGGGATACAGAAAACTTAGCCACCCCAAACCTCCCAGCATCCCCAGCACACCCAAGGCTCGTGGCAGGAAGGTGGACCTGACAGTGAGGTAGCCCGTCAGAAGTGCATAGAATCCGAAAAACACCAGAGCGATCCCCGCGCCGCGGTCATTCACCTTAAGAAAGAGCAGAGCCAGTGCCTGCAATTGGTCCGTGCTGAATGCAGTGAGATAGTGCGATCCTCCGAGAACGAACAAGGGAGCGATGTAAAAGAGGCGGCTCAGCGTCTTGATGATGCAGCCCGTGAGTCCGAAGAACGCTGCCAGCAGGGAAAGGCTCCTGCCCGCCGGCTTCAATAATTCGTAAAATAGCGCCGTGATGGTGACCTGGCACGCCATCTCCACGAGGTACACCGCAAACCCCAGCTGAAACAGATTCTTTCGGGCCAGTATGTTGGCCGCCGTTGCCGCGGCATCGCCTTGAATTACCAGTCTGTCGCTCACGAAGAGCTGGGCGAATAATCCCGTCAGCATGGTGAGGAGATAAAACGCTCCGGTAATCCGGGCAGTGAAGCGCGGCGACATTTCTGAAATCGGTTTGATTCTTGCTGCGGTCCTCATAACTGGTGTCTCTCCTTGCGCGGGCATGGAATCAAGGTCGCGGATCAGATCGGTCCCTGCGAGCGGCGCAATCGCACTGCCGCGGCGAGGAACGCCGCAGTGACCACGAGTCCGATCCAGAGGCCTGGTCTGGTAAGAAATTGACCGAGGCGCATGTGTGGCATCAGGATCGCCTCCATGTCCGTCGCCCTGGAACTGTTCATAACTTCCCCACCGCCGCTGAAGCGGTGAACCACCATGTTGGCGAAATACGAGGTATTGAAGGCGATTTTCTCAACGATGCCGATGGCGAAGAGCGGCAGAGTGGCCCACAGGAACGCTGCGCGCCGCGACCAGGCTGAGACCATCAGCAGCCAGCCGTAGAATGGCGCATACCAGAACCCATGCATGCCCAGTAGGTGGTAGAGCAAAATCAGCGACATCTGGAAAAACGGAAACTGGGTCCACGGAGCCCCGACACTCACACCACTTCCCAGCAACACCGCGCTACTGAGCAACAGAATGATGCACCATAAGGCAAAGGTGATCACGAACGCGATCAGCGGGAGAATGATGATCGGAATGCTCGCTTTCGCGAGTACAGCCGTGAGATCAGAGACCGGCAACGACTTCCAGAACAGGATGCTGCGATCACGGCGTTCGCCATGCAGCGCGTCGAGGCAGTAGAACACGGCAACGATGAGGGTGATCCCCATGATCAAGAACGCGGCGAAGTGGTAGGACCGCGCCAGCAGGTAGTGCTGCTGAGCCGGGTTGAGTGCCTCGGCGCGCAACTTAGCTGGCAGATGCGCCAAGCTGATCAAGAATCCGAAAAGGTACAAGGCAGCGGCGGCCAGGGGCGCGAGATAGATCGAACGGTTCTCCCACAATTCGCGCCGCAGGGACCAGTACAGCAGCCGAGTCGCCGGGATGACCGCGGGCACAGCGACTTGCGATGCGAGTGGTGACCCGGGTATGGCGTCCGATTGCGTGTTCATTGAACTGCTCCTTGGGATTGACCGGGTTGGTGGCTCATCACGGCTACGAATAAGTCGGCGACGCTGGGTGTGCGGACCTCGCCCAGTGCAGCGAGTTGCCGGCGATCTACTCGATCGAACAACAGGATGCTGCGGCCTAGCGACTGGCGCTCATGAATTGGCTTGAGGGCGCGTGCTGCTGCGACCCGGTCGGGATGCACAATGAGTTCTAAGTAGCGGGACTCCATTTCATCCATGCTGCAAGTGAGCACGATGCGTCCGCGGTCGATGAACATGAGATCGGTGAGGACGTTTTGGATTTCATCCACCTGGTGCGTGGTGACGACGATGGTGCGGCTGCGATCGAAGTAATCGTTGAGCAGGGAATCGTAGAACTGCTTGCGGTAGAGGATATCGAGGCCGAGGGTTGGCTCGTCGAGTACCAGCAACTTTGCGTCGATGGCCATAATCAGCGCCAGATGAAGCTGGGTCACCATGCCTTTTGATAATTCCCGGATTTTGCCGGAGGTCCGGATGGTGGTCTTGGCAAGAAAACTTTCGGCCTTGGCGCGGTCGAAGCGGGGATGCACGCCAGCGACGAAGTCGAGCGCCTGCGAAACCAGCATCCAGCGCGGCAGGACGGCGACGTCAGAGATGAAGCAGACATCGCGCATAAGCTGATCGCGCTGCGTCCAGGGATCGCGTCCGAGAACGTTGAGCTCTCCCTGATAGGGGGTGAGACCCAGAATCGCGTTGAGCGCGGTCGTCTTGCCGGCGCCGTTGGGGCCGATCAGGCCGAGAATGCGTCCTTCTTCGACGCGCAGATTCACGCCGTCGAGCGCGATGGTTGTGCCGAAGGCCTTGCGGAGGCCGCGGGCTTCGATCACTGTCATGACTTCGGCTCCTCTTCTTTTTCTTTGTCATCCGATGGCGGCCGATGATCGGTGGCAGCGTCGAGCAATTCTTCCGCTTTCAGGCCGAGCCGCTGGATGGTGGCGGAGACCCGGGGCCACTCTTCCACCAGGAATTTCCGGCGTTCGGCCTGCAGCAGGAGGTTGCGCGCGCCGGCATTGATGAACATGCCGAGGCCACGTCGGGTCTCGACCAGTCCCTCGTCCACCAGTTGCTGATAGCCCTTGAGGACCGTGAGCGGATTGACCCGATATTCGGCCGCCACGGTGCGCACGGAGGGGAGCGGATCGCCCTCTTTGAGCACACCGTCGAGAATCATCGCGACTACGCGATCGCGCAGCTGGCGGTAAATCGGTTGACTGTCGTTCCACTCACGGTCCATCAGTTTTCCAGTTCGTCCTTGGGAGATAACCTGCGGTTATTTTGTGCGCTGCAAATCGAAGTGCGCGCGGACTGGCTGGTCGCCCGGTTTCATGTAGGTCCAGTCCTCGATGTGGTGGTTGTCGTCAATGAAGGTGAATACGGCATGGTGCATGTGTCCGTACTGCGTGCTGCCGGCGAGGTCGAGAAATTCAAACTCCACCGTCTTGCCGTCGGCGGACATCTTGCCCGTCATGCGCGGCCGGTTTCCGGCGTCGCAATAGTGGGTTAGAAGCAGGCGGTCTCCGTCGAGATAAAGCATGGTGATGGGATCGTCAGGCCTTCCGGCTCCCCTGGCTTCATGCATGAGTGCGTTGCCCATGGAAGTCGTGCGCAGTGTGACTTGCATGGCCTTGCCTTCCATCTCGGGTGCTTGCGGGACGGTTGAGACGAGCCCTTCCCAGGAACCCGATAGGGTTTTCAACTTGTCGAAAGATTTTTGCGCGTCGGACTGGGCAAAGGCTATAGCAGAAAGCGACAGCAGAACAACGGGCATTAGCAAATGTCGGGATTTCATGTTGAGGCTCCTTCAGCTGGTTTGGCTTTTGGGGAGTTGTCGCCCCGTAGCTAGTTATAGTGTTGTAGTTAACTACAACACTACACATAATGCAAGGACTTTATTCGAGGTTTTTGGCGGGTTCACAGTAAACCTGAACAGTGCCGACGGGTTTTAGGGGTATGGGCTGCCTGATTCGTGGTGGCTATAAACCTTCGCGGGCGGGGGCGCCCGCGCCACACTTACTCACTACTACCGCCGCGCTACTCGATGCGCAGGGCGGTCATGGGCTCGATGCTGGCGGCGCGCCGGGCGGGGATGAATCCTGCCAGGGCGGCGAAGGCGGAAAGCAGCAGGATCGCGGCCGCTAACGTCACGGGATCGTAGGTGCGCACACCGTAAAGTTGGCTCTTCATCAATCGCGCGCCCAGCAGTGACACCGGGACGCCGATGGCCAGGCCCAACCCGACGAGCAGGAGCGCCTTGCGGAGGACCATGGCGATGACATTGCCGCGATTGGCTCCGAGAGCCATGCGCAGTCCGATTTCTCCCGTGCGTCGAGCTACGGAATAAGCCGTGATGCCGTAGAGGCCGACGGAGGCTAAGGCGAGAGCGAGAACGCCGAACAGTCCGGTGAGGCGGGTGATCAGGCGTTCCTGATTGAAGTTGTCGGCGACCTGATAGTCCAGCGACTTGAAATCGATGATGGTGAGATCGGGATTGATGCTGGCAAGGGTGCGGCGAGCTAGGGATTCCAGGGCGGCGGCATCTCCGGCGAATTGGACGGTGACAGAGTTGGGAAATAACGAACGGTTTTCGGCCGTGATCATTCTGCTTTCTTTAAATGTCGTATTCAGCTGGCTGAGCGGCCGGAAATACATGGATCGCACTTCGTCGCGCGGATTGTTGTATTTTGCGTCGGCAACGACCCCGACGATTTCATAATCGCCTGCGTACTCCTGAGACATCGTCCCAAAATGACGACCGATGGGATCTTCTTTGGGAAAGAACTTCTTCACGAATGCCTGATTGACAACTGCTACCATGCGCGAGGCAGCGGTGTCCTGGTCGGTGAAGCCACGGCCGCGGACGACAGGCTGGCCGACCGTCTCAAAAAAGTGTGGACTGACACGATCCCAGGACGATCCGTTGTGCTCCTCGGGCCCGGGAGCAGGGCGGCCTTCGATGAAAATTCCTTCACCCCAGTTGTTCCCCTCGAGGGTGCTGTAGAGGGCTACGCCGACGCTCTTGACGCCCGGGAGAGTGGAAAAGTCCCGTTCGACTTGCTGGTTGAACGCGCCGATGTGCGCGAGATCGTAACCGGCGCCCATTGGGTCGAAGTGAATGACGTAGCGGTTCGTAGTGATGAGTCCGAAGTTTTGTTTTTCAAGATTGCGCAGCGTCTGGATCATGAGACCGGCGCCGACCAGGAGTACGAGCGACAATGCGGCCTGGAGCACGATCAGGGTCTTCTGCGGCAGCAGGGAGCGATCTCCGGTGGAGCGATTCATGCCGCGCAAGGCCTCGGCAGGATCGGCATGAGACGAGATCCAGGCGGGGACGATGCCGAAGATAATCCCAGTCACCAGCGAGAGCAGAAAAGCAAAGCCCAGGACGATCGGAGATGGGCTGACGTGAATGGGAGTTTGCGTGGCATCGGGAAATGCCAGGGTTAGAATCATGCGCGCCCCGGCATAGGCGATCCCGATTGCGACGATACCCCCGGCCACCCCCAGGAGGATACTTTCCGTCAAGACTTGGCGGATCAGGACCGAGCGCGCGGCTCCCAGAGCTGTACGAATCGAAGTCTCGCCGCGCCGGGCCGTGCCTCTGGCCAGCAGGAGGTTGGCGATATTGGCACACGCAACCAATAAGACGAGGGCGGAAATTCCGGTGAGCAGGCGAAGTCCGGTACCGGTTTCTTGTTGGAGATTTTGAATGCCGGCGCCTCCGGGAACCAGGACTACGTGCTGCTTGGGAATTTCGCTGCTTCCGCCGTTGGCGGTGAAGCCGGGTTGCGTGGCCATCCACTGACGAAGCGTGTTGGAAATCTTGGATTGCAGGGCGAGTGGAGCGACGCCGGTTTTGACGCGCCCAAGGATGTAGAGCCAGCTGGTATCGGGCTGCTTCAGGATGCTGGTTTGACCTTCGAGCACGGACTCGACATTCAGAGGTATCCAGATGGCAGGAGGATTGGCGTTGATGCGATCTCCGAAGAAGCCGGGTGGCGCAATGCCGACGATGGTGACGGGATGGCTCTGGATATAGAACGTAGACCCGACGACATTTGAGTCAGCAGCATGCCCCGCCTGCCAGGCGGAGTAGCTCAGGACCGCGACTGGGGCAGCGCCGGGGACGTCGTCCGACGGAAGAATCATCCGGCCGGCGTAGGCGCCGATGCCGAAGGTGGAAAAGTAATTGCCGGAAACGTATTCGGTGCGCTCGGACTTGGCCGTATTGTTGCCGCTCCGAACGTTCATCCGGTTCTGTCCAGACTGGAAGGCGGCGAGTTGTTCGAATTCGGGAGTCTGGTCCTGGAGATGGCGGTAAAGGTCGTAGGAAAAGAGATCGAAGTCGCCGTCGTCGTTCATGAAACCACCGTTGACGCAGCAATCATCGAGGTCGCCAATGCGGTAGAGGCTGGCGGGATTGGCGACCGGCAGCGACTTCAGCAGGATGGCGTGGACCAGCGTGAAGATCGCGGTGTTCGCCCCAATCCCGAGAGAGATGGTAAGAATCACCGTGGCGGTGAATCCAGGCGACTTGCGGAATTGGCGGAGGGCGAGTTTGAAGTCAGTCATGGCTGGAGGTATGGACGGACGAGTAAGAAAAGGGGAAGCACACATTACCGCTGTTGAATGTATTAGGCACGTCGCTTTTGCGCTGGCAACAAACAAGTGACATTCTTGTTACAAGTGCGGCCCATCCGAATTGGTTCAGCCGAATCGAATGCTTTAACGCGCACAAATTAAAAACATCTGGATTGAAGTACTTGCATGCGTGGGGAAAGTTCCGCGTGGTGGGGACGTCATCAAACTGGAAGTGCGGCGCGCCGATCACGATCATCGTGAATCAACCTGAAAGGAAGAGGAAACTCATGAAAAGTCTGAAAAGAGCGCTACTGTTCGTTTTGATGTCGGTGTTTGCCGCGACGCTTGTGGGCGTGCCAGCGCACGCTGAAACTTTGGATCGCATTTCCGTAAACGTTCCGTTCGATTTTGTGGCGGGGACCACCAAGCTAAGCGCCGGCGTGTATCGATTCGAAAAGCTGGAATCCGGAGTTCTCGCCCTGAACAGCACCGACAGGAAGAAGCACCTGTTTGAATTGATCGTCGGAGGCGGCAAAGCTGCCAGCAGCAAGGGCGCACCCCACGTAGTATTCACGCGCTACAAGGATGAAGCCTTCCTCAGCAAGGTCTTTTTCTCCGACGACAATAACTACGATCTGCTTCCGGGCAACAAGGAAAGGGATCTCATCGCCGGCCATGCTATGGGACAGGAGGTAGCCGTAGTCAGCCAGGGCCGATAAGAAGTACGAAAAAAAGCCTCTCGCTTTAGCGAGAGGCTTTTTCGGGGGAGGGACTTTTTGGGCGAGGCGCCCTTTGGTCCCGAACTACTTCGGTTGCTGCTGTTGATCGCCGCTCATTGCAGGCGCTCCACCATTGGAGGAGAGCTGCTCGAGGTCGTTCTTCAGCAAGCTGATTTCTACACGGCCGCCGCTGATGCGCTTGGTCTTCGCAGTCTCGTCCGTCGTGGGAGCGGGAGCATTGCCCATTCCGACGAGATAGATGCGATAGACCGGGATTTCATGATTGAGCACCAGGTAGCGGACGACGGACTCGGCCATCTTCTGCGAAGTCGTGATGGCAGTCTGTCCTTTGCCAGACGAGAAGCCCTGCACTTCGATGATGTAGCCGCGCTGTCCTTTTACGCCGCTGGCCATCTGGTCAAGAGCGTCCTTGGCATTTTTGCTGAGGACAGTCTGGCCGGGGCGAAAGCGGATTTCGGTCTGGTTCGAGGCCTTGTACTGGTCGATATTGCTGACGACGGTCTCGACAGTCTGAACGCGCGTGGTCACTTGCTGCGCGGACTGCTGTGCCATCGTGGCCTTGTTGCCGGCGTCGAGGGCGTGCTGGTCAGCTTCGTTGGCCTTGTCGGAGGCGAGCTTGATGCCAGCCTGCGCTCGGGAGTCGGTATCTTTGATGTTCTTGCTGTTAGTGGAGGTCAGTTCGTCGAGCTCGTTGACGCGATCGCGGATGGGCTCGGTCTGGCGCTTCACATAGTTCTTGCGGGCGAAGGGATTGATGCGTCCCCAGAAGCCTTCGCGAGAAGGAGCGGCCAAAGGAGCTTTCCCAGTAGCGTTGCCAGCATCAGTCGAGGACTGAGTCTGGGCTGCGGCCGAGGGCTGACTCTGATCGGAAGAGGTTGTCTGCGCAAGGGCCGGCAGAGAAAGCACTGCGGCCAGAGGCAGGGCGATTACGAGACGGTGATTCATAATGACTTCCTCCAAGTTGGGCGGAGCATTTGGGCTCAGCTTATGCTCGACCCGGCACGCCTGGGGCGTGCGTGAAATTTGATCGCGTCCCTGAACGGTAAAGAAAGCTAGCAGCTTTGCTCAGGCTGGCCGGCGATGACGCGCCGCCGACCCTTTAAACTCTCGGCACCCAACGACGTGGCGCCGCCTTACCCTATTACATGTGGGATGCCAAATCGGCCCTTAGGGTTGAAGGGCTAAGCTCTTGAAATCTATGGCTATTATAGCTTGGTTCCGGTGCTCCCGGTAGGACTGGGAGGCAAGTAGAGGGTAATTTTGGGAAACCTGATATAAAAACTGCGTGCAAAATACATGACAGTTTCACATTTGTAGGGCGCAAAACCATCGCTTTGTCGAGTACACGACCATGAAACGCAAAACGATGCACAAGGGGGCAATTTGGGAGCGAACTGCAGGGTAATGGGAGTAACAGAGGGTAAGAGGTTACTACTCGCGATTACCGCTTTGGCGTTTTGCGGCCTGAGCTTGGGAGAAGATCTGGGATTGCCCTCGTCGCGGATGTCCGCCGAGCACAAACAGCAATATTCCGATCTCGCGGTGACGTGGATGCAGCAGTATCTTCGCATTGATACGACGAATCCTCCCGGCAATGAGATAAAGACGGCTGCGTTTTACAAGAAGATTCTGGATCAGGAGGGGATCGAGAACCGGGTGTTTGAATATACCCCGGGGCGCGCGGATTTGTGGGCGAGGATTGCGCACACTACATCATCATCGAAGCGGCCCATCGTTCTGCTGAACCACATGGATGTGGTGACGAGCGACGCATCGCACTGGCGCGTGCCACCATTCAGCGGAGAGATCAAGGATGGCTACATATGGGGCCGCGGGGCGCAGGACATGAAGGATGAAGGGTTGGCGCAACTCGTCGTCATGGTGATGCTCAAGCGCGAGAAGGTGGTGCTGGATCGGGACGTGATTTTTCTGGCGGTAGCCGATGAAGAGGCGGACGGAACGGGGACGGATTGGTTCATCAAGAACCAGCGGGATTTGCTGGACAACCCGGAGTTTCTGATCAACGAAGGTGGAGAGAACTTGCTGGAGAACGGCAAGGCCAAGTACATCAGCGTGGACGTCGGGGAGAAGACGACCTACTGGTTGAAGGTGACAGCGCACGGCCGGCCCGGACATGGGTCGAGGCCGAACCCCGATTCAGCGCCGAACCGGCTGGTGCGGGCGTTGAATCGGATTACTGCGTATCGCACCCCTCTCCGCGTTTTGCCGGTAGTCGATGAGTTCTTGAAGGACATGGCTCCGTATGAACCGGCGGACCAGGCCGTCTACTACCGGGATGTAAGGAAGGCCGTAGACGACAAGAGATTTCAGGATGAGGTCGAGCATGATGAGTCCCTGAATTTTCTTCTCCGGGACACGATCTCGCTGACCATGATGGGAGGATCGCAGCAAACGAATGTGATTCCTCCCGAGGCATGGGCGAATCTGGATGTGCGAATTCTGCCGGGGGGCGATCCGAAGGCCCTGCTGGAACAGGTGCGGCGCGTGGTAAATGATCCGAATGTGACCGTGGAACCGCTCAATGCAGAATTTCGGGTGGCGAACTATTCGGGCACGGACAATGCGCTTTTTGCGGCCATCCGGAACGTATCAGGGAAGTATTTCCCGGGAACGCCGGTCGTGCCGCACATCACCAGCGGGTATACGGAGAACCAAAGGTACAGGCCGCTCGGAATTGTGGCTTACGGATTTAGTCCCTACGTCGCGACCGAAGAAGAGGGGAGCACCGAGCACGGAAACGATGAGCGGATTCGGGTGGAAGAAGTGCGCAGAGGGCCAGCGATTTTGTTTGACGTGGTGGCAAGTGTGGCGGGGAAGTGAAGCGTTCGGGCACTATGCCTCACTATGTGGCTTGTTCACTCCGTCCCGGGTTTGGCTGGTCCGTTCAGCGGAAGGGGCCCGGAGGAATGATTTACAAGCGACGGTTTACCGATTGCCTGGACGCAGAGATTGGTTGTTCCAGGCCCCAGATGCAAGTCGCGCAGTGCGATCGTGCCCGAACCAGCCGGAAGTTTTGTTAGCTCCGACCATCCGGACGGGTTGCGGGCGAGGATCGCCACGTGATCGAGAGTATTTTCGCGTCCGGAGATAGACCAGGAAAGATTTCTTTCCGAGATGGACGCGCGGACTGCCACGCAGTTGTCGATGCCGGATTCGATCTCCGTGCCTTCCTCATAGTCATTCCAGGTGGGAATGATCAGCGCGGGCAGTTGATGCCGCGAGGAGTAGAAGCGTCCCACAAGGGCGAAAGTGGCAAGCCAGGTTTGACCGCATTGTGCATCGATTACGCGGCCCTTTCCCCAACCGGCCTCGGCATCGTCGAAACCTTTGTAAGCGGAGCCCATGGCTATTTTGTCCGAGGCGTGAGCCTTCGAGTAGAAGCGCTCAAGATACTGCATGGCCATCGGATCGGACGAACCCACGGTCTCAGGAGCGATCCAGGAGTAGGCGCCCTCAGCATCGGGATTGGCGAAGGTGCCGGAATTTCGAAAGAAGAACAATGGCTGCAAAGGCAGGGACTGATGCACTCGTCGCCAGTCGATCGGGTATTTTTCGAGGCCGAAAAAGAACACGGCGGGACGGTCTTGAAAGCGCACGTATGCGGAGGAATTTTCAAAGTGCTCGGCGGCGTATGTGAGATCAGAGATCAGTTGATCGGTGACGTTGCAACCGCGCTTCTGGCAATCCCCGAGAGAGCCGGCGTCTTCGGAGATGGCAAACTCGAAGTTCTGGCGTTCGGCTTCCTGCATGAGAAGGATCGTGCTCTCGTTCTTGGAGCCGGACTTCGGGCCATACCAGTCGACAATGGCACCATCGATGCCGCGGCTGCGCATGTCAGAAACCTGACGGCCCACCTGGCGGGAATCATCGGAGCGATAACCGATATCGCGATGTTTGGAATCGCCAAACCAGGGCATGAAGCGGGTGTAGATGCGGGTTTCCGCTCCCTGATATAGCAACGAACGAATGGGAAGTTTGCTTACGTTCGCGGCCCGGATATTGCCGCGACTGCCGCGATAGTCAGAACTGGCGCTCGTGTTATTCGGCAGATCGCAAGACACAGGGACCGGCAGCGCGTTTTGCGCGGGACAGAAGGTCGCACCGAAAAGCAGGCAAGACACGATCAGCCGGAGCATTGTGCAGCTTCGATGCCGGGACGCTGCCAGATGTAGCCGCCCTTTTCATTCCCGGATGCTTCGGCTCGACGTGTCGGCAACGCCAAAAACAAACCGAAGGTCCCGCCCGTCTCAAGAAAGCTTGAACGCGGGCGGGACCTCGAACGAACGATGCTTCCTAGTCGTACGTGACTGTTACTTTGTCGAGATAGACGGAATAATCCGACAACTTGTAGTTGCCATCCAACTGGAAGTTGACGACTAAGCCCCACCAGTTGGGTACGGAGAAAGGCGCGTACTTTGCGTTCAGGGTAGTGGTGACGCCATTCAGGGTGATCGACTTGTAGATCAGTTGATTGTCAGAGGTGCGTTGGAACTGGAGCGTGATGTGATTCCATTTATTATTCGCGGGCCTGCAGGGCACGTTGGTAGAAACCCACTTCCCGTGGATGTTGTCCCAGATGCCCCACACGTGCCCATTCACGATCTGGCATTGAGTGCCGAACATCAGCCCGGTTCCCCCGACGAACTGGCCAATGTCAAATTCGAGGTTTTCAGAGAGACTCAGATCGGTCCCGTAGAAGTAAGCGTCATAAGTGAAGTTATGAAGTGACTTCGTGAGGGAGTGGTCGGAGTCGGGGAGGCCTTCGGAAGAGCCGTCGCCGATGAGATGCTTGTTCCATAGCACGTCTGCGTACGGTTTGGTCCCGTAGATCGAGTACTTGGTTGCTTTTCCGTCCATCGATGGGGACGAGATGCCTTGGTTCATCGACCACGAGACACCTGAGCAACTGCTGCACATGTCGTAAACGGGAGGCAGTTCTCCGTGGCCGCTCCAACCGGAGTGAGCTTGTACGTTGGTGAAACTCTTGCCGCCACCGCTTACGTTGATTTTCACCGGAGCGCTGGAGGCGCCGCCGCAATTGTCCCATTCCACGACCGAAGCGTCATACGTGCCGGACGCCAAGGTCAACTCGGTATTCAGGCTTGACCCAGACACGGTATAAGCCTTCTGGTAAGGCCCGGTGTAAATGCCCATGGCCGAGACGCCTCTAGAGCAAGTCGTACTCGCTGTTGCCGTGAAGCGAACTGGCGAACCCACGCTGCTGTTATTGCCCGGCGAGTTGATGTATACGCCGGATCCGCTGGACACCGTGACAGTGATAGGAGTCTTGGAGGCGCCACCGCAGTGGTCCCACTGTTCGACGGTGGTGTAGTGCGTTCCGGGACCAAGACTGATATGCGTATCGAGAACCGTGCCGTTCGTGACATAGGCGAGAACTCCGGGCGCGCTGTAAACGCCCATGGATGCCACGCCTTTCGAGCAGGAGGTTCCTCCGGCGGTAGCCTTAAAATGCACGGGCGACTGGGTTGTCGACCCACTTGTTGGGCTGGAGACGTTTACGCCCGCGAAAGCCGATGACACAAAGAGAGCGGACAGACAAGCGAATAGGGGGGCAAGCTTCAGCATTAATTTCTCCGAGTTTCTTCTTTATTTGCTTGCGACGTTCTTAGGACTTGCTTGGGACTGCTCTCCCAATAGCGTGAGCGGACGCCATTGAAACCGCTACCGAAACCGCAGCCCGGCAGGGGACTCTGAACCTTCGCGGCTAAGATCGGAGCTATCCAGCGGAGGACTGGACCGGGAATTCCTGAAGCCGAAGGATTACGAAGAGTTGAGTGCAGGCTACCAGAAGAACTGTATTGCGCCTAAGGAAAAACGTGTGCGGGGATACTGGAAAGTTCTAATGCCACGTCAACGGCGCCGGATTCTTTAAGCAACCGAAACCCGGGATCGTGAAACCTTTTGAAACAAAGTTAAATATCTGTATTTCTGCGAGTTAAGCTGCGCACAACCGCCCCGTTACTTCAATTTGGGGCCCAAAACCCCTATCCCACATGGTTGCAGGAGGAGGCATGAACAACCTATTTTCCCTCAATTCACATCTGAAGACGGCTGGTTATCGTCCGCGCTGGAAGGTCCTCCATGAAGAATCGCGGCCTTCGTGCCGTAGTCAAGTCCTGCTTCACGTTTTTTATCGCTGCCTACTTCGTCGCTTGCCAAGGCGCCATGAAATCGACGTCTCCAGGTCCCGATCCAACTCCTACTCCTGGCGCTAATCTCGCGGGAGTCCTGATGTGGAAGGGGGACTCGTCGCGCAGCGGTTCCTACACGAGCGAAACTAGCCTTACTCCAGCGAATGTGAACGTAAATGGCTTCGGCCGACTAGCCAGTTTTCAGGCAGACGGAATCGTCATGGCCCAGCCACTCTACGTTTCGCAACTCGACATGGGTGCGGCCGGAAC
The DNA here is from genome assembly GCA_963725565.1 of uncultured Acidobacteriota bacterium. Taxonomy (GTDB): domain Bacteria; phylum Acidobacteriota; class Terriglobia; order Terriglobales; family Acidobacteriaceae; genus Sulfotelmatobacter. The sequence goes on from CAVRZL010000003.1 coordinate 46,148, forward strand.
CCATGACGTGGTGATCGTTGCGACCGAGCACGACAGCGTGTACGCACTGGATGCGGCGAATCTCGGCGGAACGCCCCTGTGGGAGAAACATTACGTTGATGCAACGAACGGCATCACCACCATGCCCGACAATTTTGGAGGACGCACGACTCTGGGCGGAGAAGTCGGGATCACGGGAACGCCATACATCGACGCCTCGACCGGAGTTCTGTATTTTGTGACCACTCTCGCCCGCAACGGCGTGCCAGAACAGTGGCTGCGGGCGATCGACGTTCGTACGGGGAATGACTCTGGTCCGGGCAGCATGCAGATCCAGGCGAGCGTTCCGGGAGACGGCAAAGGCAGCGCCAATGGCCAGATCGCCTTCGATCCGTCCAATCAGAACCAACGAGTGGGGTTGACGGAGGTGAATGGAGCAATCCTGGTGGGGTGGGGATCATTTTCCGACTGGGGTGTCTATCACGGATGGCTCATGGCTTTTGATCCCGCGACCTTGCAACAGACTGCCGTGTTTAATCCCACGACACAATATCAGTCCGTCGACGCCGCGAGCGGGCCGTCGGATTACGGAGGCGGCGGAGCATTCTGGCAAGGCGGTGCCGCACCCGCCGTCGATTCCGATGGATATATCTATCTCAATGCCGCAGACGGCAGCTTTAATGCCGATCAGGGCGGGAACAACTATGGCGACACGATGTTGAAGCTGAAGCTGAGCGGCGGTACGTTTCAGATCGCCGATTATTTCACGCCTTCCAATGAGGCCTGCATCGATTTGCACGATCTGGAGATTGGCTCGGGAGGAGTGGCGCTGATTCCCACCGACGTCACCAACGGCCGCAAGTTGGCCGTCTCCTATAGCAAAGAAGGCCGGCTCTTTGTGGTGAGTACCGACACGATGGGAAAGTTCAATGCCGGAGGCGACAACCAGATTCCGCAGGAGTTCATGATCGGAGGGTACACCTGCTCGGATGCGATCACCAGCGACGTTGCCGAGGGGCCGAACTGGAATCGGCTCTATGGCGATCCGTCTTACTGGAATGGATATCTCTACGCGGCAGCGTCAAGCCTGCAGCTCAAGCAGTACCAATTTCAAAACGGTCTGCTGAATCCAACGCCGGTCGCGACCTCGCCAACCGCTTATGGATTGCGCGGGGCGAACACGGTGGTGTCCGCGAACGGAACCCAGAACGGCATCGTGTGGGCCTATGAAAAGTCGGCGGCAGGCGGAGGCATCTTGCATGCCTACGACGCGACCAATGTTTCAAACGAACTCTGGAACAGCAACATGAATGCGGGTCGCGATGCGCTGGGAGAAGGGATTGGCTTTGCCGTACCGGTTGTCGCCAATGGACACGTCATCGTCAGCTACGACCAAAGAGTGGGGATTTTTGGATCGCTGCAATAGGACGAACCAAGCAGCGCGCTTCGGCTACACGGAACCTTCAGTGGCCAGTCATCGAGCTCAGTGCCCCGAATGATAGGGGTGGCCCTTGAGAATCGTGAACGCCCGATATACCTGCTCCAGCAACACTACGCGCGCCAACTCATGCGCCAGAGTCATCTTCCCGAGTGAGATGGTGTGTTGCGCAGCTTCCCGAGCCGGGACGCTAAACCCATCCGCACCTCCGATCGCAAAGATCAGGGGAAGCGGATTGCGATCCTGATAATCTCCCAGGAATTTAGCAAAATGCTCGGAGGAAAATTCCTTGCCTCGCGAGTCCAACAGGACCAGAGTAGACTTTGCCGCGCGCTTAGCCTCAGACCGGCCGCACAGCTCGAGCAATGCGGATTCGTCGCGCAGCGAGGCTCCCTCCACCGGAACGTAACGCGAGATCCGCTTGAGATACTCGTCGGTGAGCGCCGTGATTGCCGGCTCCTTGGTCTTCCCTATCCATGCGATCTTGATCTTCATGCCCGAAGTGGCTCACTTCTTTCCTGATGCCAGAACTACCGAGGCTCCGAATGCAATCTTCTCTCCGTCGAAGTACTGCCGCACCGCCTGATGGACTTCAGCATGAATTTTCGGCCACAGGCCGGCGGGGACGCGCTCCAGCATCGGCCGGAACGGTACGGTGACGGACTGCGCCTGCTCCCAAACCTCTTCGACCGGCCCCGGCCACGTCCAGGGCAGGGTCTTGGTCTCTTCCTCGATGGAGTTGAATCCAGCACTGCGCAACACCGCTGACAAGCTTCCAGCTTCGGCGAACCGGAAGGGATTCGATCCGCCTGGTACCAGCAAGTCCCCACCGACATGCCGATGCACGACTCCCATCATGCTCTGCCAGTATGGTTGATTGAACGTTCCCCAGGCCAGAAAACAGGCCCGCGCGCCGGGACGCAAGACGCGCCGCAACTCGCGCAGTGCGGTTTCCACGTCCTGGAAGAACATCACGCCAAAGCGTGAGGTCGCGAGGTCAAAACTGTTGTCAGGAAATGGAAGGGTATGAGCATCGCCTTCGTGTGTGGTGAAGTTATGCAAATGGCGGGCACGCGCTCGTTTGTTAGCGATATCGAGCAGATCCGCGCTTAGATCGAGCGCGGTGACGTGACCCTTCGCACCGACAGCAATCGCCAGACTGATGGCAGGTTCTCCGGTGCCGCTGGCCAAATCGAGTACGTGCATCCCCGGCGCCGGGCGCGCGTAGGCCACCAGCGCATCGGTAACCGGCTGCCCCATGGCCGCAGACTTGGCCTTCCACTTTTCCGAGGCCACCAGCCGATACTGCGATCCCCAGCCAGGCGCAGAATCTGCCTTCGATGTCATTGGGATTTTCCAGACTCACGCAACTCTGCGCAGGAATCTAGGCTTTCGCTCTTTTCTTCTTCTTAGGGGCGGCTCGCTTCGTCGCAGGCTTTCGCGCGCGGACGGCTGTTTTCAGGTCACCCGGCTCCAGGCGCTTCGCCGACTTCCACAGCCGCTCCAGATCGTAGAACTTGCGCGCCTTTTCGGAGAACACGTGCACCACGAAGTCCACGTAGTCGACAAGCACCCATTCGGCCTGTTTGTAGCCCTCGACGTGCGTCGCCCGTAGCCCGGCATTCTTCAGACGCAGCTCGACTTCGTCGGCGATGGCCTGCACTTGCCGCGGATTGGTCCCGCTGCACAGGACAAAGTAATCGGTAAAGGCCCCTGAACCTTTTTCCATTTCCAGGATGCTGAGTTCTTCGGCCTTCTTTTCCAGGCAGGCTTGAATGGCAGCGGATATTTGCTTTTTAAGATCGTTCTTCTTCATTCAGTCGTTGGTCGCTCGCTTCACCTCATTGTAACCGAGGTTCCCTGCTCTCCTATCCACAAGCCCGTCGGCTCGCTTCGCTTGAGCGAACGAATGCGTCCGGCCCTACGGGACGTGCCGATCTCTATACAGACCGACCTTCTTGATGTATTCCGCGACGGCGGGATCGAGAAACCGGCCCAGCGCCTTACCCGCTGCCGCTGCCTGGCGAATGGCCGTCGCCGATGCCGGCTGCTGCAGGTCGCTGATCAAATGCAGCCGGACTCCCGGCAGCACCAGGTCTCCCGTCACCGCCTGTTTGTGAAACGGCCGGGTGACCTCGGCGCGAGGGCGCAGACTTTCCGGCAGCGCATTGGCCACGTCCGCCAGAGAGTACCCCGGTCGCCCGGCGACAATGAACTCGCACTCGCGAAACAGCGCTTCTGCTTTATGCCATTGAGCGATTTCTGCGAATGCGTCCATGCCAACCAACAAAAACAATGTGTCGCTGTCTTTGAAAGATTGTTTCAAGCGGCGCACGGTATCAATTGTGTAGTTCGGCTTTTCCATGCGGTCTTTACGACTCAATCCGTTTTCTTCCGGCGCTTCCAGCAGTGAAGGCAAGTAGTTTTTTTCCGTGGCTGTAGCCAGTGCGAGCATGGCAAACCGGTGAGCAAACGGTGTGTGCGACTGCCGCTGCTTATGCGGGGGAACGTTTGCTGCTACGAAGTAGATTCGATGCAACTTGCACCGTTCCATCGCCGCCCGCGCCAGCGCCATATGCCCGCGATGCACAGGATCGAAAGTACCGCCAAATAGTCCGATATTCATAGGTGGGTTTTAATACCGCCTAGTGTCCAGATTCGCGGACGAAGTTGCAAGCTCAATCCCACAGTTGATGTCCGAGTGGCCCTCGCGCTTCAGGTAAAAGGACATTGCGACGCTTTTCCGCTCGCGAAATCAAATGAACTCCTGTAACGTTCCGGTTTTAGGCTTTCCCATTTACGATACGTTATATGCGAGTAACCCTCCCCCTACTCAGCATCCCGCCCGCTCGTGCGCCCATCTTGCGCTATGGCGTTGCCGTACTGAGTACGGCGCTGGCCTTAATACCCACGATTCTGTTAGCGGACGTGTCCGAAAGCCGGCTGGCCATGTTCGGCGTTGCCGTCATGGTCAGCGCCTGGTACGGGGGCTGGAAACCCGGGCTAGTTGCCACTTCTTTCGCACTGACGGTTATCGCTTATTTTTCGCTGGCCGGAGAGCATACCCCGGCGCAGATGCGCACCGCGATCCTGCGCTTGTCTCTGTTCTTTTTTCTAGCGATGCTGATCTGCTGGCTGAACGCTGCCTTACGGGCCGTGCAAGAGAACTTGCGTATTTCGGAGCTGAATTTCCGCTCGTTGGTGACCAATGCTCCTTATGGCATCTGCAGTTGCGATTCCACCGGCAAGATTCTGGATGCAAATCCCGCATTCGTGGAACTGCTCGCGTTGCAGTCCCCGGGCGAATTGGTCGGCCAATACATTTATTCCCTCTACTCTGACACCGACCAGTGGTTCGAACTCGCGGACTGCCTGCGCGCCTCTGCGCCATTCAAGGGCCTTACTGCCGACTGGAAGAGAAAAGGTGGCACAACTACAGTTCGAATCTCTGGCCGCTCGGTGATGAATGGGCGGGAAGAGGGGGTCGTGTTCGAACTCTTCGCCGAGGATGTCTCCGAACGTCGCACCCTCGAACAGCAACTGCGCCAGTCCCAAAAAATGGAGGCCGTCGGGCGGCTGGCCGGCGGAATCGCGCACGACTTCAACAATCTGCTGATGGTGATCTCCGGCTATTCGGAATTTCTCCTCGAACGTCTCGGGGCCGAGCCGCATTTGCGCGGCCCGGCCCAGGAGATCGCCAGTGCCAGCGAGCGCGCCTCGTCGCTCACCCGCCAGCTTCTCGCTTTTAGCCGAAAGCAAATGCTGGCGCCAAGAATCGTCAATCTGAATGACGTCGCCACCGAAAACCTGAAGATGCTGACCCGCATGATCGGCGAAGATGTCGATCTCGTGATGGCTCCCGGCCAGAATCTCTGGGCGGTCCGCGCGGATGCCGGACAGATCGAACAGGTCATCATGAATCTCGCAGTAAACGCGCGCGACGCTATGCCGTCAGGCGGGAAACTCACCATCGAGACGGCAAACGTAACACTCGATGAAGAACGTGCCCGCCAGCAAGCCCCGCTGCGCGCCGGCGACTATGTCATGGTCTCCATCAGCGATACCGGCGTCGGCATGGACTCGGAAACTCAGTCGCACATTTTTGAGCCCTTCTTCACGACCAAGGGTCCGAAAGGGACCGGTCTCGGCCTCTCTACCGTCTACGGCATCATCAAACAGAGTGGGGGATATATCTGGGTTTACAGCGAAGTCGGTAGAGGCACAACCTTCAAGATTTACCTGCCTCGCGTGCCTTCCATGGGAGAACCGGCGACCAACGCGGCAGCCCCGGTGCAGTTCCAGCGGGTGGAACCCGGCACGGAAACCATTCTGCTGGTGGAAGACGAAGCCAACCTGCGTTACCTTGCCCGCCAATATCTGGAAAAGCAAGGCTACAAAGTCATCGAGGCCGCCGACGGCGCAGTCGCCATGCAGATTGCCGTCGCGCACGAAGCCGTCATCCACCTGCTCCTTACCGACGTGATCATGCCCGGCATGAATGGCCGCGAATTGGCGCAGCGCATCTCAGAAATTCGCCCCAACGTGAAAGTTCTCTACATGTCCGGTTACACGGAAAACGTGATCGGACACAACGGCACTCTGGACGCCGGCATACGGCTGCTCCAGAAGCCCTTCAACCTTCGCGACCTGAAGAGCAAAGTGCGCGAAGTGCTCGATGCAACTCCAACTCCCCCGGAGGTCGTTATGTCCACGCAGTCCGCTGAACTTCAGCCCACGGTGCGAGCGCGGGAGGTTCCTCCTACGCGCGCGCAGAGATTCCAACTGCACTTGCCGCTGCGATATCGCCGACTCGGCGAGAAGCAATGGCATATCGGCACAACCGAAAACATCAGCCGCTCCGGAATGCTGTTCCAGGCTGACGAACTACTGCAACCGAGCTCGCAACTGGAAATCAATCTTGTACTTCCGGCCGAAATCGCCGGACTCTCGGAGACTGAAGTGGTCTGCCGCGGAGAAGTTGTGCGCACGATCGAGGGCCAGGGCAGTACGCTGACCCCGGCACTGGCCGCGCGTATCTTGCAATATCATTTCCAACACGGCCCGCTTCCGAGGGCGTAAACTGACATCCGGTTTTGTGGGTGAAATGGGGAAAGGCGGCCGGAAGGCCGCCTTTTGATTTTGTAGCGCCGGCATCCTGCCGGCCATCGCGAGACCGTCTCGGGCAAGCACCCTTCCACGGACAGGGCCGCACCCTGACTACTGACCCCTGACTACCGACCCCTGACTACCGACCGCAGCGTCCTTAATGTCCCGATCCCTCAGTTCTTGCACTTCCTCGGCAATGGCGTACTTCAACGCCTCGATCCCCTTACCCGTGACCGCCGAGATCTCGTATAGCTTCAGCTTATGTTTCTGGCAATACTTCTTCAGTTTCACCAACTTGTCTTTGTTTACGACGTCGATCTTCGACGCCACCATGATCATCGGCTTCTCTTCCAGGTGGGCGCCGAAGCTGGCGAGTTCGCCCAAAATCACTTCCACATCCTTGGTTACATCGTCGCGGCCGCTCGAATCGGAAACGTCGACAAGATGAACCAGCAACCGTGTGCGCTCGACGTGCCGCAGAAACTGCGTGCCGAGTCCCGCTCCGGCGTGCGCTCCCTCGATCAAGCCGGGGATGTCAGCGACCACGAAACTAATTTCATTTCTCGCATCGCCAACGGCTACGACACCGAGATTCGGCTGCAGGGTCGTGAAGGGATAATCGGCGATTTTCGGCCGCGCTGAGGATATTCGCGAAATCAACGTCGACTTGCCGACGTTCGGATATCCGACCAGCCCCACATCCGCGAGCAGTTTCAATTCCAGCCGGTAGGTATGTTCCTCACCCGGCCTTCCCGCTTCGTGCTCCCGTGGAGCCTGGTGGACTGAGGTCGCAAACCGCGCATTTCCGCGTCCGCCGCGCCCGCCGCGGGCGATCACAAACTTCTCGTCGGCGTGCGTGAACTCGAAGGCCTTCTCTCCAGTTTCGTCGTCGATGACGATCGTGCCGACGGGTACCTTGAGAACTACGTCACCACCATCGCGTCCCGTCTTGTTGGAACCTTCACCATGCCGTCCGCGCTGCGCCTGGTGCTCGGGATTGAAGCGGAAATGAACGAGCGTGTTGTGGCGCTCGCTCGATTCCATGACGATGTCGCCGCCCTTGCCACCATCGCCGCCCGAGGGTCCGCCGCGCGGCACAAACTTTTCCCGCCGGAAGGCCATGCAGCCATTGCCGCCGTCGCCCGCCTTGACCCGGATTTTCGCCTCATCAATGAACATAAGGTGCAAAAGCAAAAGCCTCGGCCCGAAGGCGAGGCTGGTGTGGCGCGGGCACTCTTGCCCGCGAGGTTTCCAAAGCGCTGCCTACTTCGCTTCCAGGGGCTCAATCATCACAAACTTGCCCATCGATCCCTTGTCCATGAACTTGATGCGGCCAGAGATCTTGGCGAAGAGCGTGTCGTCCTTGCCGCGGCCCACGTTGAGCCCCGGCTTCACCCGCGTGCCGCGCTGTCGCACAATGATCGTGCCGCCGGGCACAACCTGCCCGCCGAATGCTTTGAATCCCAGCCGCTGGGCGTTCGAATCGCGCCCGTTTCGTGAAGTGCCCTGCCCTTTTTTGTGCGCCATAAATCTCTCCGTAGCGCCGGCCTCAGGCCGGCTGTCGCGAGCGCGTCTCGCCCTCGCAGTTGGAACTATTTCTTCTTGCCGCCGGCTTTCTTAGCAGTCTTCTTGGGCGCGGACTTCTTCTTGGCCGCACCTTTCTTCGCTTTCGGCTCGGCTTCGTGTTCTTCCGTTGCCTCCGCCTTCACTTTTTTCGGCTTCGCTTCTTTCTTGGGCAGATCCGGAGCCTTAAAGCTCTGGCCACCAAAGGCAATCTCCGCAATGCGCACGGCGGTATACGCCTGCCGGTGCCCGCGCAGTTTCTTGTATTGTTTCTTACGCTTGTAATGGAAGACCAGGATCTTCGCACCGCGGCCCTCTTCGACCACCTGGCCCACAACGCGCGCGTCCGCCTGATTGCCGATCTGACCTTCTTCGCCGGAGACCGCGACCACAGGGAACTCCACCTGTCCGTCGGTACCGGTGCCCACTTTTTCCACTCGAATCACATCTCCGGGCGCCACCCGGTACTGCTTTCCACCGGCGCGGATAACCGCGTACATACGTCTGCCTCCAAGAATGTCGTTGAATTCAGCCCGTAAACGGAACTTGAACACGGACCCGAGGCGCACACGGGCGCTCCCACGGGGCTTGCTGATTCCTGTGCTTGCTGTGTTTTCTACCCCGGCGCTTCAGCAGCCAAGGCAGGCGTCCCCAGAACGGGTCGGCGAGTACAGGCAAACTCAATCATTTTAACGTGTGCTGTGGAAATCGGTCAAACAAAATGCCTTGAGAACGAATTTGTCTCTTCCTGAACCTTCGTGCCCTTTGTGGTTTATGCCCTTCTTGTGCGAGAATTCCGCCGGATTTCCTGGAGGAAGCCAAATGAAGCGTGCCTTTACCATCTTTATGATGTGTCTGCTCGCCCTGACGCTGTTCGGTTCCGCGCAAACCAAGAAGTCATCCATGAAGAAGAGCTCTGCTGGACCAGTTCCCGATAAGGCTTACCTGCAAAAAATCTGGGATGGCTGGTCTACCCTCGATCCCGCCAACACGGCAAAGTACTATGCCACGGGTCCAAATACGTTCTTCGATATCGCGCCCCTGAAGTACAACAGTTGGGAGGAATACGAGAAGGGTGTCAAAGGGGTCTTGGCTGGTTATAAGAACGCGAAGTTTACGGTCAACGATGATGCCGCCATCCATCCTCACGGCGATCTCGTCTGGGCCACCGCGACAGTAAAAGAAGAAATGACGAACAAAGCCGGCAAGGTGGAGATGGGTAACTTCCGCTGGACCGGCATCTTCGAAAACCAGGGCGGCAAGTGGCTGATCGTGCACGAGCACGTGTCCGCGCCGCTGCAATAAAGAATTCGGCCACGGATCTTCACGGGTTCTCACGGATCGATCTCAGATTCGAGTTTCGATCCGTGAACCTTGGCGACCTTGGCGTATCCTTAGCGGGCTTTGCGGTCAAAAGCTTTTAACCGCGAAGATCGCAAAGAACGGCCGCAAAGTTCGCAAAGGGAGTCAGTTCCTTTTTGTTCATTCCCGTCCTAGCTCCGATTATTAGCTTCAATAGATTCTCTGCGAGTCAGTGATACGCCTTCCAGAAGAAATAGACCGTCATTCCCGCTCCCACCAGCACGACAAAGTTGCGGACCCATACCTGCGGCATCTTCATTGCATAATGCGCTCCCAGGTATCCTCCCGCGATTGCGCCGATAATCATCACGCTGCCATGCCTCCAGTACACTGCGCCGGCAATGATGAATGTGACCACCGCGACTCCGTTGATCACAAATCCCATGACGCTCTTCAACGCGTTCATGGCGTGAATGTCGGTCATCCCCAACGCGGCCAGCATGGCTAGCATGACGATCCCCATACCGCCGCCGAAGTAGCCGCCGTATACTGCTACGCACAACTGAAATAAAGTTGTCCCAGCGAGTGCGAGCGTCGAAGCCTCGTGGTTGATCACCGACCTGCGCCCGCCCGCCAGTTTCTTGCCGAAGGCGAACAGCAAGGTCGCGCTCAACGTCATCCAAGGCAGGACGCGCATGAAAGTGTGAGCCGGAGTCCTCAACAAGAGTAGGGCTCCGGCCAACCCTCCGAGCAGACTCGCCGCCAGCAACGGGATCATCACTCGCCGGGAAACATCGAGCCGCTTGCGATAGGCTCCGCCGCTAGCCGCAGCCCCGGTCCAGAGTGCGATCGTGTTCGTCGCGTTAGCGGGAATCGGCGGCACGCCCGTGAACAACAGCGCCGGAAACGCGATGAAGCTGCCGCCTCCAGCCACGGCATTCAACGCTCCTCCCAACGCGCCGGCGAGGAAGAGAAATGTGATGGTTTGCAGGCTCAAGCAGTTAGATGTACCAGAAAGCGGGACGAGTCGCCAATCACTCACCTTTACCGGGCCTCAACGTCTGACTAGCGGAACGCCTATGACCAAAATCCTGCTTCTGCTCTCGTTGCTTTCAATATCTCCACTGCTCGCGCAGCAATCCAACACCACACCGGCGGCGAATCCCTGCGCCGCACAACCGCAGCAGAAGCAGTTCGACTTCTGGCTCGGGGAGTGGGATCTGACCTGGCCTGGCGAAAAAGCCGGCGAGACCGGTCACGGCACCAACAGCATCAAGCTCATTATGGATGGATGCGTCGTCGAGGAGAATTTCTCGGGTGGCGAATCCATGCATCTCCGAGGCACTAGCGTTTCCACATTCAATGTGCAATCCGATCGCTGGAAGCAAACCTGGGTCGACAATGAAGGCGGCTATCTTGATTTCACCGGCGAACTCAAAGACGGCCAGATGATCCTGCAGCGCGAGGCCATGCGCAACGGCGCCAAGATTCTGCAGCGCATGGTCTGGAAGAACATCACGGCCACCGAATTCGATTGGAGTTGGGAAGCGTCGCAAGATGGCGGCAAGACCTGGCAGGTCAACTGGCCCATTCATTACAAGCGAAAAAGCTGACTTATTCTCCTGCGATTACTTCTGTAACTCCAGCGAACAGGCGCGCGCAGTGAGAAACATATTCCCTACGTCAGGGTTATCATGCACAGAACTCTGGGGGAGAATATGCGTTCTCAAGCTGTCGTACTTGCCGCCATTCTGCTTTGCAGCGCTGCCTTGGGCCAGACGCCGAGTGCCCCGGCCAACGCGCCATCCAGCCAGGAATCCATGCCTGACATGGACATGTCCGGAACGTCGCAGCATGACATGTCGAATATGAAAGACATGCCGATCAATGCTGACAAAGAAGACAGCGCTGCCGGCGCTCACGCCATGCACTCCATGGAAGGCCATATGGACATGGGCCCTCACATGAAGATGACCGCGCTGCGCCAGCCCAAGCCGGGCGACGACGTGCGGGCGAAAAAGATTGCAGATGATGCGCGCCAGGCCTCGGAGAAATACAAAGATTACAAGCTAGCGCTGGCCGACGGTTTCAAGATCTTCCTGCCCAACGTTCCGCAAAAGATGTATCACTTCACCAACTATAGCTACGCCGCGGAAGCCAGATTCAATTTCAATCCCGAACATCCCACGTCCTTGCTCTACGAAAAACATGGTGACGATTACAAACTGATTGGCGTGATGTACACGGCTCCCAAGCGTTTCACCGAGGACCAACTCGATGAGCGCATCCCGCTGAGCGTGGCCCAATGGCATGAGCACGTGAATTTCTGTTCCGCGCCACTGGGCAGGAAAAAAGAAATGCTGGCGCCCCATTCGCAGTTTGGTCTGCGAGGATCCATCACGACGCAAGAGGCATGTGATGCCGCTGGAGGAACGTTCCATCCGGTCATCTTTAACTGGATGGTCCATCTCTACCCGTTCGAAAAAGATCAGGCCAGCATCTGGTCGGTCGATCGCCAGCACGGCGACAGCGACTAAGTATCTGCGCACTGAGATTCTTTGGCCCACGGATTCGCACCGATGAACACGGATTAAGCAAGTAATTGACTTTTATCCGCGAAGATCCGTGGCCAGTATTTCATCTCCGCAACTCCTTCTTTCCCGCCAGGGCAGCACAAAACATTGCACTGATGTTCCCTGTAAAAAGAATAGTCGCGATTGATTTTCTTGCTACCTCGACGCATGTCTGGCCGTCCAAAGAATGAAACCAAATGGGAACTTCGGGCGTTGAATGTACGTACTGTGAAGGGTGGGTGAACGGGCCGGTAGGGGTGACTTTGGCCCATCGTTAAAAAATTGATGCGGGGTTTGGAGATTCCCTCACACTCGGTTTGGCGGCCCAGGTGAGGGAACCCCCATAGCGGAGCGCAAGCCTGTGGGGCTTGTGCGCTTAACCCCGGCGGCAGCATTTTAGGCGATTCGTGGGGAAACACAAGTTTTTTCTCGCGCTATCGCGAACCGGGCCGCCCTAACCGTTTCTCGATGTGTATTCGGGAAAAACAAAAAGGAGCAGCTATGAAGTTCGCGACCGTTTCCAAGACTCTGATCATGGGGTTAGCTCTGCTGCTGGCCTCCAGCGCATTCGCAGCCAACAAAGCCAGTCTTTCGCTCATGAGCCCGGCAACCGTGAATGGAACTCAGCTCAAGCCCGGCGACTACAGCCTGCAGTGGGACGGCGCTGGTCCCAACGTCGACGTCAGCATCATGCAGGGCAAGAAGGTGCTCGCCAAAGTTCCAGCGAAGGTGGTCGACCTGGGCACCACTTCGACGAATAACGCGGCTATCGTCAACAAGGGCGAGAACGGAACCAACGCCCTCGCGGGTGCGCGTTTCGCCGGCAAGAAGTTCGGTCTGGAGATCGGCTCAGGCGAAAACGGGGTACAGCCCGGATCGAGCAAGTAGTAGATGGACGATTAAGTACGCTTGCGAGGGGAGCACGCGCGCTCCCCTCGATTTTATCTCTGCACTTTTCTAACTTGGCGACGCCAGCACATCGTCGTAGTAGCTGATCACCGCTCGTTTCGGCTTGTCCTTTAATCCCTTGAGCGGAATCCTCTGCTCAAATGTGCTGTTGCCATGAAGCCGCGCTCGTCCCAGGAAGAACATGCCATTCGGCAACTCCAGGTAGATCGGTACCAGCATCCAGAATTTGTCGTTCACATTTGACTGCGTCATTTTCACATTCATGACGACATCCCCATCTGCGCCCGTATCGAAGCTTGCGCTCATCTGGTATGAGGGCAACTGTGTGCCATAGACATACTCGTTAAAGAACCAGTCCATTTTGTGATTGCCTTCCAGGTCCATCTCCGGGGTCATGTGTTTTTCGACGATGCTTTTGAAGTCTTCGGTGCTGGCCGCCTTGCCGCTATACGTGCGAACAAAATCCTGCATCATGGCCTTGAAGTTCTGATCACGGGCACGATTGTCTTGCATCATCATCCGCAGCATGTGCAGGATATAGGCGCCTTTGGGATAGATCAGCCTCCGTGTCGTGTCAAACCCGGTGCGCGAGTTGCTGGTGCGATATCCCATGGTGAGCGGCCCGACATCGATGGCGCGGAAGCCTTGCGCGTTGCGCTCTAACAGCAATTCTCGTTCGTCGTTCCAGAACGTAATGAACTTCTTCGGATTCTTTTCGATGAGGCTCAGATACAACGAGGCCGACATATCGGAGAATCCCTCACTCATCCATTGATCCCGATAGGAATTGAAGCCGACCGTGTGTCCCCACCACTGGTGAGCCACTTCGTGCGGAGTCACGACTTTCCAGTATCCGCGATCTCCCCAGTCCATGTTCAACTCGTGGCGCACGGTGGTGTCGAAGTAATAGCAGATCGGGATCCACACCAGTCCCGGCCAGGACTGGCCGAAGTTGCACGCGGTCTGCTGCGTCAACTGCAGATGCTTGAACAGTGACGGGCCAAAATAGTCACTGTAAAGTTCAACTGCCAGTTCGCCTTCAGCGAGCGCTTTCTTATTGAGCCCTGTCGTCTCCATGGAGCCCAATGCCACACCCGGAATGTGGGATCCCTGGCCCGGCATATCGTCTCCATTGGCCGCATGCTGCAGACCCTGAACCCAACTCGGCGGCTCCTGGTTGGCAAACGATTGCACCTCATAGGCCGCCTTTTCTACTTTACCTTCTTCGATCTTGAACCGGCCGTAGCTAAAACCTGCGACGGTTTGCGGAGCTTCACTCTTCCACACCGTCACGTTCTGCCCACCCTCATTGCTGTCGCTGACCCGGGCTCCCGTAGCGGCAATCTGCATCCCCTTCGGAATGCGGAATGTCATATCGTAAGTTGCGTATTCTCCGAAGCTGCTGCCTGGATTGTTGGGAAACCAGTTCTCCCGGGCGACGGGATAATAGTTGCCCCCGCCTTCATTGATCACGGCATCTTTGCCTTCGTACTCGGTGGTGATGGTGAATTGCTCATTGGCCGCCAGTGTCTTTGGCAATATCACTGCGAACTGCGCATCGTCATTCTTGTCTTCCTGAATGAAAGGCAACGCCTGACCATCGGAAGTCTTGACGCTTCGAACTCTCAGGGTGCGAAACAGGTCCAGGGGTACAACTCGCACCGCGTTGAGATGTACCGTAAAGGTGGTCGTGGCCTTGCCCTCCAGATGGGCATTCTTCTCCAGAGTCGTCTCCAATCGCTGGTGGTCGATGAGGATGGGTTGGCCAATGGCGCCCTTCTTGTGTTCTCCGGAAATCGGATAGGAAGCCCAGTCTCCGAATTTGTTTTCGTCATAGGTCATGAAATCGACCTGATCGCGGGCCTCATGCGGATCAATCGAAAACAACTCCTGCCCGTTGTAATGCTTGCCGTGAATGAAAGCGAGAAACAGTCCTCCGGGCTCGGGACTTAGCAGGTCTTCCAGTATTCGGGCTTCCAGATTGTTCTTCAGCTTGTGGCGAGTGGTGTGCTGGCTGTCTTTGAGCGGCCCAGCGTCACATCCGGATGCTCCGGCCGTGCCCCCTTTCTTGATTTCTTCGTAAGTCGAATCGGTGAAGCGGAGCGTCATCTGGCTGAAGTTCTCGCTGAACTCATCTTCCTTGGTAAGCAGCTTCAGCATGCTTCGTTCCGAGTCCGGTGGATCCAGAATGAGGTTGCCGTCGCCGTTAAAGACCGCTCCCGTCACCTTCCCGGCCACCGGAGCGACAAAGCAGACGGTGCCCGAACGCAAGTGGAATGTTCCGCCTTCGCGCTTCAGTTCGAGGTTGTTGACGCTTACAGCTTCGCCACCCAGCGTCAAACCGCGCAAAGCCTGGTAGGTGGGATCGGAGTTCGGCCCCGGCGCTGGATTCTGCGCGTGAGCACTTAGGATACTGAGCGATATCAGCGCTGCGAAAATAGCCAGCGCGTGGGCAAAGAACGCGCCTACGGCAGAGCGCCGGGCGCAATTAGGAAACTGCATGGAGCCTCCCTGGGGGGAAGGAAACCCGCAATTATCCTCGGTTAGGAGAAAAAAACAAGTGCCAGAATCACAGGGCTGCAATTTGTCTCGGTGATCCCAACGCCGGAAAGTCTCCGAGACTACTCCTCCAGAGAAAGAATGACGTTGACTTAGTTCTTTACCGTCATTGCGTCGGAGTCGACTGCCTTCTTACCGGTAACTCCTTCAAGTCCCGCCAGCACGCCACGGTAGTCTTTCTTATCACATTGCATCGCAAAGCCGCCTTTTTTGTCTCCATCCGCCCAAGTTAGGCCGACATAGTGCTTCTTCGATTTTGTGAGAGCCATAAGAGCCCCAATTCCCAACGACACGACAGCCAGTCCGATCGCAGCTCCAACTCGCCGGTGCACATCTTGGCCATAGCTGATTTCAGTAACGGCAGATACCGGAATGGTCACCACATCTCCCTTATCCTTCACTAATCGAATCTGGTTTGACTCGATATACAACTTCATTCCGGTCCCGGACTTCACGTCCGTTACAGATCCTCCGTCATAAGTCACTTTGTATGCGTTGTCGCCGCCTAACACAGTTAGTGGAATTGAGACGCAAAGAAATATCGCCAGCAGTTTAGTCATATGTCTCCATGATTCTTCACTTTTGAAACGCAGAATGGGAAAGGGCCTGGGAACTGGCTATTATGCGCTTGGAAAATTAGCCCAGCAATGATGCGGAGCACGAATAAGGATTGCAGAAGCGTTCCCGAATCAAGACTGGCAACTGGCGACTCCAGCGGACGGTACAGCTTCCCTGGCCCATCGACTCGTTGTTCGAAACTTGGGTTCTCACTTTTTCCGCAGCCTGTTCAGGCGTTGAAGGAGGCCTCAGGTCTCGACCCCAAAACCCCAAAACCCCATAGTTTTATCTATATGTAGAATTGATAGTGAGGTATATTAAAACATAATAAATACCTTACATTATATTAATATATCCTTTCAATATATCTCACATATGGAAAAATACACTTCCCCTAAACTTGAAGCTCTCTTTGTAACTATTCTGGTCAATGGAATCTAAGAAGTACAAGCTAAGAGCAATAATCAAGAAGGAGTTTCATGGTCAGAAGGAAGACAAGTAATGGAACCAGAATTCTAAAAGCTATAGAAGAAAGGTATACCTCCTTTCTAATCAGATTTTGCTTTGATGAATTTGATCTTCTAAGACAAGCTCTACTTTTCTAAGGACTTCACTCAGTATTCACTTGTGCCTCTTGAAGGATTCTACTTATGGTCAGAAGTCCTAGCTACTTCATTCCCAGGATGTGAACTTGATATCAAAAACGGCAGACTAGTAAATAACATAAGTCCTAGGTTGAACTATGACATGCTTCAAAGAATATTCAGATTGGATCTCGCTCATGCAGCAGAGTCTGATGAAGTGCAAATGTTGAGAAGCTCATTCATGACAACGGTCCTCTGATGCTTGATGAGTCCAGAGAAGTGCCATAAGTATATTTTGCTTGGTTGTAGGATCTGGTAATACATATCCAGAAAACTAATGGAGAGTATTTCTGGAGTTTCCACAGATCAGACTCTAACATCATTCCTAGTGTTAACTTTGCACTCACTGTTCAAGGTTTTAAAGCAGAAAATCATTTTGACTCAAAAGCATGGATCTTGAAAACTCATTTCCCTTACATTCTTCCATTTGCAGAAGTCATGTCTGCTGGTAGAGCTGTCCCTCCTGAGTTAGAAATCCCTTAGACATCATTGTTTCTTAGTTTATGATGTCAAGTACTTTGACTCATAGTAGATCATGTGCCAATGATTTCCCTAATGAGTTTGCTGATGAATGGCAATGGCTAGTTAAACAACAAGCTTTCATGTGGAACGAATTCTTTAAATATTGGATTGAACTCTCTAGAACTAGAAATATCCCAGTTCATATCATAAGATTTGAAGACTTGCTAACTAAAAAGAAAGAAGTTATGACTGGAACATTTGAATTCTTGTTAGGAGTTGAAAAGACAGATGGACTCTACATTGGCAAAAGATTAGATGATGTCCTAGGATCTTAGGAAAGTACTGCTGGTTAATTATATAAACCAAGATCAGGTAAAGCTAACTCAAACTTGAAATACTATTCTCCAGAGCAACTTGAATACATCCGAACTACTTGTAGAGAGTACATTAACTTTTTGGGATATAGCAAATAACCAGGTTAAGAAAATGAAACTGGCTTCTTTGAATACAATGACTTATCAGACCATGAACTAGCTGAATAATCAGGCTATCATTAATTCAATTAGGAAAACAAGAAGTGGTATATGGAGCAAAGAGAAGAAATTGAGAATAAGAAGCATGCCGTGCATACCATTGGATCTGGAATTAAGGTTGAAATTTAAGATGAACCCTTCTTCCGATTCAAGTCAATCAGACACAAGATTGTTCTGTAGAAGCCAACCTAACACTGAGTAGATTGATATTTATTTATTCAGAATATCTCAATATTGTTAAAACACTGACTTAGCATACAAATATAATGGGGTTTTGGGGTTTTGGGGATAGGGGGCTGCCTTTTTCCGACGCTCGCAGAAAATCTTCAATTGTGCCCTCTCCGAGACGCCAAAGAATCTCGAGGAGCCGGAACTCTCCTGCAGTCGGTATGGGTCCTAGGCGGGGCACAGGCAAACCTTTTGTGGCTCAGATATGGAATGTGCGAACGTCTGTCGGCCAACTGTTCAAAGCTTAGCAGCTAGGTGAATTGCCATCAACCGGTACGCGTCTTCGGTCGTACTGCCGGGAAAATAGATCAAACCCTGTCCGCTGGTCCGGCAGCAGATTTCTAGCCACTAGCCGCAAGCCGCTCACTGAAGTGCTTGACAAGCTATGTCTTAAACAGTTAAGACTTAAGCAACTCTACTGACCTTGAAATTAGTTTGCCCGCAGAGTAGAGCGACGCCATCCATTCAAGATGGAGAACCTGCACCGCGCATCCATTTTATCTGTCAATTTCTCACCCAAAGAGTAAATAGTCTTAAGTCTTTAAGACTATACTGCCAAGGTTGGAGGAGATGCCAGACAGGGAGTCTTAACAATATAAGAAACGATAGGCGGCAACCATCTTCCAAAGTGTGCGCATCAAACGGAGCAGGGCAAACCCTGTACACATTGGCTTGCCGGGCTTCGGGGGCCTCCAAGTTAGCCCTGACGTATTGATCACGATGCCGTTCGCGGAATCAATCTCGACCGATTGTCTCTACTCCCAACACGTGAACCCGCAGTGGGTGAAGTTGCTCAACGTGCTCGAACTCTCTGTCAGCTATGAACGGTGCATGGGAGCTGAGCTATTCACGACGGGATGGCCGTCGCATTCTGGACTTTCTCTCCGGATACTGTGTTCACAATGTGGGGCACAATCATCCCGATGTGGTGGCAGCTGTCAGTGATGAACTGGAAAAGCGTGGTCCGGTGATGCTGCAAAGTCACGTTCCGGAACTGGCGGGTGAACTGGCGGAACGTCTTTGTAGTCGCGCCGGAGGACGGCTGTCCAAAGTATTTTTCGCCAGCTCGGGGAGCGAAGGCATCGAAGCCGCCATCAAGTTCTCGCGCGCCCACACCGGGCGCACGGGTCTGCTCTACGCCGACCGCGCTTTTCACGGTCTGACCTGTGGCGCATTGTCTCTCATGAACGGCGAGTACTGGCGCGGTGGATTTGGCCCGCTCCTTCCCGAGACCGACCCTGTGCCGTTTGGGGACCTCAAGGCTCTGGAACAGAAGCTCGCCACCCGGCGCTACGCCGCATTCTTCGTCGAGCCCGTGCAGTCCGAGGGCGGCATACGGATTCCGGACTCCGACTACCTTCCCGCGGCGCAGGCGCTATGCCGGCATTTCGGATCGCTCTTTGTTCTGGACGAAGTGCAGACCGGGCATGCATCGGACCGGACCGTTTCTGGCGGCGCACCATTTCGGACTCGATCCGGATATTGTCGTGCTGGCCAAGGCACTGAGTGGCGGACTGATTCCGGTCAGTGCAACCTTGATGTCCGATGCCGTCTATCGTTCGGTCTACAGTTCAATGAAACGGGCCATCGTTCACGCGTCCACTTTCAGCGAAAACAGTCTGGCGATGCGCGCCGGCCTGGCCACTTTGGATGTGCTGGAGCGCGAGCAACTCGGAAGCCGCGCCACCCTCATGGGAGACGAGTTGCAGCGCCGTCTGACGGACGAGCTTTCCTCTTACGAGATGGTGAAGGCCGTGCGCGGCATGGGACTGTTGCTGGGGATCGAATTCGCCGCTCCTCGCCGCTTGGGCCTGCGGGTTCCCTTCGAAGCATTCGCGCAGATTCATCCTGCAATGTTTGGGCAGATTATGGTCATGCGTCTGTTTCGCGACCACGGCGTTCTTACCCAGATTTGCGGAAATGATTTCATGGTCCTGAAAGTTGCGCCGCCTCTCGTGGTTACGGAAACGCAAGTGGACGAATTTGTTTCCGCGATTCGTAGCGTCGTGGATCTCGCGCATTCCTCCGGCAGTTTCTGGTCCGAGGCTCTCGGACTTGGCACGGCGGGCGATCGACTTTTAGCGCGTGACAAGACAGGCGGATGCTCTTACCTGGAAGCCTTACCAGGAGCTAACGGAAACAATCATGCAAATTCTAAGCGCAGCCAGTGCCTTCCCCAAGTATTACTACTCTCAAGACGTCTTGTGTCGTGCGTTGGAGGAATATTGGGGAGACAAGCTCGAGAACCCCACGTTGATGCGGCGGTTGCAGCGTCATACCGGGGTTGAAGGGCGATATCTCTCACTGCCTCTGCAGGCCTATACCAAGCTGGCGACGTGGGGCGAAACCAACAATCTGTGGATCCAAACCGCGGTCGAACTGGGCAAGCAGGCCGTCTGCCGCGCTCTGAATCAGGCTGGTCTGGCGCCGCGCGATCTGGGAGCTTTCTTTTTTACGTCGGTAACTGGCATCTCGAGTCCATCAATCGACGCGCTGCTGATCAACCGCATGGGGCTCTCCCCGAATATCCGCCGCATTCCAATGTTCGGGCTGGGTTGTGTCGCGGGAGCCGCGGGCATTTCGCGGGCGGCTGACTACGTGAAGGCGCATCCTTCGCAGGTGGCAGTTTTGCTCTCGGTCGAACTGTGCTCGCTTACTTTGCAACGCGAAGATCTATCGGTGGCGAACCTGATCTCGGCCGGATTATTTGGGGACGGCGCCGCCGCTGTGATCGTGGCTGGGGCGGAATGTGATCTGCCTTCGGAGGTCGCATCCGCCGGACTCGAACTCGCCGGGCCAAAAATTCTGGCCACACGCTCGGTGTTTTATCCCGAGACGGAAAACATGATGGGATGGGCGATTTCCGAGAAAGGCTTTCGCATTGTTCTCTCTCGTGAAGTTCCAAACCTGGTACGTCAGCGCCTGGGCGGAGACGTAGACGCCTTTCTCGCCGACATGGGTTACGGACGAGGAGACGTGGGAAGCTGGGTATTGCACACCGGCGGTCCCAAGGTGCTCGAAGCTACCCAGGCAGCGCTCGGTCTTGAGAAGGAGCAACTCGCTGCCTCCTGGGACTGCCTTCGCAAGACTGGAAATCTGTCTTCTGCCTCGGTGTTGGTAGTGCTGGAAGAAGTTATGAAGCACCGCCGTCCGGAGCCGGGCACGCTGGGATTGCTGGCTGCGATGGGCCCGGGATTCTGCTCCGAACTGGTTTTACTGCGATGGTAAATTCACCTCATCGGCGCGACACGGACGTCTTCATCATCGGCGGAGGCCCGGCAGGCCTGGCCGCTGCAATCGCCGCTCGCCAGCGTGGATTCGACGTAGTAGTTGCCGACGGCGCGATTCCTCCGATCGACAAACCTTGCGGTGAAGGCCTCATGCCGGATGGGCTACGCGCTCTGGCCGATCTCGGCGTTACTATCCCGCCGGAAGAGTCCTATCCTTTCCGCGGTATCCGCTTTCTCAGTTCGGGAGTGAAGGTGGACGCCAGTTTTCCCGCCGGGCACGGCCTCGGCATACGCAGGACGAAACTGCATCGCCTTATGATCGACCGGGCAGCTGCGGTTGGAGTCCATCTCCTTTGGCAGACCGTTGTCACCGGGCTGCATCCTGACGGTGTGTGGCTGGGGAAAGATCTGGTTCGCTCGCGCTGGATTGTCGGTGCGGACGGGGCTCATTCACGGGTACGTCAGTGGGCAGGGCTTGACGAAAACGTTCATCACCAGCAACGCTTTGCGTTCCGTCGTCACTATCGCATTTCCCCGTGGACGAACTGCATGGAACTTCATTGGGGAAGCAACTGCCAGCTCTATGTCACACCAGTGGCGCCGGACGAAATCTGCGTGGCCGCCATATCCCGAGACCCGCACCTTCGGCTTGACGCGGCGCTGGCAAAGTTTCCTGCCGTTGCCGCCCGCCTTGCAGGATTCGATCGGACCTCGGCGGAGCGAGGCGCAGTCTCGGCAACGCGAAAATTGCGGCAGGTATATCGCGGACGAATCGCCCTCATCGGCGATGCTTCCGGCGAGCGTAGATGCGATTACCGGCGAAGGTCTCTGCCTTGCATTCCGCCAGGCGATCCTGTTGTCGGAGTGCTTCGCGGGCGGCAGACTGGATCCATATCAGGCGCGGCACCGGAGTCTGGCGAGACGCCCGGCTCTGATGTCCTGGCTCATGCTTACCCTCGAAGGCCGCGATTCGTTCCGGCAGCGGGTGATGCAGGCTTTCGCGAATCAACCTCAGACGTTCGCGAGAATGCTGGCCCTGCATGTCGGAGCGGCATCCCCTCTAACCTTGGCAGGGATCGGACTTTCACTGGGATGGAATTTGCTGACCCTATGAAGACATCGACCCATTTTGGACTCTGCGCAATCGTCCTTCTCTCGCTGAGCAGAACGATTCTTGCCCAAACCCAGAACCACGAGATCAATCTGAATTTTGTCCCAGCGAAAACTTCGGTCAATTTCACGTTGGGCGATGTTCTCCATACAGTGCATGGATCATTCAACCTGAAGCGTGGAACCGTTCACTTCGATCCGGCAACCAACAAAATCAGCGGAGAGATCCTGGTGGACGCTGCCAGCGGTCACAGCGGAAGTGACGGCCGCGACAAGAAAATGCACAGCGAAGTGCTGGAAAGCGCCCGCTATCCAGAGATCGCGTTCAGGCCCGATCGGGTGGAGGGAAGGCTTGCGGACCTGGGTGTCTCGACGATTCAGGTACATGGAATGTTCAGCATCCATGGTGCGGAGCACGAGATCACGATTCCCGTCCAGGTCGGAGATGGGTCCGGGGTGGTGGACCGCAGTCTTGAACTTCGACGGTCCCATATGTAATGTGGGGAATGAAGAACCCGAGTACTTTCCTTTTACGGGTGGATCAATCGGTGGATATCAAAATTCAGGCTTCGGGCGAGATTCACTGAGGTTCATAAAGTGGCAACTCTGCGATGGATCCGGCGGTTGAGACCACTCTTCCTCCTGTTATTTCCTTGGAATATCGCCGTGGTTTCTTTGAAAAACCCAATTGGCTCCTATAGAGATCGATTCCTACAAGGCATGAACGTTCGTAAGGTGCTCACGAACACCGCGATCGTCGAAGATTCCCGGTGGTAGAGTCGGTCAAGGAAATTCGACAGCACAAACTTCAGGTCACTAACATGGGCGGTCGTGGCCAGGCAATACGGAAGATGCGGAAGCCCGCGGGCCCACTGCGGCCATCGCGGGTTCTGATATTTCTGGCTGCCCTTTCGCTGTGGTCTGCACTTCCCACTGCAGCTCAGATCTCTCCGGACCCCTCAGTCGAGCCCACCAGGCTTTGAGCGGAACCGGCAATTGCACCACGCTGTCACAAGTTGGGTGGGGAGGCCACGTTTAAATGCGTAACTTGTCACACCGAAATTGGAAATCGCGTCACCGCACGGAAGGGCCTGCACGCTTCCTACAAACTGAACTCAGGCTCGAGCCAGGAATGCGTTCGCTGCCACTCGGAGCATAACGGAGAGGACTTTCCCCTCATCAAGTGGGACATCCGCACTTTCGACCACAAGCAAACCGGATACGCCCTCGAGGGCAAACACGCGGGACTGGCCTGCAATCGCTGCCATAGCGCCCAGCACATCTCGCCGTCCGATCGCGCAGCCATCAAAATCACCGATCCGAATAAGACTTTCCTCGGGGTTTCACAAGTTGCGTGACTTGTCATCAGGACGAGCACAAAGGAAGGCTGGGAGAGAATTGTCTGCAATGCCACACCTACAACGATTGGAAAACCGTCAACGTCGGCCAGTTCGACCACTCGAAGACCCGCTATCCCTTGACCGGTTCGCATGCCCGGGTCGCCTGCGAGAAATGTCATACGCCCGGACCGGACAGCAAGCCTCGCTATGCCGGCATCGCTTTCGGCAAGTGTTCTGATTGCCACTCCGATCCGCATCGCGGAAGCTTCACCCAAGGCTGTCAGGCATGCCACAACACCGGCGGCTGGAAGCGAGTGTCGACCCAGGCGGTCATCGAGCGCTTCGACCATTCCAAGACCAAGTACCCTCTGTTGGGAAAACATGCCGCTGTCGAATGCTCACAGTGCCACGCGGGTGGAGACTTCAAGAAGCCGCTAGTCTTTCAGAAGTGCATGGACTGTCACCAGCCCGATCCGCATAGCGGCCAGTTTGCCAAGCGGAGTGACGGCGGCGAGTGCGCCTCCTGCCATACCGTGGATGGGTTCAAGCCGTCAACCTTCACAGTAAAGGACCACGGCCACTACGGCGTATCCGCTGGAGGGCGGACACGCCATGGTGCAGTGCTCCGGCTGCCACATTCCCAAGGGCAAGGACACGCTGTTCAAAATCAAGTTCCAGCGCTGCACCGACTGCCATAGTGACAAACATTCTGGGCAGTTTGCCGCTGCGCCGTACTTCAACGGCTGTGAGCGCTGCCACAATCTGCAAGGCGTATCGACCGTCCACCTTTGCCCTGGCGCGTCACAAGGAGACCAGATTCGTCCTTACCGGCGGCCACATGGCCATCCCGTGCGGCGATTGTCACAAGGAGAGCGACAGCTTCAAACCAAAGGCGGTTGCATATCACTGGAATGAACTCGTCCTGCACCAGTTGCCACGCCGATCCGCACCAGGGACAGTTCATAGGATCGTATGCAGCGAGCCCGCGCCGATGGCAGGCTGGGAGGCTGCGAAGCCTGCCATTCCACCAAATCCTGGAAAGAGCTAACTGGCTTCGATCATGCCAAGACGTCCTTCCCCCTGCTGGGCGCGCATCGCGCCACCGCCTGCATGGATTGCCACAAGCCGCCTAACCAGGAAACCCGTCTGATCCACGTGGATTTCAAGGCCGCGCCGACGAAATGTCAGGATTGCCACCAGGATATCCACGGGGGACAGTTTGCCAAGGCCGGGGTTACGCCGTGCGCCGACTGTCACAACAGCGCCAAGTGGAAGCCGTCGCTCTTTGACCATGACAAGCGGACCGAATTCCCGCTGCAGGGAGCTCACCAGAACGTCCGCTGTGAGGGGTGCCACAAGCTGACCCGTTCAGTCGAGGACAAGACCGTTCTGTTCTACAAACCTACCCCGAAAGATTGCGCTGCCTGTCACGCGTCGACGGCCCTGGTTAAGAAATAGGCGCCGCGGGGCTCTCGTAAAACTTGCTCTGTTTCGAAAAAGTTACATTTACTCGGAAGTACATGCCGGTTGAAACAGAAACAGGGACACTCCGCCAAATTGTCTGTCTGGACAAACACTTAGGTAACCTTCGTGCATCCTCCAATTCCCGCTAACCTAAGGGCATCTAATTGCATGAGTCTTACATCCATAAGATAAAGGATCGTCGCATTCGTCTGTTCTCATAATCTGTCCTGTTTTTGGGGTGGTTGAATTCGACTCGGGGCGGGCTTGCGTTGTCTTCGACGATCCGGTTCGGCTTAATGATCGGGTGCCTGTTTCTCGTCTGCTCCGCGCCTGCGGGAGGGCAGTCGCAGACCTACGCCAATAGCCGAAGTCCTCACGGCCCCCTCAGTATCCCCTGTCAGAACTGCCACACCCTGAGCGGATGGAAGCCGATTCGAAACACACCAGAATTCGACCACAATCAGACCCGGTACCCGCTGCGAGGGCTGCATCAGGGAGTTGCGTGCACCCAATGCCACGTCAAACCGGTATTTAAGAATGTAGGCAACAAGTGCGCCGATTGCCACGCGGATATCCACAAGCGTCAATTCGGAGCTAGTTGTGAGCAGTGCCACAGCGTAAAGGGTTGGCAGGTTTCCGCGCAACAGATTAACCAGCACCAGAACCGTTTTCCCTTGATGGGAGCCCACGCAGCGCTGGATTGCGCTTCCTGCCACAAGGGAGCGGCCACCGGACAATTTCAGGGTCTCGCTACACAGTGCTATTCCTGCCATGCCAAGGAATATCAATCGACCACCGGCCCGAATCACGTGGCCACCGGCTTTCCCGACCACTTGCGAACAATGCCACGGGGTCGACACCTGGCTGAGCGCCAAGTTTGACCATCTTGAAATTTACCGGCTTTGCGCTGACCGGAGCGCACATCCCGCTGGATTGCAACGCCTGCCACGTCGGAGGGAAATTCGCCGGGACGCCTGCTACTTGCGTGGGCTGCCATCTCCCCGACTTCCAGAAGACAACCAACCCCAACCACTGTGCAGGCCGGCTTCCCGCAGACTTGCCAGAGTTGCCACACCACGTCGGCTTGGCAACCCGCGAAGTTCGATCACAACACGTTCACCAAGTTCCCGCTGACCGGCGCCCACGTGACCGTCGCCTGTACCCAATGCCACGTGAACGGCAGGTTCGCTGGCACACCCACCGACTGCGTTTCATGCCACATGAAAGATTTTCAGGGGACCACGAATCCTAATCACGCACAGGCCGGAATACCCACGACCTGCGCCACCTGCCACACCACGACGTCGTGGGGAAATGCCACATTCGATCACAGCAAGACTGGCTTCCCGCTGACCGGTACTCACGTGACCACTCCATGTTCCCAGTGTCACGTCAACGGAAACTACAACCTGACGAATACTACGTGCGTGTCGTGCCACCTGACTAACTACCAGGCAACGACCAATCCCAATCACGTGCAGGCAGGATTCCCGCAAACCTGCGAGAACTGCCACAACACAGCCTCATGGACGAATGCCACTTTCGACCACAACAAGACTGGCTTCCCGCTCAATGGCGCCCACGTTCCGCTGCAATGTTCACAATGCCATATCAACGGAAACTACAACCTGACCGACACCGCCTGCGTATCGTGCCACCTGAAGGACTATCAGGGAACGACCGACCCCAACCACGTGCAGGCCGGACTACCGCAGACTTGCCAGAGTTGCCACACCACCGCGTCATGGGGCAGCGCCACCTTCAACCACTCGACCACTGGATTCCCGCTGACCGGCGCGCACGTCCCGTTGCAATGCTCGCAGTGCCACGTCAATGGGAATTACAACCTGACTGACACCAGTTGCGTCTCGTGTCACCTGAAGGATTTCCAGGGTACGACCGATCCCAACCATGTGCAGGCTGCGATCCCGCAGACGTGTCAAAGCTGCCACAGCACCGCCTCATGGGGAAACGCGAGCTTTAACCATGCGACTACCGGATTCGCATTGACGGGAGCACACGTTCCGCTCCAGTGCTCCCAGTGTCACGTCAACGGAAATTACTCTCTGACTAGCGGCGCCTGCGCCACCTGCCACCTGAAGGACTATCAGGGCACCACGGATCCGAACCACGCTCAGGCGGGATTCCCGCAGACTTGCGATTCCTGCCACACGACGGCGTCGTGGGCGAGTGCAACTTTCAATCACGCGACTACGGGTTTCACGCTGACCGGGCGCACACGTCCCACTGCAGTGTTCGCAATGCCACGTAAATGGCAACTACAGCCTGAACAGCACGGCGTGTGCTACCTGCCACGTGAAGGATTTCAACACCACCACGAATCCGAATCACGTTCAGTCGGGATATCCGCAGCAGTGCGAAGTGTGTCACAACACGACGGCCTGGAACCGTCGACGTTCAACCACACCAACACGGCGTTCCCCTTGACCGGCAAGCACACGACGGTGCCTGGCCAGTTGCCACGTGAACGACAAGTACACTCGGTGCCGACGGATTGCTATTCGTGCCACCACCGATTACCAGAGCACCACCAATCCGAACCATGCGGCAGCGGGATTCCCGACGACCTGCCACACCTGCCACACCTCCGCGGCTTGGACGGGGGCGACGTTCAATCACACCTGGTTCCCGACCAACCACGGAAACGCGGATGGCGTATGCACCACCTGTCATACCAATTCGTCCGACTATTCGGTATTTTCATGCACCAAATGCCACGGCAAAGCGCAGACCGACTCGAATCACCGCGGCGTCAATGGCTATGTGTACAGCAGCCCGAACTGCTACCAATGCCATCGCAATGGACGAGGCGGCTAGATCGAATGGAACCTGGATTACACAGAACGGCGAAGTCTGAAAAATGTGGCTCCGAAGACAATGCGGAGTTTTATTGCTGCTCGTATCGTGCGCCTGCGCCCAGAGCGCGGCGCCGGGCGCAGTGAACGTGGAACGTCTACGGGTTGTGCCGGACCGCGCCAATGTGCGGGTGGAAATCACGCTGAGTGCCGCGTCTGGTGCCGCCATCGCTGTGACCGTGGCAAAGAATCCCAACCGCCTGGTGCTCGACTTGCCCAACACGCTATCGAATGCAAAGCAACAGCAAGTCTCCGTGAACTACAAGGGAGTGCGAGACGGTTCGACTCGGACTGAATAGTGCACACCCTCCCGTGACGCGTGTCGTCGTCGACATGGACCAGATCCGTCCGTATGTTCTGCAGAACGACGGCAACCGGGTCATGCTGATCATCGGAGCTAAGCCCAACGAAATTGTCGGCGCAGGACAAGGTGCACGGGCTGCGGGCGCATCGGGAGGCCTGGTGGGAATCTTCAGCCGGCGCCCGGCGCCGCCCCCGATGGAAATTGGCAGGGAGTCCGCGAGCGGATTGCCCACGCCGTCGCCCCCAGGAACTCCAATCAACTTTCCTGAGGAGCGAAGCCAGCAATGCAGTCGGCTCAACCAGTAATGCCACACCCTCGCGTCCTAGTGCCGCGCATCCCGACCGTGGCAGCTTGCAGGAAGGCACGGTTTTTCCTGGCTTGGGATCGCCCGGGACCGGCAACGTACCGTCTCAGGGAGCTTCGGCCTCGACCGTCGCGAGTAATACAACGACAACTGTAGCCGCGGCCGCATCTGGTCGCGCGACCACACCGCCTGGAACTGTTTTTCCTGCGAGCACGATGGCCAACGGCGGTGTTCCGTCGGAAGCGGTTACGCCGACTCAGCCCTCGAATCTGGACAAGCAGTCTGCTGGAACTTCATCCAATGTGGTGTCGGCTGACCCGACGATCGTGCCGGCTCCGGCTCTCAATGCGGATGCGATACCCGCCAGCAACCGGTCGCTACCCCGGGCACTTGGCGAGGTGACTGCTGTGGTGCCCACGGTTCAGCCAAAAACCGAAACTGTCGCAGCCACCAATCAAAACGTAACTCGATCCCTGCTCCTCCTTCAGAACAAGCAGTCGCGCATGAACCGTTGTCGACGCCCGTAGTGCAGTCGGGAAACCAGAACAGATCTGCTGCGACCAGCGAGAACACCTCTGCTGAGGTTGCGTCCAAACCACCGGCCGTCACGGAAGCCCCGACGGTCGCCGAGACCGAGCCGACAGCGATCGCCACTACCGCCTCGCCCGACAACACCGCCGCTGCACCTGAAGCAGCTCCGGACAAAGCGCCTGGCAGACACTGATCTCTCCGTACTCGCCCTTCGTGCGGTAGATCCCAACCTACGCACTGTCTTCAAAGTGAAATATGTAGCCGAAGGCGTCGCTTATCTGGACGGCGGACGCAGCGCAGGTCTCACCGAAGGCATGAAGCTGGAAATCAAGGACACCGACTTGCCCGCCCAGCAGGGATCAACCGCCGATCCCAATGACCCTCGCGTGGTCGCTGAGCTCGAAGTCACCGCGCTGGCGGAAACTTCTGCCGTCACCGATATCCACCTGCCCAAGCGTCCGGTAAAGCCCGGCGACCTGGCGTATTTGTCCGCTGGCGATGCGCAGGCGCTGGTACAGCAGCGCTCGCTTAGCGCGACGCGAAAATATCCGGCGGTCGTGACCTTCACGACGAGGGCGACCCGATCGAAGAAGAGGCGAGAGCGGAAGTTCCCCGACCGCCCCAACCCTCGGTGAACCGGGCTCGCGGACGCATCGGCTTCGACTACATGGGCACGGTCAGCCGAGGCAGCTCTTCCTTGACCAGCTCAAACATAGGAATGGTCGTGCGCGCCGACATCACCCGCATCAACGGCACGTATTGGAACCTCAGCGGCTACTGGCGGGGACGGCTGAGTTCGCTCTCCTCAACCGGCCAGCAAACCTTGCAGGACTTGATCAACCGCACCTATCACCTCAGCATGACCTACGACAATCCGAACTCCCCGTGGGTGGCGGGCTTTGGCCGGCTCTACCTGCCGTGGGCCAGCAGCCTCGACACGATTGATGGCGGCTATTTCGGGCGGCGACTTGCACCCGGAATCACCGCCGGCATTTTCGCCGGCTCAACTCCCGATCCCACGTCATGGAACTACAACCCGGACCGTCGCATTGGCGGCGCATTCGTCAACTTCCAGGGCGGCGATTTCGATGCGTTCCACTACACCAGCACCTCCGGACTCGGCATCAGCACCTTGAAATGGAAGATTGACCGGCCATTCGTGTTCTTCGAGAATACGCTCTCTTACAAACGATACCTGTCGATCTACGATTCCCTGCAGGCGGACAGCCCGGCGGGAAATCCCGCAGTCCCTGCGCCTGGCCCCGGCATCAGCCGCAGCTTTCTTACCTTCCGCATTCAGCCGCACTCTCGCGTCGAATTGGATTTCAATCACAACTATTTCCGCGACGTGCCCACGTTCGATCCCGCAACTGATCGGCACCGGGCTGCTCGACAAGTATTTGTTCCAGGGCTTCAGCGTCGGCGCCCGGGTCGAGGTGGTGAAGCAGATTTTCGTCTATAGCACGCTGGGGCAGAGCAATCGCAGCGGCGACGCCAAGAGTTCACTGAACCAGATGTACGGCGTCACCTTCAATCATCTGCCCTGGCTGGGACTGCGCGCGGACGCGCACTATTCGAAATTCAGCAGCTCGTTCGGAAGCGGATCGTATCGAGCCGTCTCTCTGTCCAGGAACTTCAGCGACGACATTCGTCTTGAAGTCCTGGGCGGCGACCAGACATTCAGTTCTCTGCTGACCAGCAACAATCGTTCGCGCTTCATAACGTCAAATCTCGATTTTGCGGTCGGAGCGCACTATTTCATGCAGGGTGGATTCACCGTCAATCGTGGCGAGCTCAGCTACGACCAGTGGATGTTCACCCTCGGCTACCGCTTCGATTCGAAGCGAAAGCATCAGCAATGACGATGACCAGGCGACGACAACTCGGAAACGCGTCGGCCATGTCTTATTCTCGTTATCTTTACGTTCGTTTGCTTGATGCCGAGCCCCGCCTTGGCGGCAGCCGATGGCCTGGATGATCTGCTGGGTCGCACCAGCCAGCAGGTTTCGAAGTTCCTCGAGCAGTTTTCAGACGTGAAGTGTACCGAAAAGGTGACCCAGGAAAAGCTGGGCAAAGAAGACAAGGTCGAACTGAAGGAAGAATCCACCTACGACTACCTGGTGATCCTGACCAATGCCGGCGGAGAATTGAGCCTGGACGAGTCGCGGCTCGCGGTTCACGAAGCCAAATCGGACAAGAAGAACACGTCGATGCTGGTGACCAACGGCTTCGCCACGCTGTTTCTGGTCTTCCATCCCTCCTATGCTCAGAGTTTTCACTTCACCGCGTTCGAGGACGAAGTGGTCGACGGCGAACGCCTCAACAAAGTCTCCTTCCAGCACGTGGGTGGAAGCCCGTTCGATCGCTGCCCTGGCGTTGCGCGGGCGGGAGTATCCTCTCGAGCTTTCCGGCACGGCGTGGATCGATCCGCAGACCGGTGTGATCCGCAAGATCGTCGCCGACATCGGAGACACCCTGCGGGATGTTGGCCTGAAGACTCTGCGCTCCGAAGTTGAATATGCGCCGGTTCCATTCCGCGGAATGAAAGAAGTTTATTGGTTTCCGGCGCAAGCCAGCGTGGAAGTCGAAAGCTCGCACCAGCACTGGCGCAACACCCACCGCTTTACCGATTACAAGAGATTTTCAGTCGATACCGAGGAGCAGGTCGCAAACAAATGAGCGCAAACGCCACTGTCGCAACTGCAGCCTTACCCGCCCGCAACCGTGAGCGGGCACATCACATTCGTCTCGCGATCGGCTACGTGCTGGTCATCGCCTTGATTGTGGGTCTGGCCGTTTACGGCTTCGACTACTACACGCTCAGTTCGGCCGAGCGGCCGTTCTCGGACAAGCATCACGTCCTGCGGCCGAGCGGCGCGATCGGAATCAAGCTCGGTTTCATGGGCCTGGCCATGTTTTTGGCCATCTTTGTCTATCCCCTGCGCAAGCAATGGCCGTGGCTGTCGCGCCAGGGCAGTTCCAAGCATTGGCTGGACATCCACGTGCTGCTGGGACTGACCGCACCGTTCGTCATCGCCCTGCACTCTGCCTTCAAGTTCCGCGGCTTTGCCGGAATGGCTTTCTGGATCATGGTCGCGGTTTCACTGAGCGGCGTGATTGGCAGATATCTCTACGGCCAGATTCCGCGCCGCCTGAATTCTGCGGAAATGTCAGCCAGAGAATTGCAGGAAGTCCAGACCGGATTGGCTGAGCAGTTGAAGCAGCAAAACCTGTTGCCGGAAGAAGATGTCCGATCTCTGTTGCACCTGCCCAGTCCAGAACGGGTGCAGGAGATGTCCATGCTGTTCGCGCTGGTCTACATGATGGCGCTCGACCTGGGCCGCTCCTTCCGGATCGCCAAACTGCGGCGCCGAGCGTTGGCGTTCGGCGAGCGGCTGACCACACTTGGGCGGATTCCTGCCAACCCGCCACGCCGGGCTTGAAAGATCGATCTCACTGGCACGCGAAGAGGCGGCGATGGCAAAACGCATCCTTTTTCTATCCCGCTCCCAGCAGGTGTTTCACTTGTGGCACGTAGTCCACAAACCGTTCAGCTATTCTTTCGCCCTGCTGGCGATCATTCACATCGTGGTCGTAATGATGATGGGCTTTTTCTAAG
Organism: uncultured Acidobacteriota bacterium; assembly: GCA_963725565.1. Lineage (GTDB taxonomy): Bacteria > Acidobacteriota > Terriglobia > Terriglobales > Acidobacteriaceae > Sulfotelmatobacter. The sequence goes on from CAVRZL010000003.1 coordinate 78,780, forward strand.
GACGCACGATCATGGATACGCTCTTCGCCTTCTTCATTGCCGCGGTGGTCACCGGATTCTTCGTATACCGCTATACCGAAGAACCTGAAGAAGAGGGACACGCTCGCCCGCGAAGCCGCCGAAAAAGGACAGCTGTTTTCCGATGGACCCAAAGGCCAGCATCCCCACATTGACACCACCTACTGCATCGGCTGCGCGACCTGTACCACGGTCTGCCCGGAGGGCGACGTCCTCGCCATGCTGGCTGGCAAAGCGGTCATCGTGAATGGACACAAATGTATTGGCCACAGCCTGTGTGCAGAGGCGTGCCCCGTGGGCGCGATCACGATGGTGATGGCGAGCCCCAGCATGGGCGCCGATATGCCCTACCTCACGCCCGAGTACGAGACCAGCATCCGGAACCTGTTTATTGTCGGCGAACTCGGCGGCCTGGCTCTGATCAAGAATGCCGTGAACCAGGGACGCGATTGCATTGACACCGTCACCCGTCGCCTCGGAGAGCAACCGGCGGCTACTTCAGGCTCCGACGTGCGTGACGTCCTGATCGTCGGCGCCGGGCCTGGCGGCATCAGCGCCTCTCTGCGCGCCATCGAAAACAAACTCAACTACATGACTCTGGAGCGGGATGAAGTCGGCGGCACCGTCGCCAAGTATCCGCGCCAAAAGCTGGTGATGACGAGCCCGGTGGAGTTTCCCATGTACGGAAAGTTCAAGAAGACAGAACTCTCCAAAGAGAACCTGCTCGCCTTCTGGGACATGGTGCTGAACCGAGCCGACTTCAATGTCGTCACCGGCGAAAAAGTAGATGACATCAGCAAGAGCGATGACGGCATCTTCACCGTCACGACTCCCAACAACCAATACCGGTCACGCGCCGTGATTCTCGCGCTCGGCCGGACCGGCACCCCGCGAAAGCTCGGCGTCAAAGGCGAAGAGCTGCCCAAAGTGATGTACCGCCTGATCGAGGCGGACCACTACATCAACAAGAAAATTCTCGTCGTGGGTGGCGGGGACAGCGCCGTCGAAGCGGCCATGGGCCTGGCGCACCAGCATGGCAACCAGGTCACGCTTTCCTATCGCAAAGACAGTTTTGGCCGGATCAAGGAACGGAACGCGCAGCGCATCGCAGACTGCATGCGCAGCGGTAAGGTCAAAGTGCTTTTCAACTCGAATCCGGTCGAATTCAAAGCTGATTCCGTCGTCCTGGATGTCAGCGGTACCTTGCAGGAGATTGCCAACGATTTTGTTTGGATCTTCGCCGGTGGCGTGCCCCCGAACGACTTCCTCAAGAAAATCGGCGTCGAGTTCGGAATGCGCGATTTGACTCTCGAGGCCGGCCGTGAAGCCAGACAAGACAGCCTTTCCAAGAGTCGAGAGCGAAATGCTAGTGCTGCCGTCCAGTAGAAGGCGAGCAAAACGATGCGACGAGCACTGGACGGGCAAGCGGGATTAGGATTCGCTCTCGTTGAGAACAATGTGTTATTCCTGCGCCGCGCATTTTAGATTCTGTTAATGGTTGCACTCATAACCTAGGAGCTGCGTGAAACCAGGTTGCGACCGGTAGGCTGAAGCCCAAGATTTCAGCCCAAGATCTCGCTTCTGGTGACGACTTTACAGTGACTTGTGCAGCCACCTGAGACCTGTTAAGTCGTCATAACTACTGCTTACTGCAACTCTGAAAAGGCTGGCGTCGGCGGTTCAACTCCGTCCCTGGCCACCATGTTTTCAATCAGTTACGCGAAATTACTAAACCTCCTTCGTGCCCATCTACGCCGTTGCTTGGGCGAACATCGACGTTGGTCAAAGAGTGGTCACCATGGAGTGCCCCCCGCCGACGGGCGGCGGCGGTTCACTCCGTCCCTGGTCCGATTATTGCCGGGGTAGGTCCAGCAGCACCACATCCGAGTGCTCCTGCACTGGTTCGAGGACAAGTTTACGGCCGTCCGGGAGATGTCGAAGTCGCCAATGTCGAAGTCGGCGGGAAGGTTGGTCAACTGCCGCTCGGCGCCCGTCTCCAGGTCGATGAGCCAGAGATTTTTATGTTGAATCTCTCCTCGCAGGAGCAGGAGTGCCTTTCCCCCAGGCAGGAGAGTCAGGTGTCGAGCGCCCCGCGTGAGGGTCATGACGGGCAGGGGATTGGCTGTCGCCCTCGGCGGTGACAGCCTTCACCGGAAACGTGGTGTCGATGTCTGGCCCCGAGAAGACGACGAAACGGCCGTCGGGCGCCCACACGGGATCGACTGGTATTCCGGGACAAGAAGACCGGGGGCGCCCGTCGAGAGGCACGCGACAGGGTCGGACACATGATCGCCGGCCGCCGAGGTGATCGATTGGCCATCTGGCGCCCGGGCGGGTGCACCCTGCAGGTCGAGGGCGTCGGTCACAATCCGCGCGTTCTTGCCATCGGCCTTCATCACGTACAAGGGCGTCCGCCCGTTTTGCCTTACCGAGAACGCGATGTACCGGCCGTCGCGGAGATTGCCGGACCGCCAAGGACTCGCGCGCCCTTACCGCTCCACGACTCTGTGCCGTTTCCATGGCCAGTTTCCAGATACTGTCGCTGGCGCCGGTTGTGGAAACATAGAGAAGATAATTCGGACCCAGTCGCGGGGAGAACCCCGTGCTGGTCATCAGCGCGATTGGAGCCGCCGGCGACGACGCCGCGGGTGAATCAGCGATGGGCAAGCGCCAGATTGTTCTTCGGACTGGCGGGCGTGAGCACCAGGCGCCGACCGTCAGCGCTGGCCGCCAGCGACGTGTACCGGTCAAGACCGGAGGTCAACCGGTGGGGGACGCGGCGCTCGACGTCCACGCGCAGTAGAGCCACGGCCCGGAACCATCAGCATCGCCGGCGAGGTAGATCAGCGTCCGACGATCCACCAGGACCGGGAGAACATCAATGCGCCCGTTGTGCGACGTGATCCGCTCAGGGGTCTCCTCCTGCTGGACTGATACGCCAGATGTCCATCTTGTCGGGCAGGGTGCCCTGGACGAAATAGATGAATGCCGCGTCGGGCGCCCACAACGGGAAGTGACTGTGGAGTCCGGCAGGCGCTGTGAAGATCGGCCGATCCTCCGATCGCCGTCTGCCGTCGGACACGAACAGGGGGTCCCCGGGTCCGGGAGTATGGTATGCGAGTCGCAAGCCGTCGTGCGACCAGTCGAACGAGCCGCCCCTTCAAGGTACGGCTTCGGCTGTCCGCCGAGGGTTGGCACGGCCCAGACGCTGATGTCCCCAGGGCTCGATCCGTCTTGCCGGCGAAACCAAAACGTAA
>CAVRZL010000004.1:0-52726 GCA_963725565.1 uncultured Acidobacteriota bacterium
GCAAGGAGGCAAGAAGCACACTTAGCCAGAAAGCCCGTGAGGGCAATTTCACGAACATCGGACTCGACCTCTCTTTAGCCCGCGCTCAGCCAAAGGTACAAGGCGATGACACAATCGGATACAAGGTAACGCTCTGGCCCTCCGCCACCTACAAGAGCGCGCGTTATATCGTCAAGGAAGACGACCACTACAAGCTACTTGGCACTTCTCGTTTCTCCGAGGGAATCGGCTTGGAGGTACTTGATCGCGTTGCCGCTGGCGACCTTGCGGGCGCCCGCGTTTTGCTTGACTGGCTACGCGAGGAATGGCATCTTGCCGGCGGCGATGATCCTTTCGGTGGTGCTGCCTTTCCGCGGATGTGGACAAAGGGACAAAACGCGGACGCGGCCCATATGAAACTAGCTGCCGCCGCAATTCTTGTATTTCAGAAATCCACCGCACCAACAGGGGTCTCGATCCTCTCTGACGCCGTTAGATCTGCATCGGGCGATGTGGAGACAGTCAATGTCAAACTTGCTTTGATCAGGGGGTATGCCGAGCTTCAAGACTACGAGAGGGAGCTCTCGGTTGTGTCTGATCTCGCCAGTGCACACCCCGAGTCAGAATCGGTTTTTCAGGGGCTCCAGTACTGTCTACGGGCTCTCGGGAGATCCGATGAGGCCGATATCCTCGCCGAGAACCGGCTGAAACGCCTTCCAGGAGATTTAGCTGCTATGCGCTCGTTGGCCTTCAACGCTCAGAGTCGCGGGAACTACCTCAAGGAACGCGGTTTCTGGCAACAGATTATCGAGAGTGGTCAGCCAGAGCCTGTGGACTTAAACAACTCTTCTTGGTCGGCTCTGTTCACTGGTAAAGTTCAGCCGGCCGATCTCGAAAATGCAGTCAAAGCCGCCCAATTGAGCAACAACAGCACATACGTCCTGCACACACTCGGTTGTGTGTACGCCGAGGTAGGCAAAACCAAAGAGGCTCGCGAAGTGCTCGTGCAAGCTATGGATTCGCTCAACCTCGATGAACCCGATGATAACTACTGGTACGCTTTCGGTCGTATTGCTGAACAATACGGTGAGAAGGACGCTGCCATCGCGGATTACAATCGGATCTCAAAACCAAAAATCGAAATCGAACTTCCCACCTCCCCCTATCGCCTGGCGCAAATTCACTTGCAAGCGATGCAAAGTAAGTGATATGCAGTTTGATGGCGTGCCGAGTTTCTGCGAATCGCCAGATCCCTGACATCCACCCGCCCCTTGAAGGCACTGAATTCAGGTTTGAGGCTGAGCTAAAACGTTGAGAATATGGGGGCTAGAGACGGAGTGGAACCGTCGACGCTAGCTTTTTCAACGCGCTCTACAGGAATGATTTGCGCCGTTCGGCAAGCATTGTGCTCCAAGCATTCCAGGAAAGTTGTACCCTCAGTCAGCAGATCTCTTGGCACTACTACCTGCCAGGGGTAACCTTGGTGGGACGCGTTTGGGCATCCGCAATTAGTTTCCTCACCGTCCCTTTGTTCTCATAATCGGGGTAAAGCTTCAGGAGTCTTTGCCAAGCGGCAATGGCACCACTAGGATCGCCCTTGCCCTTCCAGCGAATCAGTCCCAGGTTCAGAAGCGTGCCGGCATGTTTGGGATCGAAGGTCAGCGACTTCTCCAGCTGAGCGATGGCGCCATCGGCATCACCCAGGTAGTACATGCAGGAAGCCATGTCCGTGCGCGCCCCCACGTTCTTGGGGTTAATGTCGAGCGATTTCTGATAGTAGGAGATCGCGGTCTTGAAGTCGTGCGTAACCCGATAGATGCTCCCGATCTGATTGAGCAAATCGGCATTGTTCGGATCAGCCTCAAGCTTAGTCAGTAAAGGCTGGGCCTGCTTATCGGCCATGCGTTTCATGTCATCCAGAGAAGGCGTCGACCGGGAAGCAGAACCAGGCGCACCGCCATGCTGAGCACTAGGCGCGGACGAGACAGTCACCGGTGCGGAACCGCGCACGAGATAGCCGAACACGATGCCGACCAGCAGGCACACCACCGCCATCGCATACGCCTGCCAGGGTTGCCACGTGGACTGTGAAGTTTCGGATTCCATACGTTCGACGTTCATTCTCAAACAGAAGAAAGCATTCTCATGCCCACATTCAAGAATGCCAGCAAGTGAATGTATTCAAGGCACTTAAGAAGTCGCGATCAGTCGCGCGCCAAGGCCACGCGGGTCAAAAGCCACCGCAGAGTGCGAGAAAAAGCGCACTCCAATCCACTGCCGCAGGATATGAGAATCACTTTACTGGCTTGCCGACCCGACGGGCCGTCTCGAACATAAGGCTCACCTTGTCCAAGTCTTTAGGTTGCACCTTGCCCGCAGGAATGCGGGTGTGAGTCAGGTCCTCCAGTTTCATCAACAAATCGGCGAGCGCCATGGAGTCCACGAGGCCTGACGAAACCAGGGGAGTGTTTTCGTCGATCGCCAGATTCGGCTTTCGAATCCTCTTCAGGATGTACTCGATCATTTGCTTTTCTTCAGGCGTCATGCCAATCGACTCTCCTCAATTTTCCGCAGCGAGTTCCGGATGTTCCTGCAACAGTTTCTCGAAGGTTGCAACGCGCGCGGGTTTCCCTGCGGTACTCTTCACAATCCACTTGGGAGGTTTCAGGTAAATCAAACCGATTGCTACTCCCATGGCGGCGACAACCTGTGTCCGCAGTTCCTGCTCGATTTTTGGGGAAACGGCGAGAAAGTCTTCATTCTCTACTTCAGCAATCAGGATAATGTCTTCCGTTCCAGTCTCTGGATTGTAGGCGCCCATAGCGACCGCACGGCCGTCGTGAATCGCAGGATGACCCGCAACGATCTCTTCAATGTCCTGGGGATAAATATTCTCCCCGCCGACGATGATGAGGTCTTTCTTCCGCCCTACGACGAATAGTTCTCTATCCCTATAAAAACCGAGATCTCCCGTGCGGTACCAACCGTCGGCCAGCACTTGCGCGCTGAGATCCGGACGGTTGTAGTAACCGGCAAACAGGCAATCGCTTCGGACCAGAATCTCCCCGACCGAACCTGATTCGGCTTCCGCTCCGGAGTCGGAGACGATGCGAATCTCGTGGTTGCGCAGCAATTGCCCTGACGAGACAAAGCAGATCGAATGCGGAGCGTCGTCCGCCACTTGCACAATCCGGTGAGAACGGCGGAATTCCTGTCCATCCGCCCAGATGCGAACAGGCCCGATATGAATATTCGACTGGGTCACCGCAAAGACGTTCTCGGCCATCGCGTACGACGTTTGCAGAGCCGTAGGTCTGAATCCGATCCCGGCAAAGGCGCTTTGAAACTCGCGCATGCCGCCGGCCCGGACCGGCTCCGAACAGTTGATCAACGCCCGCAGCGAGGAAAGATCAGGACGCTGTTCCATCCGGTCCAGCCGCGTGCGTCGCGGCACAAACTGGAATGCGAAATTCGGAATCCACGCCAAGGTGCACTTGTATTGGCTGATGACCTGCAACATGGTCCCGGGACGCATCACCCAATCCATCGGCGACTGCATCACCAGCGGTACGTGGCAGACCATGGGCAGCATGAAGCACGCGATCAATCCCATGTCGTGGTAAAGGGGCAACCAACTGTAGATGCGGTCGGACCCACCATCAATCTGCAACGCTTCCTGCAGGTGGCCAATCTGTGTGAGCACCGCCTGATGGGTCAGCGCCACACCTTTCTGTAGTCCGGTCGTACCCGCCGAGTGCTGGATGAAGGCCACTTGCGACCGACGGTTCGCCAGGTTGGGAAACTCTTCTTCTTCGATCGAACCGGTCGAAACTCCCGTGCGAATCAGCTTCGCATCTCCGCTTCCAGAGACGTAGTCGAGCATCTCTTCGGGGAATTCCCGGTCGACCACAACGAAGCGAGAGTGAAGGTTCGACGTTACTCCGGCGAGTCCGGATCGGTATTTGGAGGGCTCAACCTTACTATTTGGATAAGCTAGAAATGCCGGGACCGCGCCCAGGATCATCGCGCCTGCAAATTCCGCCATGGCGGCAATACCCTGCGGCATGACGATTACCACGCGATCGCCGGCCCTGACTCCTTCATCGTGCAGCCTGCTGGCGTGAAAAGCAGCTTGGCGCCGGAACTCGCCGAAGGTCAGGGACTCTGGCGCGCCTTCGCTGATCCACTCCGTCACAAAGAGACGATCAGAGGGCGCGGCAAACAATGCCTCGACGAGATTGTCGAAACGGAGCAAGCGTCATTGTAAACGCTCGCGGCGGCGATCCGAGCGCCTGGTACGCTTGACAGTAACGATTGCGATGTGTGGAATCGGTAGCGGGAAAGCTTCCTGACTCCTCATCCATGACATTGAACCTGCAGGTGCAGCTTTGCTGAGAGGCATTCTGTATGCCTTGGCCATCTTACTCGCCGTCGCCGTCTTCGCGAAATCCCGTTCGCGAACGGTGCGACAGTGGGTTCTGTTGATCCTCAGCTACGCGCTTTATACCAGTTGGGGGCCCTGGTTCGCCCTCGTTCTGCTGGGCTCTACCCTCATGAACTTCTTCTTGGGGCAAGGCCTCCGGAGAAAGCCGTCCGGCTTCATTCTCTGGGTCGGAATTCTGTTGAACCTCCTCCTGCTGTGCGCCTTCAAATACCTTCCGGAGATAGCGGTCCACTCCGATTCGCCATCTCTGCAAATGTTTTCCAGCCTCATTCTGCCGCTCGGAATTTCGTTTTGGACGTTTCAGGCGATGAGCTATCTGTTCGATGTTTACCGCGGAGAAGAACTCGATCCGTCCCTTCCGGAGTTCGCGCTGTATATGGCGTTCTTTCCAGTCACGATTTCCGGACCCATTTGCCGCCTGCCGGAGATGCTGCCCCAGTTTCGCGCGGAGCATGCCATACGGTGGGACGACATCAAGCGTGGGTTCTGCCGAATCGCGACCGGGGCCCTCATGATGCTCTTGGCTCGCATCCTCGGCCAGGGAATCCTCGGGGGTGATGGCATCAACAGCGGTTTTGATCGAACATCGGGCTGGAGCGGCAGCGATGTGTGGTGCCTTGTTTTCGGATTCGGCCTGCAACTTTTCTTCGACTTCGCCGGCTACTCGCACATCGCCATCGGGGCTGCCCAGATGCTGGGCATTAAAGTGCCCGAGAACTTTTCCCGTCCGTTCCAGTCGACATCACCGTCAACATTCTGGACGCGCTGGCACATGTCGCTATCCTTCTGGATTCGCGACTATGTCTTCCTGCTGCTGGTCGTTCTGCGCCGAGATGCGGTGTGGCGCCATCTCGTACTCATTCTTTCCATGGTGCTATTCGGATTGTGGCATAAGGCCACGCTACTTTTCCTACTGTGGGGCCTTTATCATGGCGTCCTTCTGGTGCTCCATCGCCAGATCGACGCGCTCGAACGCAGGCTCGACTGGACGCCACCGCCCGCGCTGTGGGCGCCACTTTCCTGGTTGGCAACGATCGCTCTGATCAGCTTGGGGTGGATTTTCTTTCGTGCTAATTCCCTGTCGCAGGCGCGCGAAATGTTGTCCGTGGTCTTCTCACTTGCGACCTACGCCTCGCACAACCTCAGCACAAGCCTCTACGCGCTGGTTCTAGCCGTTGCAGTAGGGTATGCGGCCGTCTCGTCAACCAACGACGCACTAAATTCCTACGAGGAAGGGAAAGAGCCCTCCGAGTCGCACTCGCATTTCATGGAACAACTTGCCCTCAGTCGCTGGTATTGGCTGCCGCCGTTGTACGTCCTGGCTCTGCTGTTCACCTTGATGATCACGCTGACGCAGGGCGGGAATGCCGCGCAACTCATGTACCGAGGTTTTTAGATCAGATTCATTCGCGAAACAGAGGCGCCTAGCGGATTTGCCTGCCGTCGGGCAAGAAAACTGGAAATCCGTCCCAGGGCTGAGCCATAATCAACTGCTGGGCGGCTGCATTCTGATTGTAGGGAAATAAGAACTGGCCAAACTTGGATCGCAGAACGCGGTCGTCCGGCCTCTTGCCGATCGCCCACTGATATTGCGAAACCGTATCGTTGGGATTCTCGTTCGCATCGCCCGCCTTGGCCATCAACCGGAGCATCTGCTCGGAGTGGTTCAACTGGTTGCTAAATGGCGGCTCTTGTAACCGGCGCATCATCTCCTGGTTGAGGCGGAAGCGATCATTCCCCGTCAATGCCAGCAGGCGCTCACATTCGGCTTCAGAGGGAACGTCGTTCGCCGTAGGATGTTCGCTTCTCGAAGCCAAGCTGGCGGCGATTTGGGAAAACATCGCACGTGCCAGAACGTAATTGCCCAGCGGTGTCAGGTGCACGTGCTCGTAGATCAGGTCGCTTCCAATGATCCCATCGGCACTCTGTTGGCTAAGGATCGCCTCCGCGTCCAACAGTTCCGCACCGGAAGAGGCCGCGGTCGAGCGATTAATCTCATTGATCCTGCTGTCCGCGCGGAAGCGCAGAGTGTCGAGATCTCTGGCGCGCGTGAAGTGTTCTTTCGCTTCGTTGTGATTCCACAATTTTCCTAGGCAGTGGGCAATCCGGAACTCTACCTCGGCATATTCACCATCGATGTTCGCCGCTCCCTGATAGGCCTTGAGCGCCTCAGCGTACAAGCCCTGCTGTTCCAACTCCGATCCGTGCTCGAACAAAGCTGACCAGGAGCGCAGCGCATCGGGTGACAAATTCTCTTTGTGTAGTGACCCGAACGGAGCGCAGTCCTGCAGATTTGTCGCCACGGTCGACACGATCACCTTGGCGCCCGACTTTCGAGCGACCGCGATGGTGTCGCGCAGATTGTTCTCAAAATTCGCATAGACGCCGTTCATCAGTGGAGCACTGGCGCGCACCTGCTTGTCGAGAAACATCTCCATGCCGCGCCATTCGCGCTTCTGCGTTCCAACGCTGGTCAGAAGCTGGCCGAGCCGAGTGGACCGCGCATAGATACTCGCGCGAATCAGCGGCAAGCTGAGACGTCCCGAGGAAGTCAGCGCTGTTCCCGGACCATAGGGCCCGACGACCTCATTATTGCCGGAGTAGAGAATGAACACGTCAGGCTTCTGGTCCGCCAGTTCCCGCGCAATCGGCAGCAGGACGTGAGAATTGATAGCGACACTCCCCGTATTCACGACCTCGAAATTCATCGCGGGATAGCGTTCGCGGAGCATCACCTCGAGATATCGGCTGAATCCGTATGCCGGATCGGGATCTCCCATCGCCGCAGACTCACCCAAGACAAAAATTCGGAATGTATTCGACGGCTTCTGCACTGGGATGGCGTAGACCTGCGGTGACTTGATCATTCCCGGCGGGAAGAATGGCGCGGGGAAAAACAGGTTGTAACACGAGGCGGCCTGCCCGTGAATCGTACACGGCACTAACAGATCGGTGCGAAATCCGACATTCCCAATTCTCAGTCCGGCTTCCACCAAAACCACCACTAGGACGGGTACAACCACCGCGCTGGCAATCACCAGTCCCAGGCGGTAGCGCTTGGGCGTTTTCTCGCTTCTGGCAGTCGTGGATCGAGCAGCGGTGACGGTCATACTACTGCGTTACCGTCCCGTCGGAATTGTGCTTGTACGTGTGGCAGGTCAACGTGCAAGTGTTCGTGCTGCGGTTATAAGTCACCGGTGAGGCTCCGTTGGGGCCGACGACTCCCAAATCGAAGTTGACCAACCGCTCGCCTGTAACATTGGCCGTGCTTGCTCCCGTACCATGCGCGGTGTGGCAGGTTGAGCACGAAATCCCGAAATTGATGTGCGACGAGTGCTTCGTGAAACTCGCATTCGACAAGATGTTGTTCAGATCGTGGCATTTCGCGCACATCGCGTATGGGCCGGTGGGACCGAGATCGGGAGGGGCAAACAAGTTAATGATGGCCGTTCCCGGCGCCGCTCCCACCGCGATCTGGTTGTACTGATACTGCCTCTCCAGGATGTGCGAATAGATCGACCCATGCGGACCGTTCGGCCCAGTGCGCCCGAACTCGCGGTTATCGTCGCTGTTGTGGCAATCCGTGCAGAAGATTCGGACGCCCATCACGCGGCTTTGGCCGGTGCGGTCGATATTGACCATATTCGTCAACAGGCTGGGCTGCGGCAGTCCGCTCGAACTGTCGTGCGTTACAGGGTGGCTTGAGGTTGCAGTCGCACTGAATTCGGGGATCACATTCAGAGGATCTCCTCCCGCCACCGAGCGGATCGGGAAATATCCGAATTTAGGCAAAATCTGCTTGCCGCTGCTGGTGCCGTGGCAACGCAGGCAGTTCTCATACTGATTGACGGCCGGGTTCAGCACCGTCATTCCGTCGGTCGCGCTGACTCCCACTACGTTGGTTTCTGAAGGACGAATCACTGGAGGCAGGCCGAACGTAGTGACCTGGTTGTCCGCGTGTGCATTGTGACAATCGGTGCAAGTGGCGTGACGGTTGTTGTTGAGCACTCCGCTCTCGATGGGGTCGTGCACGCTTGTTGGCGTCCCGGCGGGCAACGGATGCGAAGTCTTCGCCAATTCCGAAGAGATGTCGGGAGCGGACGGCGTCAGCAACGAACCCCCGCTGTGACAAGTAATGCAATCCTGCGTCGTGGCATCCAGCGTCGGCGCCGCCGGGTTTGCGGGACGCAGCAGACGCGACGTGCCTTGGGCATTGTGCGGCATGTGGCAGGAGATGCATGCGTTCTTCGCCACGCTGTCATAAGTCCCGACGTGCGCATCGCTGGAAGGCTTGTTGGCAGCCCTGGAATGAATGCCTTGGCTCCATCCCGCCAGCGCGTTCACCTGCCCAGTGATCGAGCGGTTGGGATCGTGGCAGGCCAGGCACAACTTCCCCATCTGGCTGTCGAGTACCAGAAAATTCTGCGAGATCCGGTCGATGGTCTGCACATGCGGATTGTGGCAACTGTTGCATTCCACATTGCCGTTGATCAGCTTGACCGCACCGGTCAAGTCCGCGGTCGTCCCATTTGCCACCAGGCTGCTCACTAGATTTGGGGAATCCTTAATTGGAACTGTCATGCTGAACGGATGCGAACTCTGCAGATTCGTCCCCAACACGTCCTGCGCGTACATGGAACCCACGGTGGTCATCTTGCCGTAAGCCCCCGATTGCCCGATTGCAACCGTGCCGTCATGGCAACTCAAACACAAGGTGCTGGGCTCGCTGACGGCAGGCTTGGTTTCTCCGGTCTGGTGATACGTGGAACTCTGATACGGCGTGTAGGACTGCTGCGACAGAGTCTGATTCCACAAGGGAGCGATACCCAGCCCACTGTGCGGTGCGTGACAGAACGTGCAACCCAGCGCACCCGGAGTCTGCACCGGCGACTTCCCGCCCGGAGAGAGATCGTGCATCCCCAGAACGTCGCCTGTGAGTTGTGCGTTCACGGCAGTTGAGCAGGCGAGCAAAAGGAGGACCCCAAAGATCGATTTCGATCTCATTGCATGCCTCCCTGGCCCCATTTTCCGATCGCGTGATATTGGAAGATCTGGACGCGCCGGTTGAAGCTGTCGACCACAAAGATCTGGTCTTTGTGATCAATGGCGAGTCCAGCGGGAAGTTGGAAGTGCCCGAGTGTCGTTCCCCTGCCGCCGAAGTAGTACAGCAATTGCCCCTGATTATTGAAAACCTGCACCATGCCCGACCACCCGTCGACGACATACAGGTGCCCCTCGGAATCGACCGCGATTCCCTTTGGCCGGTACATCCCTCCGGTGTTGTCTCCGATTTTCCCAATGGCATATTCGAATGCGCCCGACCGATCCATGACTTGCACGCGAAAATTCATGGCATCGACCACCGCGAGATTCTTCCCCTCGAGCAGCAACTCGGTGGGATAGTTAAACTCACCCTCTGCCGCCCCATTGTGCCCGAACTTCTCAAGCACGCTGCCGTCCATGTCGGTGACGAAAACCTCATTACGCAGCGTGTCAGTAATGTAGATCCGCTGCGCGTCCGAATCGATGGCGAGGCCTGTAGGCCGCTTGAAATACCCTTCTCCACCCTTCAGGCTGCCGAGAGCCCGGCGGAAATGGCCTCCGGAATCGAAGACAAAAATCTTGCCCGCCTCGGAATCGGATACGTAGATATTGTCTTTGGCGTCCACGGCAACGCCCTGAGGGGCGCGCATGGGTTCTTTGCCCGCATCCTTGCGTTCCAGAAACTTATACTTGCCCTGCTCGAAATCGAATATGTGAACGCCGAACGCTCCCGGATCGGTGACAATCAGTCGGCCCTTCGAATCGATGGCAATGTCGTAGGGCCGTACCAAGGTCTTGTATTCCGGCGCGCCCGCAATCACATCGACCACTTTCTTCCAGAAACCGCGCTTGGTCTGCACGTCGCGCGCAGATTCAAATGTGCGCTCGAAAGAAAGCTTGCGTCCGCCATCCATCAGGATGTCCGGAGGCCCCGCCTCGCCAACCTTGTTCTTGTTCTTGTCGGATTTGCTAGCCCCGATGGCAAGGCTACCCAGCAGGCATACGATGCACGCCAGCTCTCCCGCGGTGCGCCCCACCGATCTGCGCTCGCGAGTTAAAAAACGTTGAACCATCGATTTACGCCGATGAAATACGAATTCGCCTTGGCCGGTGGAAGCCCCGAAACGCTTACGCCCTGGGAGAATCGCGAGAATCCAGAATACAGCCCCAGGCGCCGGAACTGGTACTGAAGTTGTGAGTAGAACCACGACGTATCGTTGATCGAACTTGCCCCGGGATTCGTCGTATTACTTTGTACTCGTGTATAGCTGCTGAGGACAAGCAGGCGGCGGCGCGGGGTCCACGTGCCCGTGCCTCCATAGCTCTTGGCATCGAACAGGATCAGTGCGTTCGACGGTATTCCGGGCCCCGGTGGCACCGGCACAATTCCGTTAGTCGTGAGTACAGACGTTCCCGAGGACTGCGAATAGTTTCCGCTCACCGACCAGGTGGAACTCCCAATGCCGGTTGAGAACGTCTGGGAATTGTAGCCGTCCCCGTCTTGCTGCGCGAAGACGCTTTGCATTCCAGTCGCGGAGGCGTTCCACTGGAGGTGCCCGGCGACCTTTCGTGCCACTTGCGCCCGCCAGCGATAAGAAGATTCCGTGTATCCGATGAATTGGGTTTGTACGTTCTGTTGATAATCGAAACCAGTCAGTATTTCCCAAGCCTTGATTCGGCGACTAAGGTTCACAGAACTTGTGAACCCCATCCCCGTATTGCCTTCCTGGTTCGAATTATCAATCCCTGAAACTGACCAGTAGAGCATCCCGAATAAAGGCTTCTGGTAAGCCCCGGACAAAGTTCCACTGAAGTATGTCGATTGCCGTTTCTCGCCCAGGAAAAACTGCTCCACGTGTGTAGTGTTGGCGGAGGCGAATAGATATTTAAAGATGGGATACATAGCTCCGCCGGAAATCGTGAACCCGTAAGAATTTGAACCAAGATTAACCGTGGGGCCAATCTCCGTTGTATTCCCGAACGGCAGGACAGACGGCGCCAGATTGTCGGTGTAGGTTCCGTTGGCGAATACATTCAGCTTCTTCACCATCATGTTCATGCCCGCATTCACGCTGTCCGACGTGCTGCGCCCGTCCGAAATACCGTTGTAGGTATTGTTCCAGTGTTGCCGGTAAGCACTGGAATAGAAGCTTCCGTTCAACGGGAGACGGTGTGTCGCCTGCAGACCCAGGGAATCATGATCTCCTTTAGAGGTCAGCTTCGATTGCCCCACCAGGAAACCAGGCGTGTCCGATTCAAGATGCCCGCGATTGTAGCTGCCGACCAACTGAAAGCCTGCGATCGTGTAGTTGGACCTTATGTTGAGGTTGCGGTTCGCGCTGCTGCTTTCCTGCGGTGTCCCCAGAACGACGCCGTTACTGTGACCCTGGGAGTAGCTGACCGTGAGCGTCGGCAATCCCGGAAGAAGTTCGCTCCAGGAGATGCCATAGCCCTTGCCATCTCCGTTGGTCGTCAAATTCGAAGCACCCGGGACGCTTCCAAAAGAGCCCAGGCTGTTATGGCTGTCAGAAAAGCTGACGGATCCCGGAAAATGCGAGCCGCTGAATATCTCGGCTCCGGCGTTCACGCCGCTGGTATCGAAAATCGTCTGGTAACTGGAATTCCCGCGCGACTGGTTGTAATACGGCTTGGCATAAAACGAAATGAATTTGGGGTTGTAATAATAGCCGTTGAAGTCTCCGGAAAATCCGTAATTGAGGCCGTGCGTGGACTGGATTTCATCTCCGTACGTCGACTGATAGCCAGCCGAGACGCTCATCCCACCCTTAATCTGCGTTTCCGACCCGATCTGGAGCTGAGCTTCAGCCGCGCCCGCAAGCACCAGCAGTAGCAGCACGCTCGCCAGGAACCCCGATTTTCGGCTGAGACAGCTCACACTACCCTTTCAACGTACGAACTGAACGTCCGCCGTGCTCGCCAGTTTCTTATTGAGGCTGGCGCGCAACTGTTCCTTCTTCGAAGCCGACAGGTCTTTGCTAAGCTTCGCCTTCACTTCAGCGTAAGGCTGCGGCCCGGCGGGATTGTGAGCATTCAAGCGGATGATCGTGTAAGCCTGATCCACCTGGATCGAGCCGCTCACCTGCCCCGCCTTCATGCTTCGCAGTTTCGTTAACACCGCCGGCGGCACTTCGCTGGCGCTCACAGACTTGTGTTCGCCCATGTTGACTCGATAGTCATCGTCCGAAACCTTCTCGGCCAGCAAGCCGAAATCTTCGAAGGTCTTTGTGGCGCTGGCCGCTCGGGCGGCATCCTCAGCTCTTTTTTTCGTAGAAATGGGAAGTTCTTTGGGCCGGGGCAAGATCGAAATCGTCTGAATCGCGAAGGTTTCCTGGCGCGCAAACTTTTTGGGATTCTTGCTGTAGTAAGCTCGGACCTCCGCCGAGGTCACCACCGACTTGGTCTCGATTTCGTTGTGCAGCATCCAATCGATCATGAGCGAACGTCTTACCCGCTCGCGCAAAACCTTCTCTGAGCCCTGGCACTCCTCTTTCAGATATGCCTGATATTGGTCGGCTCCCGAAAACTGCGCCTTATAGGCTTTCAGTCCCGAGGAGACTTTCTCGCTGGTCACCGGAATCTTGCGGCGCTGCGCTTCCTGGTAGACCAGTTCTTCAAAGACAATCATGTCCAAGGCGCCCTTGCGGATGTCCGCCTCTTGTCCCTTGGGAAATCCGTTATGCTGGCGCGCGTAGGGGAAGATCACGTACATCTCCCGCACCAAATCGCGTTCCGTTAGGACGACGTTGTTCACCCGCGCGACCGGCTTATCGCTGGGCACGTTCTGTGTCGCTGAGATACCCGTCGGAGTGTGGGATGCCACCTGGGCTGAGCCCACGGCCAGGGCCATCAGAACCATGCTGCAGATTAATACTGGAACCTTCATGGCATCACTCCCCGTGCGATCTTAAGAACCAGGGGAGAAGATTTCTCTCCCCTCCAAAGCGAAGACCCGATTAGAACTGGGTCGCGATGCTGCCGCCGTTGGCTTCGTTCGACTCGCCAAAGTGGCATTGCCGGCAGAACTGGGTCGTCGACGCGGCCATGCCGTCGCCCGAATCGCCGTGTTCGCGGTTACGTTGTACGGACCACGCACGAAGAAGAATGTGCGGAGTGTTCTTCGGCGTTCTCAGCGATCGGCGTGCCATGCCCGCGGACGCCGGAGTCGACGTATAGACGTTCATCAGGTGCTGATCGTGGCAGGTCGTGCAAACTACGAATGCTCGCTGTATGCCCGGCTGGATGCCGTAGGGCGTTCTCCACCGTCCTGGGGCGAGTGCTGGCCATCCGTAGTTGGTTACGAACGTCTCATACTCGCTGCCGGCGGTGATCCCAAAGTCCAGTTTGCCCCGTTCCGGTAGGCTGGGCGAGAACAGGCCAGAGCTCCGCTGTCTGGTACCGATGGTTGCTTTGCTTCCGGCCCACCGGGTGATCGTTGTTGTAGTCAGCGCCGTTTGGTCGCCGTACTTCGTCCGTCACCGAGCAGGGTGGGATCTTCCGCTGCCGTAGACGCCGGCAACACACCGATCATCTGCTCGTACGACTGGTTCGTCATCATGTTGTCGCGTTACGCTGCCGTCATGGCAGCTCAGGCACATCAGCAGGCCGCCGGTTTCCGCATCGCCGATTCCACCGGCCATGCTGGAGGGCAGTGTCTCGTATGAACGCCGATCCCGTATCTCGGGGTGTCGCCGAACTGGAACTCTGGTTGTAGAGGATCTGCACGTCTTGACCCCAGAGGGCAGTGTTACCGTGGTTCGTGGTAGTGGCGGAGCCGGATCCACGCGCACCGCTATGCGGCGGGTGGCAACCAGCGCAGCCACGTCCGTGGTTCTGGTGGGCGCCCAGGACGTCGGTCGTGGGCATATACTTGTGCCATCGCGAGACCCATAGCAACGAGAGCTACCAGAGCTACTAGCATTACTTTTTTCATAAAAGAGTTAAGACCTCCTGTTATGTAACAGCTGTTACTGATACTGCGTGTTACCAGGGAACCGGAGGTGTTCTTACGTTCCCCCATTTAGCCGTCCGCGGACAGCCAAAACCATTCGCGCCTTACTTCGGCGCAGAATCCTTGCACCGGGCGGCGGCTCGCTGTTTCGGCGCCTGCGTATCGTCCGCCTTGCCCGTTGCGCGCCCGCTTGCCTAGTTCCGCATCGCGACGCGCTTTCTCGGCGGCTGCTTCTGCTTCGGTTACATAGCGGAATTGCTGCACGCGGCCAGGATATTGCTCCGACGTGAATACGCGATTGTTCTTGTCGATCGTGATGCCGCACAGCGCGGCGAATTGTCCCGGCAGGTTTCCGTGCCCACCCAGATAGGTCAGCAATTGGCCTTCCTTGTTGAAGACCTGGACGCGGTCCTGCATTCCGTCGGCGACCCAAATGTGGTCGTCCTCATCGATGGCAATGCCCTTGGGGCGCGCGAAGAAACCCGGACCGTCTCCGCTTTGCCGAAGGTGCTGATGAACTGGCCGTCGGCGTCGAAGATCTCGACGCGATTGTTCAGCGTGTCGGCGACGTAGAGGTTGCCGTCGGAGTCCACGGCCACGCCGACTGGCTTAGCGAAATCACCCGGCGTTGTGAGTTCGTGGTTCTTGCCGGTAGTGCCGATCTTGCGGATCGGCTTCAGGGTGTCGGCGTCGTACACCAGCACCTGATCCAGTTCGACATCGGCGACGTAGAGCAGCCGGTTCTCGTTGTCGACAGCCATCCCGGCCGGGTTCGCCACGTCCTGCTCAATCTGCCCGATCACTTCGTGCTTCGGATTGAAGACCAGAACGCGCTTCAGTTTGGGAGTCGGCAACGAAGAGGCGATCGTCGTCGTCGATGGCGAGACCGATGATCCTGCCGAAATTGCGCTTGCACCCCGTTCTTGATCATCTCCACGTCTTTGGTCTCCGTATTGAAGACGAAGATGGCGCCGACCTTCTCATCCGCCACGTAGAGCTGCCCCTTGGAGTCGACCGCCATGCCATACGGCTGGATCAGGAAAAAGTGGGCTGCAGTTCTTGTTTTTCCTTTTCGGTCTGTGCGCCCGCCAGGCGGTCCATCCAGCTCGCTTTCTTCTTGGCTGCCGGCAGAGCTGCCAGGTCGAGCTTTTCGCCGGAGTAATACGTCATGTACTTCACCCGCGCGATGGAGGGCGGCTGTGGCCACACGATCTTCGAAAGGTCGAGCATCTGTGAAATTCGTCGCCGGCTGGTCTGTCCTGGCGCTCTTTTCTTCTTCTTCGGTCGGCCGCTGAGAGGCGTAGCAGCAATGCCAGCAGCAGCCAGCATTGCGAACCCTGCGATCGAAGTGCGCGAAATGTCGATTGCTCCAATCATTTCTTTACTCCTGGGCAATGGTCCGCATCGTGCGGTCCTTGTGGCAGGTGTCACAGAACGCCATGTTGTTGGCCTGATCCTTCACCAGCAGACCCGGCTGCGCCGACGCGTGCGGCTGATGGCAGGTCAGGCAGTTGATCTCGGCTCGCACCTTCGCGGTATTCGTCGGATCCATCGATGTTCTGTACCGGGTGCCCGTCCGTGGGATGTCCAACCCCGTACTTGATCGGCAGAGTGATGGTCTGCAGCGAATAGTTTTTCGGCAGCTTCACCTTGCCGTTGAAGATCGTGACCATGCTCCGGCCTTCGACGCCTTGAAATTGTTGTCCGGCCCGTGACACTCCAGGCAGAGGTCGTTGCCGCTGCGCGCAGCAGCTTTGGATTGTCGCCGCCATGCGGCTCGTGACAGGTTGCGCATCCCGGTTCAAACGCCGGCTGGTGCAGGTGCGCCTTCTTCATCTGTTCCGACTGATCGCTATGGCAGGCCAGGCAAGCGGCCACCGGATTCGGTTGCACGAAACCCGGAGATTTGCCGGCATGCGGATTGTGGCAGTCGGTGCAATCGCCCTGCGCTCCCGGATGCTGCACTTTCGCGTTCTCGATCTGCTCGGCCTTGTCGGCGTGGCAGGTGACGCAGAGCGCCTTGGCGTCCGTCTTGCGTCAGTACGACTTTGCCGTCTTTCGCCGGCTGCGTGGCAGGTGTCGCACTCTTGTTCTCGAAGGGCTGTGCGGGAACGTCTGCATCAGCTTCGGCTGTCGCCGACTGGTGCGGGTCGTGGCACGGCAGGCAGTTGGCGGTGCCGAAGGGCTGGTTCTGGTGCGCCTTCTGCAGGGCCGCGTCCTTCACGTCGTGGCAGTCGATGCACAGCGCCGGACGTCGCTTTGGTCAGATGAACTCGAATTCGCATGCTTGCCTCCGGTCGCCAGTCTTGTGGGTCACGTGGCAGGTGTCGCAGCCCATGTCGAGCGCGGCGTGACGGCTGCCGTCCTTCGGAACATTCACGCCCGCGTTGTGGCAGGAGAGGCAGAGATTCTCGTCTTTGCTTGCCGCCCGAGGTCGGCCTTCAGCAACTGGTTCGGGTTGTCGACTGGTGTGGATCGTGGCACTTCACGCAGTCGCGAACGGCCGGAGGATGCATCGTCTTGACCCGGCCTGCACCTTCTTCTCGTCGTGGCAAGTGAGGCAGAGCGCCTGGGTCGTGGTGGTCGTCAGCTTGACGCGGGTGACATCGTTACTTACCCGGACTTCGTGGCAACTCAGGCATCCGGTAGCAATCGCTGAGTGAACCGCCTTACCTTTGGTCTTATCTTCGTGGCATTCGAGGCATTTCGCCGCATCGACATTCTTGTCGAGCGGAACAGGGTGAGTTTTCGCCACCGCCGGCAGGACCGCAATCGCAAGGACGTAACTGAGCAGCCATACACATTTGGGGAGGGCTGTTCGAAGTTTCCACCCAGTTACTGAAGCCTCGCGATTTTGGACCTCTGGGACCATGCACCTTAGCTTTTGCACGACCATCTCCTAATTCGACCCGCGTTCGACCGGGTCTGTAAAAATCTGTAACTATATGCCTCACAAGCACTTCGAACCCCCGACTCCCGATGTTGCAAATTTCCACAGACCCCACGCACTCCCTTAATGGGCTTTCTCCCGCAGTGCAACTGGTGGAAATAACGCACGACCCTAATCCACTTTTGTGATTGAAATCACGGACTTTGGCGGTGGGTGAAATCGCAGCCCACCCACTTTGCACGTGAGTGTTATGGCTCATTGCCGACTTGTCATACGAACCGCCCACTCATCCCAACGTGTTGAATCCACACGAATTGAACTGAGATCGCGAAGTTGGTGCGGAACGTGCATTGCCGAGTGATGGAAGAGGAAAGATATGGCCCAGTCGCTTCGCTCCGTGGTCCGCACAATCTGGCAGACACTCAGTTCCATCAAGACCGGCGTGATCCTGATTATCCTGGTCGTCATCTTCTCCGCCGCAGGCACGGTCATCCTGCAACGTCCCATGACCGAAGCGGACGACATGGCCCGCGCTTACTCGCCCGCCATGCTTCGCTTCCTCGATGCCACTGGCCTGACCGACGTCTTTCACGCGCGCTGGTTTATCGCTCTGATGATTCTGGTCAGCTTCAGCATCATCGCGGCCTCGGTGCAGCGCTTCCCCAACGCCTGGCGTTATTTCGCGCGGCCTTACAAGAGTCCCGACGAGGGCTTCCGCAGGGCTCTCCCGATACAGGCGCAGATTCCCGTGGAAGACGAAGAACGAGGACTCGGAGCAGCCGAACGTGCCCTGCGTCACGTAGGACTCAAGTCTGAGCGCATCGTCCGCACCGACAGCTTCTCGTTATTTTCCGAGCGCCACCGCATCTCCGAAATGGCGGTTTACATCGTGCACGCCAGCCTGCTGCTGATTTTTCTGGGCGGCATCGTAGACGCTCTGTACGGGTGGCGCGGCTTTGTCATGCTGAATCCCGGCACGGCCAGCAACCAGGTCGAACTGAAGAATGGCGTATCACGAACCCTGCCCTTCTCCCTTCGCTGCGACGCTGCCGGCGAAGAGACCTACACCGACGGCACTCCCAAGAAATACTGGTCGAAGCTGGCCATCGTGGACAACGGGCAGGAGACGTCGCGCAAAGAAATCGTGGTCAACGATCCCTTGGTTTACCAGGGAGTGCGCTTCTACCAGGCCAGCTACGGACGCACCGGAAAACTGGATCAACTGATTCTCAACGCCACTCCGACCAGCGGCGTCGGCCAGGCAAGGGAGATCTCGCTGGCCATGAATCAGACCGTCGCTCTTGATGCCGATACCAGCGTGCAATTGGCGGAGTTCATCCCCGACTTTGTAGTTCAGGACGGCCACGTCTACGCCCGCAGCAATGAAGTGGTGAATCCTGCAGTTCATTTGATCGTGACTTCGAAAAAGGCCAGCGTCAATTACTGGCTGCCCGAGATTCCAGGCATCGCCGAGAATGCGTCGTCGCCGTATGTACTTGAGGCAAAAGACCTGAAGACCGGAGTGTTCACCGGGCTGGAAGTTTCGCACGAACCGGGGCAGTGGGCGGTATGGGCGGGCGTGGTGCTGATGGCGATCGGCCTCACCTTTGTGTTCTACGTGATCCATGTACGCGTCTGGGTCGTTCCCGTTCACTCCGCCGACGGAAGCGTTGTGCTGTGGGTAGGCGGCTCGGCGAACCGCAATCGCGACGCGTTTGAACAAACCTTCAAGAAGTTGGTGGAAGCGATTCATAAAGAGTTGAAACCAGAATTCGTGGCCGCAAAAGAGAACGCGGCTGCATCCCTCGCCGGAAGGTGAGTCCGGCTACGAAAGGAAAGGAATCAAGTATGGCGCCCGCAAAAGTAGAACAGCATCCGGCCACTGGCACAACCATGGTCGTGTTAGTGGGGTTAAGCATCGCTTTCCTGCTGTTCGTTGCTTTCTTGAATGTAGTAAAGAGCGGAAACATTCTTAGCGAAGCCAACTTGCTCTACGCCGCCTTGGTGTTCTACGCGGGCGCGGGTGCGCTGTATCTGGGTTTCGGAGTCACCGGAACCGATTCCTATATCAAGTTTGCCTCGTTATCGACTTGGGCCGGCCTCATCGCCAATACCGGAGCGGTCGCGCACCGCTGGTATGAGGCTGGCCATCCCCCATTCGCCAGCATCTACGAGATGCTGCTGAGCTTCGTGTGGACTCTGGCCGCCCTCACGCTGATCGCGGAGAAACGTTACGGCGTGAAGGTCATCGGTACCGTCACCATGCCGGTAGCTATCGTCGGCGTGATCTTGATGCAGCTTCTGCGCAGCGAAGTCAGGCCACTCGTGCCCGCCCTGCAGTCCACTTGGCTGCACGTGCACGTGACCCTGGCCATGCTCGCCTATGCCGCCTGCGCCTTGAGTTTTGCACTGGCCACAATGTTCCTGATCCAGGACAAGGTGAAGACAGAGACCTTCCTGGTCGCCACAAGCATCTTCACCGTAGGAATTTACGCAGCCATCCTCATGCGCTTCGAAAGATGGGGCGGCCTCAATGTTGTGGCTTGGGATGCGGAAAATAGAACCGAGGTTTTTATCTCCCGCGGAGTGCGGCTGTTCGTCACGATTCCTGATCTCGGCTGGCTGATGATGCTCGTTTTCGCCGCCGTCGCTGCTCCACTGGTTCTCTATGTCCTCGGTCGCGTGAAGAACAATGAAACGTTTCTAGTTATCGCAAACCGCGCAGTGTTCATCAGCATCCTGTTACAAACTCTGGCGCTGATTTTCTTCCTGCTGCGCGCTCGCGACGGTCGCTATCCCTCGCTCGATGCAGAGGGTTTGTACGCCACTAGCCTCGCTGCCAGCCCCTTCATCCTGTCCGCACTGGTGGGTGGGATCTTCGCCAACTTGCTGTATCTGCTGCTGCTCTGGCGTCGTCAAGACCTGGAGCGCTTGCTTCCCGATGCGGATGCGCTCGATCGCATCACTTACAAAACCATCTGCATCGCTTTCCCTCTGCTCACCCTGATGATCGCCGCCGGCGCCTACTGGGCTAACCGTGCCTGGGGTTCCTACTGGAATTGGGACCCCAAAGAGACGTGGGCGGCGATTACTTGGCTGGTCTATGCCGGATATCTCCATATGCGCATTACCCGCGGCTGGCGCGGCCGGCGTGCCGCCTACTTCGCCATCCTGGGATTTGCCGTGGTGATGTTCACCTTCTTTGGAGTGACGTACCTGTTGCCTGGTTTGCATGCTTATGCCTGAGACTGCCAAAAACGCGATCGGGAAACGGGAAATGTCCATGACGCCGGAAGCGCCCATCGGCGTTCCCGTTGCTCGGAAGAGCTTCTTCAGCACTTCCAATCAGGCGCCACAGACTGTTGAGCGTATGCAACCGCGCGGGTTGGAAGCACCGGATCTTGAGCTGCCCTGGTTTCGCATCAACTGGGAAATCAAAGCTCTCGTTCCTATCGCCTGCGTGCTGCTGGGCGGCATGCTGCTGTTTCTGCTGGCCACGCTTTCCTGGCGCGATCCCGAACGCCATATCGTCCTGCTGGTCGCGGGTGCCGGTGCGGTCGCCATCTGCGGAGCGCTGCTTGTAGTGCTGACCTACACGGTGCAGCGTCCGATGGTCGAACTGCAGCAAAAGATTGCCAAGCTGGGCGGTGGAGATTTGAGCGTGTCCGTGAGTTTCGCTCACCGCAACGACGAGATCGGTGACCTCGGACGCAACTTCAATCACATGGTGGAACAACTGCGCGAGAGCCGCGTCGAGATCGACCGCCTCCATCGTACGCAGATGTCCCGCGCCGAGCACTTTGCCACTCTGGGAGAGTTGGCCACCGGCCTGGCCCACGAAATCCGCAACCCGCTGGCGGGAATTGCCGGAGTCATCGAAATCATCGGCCGCGATCTGCCTTCCACCAGTCCGGCCCGCGCCGTGGTCAAAGACGTTCGTCAGGAGATCGGGCGCATCAATCACATTGTCACCGATCTATTGCAGACCGCCCGTCCTCATCCGCCCAAGGTCCGCAAGAGTGATCTGAACACCACGGTAGAACACGTGGTCATGCTGGGCCGCCAGCAGGGCCTGGCGAAATCAGTGGAAATCACGCTGCACAAGGATCCTTCCCTTCCGGAAGTCGAGCACGACAGCGATCAGATCCACCAGGTTCTGCTGAACCTGCTGTTGAATGCGCTGCAGGCGATCGACTTGAACGGTAAGATTGCCGTGACGGTTGAGCGGCGAGACGCCAACGCGGTCATCGAAGTAGCCGATACCGGGCGCGGCATTCCAGCCGACCATCTCCCCAACATCTTCCGCCCGTTCTACACCACCAAAGGCGACGGCACCGGCCTGGGACTCTCTCTCGCCCGCCGCATCGTCGAAGACCACCAGGGCCGCATCGATGTCACCAGCACCGTCGGCCAAGGCACAACCTTCGCCGTGGTTCTACCGCTTGAGGGCACTCCCTCCACCACGAGATAACAGCGCAATCCTTCGTTGCGGAGAACGCTTGTCACCATTATCCTCATCTTCCCTTTTTCCTAGAGCGGGGAATATGAGTGATAGGCCTGGTTACATCAAGTGACTGGGTACTGAGATGAAAACAGACGACCACATCAGTGGAGATGAAAATCAACTTCCACTGCAATTTCTACCGCAACAGGTTGACCGTCTTTGAGCGCCGGCTTGAACGTCCATCCAGCCACTGCTTTAATCGCCTGAATATCCAACTTATCGGTCAGATGGCTGAGTATCTCCAAAATTTCGGGGAATCCTTTTTCATTCACCACAACCCCGACTAGTGCGACGCCTTGTATCTTTTCTTGCCGTGCGGCGTCAGTGAACTTCGGCTCTGGTTTGTGGGTTGGTTTTGGTAGGGCCCACCCAGCCCCAATCTTCTTCCCTAGATGATACACAGGCCGATTTCCTTCTAGTTCGCCCTCGATGGCGTTCGGAGAATTGCTTAGAAGATTCGGGTCGGCCGCCTTCGGCTTCCAATATCCGGCCATCCTCTCCGATATTTGGGGACTTTGAAATACCTGTGACAGAATCTTGGTTACCTCGACAACGTCCGAAGATGATATGTCCACAAAGATACGAACTCTGTCGTCTGCCTCGATTGGCTCAAGTCGCGTATCAGAAAGAAACAGAGAACTAGAATCCTTTATTGGTCTATCTGACGTTTTCGATCGAAGTGCGAGAATAACTCTCGTACCGTCAATCTCTATGTGGTCCGAACCTACGACCAGTTCCTCAGTTTTTAATACCCCACACGTAGTCCATGGCCCTGCAACTGCATTGCCGACAAGATTGCCCGAGGAATCGAAGTGTAGCCTAGACCCAAAGTAAGGCGTTTTCAAAGAAAGGAATTTGTGCTCAAGGGCGTGCCTAAGATCATTCTCCAGATTCTTCGGATCTTGCGCTCCGATGTCACCGGGTGAAATTGCGACTACGAGACAAAAGATGCCGACAGTGAGGTGTCTGACCGTTAATGTGCCCATCCGCCGTGTCCTAATAAAAGAAACCGCTGCCACGCAGTGCTTCGCAACGGGAGATTACACGATTACTGTCGATAAATCTCCGTTACACTCACAACCCAACGTCGGAATCACCAATCACCCTTTTTTCGTGAGGGCCGCGCGAATTCGATCGCCCACGATCGCATCTTCCCCAGGCTGCAGCATCCAGACTCCAACCACCAGCGTGTTTGCATCCGCGGGAATGCCCTGGTTGGGCATTTGCCCGGTGTTCGGATTCAGTTCAATCGAGGGCGTGCCAGTGCGCAACGTATGGACAATCTGGTCAGTGGTGACGCCCGTGACCGCCGGGTCGAAACGTATGAGCAGATGAGGAACATGGTTCGCGATCCTGGGGACCACCGTCTCCGTCCTGACCGAAGGAATGCCCTTCACTGCACCGGCGATTAAATCGACCCGCTTCTGGTAGTCGCCCTGCATCGACTCTTCCGTATGCGAGAGAACCCAGTCGACCGCCGCCACCATGCCGACAATCTGTTCCTTCGCCACCTTCATGCCGCGGCCAATTCCGTCTCCGGGATTATTGTTGGCGTGCGCCAGATCGGTCAGGACCTTCCGTCCTAGCAGCAGTCCCGCGTTCTGCGGACCGCGCATTCCCTTGCCTCCCGAGAACGCTACGAGATCGAAACCCATGCCGGTGTACTTCCATAAATTCGCGATCGGAGGCATGTCCGCTGCTGCATCGAGATGGCACGGAATCTTGTATTCGTGTGCTACTCGCAGCCACTCTTCCCGGCCAATCTGGGCGCTCCCGGCAATCCCATCCTCGTCTTCCGCCGCGTTGAAGAAATTGGTCATCACGGCGTTGCCCGTCTCGCACGCCCGCTTGTAGTCGTCGAGCGTGACCACCTCGGTCACCCGCGCACCGCAGAGATACATGGCGCGGTCATATTCATAACGATGCGCCTGCTGCACGATGACTTGATTCTTTTTGCCGTCGATCCCTTGCGGCATGTCCACCACGTTGATGTTGTTGGCATACTGCAGGCAGGCGGCAGTGGCCAGGCTGATGGCCCCCGATGCCCCCGAAGTCACGACCGCTCCCTGACACTTGAGGCGACGCGCGACGTACTCCCCCGCCTTCTGCTGCAGGTCGTGCAAACGCACCGGATGCAGCGCAGCCTTCTGCACCGCCGCCAAAACCTCCGGAGGCATGCAGGCAGCCGTCAGCGTGGTATAAGTACCAGCCGCGTTGATAATCGTCGGAACCCCAAGCTTCGCATAGTAATCCTCACCCTCCGAGGATGCCGCTGGCGACGACGCCGTCGGCGACGAGAGGGTTTTGCCAAAGAGAGCCAATGGCGCCATCCCCAGTGCCGCGGCCATTGAGCTGGCCCAGCCAAAAAAGCCTCGACGCGAAAGAAAGCTTCCTTGCGATTGAGTTGAACCTGACATGATGACTGCTCCCTCTGTTCAGAAATGTCCAGAAAGCCTGTGAACAACAATGTATATCCCGCCAACGAATCTCACAGTCCGAAAAAATGGGCTGATGGCGCGAGGTCAAGGAACATTGGAAAACATCTGCCTCGACGGAAAGGTACCCTGGCTTTTTCCACAGACCGAAATCCACTTCTTGTGACGAACAACCTTTACTCAGCAAAATCCGAACGCGCAAACTGCTGGCATGCCCGCAATTTCCGCAACCGGGTCCTCTGGGGAGAAAGCTCAAGCAAGCTCCCGTAAGTCTTTATTCCGCAATATTTTACCCGCAACCTCCCTGGAATCAATATTTTGCCGGGCTCAAATCGATCTTCCCACATCTAACCCGCAAAGAATCAAGATTTTACGGAATTGCAATGAAAAAATGTGATGCTCCAAATCCTTCTCCCACAATGGCACCCATCCCGCGATCGGGAGTTGATATCGATGCCTTCGCCTGGACCTACGCGCAAAAGACAGGCGAGCTTCAGCAGAACGGCGAGTCCGTGGCAACCGGATACTCCGGCACGGGTGCTGGCAAAAATAATCCCGACATGGAAAATGTCCCCAACGCCGGGCCTATCCCCCGCGGAGATTGGACGATCGCGGGTCCTCCCGCCGACAGCAAGGATCACGGTCCGTACGTCCTGAAACTCAACCCTGCGCAAGAGACCGACACGCACGGCCGCAGCGGATTCCTGATGCACGGAGATTCCAGGGAACATCCCGGATCTGCCTCTCACGGATGCGTCATTCTGCCCAGAGCAGTGCGGGAAGAGGTTTGGAAAAGCGGCGACCGCGACCTGCAGGTTGTAACCGAGATCCCGAAGCGAGGAGTGTAGGGGCGGACGTCTTCGTCCGCCCCCCGAGCGCAGCGAGGCGTAACGCCGCGTGATCAACCGGCAACGCCTTTCACCGCGACGGTCCACTGGGTAGTAAGTTTGCGAGTCGCATGGGGCACAGGAGCAAGCGTAGAATCGTCGCTGGTACGGCACAAACTTATGCCTGATCAGACTCCCGTTCCCCCGCCTCCCTCGCAACCGCCGGCGCCGCCTGCCGTTCCCGCCGGGCCCACAATCAATATCGGCGAAGAATACGGCACGGCGAAAAAGAATTTGCCGCCGGCCAAGATCGTGCTCATCGCAGTCGGCGCCGTGCTGGTCGTGGTGCTCATCGCATCGTTCCTGAAGCGTGCCAAGCCGCAAGCCTCCGGCTCGCTCGACAATGTCGTGGCCGTCGAAATCCCCGGCCAGACCTCCACCATGGTCGCCCTGACTTTCACCCTGCACAACACCAGCGACAAAGCTCTCTACGTGCGTGCCCTGGAAGCATCGGTTACAACCGCCGCCGGCGAGTCGAAGGCCGACGCCGTCTCCGCCGTAGATTTCGATCGCTACTTCCAGGCGTTCCCTGCCCTGAAAAACGGCGCGCAGCCCGCTCTCTCCCCGGAGGTCCGCATCGAGGTCGGCGACACCGTCACTCGCACCATCATCGTCGCCTTCCCCATCACGTTAGACGCCTTCAACCAGCGCAAATCCATCAGCGCTATCATCTGGCCCTATAACTACACAGTCCCGGTCACCATGACCAAGTGATGCCGAACCAGCAGAAACACGTGGGGGCAGCCGCCCTCGGCCGTCCGGTCGAGCGCAGCTCGACAATGACGGCATGCGGCTTGCACGAATTCGTCGAATGAGTTTCTATTAACCACATGAATAATTTGCTGAATTCATTCCGCATCACGTCCCTGCTGCTGGCCTGCGTCTTTCTAACGACACTTTCCACCTCCGCAGCCCCGGCCAAGGGTACCTACCTCTTCTACGTCGGCACCTACACCGAAGACGGCAGCAAGAGCAAAGGCATCTACGCCTACCGCTTCGACGCCGCCACCGGACAAGCCACTCCCCTCGGACTCGCTGCCGAAACCACGAATCCATCCTTCGTGGCGCTACATCCTAACGGACGCTTCCTATACGCCGTCAATGAAGTCCACAACTACAAGGGCCCGAACAGCGGAGGCGTGAGCGCGTTTTCCATCGACCGAGCCTCGGGCAAATTGACGTTTCTGAATGAAGTGCCGTCGCGAGGCGCCGATCCCTGCTACATCACCGTCGACAAAACGGGAAAGTACGTCCTGGTCGCAAACTATACCGGAGGAAGCGTCGCATCTTTCCCGGTGATGGCCGATGGCAAACTGGGCGAAGCCTCAGACTTTGTACAGCACACCGGTCACGGCAAAGATCCGCAGCGGCAGGAGGGTCCGCACGCCCATTCGATCGATCTGTCCCCCGACAATCGCTACGCCTTCGTCGACGACCTGGGCCTCGACGAATTACTGGCTTACAAATTCGACAGCGCCAAGGGATCGCTCACTCCGAACGATCCGCCATTTACCAAGCTCGAACCCGGAACCGGTCCGCGCCACTTTGCCCTGCATCCGTCGGGAAAGTTTGCCTACGTGGTATCGGAGATGCACTCGTCCGTGACGGCCCTTTCCAGCGATCTCAAGACAGGAACTTTCCATCCGTTGCAGACGATCTCGGCGCTTCCCAAAGATTTCACGGGAGAGAATGACGATGCCGAAATCGAGATGCATCCTTCCGGCAAGTTCGTCTACGCCTCCAATCGCGGCCACGACAGCATCGCCGTCTTCGCCATCGATCCCGCAAAAGGCACTCTAACCCTGGTGGAACATGCCCTCACGAAAGGCAAGACGCCCCGCAGCTTCGAGATTGATCCAACCGGAAATTTCCTGTTCGCAGAGAATGAGAAGTCAGACAACATCGTCGTCTTCCGCATCGACCAGAAGACCGGCCGCTTGACGGCAACCGGGCAAGTACTCGACGTGGCTTCGCCAGTGTGTGTGAAATTTCTGGCCGTGGAATAAGCCGGCCTCTGTGGTCAAAGGCTTCTAACCGCGAAGATCGCGAAGGAAAGCAGCCAAGGTCGCAGAGAAATGCAGACTTGCTTCTCCTTCGCATTCTGCGTTGCGCGATAATTCCGGGCGGGTGGACCGCCTGCGGGCTACTCTTTCTTTCGAATAAAGCGGCGGCGCACCAGATGGGTGCTCGCGTCCTGCTGGATCTCGTCATATTTCAAACAGCTGATGGAGCCATCCACTTCGAGCACAGCCAGCGCCACCTGATCACAGGCATTGATCCCGTGTTCGCGCAGGGCGCGATGCAATTCGTCCACGCTGACATGTTCCCGCGCCATGTGCGTTTCGATCGTCTTGCCATCGTGAATAAGCAGCGTGGGCTGGCCCTGAATCAGGCGCCGGAAGCGCCGGTTCGTGCCGGAGACTTCCGCAACCAGATAATTCAGAATCAGCAGGGTGCCAGCTGCAACGGCTCCGCCCATAAGCGAAGTGTCAGGCCCAGTCATCGCATTCTGTACGGAGTTCGACAACAGGAGCAGCAGCGTGAGGTCGAACGGGGTCATTTGTCCGACCTCACGCTTGCCGCTTAAACGCACACCGATCAGGACCAGCAGATAAATCACACCCGTGCGCAGCACGATCTGCAACAGAATGTGCCCGCCAGGAAAAAGCATTCCGCTCAGTTCCCGCTACCTGAAGTGCCACCCGCCGTTACAGGCACAGGGGCGCTTTTCGGAGTGCTGAGATATCCCGTGGCCTTGCTCTTGTCGACGGTCCAGATGACCAATTCGAACAACATGTGATCGCGACCCGAATAGAACTGAATCGGCTCGGAGACGTTGCGATCTTTCTTCTCGATGGTCTTGTCGTCGGAGGTAACGTTCAAGGTGAACTTGCCGCGCTTGGCGTCGGCCTTTTTGAGCTGCAGGCTCACCGTCGAAACCGGCTGCGGCTTGGCGCCTTTGAGCAGGGTGAATTCGTAGTAGTTACGGTCACCCTTGTGTTTCAGCGCTTCCAGATCGGAGCGGGTATTCGCAATCAGTCCGCTCTGCATTCCCAAATCTCCGACGGTGCTCTGCAGGCGAGCCTTGGTCGCTTCCAGATCAGCCTTGGTCGAAGCCACGTCTGTCTTGACTCCGCCGACATCGGTCTTGACTCCGGCGATGTCCCCAGACACGGCGGTGATCGACGCTTTCTGCTCCTGCTCCAGGCGGGCAGCGGCGGCTCTCTGCTCCGCCTGCAACTGGGACGCGCGCTGGGCCAATTCCTTCTTGGTCATGCCGGCTTGCTTGGCCAGGGTTTCCTCCTGGGCTTCGGCCGTCTGCATGCGGTTCTGCAGTTCCTTGACTTGCGCCTGGCTGTCGGCGAGATCTTTCTTCAAGTTTCCGACAACGGTATGGGTCATGTACTGGACGTATCCAAAACCCGCGACGACCAGCAGTGCGACCACCAGCAGAATCCATTTGCCGGCGTTCGACTGAGGTTCCATGTGTAGGTGTTCGCCTTCATCGGCCATACGCTCTTCCTCCTCAGGAAGCTAGGTATCAATTGCAGGGATGATTAATTGTTTAGCAGGTCTGCCGTAGTGTCAATTGGCTCATGAGATGCAGAATCAGCCGGAGAACGATGTCCGGGGGACTCGTCCGGCATGGCTCTGATGCGAACCATGCTATATCTGCCGACAACTTCTCTTGGAGTGACGGAGGGAACCAGATCCTTGTGACAAGGGTAATCGGCTCACTCCAGAGCAATCCTTCAACGGAACAGGAAAGGATCTACCGCGTGCCGGCCAGCCACACCCTGTCTTCGCGTTCGACGCCGCGCTTTTTGACCGCCATCAGTTCACAGGCTTTGTGGGCAATATGCTCGGCGCTGACTTCGAATTCCTTGATTAGCTCCCAGGGAGCGCCAGAGTCTCCGAAGCGATCTTTCACTCCAATCGCGCCGGTAATGACGGGCAGGCCGTAAAGCTTGGGGCTTTCGGTGAGGATACCGCTCACCCGCCACGCCAAGGCCCCGATCTGGTGCTCCTCGGCTGTAACCACGACGCCGGTCTCGCGGGCCGCGCGAATGATGGCCTCTGCATCAATGGGCTTCAGGGTGTGCAGATTCAGGACGCGAGCCTCGTAGCCAAACTCCTTCTTCAGGATGTAAGCGGCGCGCATCGCCTCTGGCACCATGGGACCGCAGGCCACAATGCTGAGGTCCTCCTGTTCGTTCTGATACTGTGACGCCAATACAGTCTCGAAGGCTTCCAGAAACTGCGGGCACTCGTGGCGGAGGCGGATTACGTTGGCCTGCCCGAAGACAAAGGGCGTCCTCTCATCGCTGACGATTGGGGTCGCTTCGCGCGCGAAGCGGATATATTTGGGCCCCTTGTGCTGCAGGAGCAAATAATCAGTCGCCTTGCGGGTCTCGACGATGTCGCAGGGGACAACCACCGACATATTGGGCAAGCCCTGCATGGCGAAGACATCTTCCAATGCCTGATGAGTCGCGCCATCGGGGCCTACCGAGACTCCTCCGTGCGCCCCGGCAATCAACACGTTGAAATTGCCATAGCAAACCGAGGTGCGGATCTGATCAAGATTGCGCGCCGCGGCGAAGGTGGCATAGGTTCCGAGTACGGGTAACTTCCCTTCCCGCGCCAGGCCGGCAGCGGCTGAGGTCGCGGACTGTTCTGCGATACCCATGCTGATCCAGCGTTTCTTGCGTTCCGGCTTACCCGCGTAGAAATCACTGATCGTGATTGATCCGGAGATATCGAGGCCGAGACAAACGACGCGCTCATCGTCGCCATTGGCGGCTAAGGATTGGCCGAAGCCCTTGCGGGTTGGCTCCATCTTCACCTTCATGGCCTCACCGGCATTCCACCAGTAATCGTGAGTGAACTTCGGCATCTTTGCCGCCAGCTTTTGATCGACTTCTGTCTGGTAGTGCTTGGCCTTGTCGAGCAGATGGGCTACGGGAATCCGGTCGATCAATCCCAGCTCTTCCAACCCTTTCGTCAATTCCTCATAATTCGGAACTTTGCCGTGCCACCCGGCCTGATCTTCCATGAAGCTGACGCCTCTGCCCTTTACGGTGTCAGCCAGAATCACGACAGGCCGGCCGCGAACCGCTTTGGCCTGCTCCAACGAATCCACGATCTGGTTCATGTCGTGGCCGTCGATGCGCAGCACATCCCATCCGAAACTGGCGTACTTCGCGGCCAGAGGTTCAACCGTCATGACGTCTTTCACCGCGCCGTCGATCTGCAGGCGATTGCAATCGATGATGGCAATTACGTTATCGAGTCGGTAGTGCCCGGCCTCCATCGCCGCTTCCCAGACCTGGCCTTCCTGCTGCTCGCCGTCGCCCATGATGCAGAAGATATGGTGCGGCTTCTTGTCGAGGCGCGCCGCGAGTGCCATACCGACCGCTATGCTCAGTCCCTGGCCAAGAGACCCGGTAGAGACCTCCACGCCCGGCAGTTTCAGCCAGTGCGGATGTCCCTGGAAGGGGGAACTCAGCTTGCGCAGGGTGACTACATCGTCGACCGGACAGAATCCGGCAAAGGCCAGTCCCAGATAGAGACTGGGGGCCTTGTGCCCGGTGGACCAGATGATGCGGTCACGGTCGGGCCAGTTAGGATTCTTGGGATCGTGGTCGGCGAGCCTGAGATAGA
The DNA here is from genome assembly GCA_963725565.1 of uncultured Acidobacteriota bacterium. Taxonomy (GTDB): domain Bacteria; phylum Acidobacteriota; class Terriglobia; order Terriglobales; family Acidobacteriaceae; genus Sulfotelmatobacter. The sequence continues at coordinate 30,816 of CAVRZL010000004.1, forward strand.
GCGCCGCGGTAATGTCCATGATCGACAGCGTGCCGCCGGCATGGCCGGATCCGGCCGCGCAAAGCGCTACGAGGTCATAGCCGCGCATGAGGTTGGCAGCATCCTGCAATTCTTCGATGGAATAGTTGCGGAGGACTTCTCCGCTGATGGAATCGACGAGGGCCATATGCTCCCCTTTCCTACCGGAGTGGGACAAGCGCAGACGAAGTTCTTTAGGGAGGGTAGCCGGGAGAGGAACGTCGGGCCGTGATTGGGATCACATTAGGGGGTGAGCCGAATTCGAGGTGCGGCGCGGACACTCTTGTCCGCGCAAGCGTCCCCGCTCTCGGTGCCTGTGTGTCGCCGAGAATGCGAATGTAGCCTGCCGGATTTGTTGTGCCCTAAACCTTCGCGGACAGGAGTGTCCGCGCCACACTGACTACGCAAATTTCCAGCGGGTGGACTTGCTCTGGAAGTGCTTTTCCCAGAGGCCGAATACGACTTTCGGGCGGATCGCGAAGACCGGCTCTTTCATGGCCAGGATGTCGTCCTTCATCGTCGACATGTCGAATTCGTATTTTCGTTCGTAGGCGGGAAGGAGCTTCCGGCGTGCTTCAAGGTCGGCGATCTCGGCGACGCCTTCGACCACGATAGCTTCGTGGGCGTGCTCGGTACAGACGATGCATTTCGGGTTATCGGCCAGGTTGCGGGCCTTGCGGGATTTGCTCCCGGTACTAAACAGGAAGCGCCCATCCTGCCACACGCCCCAGATCACCATGGTGTGCGGCGAACCGTCGGGCTTCACTGTAGTGATCCAGTAGTTGTGGGACTTTTTCAGGCGCTGCTCCGCCCACGACCACGGCAGCAATCCCTTGGTGCCTTTTGGGAAACCGTAGCCGGCGGCGTGGATTCGGCTCGGCTTGGGCGAACTTCGTTTCTTCTTTTTTGTTGGCATCGGAAAACCCAGAACTCACCACAGGGGGCACAGGGGAACACAGGGTTATCCCCTGTGGGCAATGCTCATTTTCGAACAGCTAACGCTGTTGTGCTACAGATTTTTCTTCGTCCACTGATCGATGCGGTCCAGGGCCTGCTGGAGGTTCTCCAACGAGTTGGCTACGCTGAAGCGCAGGTAGCCTTCGCCGAATTCTCCGAAGGACGTGCCCGAGAGCGCCGCTACTCCAGCCTGTTCCAGCAAAGCGTCGGCGAGCGGCTTCGATTTCCAGCCTGTCTGCTGCGTGTTGGGGAACACATAAAACGCCCCTTTGGGCATGCGGCAGGAGAAGCCTTTGATCTGGTTCAGTCCCGCGACGAACATGTCGCGGCGGCGTTGGAATTCGTCGCGCATGCGGTCGACCGAACTCTGATCGCCCTTGATGGCTTCGATTCCGGCGACCTGCGTAAAGCTGGCGGTGCAGGAATTCGAGTTAGTCATCAGGCGTGTCATGTGGGTGGCGAGATCGGGGCGCATCACACCGTATCCCATGCGCCATCCGGTCATGGCGTAGGTTTTCGAGAATCCGTCGAGCAGGATCGTGCGTTCCTGCATTCCGGGAATCGACATGATAGAGAAGTGCTGGCCTCCGTCGAAGAGCAGGCGGCTGTAGATTTCGTCGGACAAGATCATGATGTTGCGGTCACCGATAGCTTTCGCGATTTGCTCAATATCGCGGCGCTGGAGTACTCCACCGGTGGGATTCTGAGGAGAATTCAGGATGATGAGCTTCGTGTGGTCATTGATCAGCGAAGCCAGTTCGTTCACGTCGAGCGAGAAATCGCGCTCTTCGCGCAGCTGAATGGGCACGGCCTTCCCGCCGACGTAATTGATCATCGACTCGTAAATGGGGAATCCGGGATTGGGATAAATGACCTCATCCCCCTGATCAATCAGCGAAAGGATGGTGAAGAAGATGATGGGCTTGCCGCCGGGAACGACGACGACCTCGTCGCTGGTAACCTTCACGCCGCGCGTACGGCTGACGTATTCGGCGAGCGCCTGCCTCAGATCGGGCAAGCCCGCCGAGGGACCATAGTGGGTCCAGCCCTTACGCAGCGCGGTAACTCCGGCGTCGACAACATTGGCAGGAGTATCGAAATCGGGCTCACCGATTTCGAGGTGAATGATGCTTTTGCCTTGGCGCTCGAGGGCACGGGCTTTGTTCAGAACTTCGAAGGCCGTTTCGGTGCCGAGCCGGGACATGCGGCGGGCGAGTTGTAATTCGTGTGCGGTGGCTCTCTCCATGGCGGGAAGACTCCTCAGAGCGGCAAACGGCACATTATACCCCGGCCGGAAAGGGGTCGCTTGTGAGTGTAATCACCGGGAGTCGTGCCTAGAAAGACGTAGCAAGCTACGTCTCTACGACGGCATCATTCGATCAAATCATGCCACGGAAATTATTCCGAGACGCTGTGTTCTTCGTTTTGCGAACGGAGGACGCGGTCGACGGAATAGGGAGCGCGGCGGCTGGGTTCGTGATAATGGCGGACCTGCATCTCTCCAAGCAGGCCGATCGCAAGAAGATTCAGACCGCCGAGCAAAAGACCCAAGGCAGCCATCATGAGTGGGCTATGCGACGCCGCGATGTGGACGTGGCGTACGAATTTTTCCATTCCCAGCCAGAGGACGATGCCGCTGCCGGCAAAGATGCTCATCATGCCGAAACCGCCGAAGAAGTGCAGGGGGCGCGAGAGATAGCGCAGCAGAAAGCGAATCGTCAGCAGGTCAAAGAAGACCCGAAAGGTGCGGGTGATGCCGTAGTGCGAAACGCCGCGCTCGCGGTTCACGTTGCGGATGGGCACTTCGCAGATTGTGGCGCCATGCCAGGACGCGAGCGCCGGAATGAAGCGGTGCAATTCGCCGTAGAGCGGGACTTGTTCGAGGATGTCGCGGCGATATGCCTTGAAGGTGGTGCCGAAGTCGTGAATGTCGACGCCGCTGATCTTAGCCATCATCCAGTTCGCGATCCGCGAAGGAATGCGGCGCATCCAGAAATTGTCGACACGGTTCTTGCGCCATCCGCTGACAATGTCGTATCCGGCTGCAATTTTTTCGAGGAACAGTGGAATGTCGTTGGGATCGTGCTGCAGATCGCCATCCATGGCGATAATGTACTCGCCACGAGCGTGGTCAAATCCGGCGGCAAGACCCGCGGTCTGGCCGAAGTTGCGCCGCAGTTTCACCACGGTCACACGGCTGTCCACCGCCGCAATCTCGCGCAGCATGGCAAACGTGTGGTCGCTTGATCCATCGTCCACTAAAACGATTTCGAAGCTTTCCCCATGAGCTTCCATGACCGCTTTCAACCGGTCGTAGAGGTCGGTGACGTTCTCTTGCTCGTTGTGTAGAGGGACGACAATAGAGTACTTGGGCACGATCTTTTAATTATAAACCGAACTCCTGGCATCCCGTCCGCCATTTGAGCATAGGTGATGCTCCGCAGTAACTGCTCGAACAGATAACGGGTACTGAGGAAAAGGCGAGCCAACATTGGCTCGCCTTTTGTTTCGCCACCAGGTTTTATTGGGTAACAGCCGCAGTCAGGGCAGTGATTGCGCCACTGGCAGGGACCTTGCGAGTGTCGAGCGGAGTACGGGTGCTGGTCCGCTGCGGCAAGCCGGAAGCGCCTGTGGTTCCAATGACCGTGTAGCCGGTTTGCATGGTATCGGTCGCTTGGGAGGTCAGGCTCCAGGAATACGGGATCGAAAGCTTGCATGTCCTGGTTGCGCCGGTCCCGGTGGCCGCGACGGTATTGGTCTCGGAGAAGACGGTAGGGAGCGTCAGACCATCAAGCGTCGTGACACTAGCGCTGCACGTAAAGTTGGTCAGGGCGGTGGTTTTGACGGTGATTGTGATAGTAAGGGTGACGGTTCCCCCGAATGTTGTAGCGGCAGCCACGGAAGAATCTTCTTCTATGGGAGTAGGGAGCGCGCGAAATGCTCCGGTGTGAGGGTCCAAGTACCCCAGTACGCCAGGTGCGGCCTGGCTATTCGCTGCTTGTCCCCAAGTTGCCGGAACGGCAAGTACAAGGCAGCAGACACACATCAACAACAGTCTTTTAACTTTCATTCTGGTCAAGCCTCCTTCAGATTTTCACGAAAACAGGAGCCCAGGTAGGGGGAGATTCCGACGATTATCCTCCGTTGGAGAAAAGTGTCAAGGGAATAATCCTGAAGCCATCCCGGAGCAGAGTTGTTGATGAAGAAATTTGGAACAATGAAAGAGACTAGAGCTTCGCGCGCAACATGCTGATCACATCGTCTGACGTGATGACACCGGTGAGTTTGTTGTGCTCGTCGACGACGGGCAGAGTCTGCAGGTTGTACTTGTCAAACAGTTCCGCCACTTCGTTTTCACCGACCCCTTGATGGGCCAGCACGAGCGGTTCCTGGGTGAGGGAGAGCATAGGAGACGACAGAGGCGCGAGGACGATTCTGGCAAGGGGAACCGCGCCGACCAGCGTTCCGTTGGAACCCACTAGATAGATCGTGCTGACGACTTCCACCCCGCCTTCAAATTCCCGCAAGGAGTCGATGGCATTCTGCACCGTCGCATTGACGGGCAGCGCCAGAAACTCGGTGGTCATTCGGCCAGCAGCGGTCTCTTCTCGATGCTCGAGCAGTTCAACGACGTCCTGCTGCGCTTCCGGTTCCATCTGAACCAGAATCTGCTCGGTACGATCTTCGGAAAGATCGGCGAGCAAGTCGGCAGCAGCATCGGGATCCATCTCCTCGACGATCTCGGCCGCTCTTTCCGAGTCGAGCGACTCAACGATGGCCTTCTGAACCCGCGGTTCGACTTCTTCCAGAGCCTCGGCGGCGGTTTCCTGATCCAGGGTCTGGAACACGGCCTGGCGCTCGTCGGGCGCCAGCTCCTCGACGATATCGGCGATGTCGGCCGGATGCAGCTTGGCCAGGCCTTCGTGGGAAATCTTCAGTTTCACCCGACGCGCGGGATCGGTCTCGATGACGTCAACAAAATCCCAGGGAATGCTGCGCGGAGGAATTCTTCCCAGCAACACCTGCAATGCCGTTTTTGGTGCGACCCCGCGCAATAAACGACGAACGGCGCCGCGCGCGCCGACATCGACCGAGTGGACGCGCAATGCCGGCCTTGAGTCTTTCTCTTTATGGGCGTCGAATTCGAGATCTACGTCGTTCACGCGCACTACTTTCCGCCCGTTGACATCAATGACCTGCTGATCGAGCAGATCGCGCTCCAGAAGAAAAAGTCCCTCGGTAGCCGTGGCAGCCGGCCAATCTCCGGCGAGGGTGTTGGCACGAATTCCGCCATTGATGGCGGCGATGGCTGTAAACGGAAGAACGCGATTGCCTGACCTGGTTTTGACGATGAGGGACGAGATGCGGGCGCGGTCCTCTTGCGGTGCGAGCGTGACCTCACGCACCCTCCCTGCCGCGCCCGACGGGTCATACACCGTGGCGCCCAGCAGTTCGGTCAAGGCCAGAGTTGTCATCCCGCTAGAGAATAACGAAGTCCGGCATGATACGGAAAGGATTTCTGCGGAAAATGCGAACTGGACGTCATACCTCACGTGGTGAAGCAACCCTCGGCTCACGGGAAATGGATGATGGTAGGGATGCTTCGACTGCGCGAGAGCCTCGCTTGAGCTCACCTCTCGCCACGCTCAGCATGACAACGCTTTGGCTGCGGTGCTGCAGGCTTGCAACTCTTCAACGTTTTGTCATGCTGAGCGGAGTGGTGAGGCGAGCGAAGCGAACCTCAGCACGCAGTCGAAGCATCCCTGCCCACGCTCCGACTCTATCCAGCATGACCACTCGCCCACAAGTGGGCTGAGGTCCGAGGGCTGAACTTCACTTGCCCGTATAATCTTAAGAGGAGCCGCGTGCGTCTTATCTTCGACATTTTCGGGCAGACTCTCCGCACCCTGTGGGCGCACAAGTTGCGCTCGTTCCTGACCATGTTCGGGATCGCATGGGGGGTTGGTTCCCTGCTGCTTCTGGTGGGTCTGGGCGAAGGATTTCGCTCCGGCAATCGCAAGCAGTTCGACTCCATCGGCGAAAATGTAATGTTCATCTGGTCAGGGCGCGCGCCCGTAATGCAGGGGAGTTTCACCGCGCTGCGCCAGTACTACCTGACGTATCGGGACTACCAGGACATTTTGACCGAGTGTCCCAGCGTGGCCGCCGCTGCGCCTGCAATTTCTCGCGGAGACATCCGGGCGGTCAGCGACTTTTATCAGGCCAGCGGACAGATCATTGGCGTGCCGGCGAATTTCAATCAGATCCGTTACCTGCCCATCAACGAGGGCCGCTGGATCAACGAACTGGACGACTCGCAGAAGCGAACGGTGATCGTGATTGGCGATGAAGTACGGCGCACGCTCTTTCCCGGGCGTCCCGCAGTAGGCGCCACCATTCTTCTTAACGGCGTGCGCTTCACTGTGATTGGGACCCTGCAGAAGGTTGGTCATGGCGACAACATGAACATGAACCTTCGCAGCTTCGTTCCCTTTCACGCCATGCAGGACTACTACCGCCCTCTAAATGCTGGAATTTCGACCGATACCATTTCATTCATCAACTACCAGCCGCGATCGCGCGCCCTGCATGTGGCCGCGCAGCAGGAAGTGCACAAGATCATCGCCCGAAATCATGGATTCGACCCTAAGAACCCGGACTCTTTCGACGAATGGGATACGGTCAAAACGGTCGACCAGATCGGCAAGATTTTTGACGCCATGAACATGTTCCTGGGGAGCGTCGGGTTGGTCACGCTGGCGTTGGGCGCCATCGGAATTATCAATATCATGCTGGTAGCGGTCGCCGACCGGACGCGGGAGATCGGATTGCGCAAAGCGGTGGGCGCGACGAACAGCAGCATCATGTTTCAGTTTTTCGTTGAAGGCGCATTTCTGACTCTGCTCAGTGGCGGCATCGGCATCGTCGGAGCGGCGGGATTGATGGCATTGCTTTCCGGAGTGGACCTGGGCGGCGGATTTGATCCGCCTAAGCTAGTCGCCTCCACCGCGGCGCTGGCGGTGATTTCACTGGGAGTCGCAGGAGTCGCGGCCGGGCTGTATCCAGCTCGCCGGGCCGCCCTGCTGGAACCCGTCGAGGCGCTCCGCAAAGAGTAATTATGCATCGCGACCTTTTAAAGCAGGCATATTCGGCAATGCGCCACGACGTGCGCCGCACCGTGCTTACCATGGCCGGAATGGCGTGGGGCATCGCGACCGTCGTCTTGTTGCTCTCTTACGGCAACGGCTTTGGAAAAGCCATCGAGACGATATTCGAGAGCTTTGGCGCGACTGCGGTTGGCGTTTTTCCCGGACGCACCTCGCAGCAGGCGGGAGGCAACAAGGCGGGCGTGCAAGTGCGCTTCACCAATGACGATATTGAACTGCTGCGCAATAATCTTCCTCTCTGCAAGCACGTGGTCCGCATGTTGCAGAAGGACTCCACCGTCCAGAACAACAACCGCTCGTTTACTTTGCCGGTGATGGGCCTCGACCCGTCGATCCAGGAAATCTGGAATCTGGATATTGCGCAGGGCCGTTTCCTGGACGATGCTGACAACATGCAGCACGGGCTTTACGCGGTAATCGCCTCAGAAGCGCGCGACAAGCTGTTTTCAGGCATGCCGGCGGTCGGGGAAACGATCCGCATCGACGGTGTCTCCTTCGAAGTCATCGGCGTGGGCGCTCCACGCATGCAGGAGGGCGACAACGACAACAATCGCGTAATCTATATTCCCTACACCTCCGCCGACGTCATCAAGGACAACCACTATCTGGATGGCATCTGGCTCGATTCGGCAGGACTGGATCACACCAAAATGGATAAAGTGATCCGCGACACGTTAGCCCTCGCACATAATTTCAAGCCCGACGACCAGCGCGCCATTTTTGTTTTCGATGCCCAGAAGCAACTTTCTCAGTTCGGCATCATCACCATGGCCTTGAAAGTTCTGCTCGCTTTCATCGGCACCGTCACCCTGGGCATCGGTGGCGTGGGACTGATGAATATCATGCTGGTTTCGGTCACGCAGCGAACCCGCGAAATCGGGGTAGAGAAGGCCCTGGGCGCCCGACGCCACGACATTTTGTTCCAGTTCCTGGCGGAGGCCATGGTTATCACTGCTGTGGGCGGAGTACTTGGAATTATGTTGTCGTATGCGGTGTCGATCTTCGCTGGACGCATTACGTTCTACAGCGCCTTGGCAAAGCACGCCGAGGCTGCGGACATCCGCCTGATCGTCTCTCCGATGATTCTGCTCGTGGCCACCAGCATCCTTGGTGTAGTGGGGATCATCAGCGGAATGGTTCCCGCAATGCGTGCTGCCAATCTGGATCCCATCGAGGCGCTGCGGTACGAGTAAAGCGATTCGGGAAAGAATCTAAGATGTCGGAAGACATTCTGAACTTGCCGCCACCGCCTGCGGATGCCCGTCTCGCGTACGGCTCCGATCCCAACCAGTTTCTCGATTTGCGTCTGCCTTCGGCCAAGAATCAAGCCAACCGGACCTACCCGCTCGTGATCAATATTCACGGCGGCTTCTGGCGCTCCAAGTACAACCTCGATCATGCCGGACATCTTTGTGCGGCACTCACAGCCAGCGGGATGGCGACCGCCAATCTGGAATATCGCAGGGTGGGCAATGAAGGCGGAGCCTGGCCCGGAACGTTTGCCGACATCCGATCGTCCTATCAGTTTCTCGTACAGCACGCTACAGAACACCATCTCGATCCCGCCAGGGTTGTCGCGATGGGACACTCGGCCGGTGCCCAGCTTGCGCTCTGCCTGGCGGCGCACGAGCGGAACGTAACGGGCGTCGTGTCGCTGGCGGGTGTCGTCGACCTGCAACGCGCTTTCCAGCTTCATTTGAGCAACGACGCCGTGGTCGAGTTTCTGCGCGGCACCCCCACGGAAGTACCCGACCATTATCACGAAGCGGATCCCATGCAACTTTCTCTGCCCCATGCACGGCAGTGGCTCATCCACGGTTCTGCAGATGACATCGTCCCACCGGCCTTCAGCCGGGACTATGTGGCGGCCAAGCAGAAGCACCCGCCTGCTCCTGGCGAAGACGTGCACCTGGTGGAGATTGCCGGAGCGGATCACTTCGACTTGATCGATCCGCGATCGACCGCCTGGGAACAGGTGGAGCAAACCGTCCTTCAGCTCGCCGCGTGAGTCCATCCGCCTCGACACTTGCGATAGTTGCCTGCAAAAACGATCTTGCGTACAATTCCGTCAACTCTAAGCGGTCTCATGGCACTCGGGAGCCATCAGCCCTGTTGATCAGACCAAACATTCATGGATACAAGTCAGACATTGTTTCCGCAGAATAACCCTGCCCACGGCGAAACGCTGTATGGGTTGCTTTTTCACAATAGCCTGGATGGGTTCATGCTGACGGCGCCCGACGGACGGATTCTGGATGCAAATCCCGCGGCGTGCAGAATCCTGGGTCGGAGCCGGGAAGAGATTCTGCTGGAAGGGCGAGAGGGTCTTATCGACTCGTCCGATCCGCGTCTTGCCGAAGTGATTGCGGAACGCAAACGGACTGGAAAGGCGCACGGCGAACTCGCAGCGCGACGCAAGGATGGAACTTTCTTTCCCGTGGAAATATCATCGGTGGTTTTCGAGAATCCCCAGGGAAATCTGAGGACTTGTCTGATTATCCGCGACATCAGCGACCGCAAGGCCGCAGAGAACGAGCGCGAACGCCTGATCCAGCAGCTTCAGGAAGCCTTAGCGCGCGTTAAGAGTCTAACCGGCTTGTTGCCCATTTGCGCGTCGTGCCGGAAGATTCGCGACAAAGTGGGCGCGTGGCACAATCTGGAAATGTATATACGGCAGCACACGGAGGCGGATTTTACCCACGGAATCTGCCCCGAGTGCCGGATGCGTTTGTATCCTGAGTTCAGCGGCCGGTGATCGGCATGAGCCGTGAGCCGTGAGCTACGAGCTGTGAGCGAAATGCATGGGGCCTTCGCTTCGCTCAGGATGACGGCGATCTTTCGAGATTTGGAATCTGCGTTTATCCGCGTGAATCCGCGGCAAAGAAGTTTTCGCGTCCCAATCCCTTATAATCGTCGGTCACAGAGAGGAATCCTTTGCCCTTCGACGACCTCCGCCAGTGGATCGCTGCACTTGACCGCGCTGGACAGCTGAAGCGTATTCAGACCGAAGCTGACCCCATCCTGGAAATTGCCGAGATCACTGACCGCGTCTCCAAGAGTCGCGGCCCTCAAGGGGTTGCAGGCGGTCCCGCACTTCTCTTTCAAAACATCAAAGGGCATCCCGGCGCGCAGCTTCTGATCAACCAGTTCGGCTCTGAGGCGCGGATGAAGCTGGCGGTGGGCGTCAATTCGTATGACGAAATCGCGGCACGCATCCGCATGTTCATGGACGTGAAATCGCCGCAAGGATTTCTGGACAAGCTGAAGATGCTGCCGCTGCTGACCGAAGCCAGCAAGTTTTTCCCGCGCACAGTTCCGACCGGACCGTGCAAAGAGGTGATCAAGCGCGACAAGTTTTCCCTGCTCGACTTCCCCATCCTGCAATGCTGGCCGAAAGATGCGGGACGCTTCATCACTCTGCCGTGCGTAACGACACGCGATCCAAAATCTGGCAAGCGCAATCTGGGTATGTACCGCATGCAGGTCTATGACGAGCGCACCACGGGCATGCACTGGCAGCGCCAGAAAGTGGCTGCCGAGCATTACCGGGATGCATTGCGCGCCGCAGCCTCGGGAGCCACGGACCATGTGGGGACGGGCGCCCTCGCCCGTCCAGCGCGCGCGGATTTTGCGCGCGCAGCGGTTGACATTATGGCCAGATCGGCGGGCGGTTCGGTGTTGGCCGACGGCGACCGACCGTCAGGAAAAATGGAAGTCGCCGTCGCGATCGGAACGGATCCGGCCGTCACGTTTTCCGCGATTGTCCCGGCGCCCCCGGAGGTCGAGGAATACCTCATCGCCGGCTTCCTGCGCGGAGCACCGGTTGATCTGGTCAAGTGCGAGACCGTCGATCTGGAGGTTCCGGCCTCCAGCGAAATCGTCATCGAGGGCCACGTCCATCTCGACGAACTTCGCAGCGAAGGCCCTTTCGGCGATCACACCGGCTTCTATTCTCTGGAAGATTTGTATCCCGTATTTCACGTCAGCTGCATCACGCACCGCAAAGATCCGATTTACGCGACGACGATTGTTGGCAAGCCTCCGCAGGAAGACGCCTATATGGGCAAGGCGGTCGAGCGGATATTCCTGCCGCTGATGAAGCTCACGATCCCGGAACTCGTGGACGTCAATCTTCCGGTTGAAGGCGTATTCCATAACCTGATGATCGTCTCGATCAGGAAGTCCTATCCCGGGCAGGCGCGCAAAGTGATGAACGCCATCTGGTCGCTGGGGCAGGCAATGTTCACCAAGTGCATCGTGGTGGTGGATGAAGATGTGGACGTGCAGGATCTTGGCGACGTGACGCTGAAAGTCTTCAACCACATCGATCCGGAGCGCGATATCCAATTCACGCTCGGCCCCGTGGATTCGCTGGACCACGCCTCGCGCTTGCCCAACTACGGGTCGAAGATGGGGATTGACGCCACGCGCAAATGGGCCAGCGAGGGCTTCAGCCGGCCGTGGCCGGATGAGATTGTGATGGACGCCAAAACGAAGGCTCTCGTCGATGGCAAGTGGGCAGCGCTGCGCAAGGAAATGGGGCTGGAGTGATGGGGCGGCACGTCATTGTGCGCGCAAAGGTTGGTCGCGATAACTGAGTCAGCGCCCCGTACTGGCATCAAAGGTGTTGCGTTTAGAGTTGCCTGAAAGACGCACCAACTGATCGGTCCAAAGCAGCGCCAGGATAATCAGCACCCACAGCAAAGCCGGTCCATTACCGACCATGAAGAAGTCGTTCAGACCATGCGCACGATCGGCCGCAAAATACCGCCACCAGCGGTTCACAAGAAGAACACCTGGATACAACAGTAGAACCGTTTCTATCCAGCTTGCCCAGAGCCTTTCCTTCCACAAACCATATGCTAGTACCAAACTGAGGATAACCGTGAGCAGTAGGGCTATCCACGCAATAATGGAGTTGACATGGCCAAGGAAGTAAAGAAAGTTTGACGGGCGGTCTATCGCAGGTGGTATCCAATATATCGCCGGTAGAACACCGAAGGAAATCGTCCGCTTGATGCCCGTTAGGAACAACAGTCCGAGGGTCATCTCCGCCACGGTGCCTATAAGGATGAGGCCGGCAACCAACCGCCATAGGTACATTCGCAATCGCATTCTCGTAGATGTTACATCCACAACAGTCCGGATAGGTAAGCGTGGTCGGCAGAATATCGATATTGATCTATCACCACCAGGAGAGATGAGTCAGTTCTCGACCTTAATCTTGGCCAGCGTCTTCACCGCATCCAGATCCTCGGGCTTCTTAACATCAATCCGCACCGCCGTTCCCTCAGGGTAACGTTTCGCTCCGTCGATGATCTTCAGCACAGGGACTAGGAGCCCGCCCTTCTTCGCCGCGGCGACTGCTTTGTCGCCTAAAGCAAACGAGGCTAGAAAGCATTCTTTACCCGGCGACAGATAGACGATGTTGCGCTTGTTCTTTTGCAGACGCAGGGACCAGCCCGCCTTGGTCGAATAGCTATTCCATTCCTCCCCATCAAGGTTGAGGTCATGCTTTAGATCGAGAATTAGCTTTTGCCACAGAGCGTGATTCTTTCCCAGTACGGCTGCCAGTTGTTTCGCAGTGGGTCGCTTCGCTTGTCCAGCGAACGCGTTCAGCATGTTGGGATTCCTCGCGGTTTCTACCCTGCTGGTCAACGCCATAGGCCAAATAAGGTCCGCATGCCCCAGAAGGCGGCAGCGCCGAACGCCGTCAGGAAGGCGACGCCGATCAGGCGATCTGTCATTGCGCTCTTGCTCCAGGCCTGGAGCACGGCGACCATTCAAACCACGAACAGGACAATTGCTATCGCGCTGAGAACTTTCAGCATGACGATCCTCCTTGGGCTACGCAGCCGAGTCAGCCGACTATCTGGTCGTGGCTCAGTTTGAACTCTGAACATCACGCGCGTCATCCCGAAGAGCCCGCGTCTTTACCAGCGAACCGAGGGATCTCTCGTGGCACAGAGCGTCGTTGCGGAGATCCTTCGCTCCGCCTGAAGAACGCCTGCGCTCAGGATGACACCATCAACAAGCGAAAATGCCACTCCCGACTATCTTGCCGCAAGTTTCTTCCGTCCGCCGTGATAGCGATCACGGCTTTGTGACGAATAGACGGACTTCCCCACTTCTCGCAACTTCGGCGAGAAATGGGGCACCCTGTTTTACTCAGCTTTACTCAGGTTCTGATCCGGACTTCGATCCGACGGCTCGTAACCCGGGCATTGCACGACCGGCAACCTTGGATATTTGGCGAATCTTGCATCCGTTGCTGAGAGTTGGCACATGTAGAAGATCGAACCGCGGTCTGACTCGATCGGGCGCATGAAGCGGCAATCGGCGCACAGGCCTGCGCTGACCCTTCGTCCTTCTGTCCCGCGATCGCTCACTTCTACAGAATAACTTGTGACACTCTCGTCCGCTGTGGCATGGGCGGTATCGCCATGAATTCGGTATACTGAATGGGCATGCCGGTTCTGAAAAACATTGCTGCCATCGCCAAGGGCATGAGCATCACCTTTATGGAGATGTTCCAGCCGACGACGGTCGAGAACTATCCCGACGGCAAAGATCCCCTGCGCGGGGCTCGTATTGAGGCCCGTTTCCGCGGAGCCCACGTGCTGCAGCGCGACGAAAACGGCCTGGAAAAGTGCGTCGCCTGCTTCCTGTGCGCGGCGGCCTGTCCCTCGAATTGCATTTACATCGAGGCGGCTGAGAATACGGCGCAGAACCGTGTCAGCGGCGCCGAGCGCTACGCCAAGGTCTACAACATCGATTACAACCGCTGCATTTTCTGCGGATATTGCGTCGAGGCCTGCCCGACGGACGCCATCACGCACGGCCATGGATTCGAACTGGCGACGTTTAACGCTTCCAATCTGGTTTACCGCAAGGAGCAAATGCTGGCCCCCCGGCCAGCACACATGGGAGCTAACATCGTATTCAATCAGGCCGACGTGAACGGGGGAGCTCCGGCAGAAATGGTGCACGGGAGCTAGGCTTCGAGAACGCATTTCAAGTTCAACCTCACGCCGGTCCATCGTGACCGGCGTTCGTGCATGTGAAGGCAACTTCATTCCCGCGGATCACGCGGATGAACGCGGATTAACCTTGGGCTCGAAAGTCTGAGCTAGGAGCTAGCGGCTAGAAGCTAGAAGCTTGAATGAAAGATTTTTTTCAAACCGTGAAAGAGCGCGTCGTCATTTATGACGGCGCGATGGGCACCAACATCCACAAGCGGAATCCCACTCTGGACGATTACTGGAATCGGGAGAACTGCAACGAAGTGCTGGTGCTGAGCCGGCCAGACATTATTCGCGACATTCACGCGGACTTTTTCCGCGTGGGTTGCGACATCGTGGAGACCGACACATTCGAAGGCTCCAGGATCGTTCTTGGAGGAGTTCGATCTCGGCGACCGGGTGCGTGAAATTAACGCAAGAGGCGCGCAACTGGCAAAGGAAGTGGCGCAGCAATTCTCTACCAAAGATCGGCCCCGCTTCGTGGCAGGATCCATGGGGCCGACGACGAAGATGCCTTCTCTTGGGCACATCGGTTTCGATGCCATGGTCGAGGCTTATGAAGAGCAGGCTTCGGCTCTGATCGAAGGTGGCGTTGACATCCTACTCATCGAGACGGCGCAGGATTTATTGCAGGCGAAGATCGCCACTATCGGTGTGTTGGAAGCCATGCGCAAGGCGGGCAAGCGATTGCCTGTGAGTGTACAGGTGACGCTGCAGGAAACGGGATTAATGCTATTGGGAACGGACATCGGTGCGGCTCTGACCGCACTGGAGCCGTTTGATGTCGACGTCATCGGTTTGAACTGCGCTACCGGACCGAAGGAAATGAACGATGCAGTCCGATATCTGGGGCTGAATTCAACCAAGGAAGTATCGGTCCTGCCCAATGCAGGGCTTCCCGAGAACGTGGGCGGGCACGCCGTCTACAAGCTTTCGCCGGAGGAACTGGCCGACTATCACAAGCACTTCGTCAAGGACTACGGAGTTCGTATCGTCGGCGGCTGTTGCGGTACCACACCTGAACACTTGAAAGCCGTGGTGGACGCGGTTTCCGGGGTCGAACCTGCCAAACGCGATGTGAAGCGCCAAGGCGCAGCCTCGAGTGCCTACACCAGCGTTCCGCTCGATCTGGAGCCGAAGCCGCTCATCGTCGCCGAGGAAATGAACACGACGACGCGCGTCGAGCATTTCCGCAAAATGGTGCAGGGCAAGAAGTACGACGAGATCCTTGCGCTGGCGAAAAAGCTGGTGAACGAAGGATCGCACATGCTCGACCTGTGCTGCGCGATCGTGGGCGAGGATGAGAAGGGATACATCACCTCGATTCTGGAGAGGATCGCGACGCGCGTTCCGGCACCGATTCTGGTCGATTCGACCGAAGCGGATGTTGTCGAAGAGGCGCTGAAACGCATTCCCGGCCGCGCCATCATCAACTCGATCAATCTGGAGGATGGCGAGAAGCGTACGTCCAAAGTCCTGCCCATGGCCAAGCGTTATGGTGCGGCAGTCATCGCGCTGACCATCGATGAAGATGGCATGGCGCTCACCACTGATAAGAAGGTCGCCATCGCACATCGCATCTGCGATCTGGCGGTCAACAAATACGGCCTCGATCCGACGGACCTGATCTTTGACGCCTTGACCCTGCCGATCTCGACGGGCCAGGAAGAATACCGCAGCGCTGGAATCGAAACGCTCAAGGCGGTGGAGCGCATCAAGAAAGAACTGCCTTCGGTCAAGACGATCCTGGGCGTGAGCAATATTTCATTCGGTCTCGACGCATATCCGCGACGCGTTCTCAATTCAGTGTTCATGCACGAGGCGGTCGACCATGGCCTCGACATGGCCATCGTCAATTACACGAAGATTTATCCGCTCTACAAGATTCCACAAGAAGAAGTCGATCTGGCGCGCAAGTTGATCTATCGCGACGCATCGGCGGGCGATCCGTTGCAGGTCTACATGGGGCACTTCGCCGGCATGAAGGGCAAGCCGGCGGCGTCCACAACGGCGCACGTGGATTCATTGTCGGTGGAAGATAAGTTGAAGTTCGCCATCATCAACGGCGAGAAATCCGTCGGCGAAGGGGCGACCAAGAAATCACTTGAAGTATTACTTGATGATGCTCTCGCAAGCTATTCCCCCCTTGAGCTCATCAATACCGTCCTGCTCGACGGTATGAAGACCGTCGGCGACCTGTTTGGCGCCCGCAAGATGCAACTGCCTTCTGTGCTCGATTCGGCCGGAGTCATGAAGCAAGCCGTCGCTTATCTCGAGCCCAAGATGGAGAAGAAGTCCGGCTCGCAGCAGAAAGGCACGATCGTGCTTGCGACCGTTAAGGGTGACGTCCACGACATCGGCAAGAATCTGGTCGACATCATTTTGTCGAACAACGGATTCAAAGTCATCAACCTGGGCATCAAGCAGCCTGGAGATTCGATCATCAAAGCGGCGCAGGAACATGAAGCGCATGCCATCGGGCTCAGCGGACTGCTGGTGAAGTCGACGCTGGAGATGAAGTATGTCATCCAGGATCTGGAGCGGCAGAAGCTCGAATTCCCCGTCATTTGCGGCGGCGCCGCGCTGACCCGTAAGTACGTCGAAGATGATTTGCGCCGCGAATATGCGAATGCCGTTTTTTACGCGGACGACGCTTTCTCGGGCCTGCACATCATGGAGGACCTCACCACCGAGAACGGCTCGCGTGATGTGCGCCTGCGCGAGGGACGCACGGTCAAGGAATATGCCAAGGCCGCGGCTGTCGATGAGGAAACTGGCCCGGTTTTTGCCGAGCGCAGCCCGGTCGTCACCGATGCTCCCAATATTCCTGTGCCGCCGTTCTGGGGCGTACGCGTGCGCAAGGACTACGATCTGCGCGAATTGTTCCGCTACATCAACGAGACCGCGCTGTTTAAGAATCAGTGGCAGTTGAAGACGGCATCGCAGTCGGACTACGTGCGGCTGGTGGATGAGAGATTCCGTCCGATCCTTTTGAAGCTGCAGGATGAGGTCGCCGCGTCGGGATTGTTTGGGCCGGCCGTCGTCTACGGATACTTCCCGGCGCAGAGCGATGGGAATGACGTGATTGTTTATGAACCGCCGGAGCAGCCGAGCTTGCGCTCGGCCGGACAGCCGGGGGCGGCTGTCCCCACAAGAGAATTACTAAGGTTTACGTTTCCTCGGCAGAAGGAGGGGCGGCGGCTTAGCGTGGCCGATTTCTTTGCACCGAAAGCTTCGGGCACCATGGATGTGATCGGGCTCTCGCTGGTCACGATTGGGCCAAAAGCCACGGCCGAGACGCAGCGGTTGTTTGAGGGTGGAGAGTATACGAAATACTTATATCTGCACGGATTGAGCGTGGAAACTGCCGAGGCTCTTGCGGAATACCATCACAAGAAGATGCGCGAAGAATTGGGAATTGCGGGCGACGATGCGCCGGAGATCCGCGATCTGTTCCATCAGAAGTATCGCGGCTCGCGCTATTCGTTTGGATACCCGGCGTGTCCGAATCTGGAGGATCAGACGAAACTGTTTGCGTTGCTGAAGCCGGAGGAAAACGTCGGGGTTCGGCTTACGTCCGCGTTCCTGCTCGATCCGGAACAATCGACCTCTGCGATTGTGGTGCATCATCCCGGAGCGAAATACTTCGTCGTCTGAGGCGACGTGACTACAGGGATCCTTCGACTGCGCATGATCGTCTGTCGACGATCATGCTTCGCTCAGGATGACATTCCCTAACACTTATTAGAACGCTGTTTGCAGGCGCAATGCCCAACTGCGCGGTGGGGCGATGGCATTTCCTGAGAACAACCCGCCGAAATCCAGAACGTTGAGACGGTTATTCAGATTCTGCACGTCTGCCTGCAGTTTGACCGAGGCCTTGTCCCGTTTGTAAAGATCCAATCCCGCCGAGGCATTTACCGCGAGCATCGGCCGCACGCGGCCGCGATCAAAGTTGACGCGATCCACCATTGCCTGCCCGTATTGCGCGAGCGCCTGCTGGTACGTTCCAGCAAATTCGAAGGGCAATCCACTGCCGTACTCGGCTCCGCCCGCCAGCCAGAATCGCGCGGCCGCCTGGTAGCGCAGTCGCATGCGCACAGTATTGCGCTGGTCTTGTGAATCGGGAAAATGTCCGGTGAGCTGCGTCCCGGCGTTGATCGCATCGTCTCCCAGGAACAGTCCGCCCCTGACTGGAAACCAGGCATTGCCGACCGTGTAGGAATAGCTGGCGAAACCTGAGAAGCGCCCCCATTTCGGCATCTCAATCTTCCCTTCCGCACCGTAGATAATGGCTTTGCGGAAGGCGATGGGAAAACTAACTGCCGTGCTCAGGAGTTGGTCATCGTCCGCATAGTTGTCGGTGTAGCGGCGGAAGTAGTTTGCATCGACGCGGAACTGTCCGAAGAAACCTTTCGTCGCGCCGATCTCGAAGTAGTTTCCATGCGAAGGCTCCACGGGCAAGCGGAGCACGCTGGGGTTCAGCGAGGCGACTTGCGGCGAACTCGACAGCAGAATGTTCTCTGCGGATGGCGTCTGGAACACGCGGTCATACGAGGCGTGCAGCACGAGTCCCGCCGAGGGAGCGAAGCGCGCGACGGAAAGCCGCGGGCTAAATGCATTCTGGTTGACTAACAGCTGATAGTGATCCCAGCGCAGCCCCGCGCTGAACGTCCAGTTGCCGAAGTGAATCAAATCCTGGATGTAGGCGGCCTGATCCAACTCCGGACGTCGGCCTTCCGATGGCTGTATGCCCGGAAACGTGAAGCTCGGTGGAGTTTTGGGATCGAAGCGGCTTGGATCGGTGATGACGTCACTGAAATTTTCCTGCAAAAACGTATTGTCCGACTCAACCCCAACCTTCAACTCATGCCGTCCGTGATGCACAGAGAGAGATCCGTTGAAATAGCCCTCGCGGAAATGATTGTGCAGAAATGCGACGACCGGTGTGGACTCGGGATTTGACGTAAGGTCATTGGAAGTATCGCGCACCATGCCCCGGACTGCGCCCAGCATGTTGGACGAAAATACATGCTGGTAGGAAACGATTCCCATGGTTTCGAAATTGTCCCCGTCCTGGCGTTGACCGGCTTCCTGCTGAAGCTGTTCATTCGGAATTTGAAAGCGCGAAAGCGAATGGCGGACGATCATTCCCACCCGGTCACGGGGCGTCACATCGCGCTCGTAGTGAACGCCGAAGTCGCCGGTTGTCCCTTGGTTGGTGAAGTTCTGAGGGACCACCGGGTTCAGGTAGCGACTGGTCATGCTGCCGGATGCGCTCGCTCCCAGCGTGTTCCCTTTCCATGCATATTGCGCTTGCGCGAAAGCATCCGCCGTGTCGAAGCTGCCTCCAGAAAGAACCACATTGCCATGCAGACCCGCCGGAGCATCTTTCAGCGTGTTGACCTCGATTACCCCGCCCATCTTCCGTCCAAATTCCGCCGGAATCCCGGCGGTGTAGATGCTCATGGAATCCACGTCGTCGGCTTCAATCTCCGGTCCCAGGCCGGGCGAACGATTGTCCGTCAGAGGAATGCCGTCGACCACAAACTGTGTCTGGTATTCGGTGCCGCGCGGATGCAGCACGGCATTGCCTTCGTACAGCCACCCAGGCTGAGAGTTCACCAGATCCTGCAGCGAGCGTCCGGGCAATGAAGTCGTTCTGGCCTGGATGGTCTCCGCCCCAATCTCATTCACCGAAGTTGAACGATGGGGATCGACCAGCGTTTCCAAAGCCTGTACGGTCACCGACTCGGTGACCGTCGCCACAGTTAGCCTGATGGAATACTCGATCGGGACCGCGGAACGGACCTCGATGGTCGCGTTGGCTGGAGCGAAACCGGGCCTCTGAACTTCGATCCGGTACATCCCGAAGGGCAACCGCTTCGCGACCAGTACGCCCCGATCGTCGGTCACGGACTGATTGTGATACTGATTGGCCTCGCTGATTAGTTCTACAGAACTCTTGCCACCAAGGCCGTGCGGGTCGGTGACCTTGAGGTGCAATTCTCCCCACGTGCTCTGCGCCGCCAAGGGCAGAGCAACAAGGAAAATTCCGAGATGGATGAGCGCACGCACTGTTGTTAAGGGGGAAATTTCATCATACCAGCGGGAAAAACAAGGTCATCGTTACCAGCGATACCCCCGTTTAACACCGTCGGCGTTTTTTACAAAATGCAGACATCGCGCTGACAATTCGGACGCGCCCGTGCGGCACACTCTCGACAGATCAGCAGTAAAGGCGGGCTCAATCTGAAAACGCCTTTTCGGATCGCAAGCTTCACGCCTTCCGTCACCAGGTTGGCATGGGGAAAAACGGGCGCTCGTACCGCAGGGGGTGCGGGCGCTGTTTTATTGCTGGCCAACCGGCCTCTACCAAACAGGTGCACGTCTGTGCGCCCGAGTTGCCTCGTTAGTCCGCGACTCCGCCTTCTACTGTTACAATTTCCCATATCATCAGAACAGCGGATTCTCCTTATCCTGCCTGGGGTCCCGGCTGGATTCACGCGGTTCGCTGGCTCCGGTGAGGATCGCTTAGAAGCGCCATGAAATGTCCTTTTTGCGGATTTGAGAACGACAAGGTCGTCGACTCGCGCGAGAGCAAGGAAGCCGATTCGATCCGGCGGCGGCGCGAGTGCTTGAAGTGCGGCAAGCGCTTTACCACGTACGAGCGCATCGACGAAATTCCTTATATGGTGGTCAAGAAAGACGGCCGCCGCGAGAAATTCGATCGTCAGAAGGTGCTCAACGGACTGCTCCGCGCCTGCGAGAAGCGCCCGGTACCGATCAGCAAACTCGAACAGATCGTCAATGAAGCGGAGTCGTTTGTGATCGAATCCGCCGAGCGTGAGCGTAAGACCAGCGAACTCGGCGAGCTCATCATGAACCGGCTGCGGCGCTATGACAAAGTTGCTTACGTCCGCTTCGCCTCGGTCTACCTCGATTTCAAAGATGTCAAAGAGTTCATGAATGAGTTGAAGGATCTGGTGAAGGCTAAGACGGTTTAGGGATCAGTAGTCAGTGGTCAGGGAGCAGGGGTCAGTGGTCAGTCGTAAGCGACTAGCTCCTACGGGGACATATCGAAGATGAGTCATAAAGTAACCCTTATTCCCGGCGACGGGATTGGTCCGGAAGTTACAAAAGCTACCGTGCGCATCCTGGAGGCGACGGGAGTCAAGTTTGAATGGGAAACTTTCGCAGTTGGGGCGGAAGCCTATGAAAAATCGGGCGAGTATATCCCCAAAGAATTAACGGAATCCCTGGAGCGCACCCATGTCGGACTGAAGGGTCCGGTAACCACGCCCGTGGGCGGCGGATTTCCCAGTATCAACGTCGCCCTACGTAAGAAGTTCGAGCTTTATGCGAACTTTCGTCCGATTCGAAACCTGCCGCACATTCCGACGCGCTACCCCGATGTGGATTTGATCATCGTCCGTGAAAATACGGAAGGCCTCTACTCCGGCCTGGAGCACGAAGTCGTTCCCGGTGTGGTTGAGAGCCTGAAGATCATGACGGATAAGGCGTGCACACGGATCGCGAAATTTGCCTTCGAATATGCCCGCAAGAACCAGCGCAAGAAGATTCATGCCATTCACAAAGCCAACATCATGAAGATGTCGGACGGACTGTTCTTGAAATGCGCACGAAATGTGGCAAAGAATTATCCGGAAATCATCTACGGCGAGCACATCGTCGACAACACCTGCATGCAGTTGGTGATGAATCCCTATCAGTACGACATGCTGGT
>CAVRZL010000005.1:0-663005 GCA_963725565.1 uncultured Acidobacteriota bacterium
GGGCCGGCGCCGGCCGGGATGCAGCCGCCGGCCGAGCCGGGTCCGACCTCGACCGGCGACGAGACGCTGGCCAGGACCTCGCCCAGTCGCGACCACCCGTCGCCTCGCGCTCCGGACGCGAAGGTTGAAGGCGCCGCAACCTTCGACTCGGGCGCCGCACTCCGCCGGGCGCAGCAATTGACCGAGGATTCGAAGAGGTCAGGGTCCGCCGCTTCGACCGGCACGCTCTATAACGCGACGCAGTCGTGGTTACGCGACGCTGCGCCCGACCCACTCGCCGACGCGATCCTCGAGCGGGATGAGTCGCGAGCCGCTCACGCTCACCCTGACGCCGACAACCCACACGCCGAAGCTCCCGGCAAGCCGGCGCCGGACAGCAAGCCGGACGCTGTCGAGCCGCAGCCGGTCAAGCCCCGACAAGACGCAGGGAAGGGAAAGCGCCGGGAGCGCCCGCCCACCCCACGACAAGGCATCAAGCCGAGACCGGAGCCATCGACGCTCTCGGGCTCGCCAGATGGCACAGTCAGGCTGGTGCAGACAGACGGTGCCGTTCAACAACGCGATCCCGACGGGACGGCCACCTTCACGAGCCCGTCCGGGTCGACGTTCAAGGCACTCCCCGACGGCACCGTCGTCGCCGGCGTCGACGTCCGCGTCACGCCCGCCGCTCGAGGTGGGATGGAGGGCGCCACCCCTGACGGCTACATCGTCACCGCGGACGACGGAGATCTGACAGTGCGATCACCCGACGGCGGGACCAGTGGCATAACGCGCAACGGCGCATCGTGGGTCAGCGGCGGCGAGCTCATGACTCAGGCGCCTACGCCGCCGCTCAAGCCGCTCTCGGCTCAGCTGGAGCCGGACGAGTCAACGATCGCCCAACTCATTGAGTGGACCATGCGCGCGCTCGTCGGGGTGGGACCCCACGATGTGGCCTCGACAAGCGAGGTCGTGGAACTGCTCGCAGAGGCCACTTCGCACATCACGGGCGAGGCAGGGAGGGCCGCGGCGCTCGCGAAACTGGCCAGCAGGATAACAGAGGCGCTCGGACCCATCGGCAACGCAATTGCCGAGAAGATCGACGAAATGATGGCCCGCGTCGACTCGCATGCTCCACCGTCGCGTCGTGGCCCGCCCGTCACGGTGACGAGAGGTGGTTCCCCGTCTGGCGCTAATTCACATGCGCCGCCTAGCGGACCGTCAGCCCCGACGCGCGGGGGGCCTGGAGCCGAGGGGCCGCAGATGCAAACCGATGCCAGCGGACGTGTGCTGCTTTACCGCGCGATCGGCCCGGCCGAGCGCGACGGCCTAATCCGCCACGGCGACTTTGAGTGGGCGCCGAGCGGTGGCGGTAAGTACTTCTCATTCAGCAAAACAGACGCGCTGCAGGCGGCGAAGAAGCTGTACGGACCGGATGTCACGATCGTCGAGACCGCGGTTCCCCGCGGCTTTATCCCTGACCAGCCAGACGTGCGTGAGACGGCGGCACAGCCACACCTGCCCGCCGTAGAGGCGACGCCGCCACCATGATCCACGGCGAGGTCTATGTGTTCTACGACCCGCGCGCAGGTGGCTGGAGCCTTCACGTCGACGACGACGCGCTTCTTGTCCTGAACGCTCAAATGATCCGCCCACGCATCATCGACTCAACGCTGCTAACCATTGGACGGCCGTCCGGTTCGAACGCGCCCCCGCCGGCATCCACATCGTCCGAGGAGCCGATGACGTCGACCACGAGGCTGAAAGGACAGCCGCGCGCGGAGCACCCGATGGACGTCGAGGGCGCCGGGGAACTATCGCCGGACTCCGTCGCGGCGGCCGCGAATGCGGTTGCCGATCTTCTCAGCGTCATTTTCGGCCCCTACATGTTCCCGGACGCGGAGGAGAACTACCAGAAGCGACTGCACGAACTGCAGACCAATCTACAGCCGTCGATCCAAGCACGTATTGCTCAGCTGGTTAGGACGGAAACGCCCAGGATCGCGCAGCTCGAGCGCGGAGGCCGCGCCCTGTACATCACCGTCAAGCTGGCGGTCTGGACTCAGCATTCAGATGTCGCCGGGGTGCCCGCGAGTCTCGTCAATCTGCTTCTCGACGACGTGATGCTCGGGACGGAGAACATCAATGAAGACGAGCTGTCTCATTCATTGGCCGATGCTATCCGAAGCACCGAGTTCGGTCATTCCAAGAGCTATCACGTGTATTCGATTCCCGTGCCCGCGGCCGTGCAACAGGAAGCCACGAGGCGGTTGCGGGGTGTCGGCGCGTCGGAGCTCAAGAGCTTCAACCAGCTCGCCGACAACCTGAAGGATTCGATGTCCCGAGGCGCGAAATGTCGGCCGCGATCGACCTCGCCAGGTTGGCCAAGGACATCGGCTCACTCCGCGACCCAGCGATCCAGCATTTGATTCCCTTACTCGGCGACGACTATGAAATGTTGCGGGCCACAGCAGCCGTGGCGCTGGGGACCCTGAGCGCCACCGAAGCGATACCGCCCCACCGTCAAGCGCTGGCGAACACCGGTGATGACCATATGAAAGCCGTCATACAAAAGACGCTGGATCGGCTCAACGAAATTCAGAAGGGATCGAAATGAGGGGCTCCCGGCATGAATGTAGGTCGCACCGTGGCCGGAACTAGTCGATGAGCAGGGCATTTGTGGTTGGGGGCTTGGAAGTTGACGTCGGTTCCTCCTCGTGCTTGTGGCGGAGCGAGGTCGCTGCGCGAGGTCGTCGCTCGCCGGCATGGATGCCGGCGAAGGCGCCCGCCTTATCGGTCCACCTTCACAATCTCTGTCCCCCGTGCAAACAGAACCACGCTCGCCATTCCGATAAACAGTCCGTGCTCCACCACGCCCGGCATCCCACTTAATTCCCGCGCCAACGCGTCCGCGTCGCGAATCTCGCCAAAGCGGCAATCGAGGATGTGATTGTTCTCGTCCGTGACGAAAGGCTTTCCCTCCGGATTCGTGCGAATGCTTACCTTCGCGCCCATTGCCGCGATTCGCTTCGCCACCAGCGCTTGCGCGAACTTAATCACTTCGACGGGCAGAGGAAACCTTCCCAGCCGCTGGACCTGCTTCGACGCATCCGCCACAACCACCATCTTTTTCGTAGCCGACGCGACGATCTTCTCGCGCAACAGCGCGCCGCCGCCACCTTTGATAAGCCTCAGTTGCGGATCAACCTCGTCCGCACCATCAACGGTGACGGCGATCTCCTGACAATCGTCGAGGGTGATGAGGGGAAATCCCCAGGCTTAAGGCCAGCTCGCGCGAGCGATCGGAAGTCGGGATCCCGCGGATGCGCAACCCCTGCTTTACTTGCTCGCCAAGCAACTTGATGAAGTAAGAGGCAGTCGATCCTGTTCCCAGGCCGACCACTTGTCCGTCTTGCACAAACTGCAAACTAGCCCGCGCCGCCGCTTCTTTCTCTTGATCGTTCGCCATTGGAGCTAACAATATACTCCGGTCGTTTGCGGATTCCGAGAGGACAGGGCTGGATTGTGATTTACCGGAAGGCGGGCTGGCTCCCCGTTAGGTGTTTATTTTCTCGATCTCCCTATAACTGAGGCTGCCCCCCTCTGCGAGGTTCAGCGGGTGGGGATCGATGCCGCATGCATCGTAAAGATTTTCTATCTTTACCCTTTACACGGCGAGCGCTAAATTCAAAGTCTGAAACCTAAAGAGGTTGAAAGTTGCGTCTCCCACCCTGTGAAAGTCGCAGAGGGTGGAGCAGCCTCATCTATTAATCAGTAGGGGGGAAATCGGGTGGGCCAGCACCCGCGGAACTGTTCCAGAACTTCGTTACAAACTCCCGGAACGAGGCTGCGATCTCGACTGGCCCCTCCCGGTATGCATCCCAGTCGAGGAATTGAATATGACCGTTCTGCAAATTGATCCAGAGATAGTTCCCGCTGTGGTCGAAGGCAATCGGCATGTGCCCTTCCAGACAAGTCTTCATCTCTGGGACACCGGAGAACGTGCGCAATCGCGTCGCACGACAACCAAGCATAGAGTGAAAGCCGAGCATCCGCTTCTGAGGATCGCGCGATATAGAGAAAAAACCTTCGACTCTGATCTTCTCCAGATGATCGCGCGCCACTCGATGCTCGGGATTCCGACAATAGACCGTACCGCCAAGCTCAGTCCGGCTTCCTCCGTTGTAGAGAAGATAGAACTGTTTCAAGTCTTCTCTGCCTGGGAACGCATCCGGGAACACAGCCTCTATTTCCTCCTCAGAAATCTGCGGTCCCACAATGCCAAAGCGCTCCTTGGCGTCCCTGATGAAATCCTCTTGCGACATAACTCGGCCCTCTTCGATATCCATCACGGAAGGCGGGTGGGCGGGTGGCCCAGCCTTTCGGTGTTTTCCTTCCCGCTTCGGAACCGTGGGTGCCCCGTCCTTGCGCTTTTTGCAAGGGCGGGTACGATGCCGCCGATACCATGGTGTTATGCCCAGCGGTTTGCATCGCAACCTACCGAGCGCATCACCTGCACTTTATCACTTGTTCTTGCTATCGACGATTGCCTTTGCTGAATGGTGCACGAGCCCGGGACCGCTCTTATCGATTCTTGAGCAGACTCGCCAACGCTACCGGTTCGTCGTGGTCGGGTATGTCGTGATGCCGGAGCACCTTCATCTGCTGATGACCGAGCCAGAGGTGGGGAACCCTTCCACAGTCATGCAAGTGCTCAAGCAGCGCGCGGCGCGGGCGTTGCTGCCGAAGAGAAAGCGGCGCGATCCGCGGCAACGAACTCTGTTCGGGGACGAAGCCGGCCATCGAGCTTTCTGGCAGGCTCGTTTCTACGACTTCAACGTCTGGACAACGAAGAAGCGAATGGAAAAGTTGAGATACATGCACCGCAATCCGGTGAAACGGCGACTGGTGGACTCGCCCGAGCAATGGCGGTGGAGCAGTTATCGACACTATCTCCTTGACGAAGTCGGGCCGGTGCGAGTGAACGTGGGCTGGGGAGAAATTTCGTTCGGCGAACGAGTGGCTTAGGATCGTTTCAGCAAAATCTCACGCTGTCGGCAGCATCGTACCCGCCCTCGCCAACAGCGCGAGGACGGGGCACCCACTTTTGTGGTCGGTGTCAGCGGATTGGAAAGGCCGGGCCACCCGCCAGACTTACTCCTCCTGGTTGGAAGTCGGTTCCCCTACGTTTCGCGGTTTTCGAAGGCTGGGCATTCCTGCTGCCGGCATTCGCGGGCGGGGGCGCCCGCGCCACACTTCGGACTCAACCCAGCACCTTCTGGGTGTAGATTAAATATCCTGCCAGCGCCAAGCCAATCAGCACTGTCAGGATCGTGAGCAGATCCAATCCAAATCCTGCCGGCTCGAAAGTTCCCGCATCCAACCGCGTTCTTGTCTTGCGATAGCGCAGCAGCCCGGCGACGACCAGGAGCAATCCGGCGACAATCGTGCCGGAACCCATCCACACGGAGATGCCCGCGCTATGCATCCCATGTCCCTGCAGCGCAGCCAACTGGCGGATCGCGATGGAGAAGCGCCCGATGGCGAATCCGAACACAATAATCGCCGCTCCGGTACGCACCCAGGCCAGGAACGTCCGCTCGTTGGCCATGTGGTCGCGCGCACGATTTGGATTTTCCGCCACCGATCCTCCTGACGCCGCCAGCATTATTCCACAGCCTTGGCGATCACCGCTCCGGCTCCGGCAAGATTCTTGATCAACTCCGGCGGAACACCGTGGCGCTCCTGCAAATAATCAGGGCTGTTATAGATCACGGAGACCTTGCCCGCTGCATCCTCGGCGACCAGAGCCTTCAAAGGTAAGTCGATCGCCAGGCTGGGAGCCGCCACCATCAGCGGCGTTCCACCTTTCGGACTCCCGAAGATCAAAACTCTGGTCGGCGGCATCTTCAGGCCAACCTTCGCCGCCTCGCCGCTGTGATCGATGACGGCGAACACCTGGAGGCCTTTCCCGTTGAAGGCCGCAGTCAGCCTCTGTACCGTTTCGTCGACCCCATAGCTGCTGGGTATACGAATCAAACCCTGTTCCATGTGACCTCCCGCTGGCTGTTCGGTCGAAACGGACACGGACTCTCCTATTTGCGCGCCCAAATAGAGAAATAAGTTCCGCTCATCAAATAAGTCACTAACTCTGGACTATTCCGCGACAGACTGGTCTCCCACTTAAAAGCTCCCTGAAACGTATTCTGCAACAGGTAGTACGTTTTACCTGCTTCCAGTTCCATCTCGAATCCATTTGCATTCTCCGACTGCGAGACGAGGCGGTACTTGCCGGGATCGAGATAGGCAAAGGTATAGGTGCCCGCCCGATTCACGGCGACGACGCGATCGTTGGCGTGCAGCTTGAACTGATTTCCGCGACCGGAGTACCGGGCGGCCAGGGGTGGACAAACTACCACAATCGTCGCCTTGTCGGGCTTGGCTTCCGGCGTGGGGCGGACACTCTTATCGATATTCAGAGAGTGTTTGGATTGCAAATCCGTCAGTTCCTCTTTCTTGACTGGCTGGCCTTCCTCTGGAAACTGGCTCACGCTGACCCGCGATCCGAACAGGGCGGTGGCCTTGGTGATGACTTGTTCCGAACAGTCTTTCGGGAACCTCCAGCAAAGTCTGCTCATCCTGATCACCATTCTTATACTCGATAAAGAACCAGTAATCGTGAACATGCTGGCCGGCGATGGCCGGTCCCACGATCGGCCCGGCGAGAGGAGCGGCGGTAATCACCTGGGCGAGTCCTCCTCCTCGCATGTGAGTCGTCACTTCAAACACTATCTTCGTGATCGCGTCGTATCCTGCGTCAACCTTGTCCTGCACTTCAAATTTGTTGTCGACACGGCTCCTGAAAATCAATTGTCGGGCGGTGTCATCAAAGGTAAGCACTCCGACCTTATCCACCAGCACCCGATTGTCCGCGCTGCGGTGGCGATGAATCTTGACATGGTCAAAAGACTGTTTGTCCGTCGCCTCAGACAGGGATCCACACGATAGTAGAGTAATCAGAATCAGCAGCCTTCTCATTCGGCTTCCTCGTATAGCAAATAGAGCGCGGCTCAGTATTCTAACCATCCATAAGGAGTTCGCAAGAATTACCGTCGACAAATTCTTTCTGCCCAGTAGACGCGAAGTCGGTTTAGACTGGCTTCCGGAGAACAGCACATGTCCAAGGCGCAACGCTCGATCTTGGGACAAGCACTTCGAGCGACTCTCGTCATAGCCGTAAGCCTTCTTACCGCATCCAGTTCCTTTAGCCAAACTAACACCCAGCCCACTCCAGAAAACCTCCAGGCCCGCCGGGAATTTCAGGATATGAAGTTCGGCATGTTCATCCATTGGGGCGTCTACAGCGTGCTCGGCGATGGCGAGTGGGTCTTTCACAACCGCAAGCTGACGGTCGACGAATACAAGCGCCTGCCCTCGTTCTTCGATCCGGAGAAATTTGACGCCAAGACCTGGGTCTCGCTCGCCAAGGCCGCGGGCATGAAGTACATCACGATTACGTCGCGCCATCATGACGGCTTCGCCATGTTCGATTCCAAGCTCTCGGACTGGAACATCGTGCAGCGGACGCCCTACAAAAAAGATCCGCTGAAGATGCTGGCCGACGAGTGCCACGGCAGGGCATCAAGCTGTTCTTCTATTATTCGCAGCTCGACTGGCACAATCCCGATTACTATCCCCGCGGCGCGACGAATTGGGACAACGGGCGCCCCGACCACGGCGACTTCAACGCCTATCTCGATACCTACATGGACGGCCAGTTGACCGAGCTACTCACAAATTACGGCGCGATCGGCGGCATCTGGTTCGACGGCATGTGGGACAAGCCTGACGCCGACTGGCATCTCACCAAGACATATGCGCTGATTCATCGCCTGCAGCCCGCTGCGCTGATCATCCCCAATCATCATCAGACACCCCGCCCGGGCGAAGACGTGCAGACGTTCGAGCGGGACCTGCCGGGCCAGAACACCGCCGGCTTCAACACCAAGTATGTGAGCAACCAGCTCCCACTCGAAAGTTCGGACACGCTGAATGACAATTGGGGATTCAACATCGGAGACAGCAATTACAAGAGCGCAGCCGAAGTGGAGCGCCGTCTCGTCCGAGCCGCCGGCAACAACTCAAACTTGCTGATGAATATCGGCCCTCTCCCCAATGGAGAGATCCAGCCGGAGTTTGCCACGCGCCTGCAGGCTGTCGGCGTATGGCTGGGGAAATATGGGGATTCGATTTACGGCACTCGCGGAGGCCCGATCGCGCCCGCCGATTGGGGAGTCACCACGCAGAAGGGGAACAAAATTTACGTCCACGTACTGAATTGGGCCGCCCCGCTGCTCGCACTGCCACCAGTGCAAAGCAAGATCAGTGCGGCCCACTTTCTACTCGGGAATCGTGAGATTGATTTCACTCAAAACGCGGACGGCGTCGTCTTGAAACTTCCTTCGCCAACCCAGGACGAAACCGACCGCGTCATTGTGCTTAGCTTGGCCGACAACTAGCGATGGGGGAGGGCTAAGACTGCACAATCTTTTCCAGAGCTACCCGGCTGCGGATGACCAGGGTCGCTCCCTTTAACTGCATCAACTGCTTTTTCTTGAACTCGGAGAACAGGCGACTGACCGTCTCGCGTGTCGTCCCGATGATCTCGGCGATCTCTTCATGCGTCAGGGTCAACTTCACTTGCGAAGATCCGTCATCCTGCGTCGATTTCGTCGACCACGAGAGCAACAGCTTCGCGAACTTCTCAGACGGTGACGCAGCCAGTCCCAGAGTCCGAATCTCTTCATATGCCGTGTAGTAGTTGCGGCTCAGCTGTTGCGCGATCCGCACCGCCACTTCGGGAAAGTCCCGGATGAAGTGCATCAGCGAGTCTCGCGGGATAAAGTTCGCCTGCCCCGGCTCCATCATTTCGGCGGTCACTTCGTAGGGACGGTTGGAAATCACGGCGTTGAGTCCGAGAACGTCCCCTCCCTCGGAAATCTTGGTGATGATCGTCTTGCCTTCCCGCGACGAAGTCGACAGCTTTGCCTTCCCCACACACAGGACGAAGACTCCGCGGGGTTGCTGCCCTTCAATAAAGAGCATCGCACTCTTGGGATATACGGCCGTCGACTTGATGTCATTGAGCCGCTGCGCCGCTTGCGGCGAAAGATTGCAAAATAGATGTTCTGCTCGCACCGGACATGTCGTGCAATTATCAAGAATATTCAGACCATAAGGAGCCCGCATCGGAAACCTCCCTGGGGTCAGGCCGCTTCCAAATAGCCTCAACCCACGCCAGGGATATGGCACGTGGTGAGCCAATCCGCGCCAGAGGAGTACGCGAGCACTCATCTATCAGAAAAACAAGGAGTTACTGGAAAATAGAGGATCCAGGCGGGCCGTATTGCAGCTGGTGAAAAACCTCTCTTTGGGTTATTTCCCTCACGAGGCTGTGTGATCTACATCACTCCTTTATGTGATCGATTGTTACTTTGGAGAGTTCCGCGTAGCGCCGGCGGGGCGCCTTGACCCCCGCTGAAGGGTCCTGCCGGCTGTCGCGAGACCCGCCCTGAGCTTGTCGAAGGGGCGTCTCGCTCTCGCAACCCAACTAGTTCTCGGCCCTAACCTTTTTGCTCATTATGGGCCAACCGTCACCTGCAAAGCCGCAGGCGTCTCCATCCGATCCCGGTAAATCAAGTTCTTTGCCGCTACCTCTCCCACCGCATCCACATGCACGACATACCCTCCATGCGGCAGCGTCTCCCCAAACGGCAATTCCTTCTCGACCGTACCCCGGCGCAGCACAAAGTGCTGATATCCGATGGCCGTGGCTCTTCCATCGGGAGGCACGGCCATCACTATAAAGGTCAGATCAATGTCGTCGGGAGTGGTGTTGGAGACCTCCGCGCTGCCCTCGATGCGGTTTCCATTCACATGAGCCGGATTCTTCCAGCGCAGAGTCAGCGCCGATTTGACTCGGAGAATAAATCCCTTCTGCACCGCCGATTGCGGCTTGCCTCCATCGCGCACCGACACAACAAATTGAAACTCTCCCATGCGCTCCGCCTGCCCGTGCAACAAGCCGTCGTCCTCAAGTTTCATTCCCGGCGGCAGCGCTCCGCTCTCTAACCGCCAGTGCAGCACAGGTACGCCGCCATGCGCGCGGAAGCGATATTCATACGCAGCATGAGGGTACGTGTCCGGCAACTCCGAGTCGTTCTCGATAACGACTCCGCCCTCGCTGCGTGCGGACGTCGCATCCTGTTGCCTCGCGGCCTGCGGCTCATGGGCGCTGGCGACCTCGAACTGACATGCCATGGTTAGCCCAGCCCACACCAATACCATGGTGAACACGAGTACGCGCCTTGGAGTTCGTCTGCTTTCCATCTCTTGCCCTGCTGCCATACGATCCGCTTCTTCCCTGTCCTTACTGTCCCACAGTTCTGCCTGTCCCGTATAAGAATGTTGCTCCGGCACAATCTTGCGTCCGGGAGGTTCTCATAAACCCAAGTCACATTGACTTGCTGTTCCTAAATTTGAAAAACTAACTTATCCGGCTAGACGGAGTTGCCTCCTTCGCCGATCCAGTTCAAACGAAATGGAACTGCTGCTCAACCTTGCGTGGCTGCTTCTCGCACTGCCGGCCTATTGGCTGTGGCGGGATTGCAGACGCGCGGGTCTGATGCGCCGGCCTTCCCCGTGGCATTGCCTGCTGGCGTTGGGCTGCATGCTCGTCGTCCTGTTTCCGGTGATTTCGGCCACCGATGATCTGCATGCGATGCGTGCCGAAATCGAGGAGTCTCCAGCCGGCAAACATAGCTTCCGTCAAAGCAGCAACGAGCGGCCTTCCACTTCCAAATGGCAGTCACAGCCCGTGACGGTTTCCGCTCTGAACTATTTTCCGTCTAGTGAGCAGGCCTGGCATTCTGAATCCACCCCACCTCATTGCACGCGCCCTGCCCACGCTAACCTGCGTCCGGGCCGCGCTCCTCCGGCCGCCATTCTCGGCTAAGTCTCCGGTTCGCCAATTCCTTTGGAAGCCCGGCCGTCCGCGTATCGCGAAATCTTGATAGCGGAGACGTCGCATCATCGACGACGAACGAGTCGTCAGCATCCGGACATACTTTCTGAGTTGCGGAGAGCGAGCACCGCACAATCGAATTGGGCTCCGTGAATCTGATCGGGGCTCATCTCTCCGCCGCAAACGCATCAGGCCGTAGCACGCGAGGTAATTCAATGAGCAGCATTTTGGCGGTCCAAAATGAAATACGTGGGGACAAACGCATTCCTCCGTCCCGCGGCAGCGCAGCGAGACGCAGCCGAGGCTCCGTGAACTTTAGTATTTTCCGAACTGAGCGTTGGCTGTGTTTGGGTTGTCTCATCGCTATCCTCGCCACCAGTTTCGCCTGCTCGAAGGACGTCCCGGCGGTCACAAGCAAGCCACCTGTCACTCTCGACCCTGATGTTTTCAGCACTGATCATCCCGAACTCTTTAAAACCGCGAAAGCCGAGACCCGCGCTCTGCCCACCATCGTCACCGCCAACGGAACCATCGCGCCGGATGTGAATCGAACGATCCACGTAACCTCGTTAGGCGCGGGCCGCGTGGTCGATCTCAAGGTAAAGCTGGGCGATAACGTGAAAAAGGGGCAGACGCTCCTCCTAATCTCCAGCCCCGACCTGGCAGGAGCATTTTCCGATTACCAGAAGGCGAAAGCTGACGAGGTGCTGGCGCGCAAGGCGCTCAACCGCGCCCAGGAACTCTACCAGCATGGCGCCCTGGCCGCGAAAGACCTGGAAGCGGCCCAGGACACGGAAGACAAAGCCAAAGTGGACGTCGAAACCTCCGAGCACCGCGTGCGTCTGTTGGGCGCGGACCCCGAGAATCCCAGCCCCTTGATCGAGTTGAAGGCACCGGTCTCGGGCACCATCGTCGAGCAAAACGTTGCTGGGTTCGAAGGGGTGAAGAGTCTTGACAACACCGTCAACCTGTTCACCATCGCCGATCTCTCTCAGGTCTGGGTCGTTTGTGATGTTTTCGAGAACGATCTGGGTGAGGTTCATGTCGGCGACGCCGCGAACATTCGCATGAATGCCTTTCCCGACCGCGTCTTCCAAGGCAGGGTGGCGGATATCTCGCGAGTGCTCGATCCGAACACGCGGTCCGCGAAGGTCCGCGTTGTGCTGGGCAACGGTGATGGCGCTCTTCGCTCAGGCATGTTCGCCGTCGCCACCTTCCGCTCGCACAAACTCACCGACCGCGTGGTTGTCTCCTCTACTGCCGTCATACGACTGCATGACAAGGATTGGATCTTCCGCAAAGAGAGCGAGAAACAATTCCGCAAGATCGAAGTGCAAGCCGATGGCCTGGCTCCCGATGGAATGCAGGAAATCCGAAGTGGGTTGAAGCCTGGCGATGAGCTGGTTACGAATGCTCTCGAATTCTCTACCGAGGTAGCCGAGAGACGGTCAGGAGACTAGCGCATGCTTCGCAAGGCCATCGATTTCGCCCTGAACAATCCCTTGCTGGTGCTTGGCGGGACAATCGTCCTGTTCGTCTGGGGCATCATTTCGTTCCATGCGCTGCCCATTGAAGCCTATCCCGACGTCGCCGACACCTACGCGCAGATCATCACGCAATGGCCCGGCCATGCCGGTGAAGAGGTCGAACAGCAGATCACCGTCCCCCTGGAAGTCGAACTGAACGGCGTCGCTCACCTCACCCACCTGCGTTCCGTGTCCCTGATGGGTTTGTCGGTCATCACCATCATCTATGACGATGACATCACCACGTTTAATGCGCGCCAGGAAGTTCTGGACCGTCTGCAGAACGTCACTCTGCCCAACGGCGTCTCGACCGGCATCGGCCCGGATTACAGCCCGACGGGCCAGATCATGTTTTATACGCTGACCAGCACCAACCCAAAATATGACGTGATGGAGTTGAAGGCCCTCAACGAGTGGTTCGTCGTGAACCAGTTGAAATCGGTCCCGAACATCGTGGACGTCAATCCCTTCGGTGGGCCCACGCGCGAATACCAGGTGCAACTCGATCCCGCCAAACTGGTCGCTTACGCACTTTCCGTGCCGCAGGTCGAGCTAGCGCTGACTGCCAATAACATCAATGCCGGCGGAGGATTCATCGAGCGCGGCCAACAGGCATTGAACGTTCGCGCTGTCGGCCTGATGCAGAGTACCGACGACATCGCTGCCACAGTCGTCAAAGTACAGAACGGCACGCCCGTTCGCGTGCGCGATCTAGGGACGGTGGTGCAGGCGCCCAAGGTTCGACTCGGGCAATTGGGCAGAACCATTCGCAAACAAGACGGCACCATCCTCAACGACGACGATGTCGTCGAAGGCATCGTCCTCCTGCGCAAAGGCGCAGTTGCCGAGACGACGCTCGACGCCCTCCACCGGAAGATCGATCAACTCAACGGAAGCAACGGCCAGCACGGCCTGCTTCCAGCGGGAGTGAAACTCCTCCCTCACCTGGATCGCAGCCAGCTGATGCACCACACGACGCACACCGTCCTGCGCAACCTCACCGACGGTGTGCTGCTGGTCACGCTCGTCCTCTTTCTCTTCCTGGGCAATGTGCGCAGCGCGCTGATCGTCGCCGTCACTATTCCTTTTTCTTTGCTGTTCGCCGCAATTCTTCTCGATCTTCGCCATATTCCCGCAAACCTGCTGTCGCTGGGCGCGCTCGACTTCGGCATGGTGGTGGACGGTTCGGTTGTTATGGTCGAGAACATTCTGCGTCACACGTCGTTCGGCGACCACAAGAAGTCTTTCCGTGAAATTGTTGCCGTCGCCGCCCACGAAGTGCAAAAGCCGGTCTTTTTCGCGCGCATCATCATCATCGTTTCCTACTTGCCGATCTTTACCCTACAGCGCGTGGAAGGCCGCCTCTTCAGTCCCATGGCGTGGACCGTCGCCTTTTCCCTGCTGGGTGCACTGGTGTTCGCGTTGTTCATCGCTCCCGTACTATGCAACTTCTTCTTCAGCCGCGAACTGAAGGAGTGGCGAAACCCGGTTCTGGAATGGCTCAACCACAGCTATGCCCGCTCCCTGGACTGGTGCTTTGACCACATGAAGTTCACCCTCGGCATGGGACTAATCGCTCTGGGGGTTATGCTCTTCTTCGCCATGAGCGGAATCATCGGCTCCGAATTTCTACCGCACCTTGATGAAGGAGCAATCTGGGTGCGTGGAACCCTCGCACCCAGTACCGGCCCTTCCTCCAGCATTGACATGGCAAAGCGGGCCCGCCTGGTGCTTGCCGATTTCCCAGAGGTGAACCAGGTCGTCAGCCAGGTCGGACGCCCTGACGACGGGAGCGATGCCAGCGGTTTCTACAACACGGAATTCTTTGTCGACCTGCGTCCCCGCGAGGAATGGCGGTCCGAATTTCACGGCAACAAGGACGAACTCGATCGCCGCCATGGACGAACGACTGGAAAAGTTTCCCGGCGTCGACTGGAACTTCTCGCAGCCGATCTCCGACAACGTGGAAGAAGCTGTCAGCGGTGTGAAGGGAGAACTGGCGGTCAAGTTATTCGGCCGCGATCTCAAAATGCTGGAGCAGAAAGCCGACGAGATTCAGGGCGTGATGAGTCGTATCCCAGGCGTCGCCGACCTTGGCACCTTCCAGGTGCGGGGCCAGCCCAACGTGAATCTTAACGTCGACCGAGCCGCTGCCGATCGCTTCGGCATCAACGTCAGCGATATCCAGGACACGGTCGAAGCCGCCGTCGGGGGCAAAGCCGTCAGCCAGATTCTGATTGGCGAGGAGCGCTTCGACCTCACCGTGCGCTATCAGCCGCAATTCCGGCGTACCATTGATGACATCTCCAGCATCCGCCTGCTGGCTCCCTCGGGAGAGCGCGTCTCGCTCGCCCAACTCTGCAAGATCACCATCGACGACGGCGCCTCCACGATCTATCGTGAAGGCAACTCGCGCTACATCGCCATCAAGTACAGCGTCCGCGGGCGCGATCTCGGCAGCACCGTTCGCCAGGCGATCGACGAAGTCGGCCAGAAAGTGAAGTTGCCCGAAGGCTATCACCTCGACTGGACGGGAGAATACGAGAGCCAGCAGCGCGCCAACCGGCGCCTCGGCATCATCGTCCCGGTCACGCTGTTGCTGATGGCGTTCATTCTTTATTCCGCGTTCGGTTCCTGGAAGTGGGTCGGCCTCATTCTTGCAGTTGTCGCCCTCTCGCCGCTCGGAGGATTTCTCAGCCTGTTGATCACCGGCACGCACTTCAGCGTTTCATCCGGCTTGGGATTCCTGGCGCTGATCGGAGTTTCGGTCGAAATCGGCGTGATCATGGTCGAGTACATCAACCAATTGCGCACACGCGGCATGCCTGTCCGCGACGCTGCCAAAGAAGGCGCAGCGCTCCGCCTTCGTCCCATCATGATGACCATGCTGGTTGCGACCCTGGGCTTGCTTCCCGCCGCCATGTCGCACGACATCGGGTCGGACTCCCAGCGCCCCTTTGCCATCGTCATCGTCGGCGGCCTGATCGTGGAACTGCTAGTCAGCGTAATCCTCTGGCCGACGCTATACGTGTTCTGGGCCCGCCCCGGAGACCGCCTCCCGCCTGCCGAGCAAAGCTTCATGTCCGAAGGCGAGCACGTGGATTGATCATGTAGCCCGGAGGCCTCGTCCGGGGTTGCGCGCCAAGCGCGCAATGGACACCGCTCGAAAGCTTTCGACACCTTGGGGAAACTTGACTCGTGGGGCTCGTGATATCTGAGCGCGGCGCGGCGCTATGCTCCTAGAGCGGACGAAGGCGTCCGCCCCTACATTTTCTGGCTGCGATATACTGCCAGAACTCGTTTCACTCCCAGGGATCTCAACCATGGCTGTCGGCATTCGTACACAAGATCTGCGCAAGGTGTACAACTCCGCGCCTCCGCTCGGCGCCGCCGGCGGATTCATCGCGCGCGCCGACGCGAAAGATTCGAAGCAGCCCAAAACTCAGATCGCCGCCCTCGACGGCCTCTCGCTCGAAGTCCATCCCGGAGAAATCTTCGGACTGCTCGGCCCGAACGGCGCGGGCAAGTCCACCACGATCGGCATTCTCACCACGCGCGTGCGGCCGACCAGCGGCACAGGCCTGGATCGGCGATCACGAAGTCTGGAGCGATCAGGTCGCGGTCAAGCGCCTGATCGGCGTCGTGCCGCAGCGCCCGAATCTCGATTTCTCTCTGACCGCGCGCGAGATTCTGCATCTTCCACGGCGCCTACTTCGGCATCGCCTCCAAAGAACGCAACAAGCGCGCCGACGCACTGCTCGAAAAATTCAAGCTCACCGATCGCGCCAATCAGATGGTGCGCGGATTTTCCGGCGGCATGATGCAGCGCCTCTCCATCGCGCGCGCCATGATGCACGATCCGCAGGTCCTGTTTCTCGACGAGCCCAGCGCCGGACTCGATCCGCAGACCCGCATCCTGCTCTGGGAGATCATTCGCGAATACAACCAGCTCGGCAAAACCATCCTGCTGACCACGCACAACATGGAAGAGGCCGACGCGCTCTGCCAGCGGCTGGCCATCATCGATCACGGCAACGATCATCGCCCTGGGCACTCCGCGGAATTGAAGGCATCCGATTCCCGGCGGATTTCTGCTGCGCCTGCGCTTCGGCAAGCCAGACTCCGGAACTGCTGCAGCGCCTGCAGATCACTCGCTGGAGTGCGCGAGGTGCGCGCCCCGCGATTCGACCGGCGCCGACGTCTACGCCGACCGCGGCGGCTCGCTGATTCCGGAAATCGCAACCGTGGCCGCGGCTGCCGGCGCCGAGCTGTCCGACGTCCACATCTCCGAGCCGAGCCTGGAAAATCTGTTCCTGCACCACACCGGAAGGAGTTTGCGCGATTGAACTGGAAAACTTTTGGCGCCATGCTCGCTCGCGACGCCCACGTGGCGCGTCGCAACGTCGTTCAGCTTCTGTTGCAGACATTCCTGCAGCCGCTGCTGTTCGTCTTCATCTTCGGCCGCGTCATGGTCGGCAGCGGCTACATGCCTGCCGCGTACAAGAGCCTGCTGCTGCCCGGGCA
Source organism: uncultured Acidobacteriota bacterium (assembly GCA_963725565.1). Lineage (GTDB taxonomy): Bacteria > Acidobacteriota > Terriglobia > Terriglobales > Acidobacteriaceae > Sulfotelmatobacter. The sequence goes on from CAVRZL010000005.1 coordinate 17,053, forward strand.
TCATCGCCATCAGCATGGTGTTCACCGGAATCTGGGCGGTCGCCATGCCGCTGATCGCCGAATTTCAGTGGACGCGCGAGATCGAAGACCGCCTGCTCGCGCCGATCGACATCTCCTGGATCGCGATCGAAAAAGTCGTCGCCGGGATGATGCAGGCGCTGGTCGCCGGACTGGTCGTGATTCCGCTGGCGTGGCTGGTGCTGCGCCCCGGCGTCGACATCAGCATCCATGCTCCGCTCGACTTCGTCGCCATGATCCTGCTGGTCGCCGCTGTTCTCCGCCTGCGGAGGCCTGGCGCTCGGCTGCAGCATGAATCAGCAGCACATCGGCCTGATGTTCAGCATGGTCATCACGCCGATGATCTTCTTCGGCTGCACGTACTATCCGTGGAGCGCGCTGAAGACGTTTCCGATTCTGCAGAAAGCCGTGCTCATCAACCCGCTGGTCTACGCCAGCGAAGGCTTGCGCGCCACGCTGGTCCCGCAGTTCCCGCACCTCTCGACGATCGCGATTCTGATCGCCCTGCTGTTTCTTCGACGTTCTGCTGCTGGTCGTCGGACTGCGCCAGTTCGAGAAAAAAGCAGTGAGTTAGCTGACTTGTCAAGCGGAATGGGACGAGCGAGAGACCATGTGGGGACAGCCGCCCTCGGCTGTCCGTCGAGCGCAGCTCGAGATGAGGCCTTCCTGTTGATTGGAGCGATTCGGGCGGAGCACAGTCAGGCGCGGCGTCGCTCTTCCCCCTTCGCCGAATCCCTTATCGATGAGTAAGGACGCCGGGTTGAAATACGCTCCCTATAGGTTCCTTTGTCTTCTGGCCATTCGCCTGGAGGAGGCGTCGAAGTCTTATCACTTTTTTCGTTTTTTGTAAGCCAGGTCAGCAGGGTCAAGACGAGGACGGTGAGGACGGCAAAGAAGATCAGTTTCGCGAGAATGTGCAGGAGAAGAGACATGGGGGCCGCTCTCAAAGCGGAATAGCGGTTCTGTCGACCTTCCAGCACACCGATTATACGCTGAGTGCAGCAGTAATCCGACCATGCTCCTACGACGAGCTCTTGTGGCGGGAGGTCGATAGAAACTGCTGGCGAAGCGGATAGGAGTTGTCCGATGACACAAGAGGTCGGACTTCGTCGAGCGGACAACCGAGGACGGGCACACCGCAGATCCGGTAACGGGATGAGCTAGAAGCTCATGGCTCATAGCTCATCGCTCAAAGCTCATAGCAAAATAAGAGAGTTCCGAGGTGGTGTAAGGTCCATTCGTCTCGGCCAGTAGCTCGCGTTTGACCCTTGCTCGACCTGCTCTCAGAGTTTCCCTTGCGGGGACCTCCGCGCGATCTTCGCTTGGGCTCCGGGCTCACCGCCAACCGGATAAACCTACCTTACGCCTCGGAACTCTATCCTGCCTTCAACATATCTTCCCGTTCTCCTCAACCAGCGCTTTGCTATAGACCCTTGCTGGCCCTCCTACCCAATCTTGCGACCAGATAAGTGACTTCGCTTGAGCCCCGGACGCCGCACCAACTGGAAAAACTTAAGAAGCTGTCAAAGAACGATCTTGTTGTACTCCTTCCATTTTTTCAGTCAATGAAAAATACGCGTTTGTAAGTACATATGTTTTCAAGCGAGTGCACGCCGTCCACAAGGGCATGACCGGAAATTGTGCAGGCAGCAAATGCATTTTGTATCAAGACCGCGCCGGAAGCTGGTTTTCGCGTAACGATTGTCTCGGATCACCTGGAAGCTGGCGCAGGCCAAGCGCGGGATGTCTGTGAAAATCGCGCACTTCCCGCGTGGGACAAGGAGTTGCGAGCCTGAGTCAGGACGAGCGACTGCCTTGAACGGATCCTTTTCAGCCCGATTCGGAGCGTGGCCTGACCGTTCTGTCGGTAGCAGTTGGAGTTCGCCCTGGGGCTCGGGGAGTGTAAGGGTGATTTTGCAACAGTTATCGGCAAGAAGGAACATAGTCAAATCCGACCTCATCCCCGTAACCGATGCTTTGTACTTCGGCACGACGCCGGAGAACACCTTGCGAAGCCAAGTCTTCCAGAAAGCTTGTTATCCGCTTTAGCATAGTCTTCCGCTCTTCGTAATCCAGTTCTTCCACGCGCTTCCACAGAACTGCTTCTTTGAGGACTCTCCCAGCGGTCCATACAAATCTTCTGTGCTTCTCAGCACGAACAATTACGTCGAGGACATGCGCGGGAGACGGTGCAATCGCGCTTACAATTTCTTCGCGAATCATGGGATAAGTTTAGCTTCCTTCAGCTTATATACGCTCGAATAGCGTTGTGACGCACGTTCTGAATGGCGGCTTTGCTACTCGTTCCCACAAGTCGGACATCCGAGGGGTACCGGGCAAGAGGCTGGGGAGTCTTTCCACCAACTGCGACCAGCCTTGCATCTCCTCGTCCACCTCAATCGTTCCGGCGGGGCTGGTGAATCCGAGGCAGATGAGGTCTGTCGCGTAAAGGTCGCGTTTATATGCGAGAACGGTCTTAACTTCATTCCATTTCAGTGACGTTGCTCCTTCTGACGAAACGGAACCACCCAACGCGACCGCAAACCCGCTCTCATCGCAGTGGATTTCTGCGGGACGCTGCTTTGACATGTAGCTGATTCTACGCCGCCACTGGATGACTGACGAGAACGGATGGGATGAGATGGAGGGCTGGACCAGACCCCATCAACGTTAAGGTGTTAACTGTTGAGAAGGGATTCAACGTCAGTTCACTTTTTAAGCGAACCCATTCTTCTTAGACGCTCGAGGGTTTGTTTTATCTCGTTCCCGCTGATCCCAACCCTTCGTCTCCAAGCAAGGTATTCGTTGACACTCTGCTCGTACACCCTCACACATTCGGCCAGGTTCGTTTGCTTAGAATCGTTTGGCTGCCTCGCCTGAAACGCCCTCTCAACCAGCTGATCGACAGCGATTAAGCCGCAGTGAAAACAGCTATCGGGTTTGAGGTGTTGGAGTCCGCAATCCTCTAAGTTGTCAAAACCAACGGTGGAACCATCGTTTTTCATAACCGTGACTTCCGAATAGACCCCGCGTGACTTGGCGTCAACGATCGTCGCAAAGAGTCCGGGTTCGTCGCTAAGCCAAGACTCCACGATCCACTTCTGCGGCGAGGCTACAAACGTACCGTTCCGTCGGAAACCAAGCACTTCGAATGCCGTCTTGGACCGTTCATACTTTGACGGCTCGCTCCAAGAATACGAAGTGATTTCGTTGAAAGATATCTTCTGCGTGATGATCTTAGCGGCGGCAATCTCGCCCCACTTCTTGAAAATAGCGTCTTCGGACTTCATGTCATCGGCGGTGAAACCAAGTTTGCGCAAGTGCCTACGAGCAACTTGCTTTTGAATCCACCAACCAGACACCGCCCAGATCGAGACGACGACCACAAGCGCACCTATAAACCACAGGAGGATGTCCTGAGCGTGGATAACGTAACCATGCCACAAGCCCATGCCGTGGGATTCATAGCCATACGTATAGAACCGAACGACATTAAGTGCCAGCCAGACAGATGAGAGGCCGAAGCCAGCCACAATGAGGGACAGGAAGACGAATCGTGCTCCAGTGCTCGTCTTGCGATATGCCAGCCATTGGTAAAGCATTAAGGCGATACACGCAATCGCCACCGCGGCGCGAAGGACTTCCGACTGGAGATATCCTGTGAAAAGCAGAAGCCACACCAATGCCGGGATCACAAGGGGCCAATGGCGCGTTAATACGCGAAACTGGATCGACTCACTCACCCCAGCACTCTACGCCCGACGCAGGCCTATTTCCAGACGACTGACGAAGGCAGGCCTTACCACTCAAACGTCAGTTTCATTCGACTCCTGCACATATAAGCATTCACCCGTCTTCCCACCCGACGCCCCATGTGCCCATCCACACTGAGGCTCAGTACGGAACGAATTGAAAATCGCGAATGACTGCCGACTGATCCTGTGCAGGTATCCCCTTGAAGCACCAGAGATTAATGCCTACCGGCGCGGCTGTTTGCGGAATATTGGTCGTGTCCGAGGCATAGGTTTCGGTCTTGATGACGTCGGCCACACTTCCGATGGGATGAACGCCATTCATGAGCGTGAACACGACCCGATCAGATCTCCATTCCATCCTTGCCGTGGTGACGGTTCCACCGCTGACCTGGAAGTTGTCTTCCCAGCTGGAAACGCCCTTCGGCTTGCGGTTGCCGGTGGATGGATAGACTGTAAAGTCGGCATCACAGCCGTGACACGTCTTGTTCCACTGGGAAAACTCAATATCAATTTCGTTCTCTGCGTTGGCGCCGGAATGATGAGCGGGGCCGTAGGTGAACAGTCCAAGCACGGTTGTCTGATCCATGTTGTAGACGTCGCCCTGTACCACCCACTGGTAAGTCCCAAATCCCATGTTGTCGGTCGTAAACAGCTCCGCGGCAGTCCATTTTCCGGCGCGATTGGTGATCTGGAGATGTAGATATCCGTCGGGGTCAATCCTCACGTTGGCGGGATTGCCGGGAGCGACGCCCGCCATACCACCGCTGGTGACTTTCCAGGTATGTCCAGCCCATGAGATCGTCTGGGCCTGCAGGCACTGAAACGCACTCAGCAGAATGGTGCAGATCGTCATCCGAACCAACGGATTTTTCACCATCGATCCTGTCCTCTCATTTCGCAGGTGCAGCCGCTTAACAGCCATAGGCGCTCGCGCGGAGACCGTGAGAATGAGTCTATCGGAGATCTTTCAATAGCCTCCCGCCACTCTTTCACTTCGGTGTAGCTATGTACAGGTCGGATTGCAGTCGGAAGTAGGAATAGACGAGGGTCGCCCCGTCTGCAGTAGCAAATGTGGAAGAGATATCGGGAATGACGCCAGCCGGATCGCCGGGCGTGAGGTCACGCATTGGCATACGCCGGCCGGATGCGCGCTCAATTCGGTAAGTCTTTACGGGAAGGTAAGCGGCGCGCGCGACATAAACTTCTTGTCCGTTGTCGCTCCAGCCGATCGGAGTCTCCCCTTTCTCGACGCCTCGCAAAAGTTCTGGTTGGCCGCCATCTACGGGGTAGATCCAGAGAGCACCGCTCTCGTCGACGGCGCAGAGGAGCTTACCGTCGCGCGATAACCGGGTCCCACTGGTTCCCTCAGGGGTAATCGGATGTGGAGCACCGCCGTTAATGTCTTGAATCCAGCTTCGAAGCGGGTGGCCGGGCTCACTGCCTACAAAGAGAATGTGATTCCCGTCGGGAAACCACGCGCCGGAGTAGTGCGCAAGCGTGTCTTGCGTGAGATTCTTCCTGGTTCCCTTTCCGACGGGTAACAAGACCATTTGCGGCCGCGCATTCGGGCTGCCGCCGAAGGGAGCGATCGCAAGAACCCACTGCCCATCGTGGGAAATTGCGCTACCGTATCCTTCGCCCAGTTTTACGGGCGGCGAGCCGTCGATACTGCGCAGATAAACTTCATAGTCGGCGGTCGCTGCCTCGCCTTCGACCGTGATCACGATGCTCTTGCCATCGATGGAAAGATCATCGGCTCGGGAGAAATCAAGCCAGGAGAGGTCGCGCGGAGTGCCGCCAGTGTTCGCCAAAATCTCATAGCGCTCGACGTCGCGGCTCAGCAGCAGGGCTCCGTCGCGGGATACATCGTGCAGGGTTAGTTCTCCCGAATCGCCCGCCACCAGTTGCAGGCCACCGGAGAGAGTCAACCGGTAGATTGCCCGGGGACGCAGTCGTTCGCCTTGCGCGTCACTTGCCGAAACCCAAAGAGAATTGCCCGAAGGATCCCAGGCCAGACCGCGAACGCTGAACCAGAAGCGGCTCACGAACTTCTTACGACCGCCCAGGTCAATGACTACGACAAAGCCGGCATCATCTCCCTCGACGGGATGCTCGAGAAAGGCCAGCGCATCTCCGCGAGGGGACACCCTGACATCGCTCAGCCACGGACCACCGGTCACGCCGTAGATCACATTCCCAATGGGAAATTCCAGATTGCAATGCCGTCCCGACCAGTGCACGATGGCGAGGTTCTTGCCGTCATGATCCCAATCGGCGTCCTGTACGTTCTCCAACAGTTCGCGCGGAACTCCACCCACGATCGGCATGGTGGCGAGGGTGCCGCGGCTGATCCATCCCACTCCGGCCCGGCGGTTCGTCAGTATGGCCAACTCTCCTTGCGGAGAAACATCGAGGATGTCGGCATCGGGCAGGGCATAAGGTCGCGATTCCGGACTCTGGCCTTGCGCCCAGAACAGTTGCGTCGGTTTCCCGTTCCAAGCTGCGCCGTAAAGAATGCTGTGCCCGTCCGGACCGAAGCGTGCCGTGCGAATCGCGCCTTTGCCGAATGTGATCCTATCGAAGTTATAAGCTTTGCGCGCGGGACGAAACAGGAGGAACGCGCCCGCCACGACCACGACCGTCGCCAAGACAATGGCTACCATCCAGCCTGGCCGCTTGCTGAAAACAGATTTTCGATCTTGGGCAGAAGAACCAATTTGTAGTTCGACAATCGCGGGAGAGACTTCCGCTGTTCCGCCTTCTTTGTGTACGGGCGCAATGAAGCGATATCCCCTGCGGGGGACGGTCTCAATGAATCTGGGATTGTCTGCGGAGTCTCCCAGGGCGGTGCGCAGCTTAGCGACAGCCACGTTCACCGCCTGATCGAAGTCCCCGTAACTTGCGTTGGGCCAGATCCGGTCGTGCAACTGCTCCCTGGTGACTAGTTCGCCCGGATGTTCCAGCAAGGCCTGCAGAACCTTAAAAGGCTGCTGCTGCACCTTGATCCTTACGCCAGCTTTCCGGAGATCCCCCTCATCAAGGTCGACTTCGTAGATCCCGAACTGCACGGATGTGTGCCGGGTGGGACCCATGGCGCTACGGAGTCTATCACTTTCCCCTCGATTTCAAGGAAATGTATTGGGAGATTCTACTCGGAATCAGCGACTTACACGGAAATGTCCGGTTTACGCAGAGATGATGGAAGGAAAAGAACTAGTGAATTGACCTATCGCCGGGACCAATAGACATTGTCATGAAATCGCAAGAACTGTGTCAGTTCCCGTAGCCTTTCGATTGCAGAAATCCAGTCGAGTGGCGGGAATTCGTCGAGCGATTCAACAAAACATCAATCACGCCGCGGTGCTATGGGGGCGCCGTTCCTATGACGATCAAGACTTCTCCGGCAGTTTGCGAGGCCGCCGAAATTCCTATGCTGGAGCTGCAAGCTGGCGCATCCGCCTTCGAACGGATCTTTCGGTTTGGCAGTGACCACTTCACCAACGAACAAATCACGCAACTCGAACTCGATACCTTCCAGGTCGCCCTGGTTCCTTTTCAGAGCCCGGAGGCCGACGCCGACAGGGATCCCGCTCAAGACGTCGCAAACCGCGTGGTGCTTCTGCCTATGACCTGGAAACAACTGATGGTGCAAGTCCGCGAGGATACCGATAGGGAAAGCGCCGCGCAGGCAACCGAACTTGTAAGTTTCGGCGAGGTCAGTGTCGACCTCCTATCGATGGAGGTTCGACGATCGAACCGGCTCCTGAATCTGACCGCAATGGAATTCAAGGTTCTCAGATTCTTCGTGTCGAACCCCAACCGGGCGATTTCACGGGATGAACTGTTGGATCAAGTGTGGGGGTATGAGAATTATCCCTGCACCCGCACCGTCGACAACCATATCCTGAGATTGCGGCAGAAACTCGAGGCGGATTTCGCTAACCCCGCGCACTTTCTGACTGTGCATGGAGTGGGCTACAAATTCGCCCCGTAACCTTCGATTCATGGCGTCAATAAGTCTGGTCGCGGCACGATCACGAGTGTTGGACGCGTCGTCAATGGCTATGCGCCTAACGCTTCTTCGTGGCGGTCGTCTTCCCGGAAATACTCTTCTTGCCTGTACTCCGCGCGACCAGATCGGCGACCGTGGTGTGCTCCAGAATCTTGGCCGCGGCGTCCCGCACTTCCAGAAATACTTCATACAGGGCTCGATGGTCGGCGTCCTTATCGATCAACCCGCGCAACTGCTCGGCGTCTCCCATGGGAGCCAACGGACCATCCACCAGCCGGATGATATCGCTCAAAGGAATCTCCGCCGGATCTCTGCGCAGTTGATACCCACCGCGCGCGCCACGCACGCTGTCCACAATGCGCGCATTTTTTAATTCCAGCAGGATCAACTCCAGAAACTTCTCCGGCAAGTCACTGTCTGCTGCAATATCCCGGATCTTGATCGCTCCCTGCTCGCGCCGCCGCGCCAGGGTCATCATCGCCTGCAGCGCATACAAGCCTTTTTGCGAAATCTTCAAGTGGCTACTCTCCCGCTCCCGCCCGATTGTGCCCCATTTTCGCCTTCCTGCATAGACATAGTCCGGTACTTGCAGGGCGGTGGAGGTAGACAAGGGTCGGTGTGGGACAAACGCCTTGGCCCCAAACGTAGTTTGAAGGATTTAGAAGCAGGCATGGACACAACAGGAGAGTCGGCGTCCGTATGAGTTAACATGTGCGGAAAAAACTGACTACCGACAACTGATCACTGACCCCTGCTTTTTTGGTGCCATCGAAGGGACTCGAACCCCCACACCGTTGCCGGTACATGGACCTGAACCATGCGCGTCTGCCAATTCCGCCACGATGGCAAGTGAAACTCAAATCGTCGCGGTGGCCCCCAAAAAGGCCACCGGATCAGGAAGACCTGCATTTCTATTCTACAGTCACGAATCCTGCTGTCAAACCAACCTGGCGCTCCCCTTCGTGCACCCTCGTGCCCTTCGTGGTTTGCGCTTTTGGTGTTGCTCCCGTTACTCCAGCTTGGCATTCATCGTGATCTTTGCGTTCAGCACTTTCGATACTGGGCAGCCCTTCTCTGCTGCCTCGGCATACTTCTGAAATGTTGCCGCATCCGCGCCCGGCACTTTGCCGACAACGTCAATATGGCTGGCGGTAATCGTCCATCCCGAATCCAGCTTGTCGAGCGACAGCGTAACCGTCGTCGAAATGCTCTCCGGAGTCAGATTCGCGCCGCCCAATTGCGCCGACAATGCCATCGAAAAGCATCCCGCATGGGCCGCCGCGATCAACTCCTCGGGATTCGTCCCCGGAGCGTTCTCAAAGCGCGTGCTAAATGAATATTGCGTATTGTTCAACACCCCGCCCGGAGCCGAGATCGTCCCCTTCCCATCCTTCAATCCACCCTTCCAAACCGCGCTAGCCTTGCGTTGCATGTCGTTCTCCTAAATCTTCATTGAAATAAAGTCGCCTTGACATTGTAGACGGAGTGGATCAGATGCGTCACGGCAGCCATATTCATTTTGGATTTTCGATAATTGACTGAAAAACAGAACAGTCGTGGATGTAAACAGACCGCACAGGTAAAACTTGGAAGATTTTTGGTCAACAGTCAGCAATCAAAAATCAACGCTGATCGCCGTCAGTAAAAGTCCGAACAACTCAAATAGAACCCGCACTGCGGACACTTCAACTTACACCGACTTTCCCGCAACTTCGCCGAGCAGTTCGGACAATATTGTCCCGGATCAGCCGGCTTGCCCGCTGTCGAGTTCTCCCGAACCGGAGTTCCCCGCTGCTCTTCGCTCATTGTTGCCCCCGCTCGCTAAGCTGCGCGATCGTTGACCGAGGCGGACGTCCGGCTCCAGCAGTCGGCCGCAATCAACCAGGCGCCCAACCGCCGCCATACTTTCACGTACTTCCCACGCTCGGGAACAGCCGTTCCGTCGCCCTTATGGACAACCGCTGAGAACCGCCCGATCTCCATCGCCATGTCGCCGGAATGTTCCACCCGGATAGTCTCCATCCTCAAGTCGCTATATCCCTGCTCGCCCATCTGGCGCAGCAATCTTTCGATTGGTTTCTGACCGTAAGCCGCCTCATACTGGGGTGCCATCAGAACACCGTCCATCGAGAACATGCCCGCCGCTTGATCGTAGTTTCCAGTATTGAACGAGGTGGTGAAATCCTGGGTGAGATCCCTAAGCTGAGACTCCACGTCCCTGAACGGACGGGAGTCCGCCAAGGAATTATATGGCCGATACATCTACTACCTCCTGGGGGAAGGCATCGAACAACTTGGCACCGATCCGACGCAACCGGCACGGAAGCTTTTAAAAATTTTAGCGCAAAATTCCTTGTGGAAAGTGAAAAGTTTTACTACCCGCTGAGGGCAAGGGAAGAGTCGAGGTCCCAACGGCCCCTCTCTATCGCTCCAGAGGCACCGACCGGCTGGGCAGCCGCACCACGCCGGAGGTGGCCGGACGCTTGGGTTCCTCGAACCCTGGCGAATTACCGCGTGCCGCAATCTGGCGCTTCACGCGGTCCATCAAAAGAATCAATTTCTTGTTTTCCTGGTCTCTCTCAGCCTGCTTGCACATCTTTTGGACATCCTGCGGAGCGTACGCAACACGATTCGTCATAGGGGAATGTTCCTGGATAACCCTGGAATATATGAGAAGCCAAAGCCTACCTTATCCCGCGTTTCTTGCCAACCCCCTGAATACCTGAAGCCGCACGTTCCGGAACGCTCCCTGATCACTCAACCGTAATCGGGACAGGCGACCTCCATTCGCAATTCGAGATTCTCCGGAAGTACATGACCTAAATGAACGTTGAGCCATTGTCCAAATTCCGGGAGAATCATGGCTATGAGGGGGCGAGTGTGTCTTTTCGTAAAACCGTAATCATATCCCTGTTCCTAGCAGGCAGCGTAGCTCTGGCCGCGGGACGGGATCTCGCCGTGGTGTCCAACAAGAGCAATGCCGTCTCGGTAATCACAGTTTCCGATCTCTTGAAAGTCTGCCGGGGCCAGACCAACCATTGGCCCGACGGCAAGTCGGTGACCTTCATCATGCGCACGCCCTCCTCGCCAGAGATGAAGCTGGTTCTGGAAAAGCTTTACGAACTGCCGGAAGGTCAGGTGAAGGAACTGGTCACTACGGCCAATCATGGACGTGTCGGCCATCCCGCCATCATGATTGCGGATTCCGACGAGGACCTGGTCAACAAAGTCGCATCCATCCCAGGCGCGATTGGCGTAGTGGACGTTTACTCGATCAACAGCAGTGTTGCGGTCATCAAACTCGCCGGTAAACTGCCCCTGGAGCCGGGCTATCTGCTACATGGGAATTAGCCGTCTTGCGCGGATTGGAAAGTGGCCGCGCCACGCAATATGAGCACCGAAAGAAAAGCTCAAGCCGCCGCCGCTTCTGCTAAGTCGGGGACATTAACCCCGACCGGATATCGTAGCGCGCAAAAAGTTAATTTCACCCGTCGCTTTCCTCGTTTCTCGATTGACGTCCGCTTGCAGGTCAAAATGTTCCAGGCAGGAGAATTCCGCACTTGCTGGGGACGCTCCACCGAAATGGGCCAGGACGGCATCGGCGCCACTCTTACCGGCAGCCTCGAGCCCGGCGAGATCGTGACCCTCGATATTCCCTTACCACTCACGCCTTACCCCATCAAAGTGCGCGCCATTGTCCGCTACCGCCAGGGCCTGCGTTATGGATTCGAATTTTTGACCCTCAACGATAGCCAGCGCGATACCGTCCGCCGCGTCTGCGAATACCTCGCCAGCCAGAGCTAAATCGACCTCAAGTTAGAAAATGGGCGGCCGCGCCGATGGGCCACAACGCCGCATTCGCATCGGAGCACAGATTCGTAGCGAAGCATAGCTTTTGAGGTGTGCCAACCCGACCACATTGAAGTCTTCGCTGAGCCGGGCAGTCGGGCGATATCTTTTTCGCCACGCCGCGGTATTGGCATTTCCACGAAGTGTGTTAGAGCGAGGTTTGAAAAGTTCGCCCTAAGGCAATAGGGCAACGCTGACCCGTCTGAAGGAGATTTTTGAGCCACAAGCCGTAGATTGCAATCCAATGGTGTGGACGGTGTAAGTTTCCTTGCTGAACTCCTTTTCACTGCTTCAAGGCGGCCGCCCAGTCCTGAAGTAGCTTCAGGCTGTGCGAAGAGGTAGTCTCCGTCGGTACTGCGGTGAGCGCTCGTTTTCCATCGGCAGAGATATCCCAGGAAATATCTGTGGGAAAGGTGCGTCCGCCGAACATGCTCTGATTCTTACCAATGTGAATCTCATGTCCATTGGTGGTGATCTCAACAGCAGAAATCCGCCCCTCCCCAATGCTGTAAAAAAGATTCGGGCCAGTTTTCCAGAGCAATTGGGTCGCAGCGTTTGATGTTGCCTGCCATCTCGCCGCTCCTGGAGGAAAGGCGCTCAAAAATATGTGGCCCGAATCGTTTTCATCGGAAACGAAGGCTAACCATTTACCGTCCGGCGAGAACCGCAGATCGGCAGCATGCGGGATGCTGTAAAGTTGCTGGCCGGTATCGACCGCGAAGATCAGTGCGACGCTGTCGCTACCTCCGGCGCCCTTACTTAGTGAATGTTGGACAACTGCAAGCATTTTGCCATCGGGCGACCAGGCAGTAGGAAAGCACGCTTCACTCTTGCACATGTAAAACACCTTAGACTCGGCACGCCCGTCGCTCGACTTCAACTCAATCGATGTCGGCGAGTCTTGCGTTTCCATGCCGGTGAATGCCAGCCTTTTGGAATCGGGCGACCAGACGATTTCCTGATCGACGGGCATACCCGCTGATGAAGAAAACGGTCTCGGCGTACCGGTTGCCACATCAAGGATGCTCAATGCGCCGCGTGAAATGCCGACCGCAATAAGTTTCTGATCGGGCGACAGGCTCAGTGCATAGTAGTAGCCGGCCGGTTCGCCGATATTTCCGGCCGCCTTCCCCGCGGAGTCGACCCACTGCAACTGTTTCAATGAAACGTCCGCGCCCGGGGCGTACACAATCCGTGTCCCTGATACCGAAAATGTCGCCGTACTTCGGGCTGGATCGACCTGGATGCCGGCAGCGACTTGGATCACAGACCCGGACAAGCGAACTGCTCCGGGATCAAACCTTTGCACGAACAGATTGCCGTGTCTTACGAATACAAGCTGGCCAATCCCGGAATACTGGGCAGCAGCATCCGCTTGAATCAGATCTGTCACGCGACGGGTTGACAGGGAGAATGACCTTACCTGACTAGGTCCGTTTTGCGGAAAGCGCAAGTATAGAAAGTGATCGTTGTCGGGAAGGAAATGCGGCAGGCGTAAGGAATCCATTTGCTGCAACGGGATTCCAAGGTCGCTGGGCATTCCTCCGGATGCTGAAACAGTCCAAAGTCCACCATATGCTTCGGGCGCGAATACGATGGTGCCTGTGCCGTTCCATGATCCTCCGCGGCCATGAGGCGCATCGCAAATATCCTGCCCAATTCCAGTGGCGAGGTCGACTCGTTTAAGTTTGCCATCGGCAAAAAAACCAATGGATAGTCCATCTGGTGACCAGAATGGATATTCGGCTCCATGCGTGTACGGAACCCGCTCTGTTCGCCCGGTATCGAGCTGTCTCGCCCAAAGTTCCGGCTTGCTATCGGCGCCGAGCAAGCCAAGCACCACGAGGCGACCGTCGGGCGAAATCGCGATTGGGTCGTTCACCGTGTCGAGAATCGTGCCCGGCGGAAGGTCAATTTCTGCCGACAACGGAAGCGGCCCCGGAACGCGCTTCAACCAAATTCCAAAAAGTAGAACTGCAACAATCAAAGCCAAACTGGTCAACCCTGCTAGAACCTTCCAAGTCCACCGAAGGCTGGCCGTAGCTGCACTGGAATGCGTCTGCGCCGAAGTCTTACTGATTAGCTGCAGAACGCTGCGTAACTCCGCAGCGGTCTGCCAGCGCTCTTCGGGATTCTTCTTCATGCACGTGCCAACGGCTGCGTCTAGTTCTGCCGAGGCTCGCGGTTGCATCACACTCAACGGTTCCGGATCCGTTTCTAGAATTGCGGTCATGATGCTAAGTTGGGTTTTGCCGTCGAACGCACGCTTGCCGGTCGCCATTTCGTATAGAACGCATCCCGCCGCAAAAATGTCACTCCGAGCGTCGGCCTCCGCACCCTGCAATACTTCAGGTGCAAGATAGTGAAATGTGCCCAGGACCGTTCCTTTCCGCGTAAGAAGGGTGGCTGGCAATGCTAGATCTGACAATTCCACGGTGGGAGTGGATGGAGTTCGCAGCGGGGCTTCCAATAAAACGCTGCCCATGGCTCTTTGGTGTCTCGCTAAGCCGAAGTCCATCAACTTAATCCCGGATTTCGTCAGCATGATATTTCCGGGCTTTATATCGCGATGGACCAGGCCCTGGCCGTGGGCTTTGGCCAGTGTGTCCGCTAGATCGAGGCCAATGCGCACAACTTGATCAAGAGGCAGCGCACCTTTGAGTAGCCGGGTGGCCAGGGTCTCGCCCTCGATATATTCCATAACCAGAAAGGCGATATCATCCTGCTGCCCTACGTCGAATAGAGAGCAGATGTGAGGATGTTGCAGTGAGGAAATTGCTAGAGCTTCACGCCGAAATCTGACCTGAAGTTCAGGATCGCTCTTGAGTCGCTCCGGAAGAACCTTGATGGCGACGGTGCGGTCGAGACGCGTGTCGCGAGCGCGATAGACTTCCCCCATCCCGCCCGCACCCAGCAAAGACACGATTTCGTAGGAGCCTAGCCGGACCCCAGCGTTCAACGCCACAATGCGCGCCATTATATGCGTGATGGCATTTCGCGCCTAGAGGCGTAACAATCTGCTCTTAAAAGAGGTTTTTCCCTCCAAGACCCTGCAATGTGCTGATTGAGGCGCGATTTTACTACCCACCAAAAATCAATCGTGCCAGGTGATCCAAAGGCACCTGACCTTGTAGCTCAGTTTTCTCTTGACAACATACTATTGTTACAGTAATTTCTGTCGTTACAGAACTTATTGGAACGAAGTAGGCGCGCTATGAAAATCCCGTTGGCCTCACTTTTTCGCAGCTCCGGAACCGTTGACCGTGGCGTCTATGCTGTGGTCGGACTGCTGGGCTTCGCCATCAAGCACAACCTTGATCGTTTCGTGGCTGCGTATGGATTTCATCGGCGCTGGGGACTATTCAATTACTGGGTGCCGGTACGGGATGTGGCTCGCATCACCCAACTCCGCGGCAACGAAGCCGTTTTTCTGGCAACCATGGTCGCACTCGCTTTGCCTTTTATTTGGGTCGGCGTCGCCATGACCATGAAACGGCTCCGCAGCGCAGGATTGCCCGCCCAACTCGTGGCTCTTTTCTTCTTTCCCTTTCTCAACCTATTGTTCTTTCTCGCTCTCTGCCTGCTGCCCGAACATGGCCCGGCGCAACCTGACCGGAAATTGCAACCTCGAGACGATGCGTGGCTGGCCCGAATCATTCCCTCCGGCGCAGTGGGAAGCGCGGCCGTCTCCTTGCTGATTACCGTGCCAATCGGTTTTGCGACCGTGGTGCTGGGAACGCAAGTTCTAGCAAATTATGGATGGGGCGTGTTCATCGCTCTTCCGTTCACCATGGGATTCGTTGCCGCGCTGTTGTACGGTGTTCGGCAACCACGCAGCCTCGCCAGAAGCGTGGGGGTGGCCTGCCTCTCGGTGCTGTTATTGGGCGCTGCCCTTCTGGGACTGGCCTTCGAGGGCGTCATCTGCCTGGCTCTCGCCGTGCCCCTCGCGCTCCCGTTGGCAGCTTTTGGAGGTGCCTGTGCCCATCAATTGCAAAAATGGCATCGACTACAAAATGGTGCTCCAGTGTTCCTCTCCGTTCTGCTTCTGTTTGCCCCGGGGATCGAATGGATCGAGCATGTCGTCACGACTCCGTCACCGGTCTTTACCGTCCGCACAGCAATCGATGTACAGGCGCCGCCAGAGCAAGTCTGGCATCAAGTGATCGCGTTTACAGAGATTCCGCCACCAACCGAGTGGATGTTCCGGGCCGGAATCGCTTATCCCCTCCGCGCTCAAATGTTCGGTAGCGGTCCTGGGGCAGAAAGGCATTGCGTATTTTCCACAGGCGCCTTTGTCGAACCCATCGAGGTCTGGGAGGAACCACGGCTCCTGAAGTTTTCCGTAACCTCCAATCCGGCTCCCATGGAAGAGTGGACACCGTATGCGCAACTGAATCCTCCGCACCTGCATGGATTTCTGGTTTCCGAGGGCGGGCAATTTCTGCTGACCCCACTCCCCAACGGGGGCACGCGCCTGGAGGGAACCACGTGGTACCGTCACGGTCTATGGCCGTCCCCCTACTGGCGGCTCTGGTCCGATGCCATCATCCATCAGATCCACATGCGAGTTCTGAAACACATTCGAGACGAGGCCGAAAGTAACGTAGGAGGGGTCAGGTAGGGAGGTCACGTAGGGATAGCCGCTTCGGCTGTCCAGGTTTTTTCAAAAGATCGTTTCCAGCTACTCCGCCGAGGCCTCCTCTTCCCTTCGAATCCGCCAGATCAAATAGCCCACAATCGCCACATTGAGTACGAGCACCGCGACTCGGACCCAGGTCGGATGGCGATATATTTCATAAATCTCTAAGGGCACCAGCGTGCCTGTGATGATCACCGTCAGCCACTCACCCCACAGCTTTCGCAGCCACAAGCCGGTACCTTCCGTGAAGAACAACCCGGCGTACAAAAAGCTGCCCAAACCAAGTTTCGTAATCTGCTTGGGAGTCAGCATCGATGATTTCGCTAGTATGGCGTTGATGTAATGATTTTCCGGATCTAAGCGCAGCGCGTCCACCCAATGTTCCACTAACTCCCCGACGTCTTTATGCAGTAGCTTGAAAGCGCCCACTCCGAGCGCAATCAACAGGGCCCCCTTCAAGAACTTGAACGCCGCAATCCAGCGCAAGAGTTGATCGTGTGAGTCATTCGTGGAATTGGCGTGCCGATGCAAAGAGACGACCTCCAGTGTTCGACTCGGGATGTTTGAGCCCGAAAGTTGGCGCGCAATTGGATCGATCCGGCAAGAGTAAGGTTGTTTACCAGGAATCAGTTTCCCGAAAACCGCATTGCGAAGTTCCACGAGGTTAAGCAACGCGCAGGACAGGCGTCAACTAATACCCGACCTGAATGTCCCGCTTTTGAAAACCAACCCTCTCGACTCCGCATCCGAACATGCAATACTTCGTATGTCCGAAATGCGTGCTCTTCTCCTTACGCTCGCTCTCGTCAGCACGGCCGCCGCCCAGTCCTCCGCTGCACCCACAATCGCTGTGATCGACGAAAACGGAGTCGCCGTCTCCGCCGCACGGGTTTCTCTCGAATCCGCAGGGCAACCCTCGGTCCACTGTCAGACCGACTTCACGGGACGCTGCCAGTTTCCGCACTTCGCCGCCGGCGAATACCAAGCTCCGCGTCGAAAAGGAGGGTTTCTACGCGCTGCAGCAACCCGCCGTCGAGATGACGCGCACGTCGACCATCGAGGTCGCGATCTCCCACCAACAAGAGGTCCGAGAAATCGTCGACGTCCACGAATCACCACCAGCCATCGATCCGGCGCAGGTCGCCTCGCAGGAAACGACTCAGCGGCCTTGACGTCATCGACATCGTCTACCCGGGCACCCATGATTACCGCAACGTGCTCAACTTCATCCCCGGAGTCGTTCAGGATCAGTACGGCCAGCCCCACGTCGCCGGCGCACAAACGTACCAGACCGTTACTCTGCTCGACGGCTTCAACGTAACCCAACCTGCCAGCGGACAACTCGTGGTTCGGGTCAGCATCGACGCCTTCCGCTCCATCCAGGTCGAGCCTTCCCGCGAACCCGCCGAGGCCGGCAAAGGATCCGCCGGACTCCTCGCTCTCAACACCGGCATCGGAGACGATCACTTCCGTTTCTTCGCCACCGACTTCATACCCTCGGTTCAGAACAAGCACGGCTGGCGTTTCGACCAATTCCTTCCCCACTTCACCACTTCCGGTCCAATCGAGAAGGGACGGATCTGGTTCTACAACGCATTCGAGGGCGAATACAACAACCTGTCTACACCGCTCTCCCGGTCGATCACGACAGCGATCACACTCTGCGCTTGGTGATCTGACGAAGGTCCAGACCAACGTGACGCGCGCAACATTCTCACCACCAGTTTCCTCATCAATTACTTGCACGACCAGTACACCTATCTCTCACCGCAAAGTCCGCAACAGACGAATCCGAAGGACGTCGAATCCGCGTACATCGCCGGCATCAAAGATCAGCATTACTTCGCAGGCGGCGAACTGCTCGAAACCGGACTTGCCTTCGATCAATACAATCTCCGTCTCACTCCTTACGGGACCCTTCCCTACCCGTCACCCCACACCGCGTTCGGAAACTATTTTCTCGGAACGAGCACACGACCGCCACTCGCTGGCAAGGCTTCGCAATCTGTATCTTTCGCCCCATTACAGGCACGGCCGTCACGATTTCAAGGTCGGATCGATCTCGACCGCATCTACTTACGACGCCCAGTTCAATCGTCAACCCATTTCATTTTTGACGTCGCCCAAGCTTCCTGCCCGGAACCCACCGACATCTGTTTCACTGCGCCACAGGACAAAGACGTTTCCTTGCACTCGCTATTCCACGTTCACTTCGCCCTGCCTCACGAGCAAACCAATGCGGAGGTCACCGCCTACTTCGAAGATCGCTGGAGTGTCACCGACCGTCTGCTCATTGAACCTGGGATTCGCTTCGATTGGGACTCGAGCGGTCCACGAAGGGGCTTGGTTCGCCACGTCTCGCCGGAACCTATGTTCTCGACAATTCCGGCAACACCAAACTCTCGGCCGGAATCGGCCTCGTCTATGATGCGACTCCCTTATTCCTCATCGCCCGCCCGTATGCGGGCATCGGGAAGACACGTTCTTCGCCACCGATCTCCACTTGCATTGCGAACACACCTGCGTCACACCAACCGGGCCTCTCACGACCACGTTTTCAACCAACACCACACGCCTCGAGCTCCCGCGATTCCTTAACTGGAGTCTCGGTCTCGAAAAGAAACTCCCAAGGCCGTCTATCTCAAAGCGGAATTCCTCCGTCGCCATGGCACCAACGGGTTCGTCTACGACACGCGGAATTCGACAGCGACCAGCGGCGACTTCATCCTCCGCAATACTCGCGAAGACCACTACGACTCCCTCCAGATATCGCTTCGGCACAACTTTCGCGAGACCTACACGCTAATGGGTTCGTACACGCGCTCGCAGCCCGCACCAACCAGGCTCTCGATTTCAACGTGGACAATCCAGTCCTCAGCTCGCAACAGCCCGGCCCTTATCCGTGGGACACGCCCAACCGCTTTCTTTCCTGGGGATATCTTGCCCTTTTTCAGCTGCCCGTCATTCCACCAATTCGAACTCGCCTATCTCGATGGAAGCCCGCAGCGGATTTCCATTCAGCCTTTTGAGCGATCAGCAGAAATCATTGGCAAACCCGGTGCCAGCGTTATCCCGATTACTTCTCGCTCAACCTGCAGCTCGAAAAACGATTTCACGTTTTCGGCTACTACCTCGCCCTCCGCGGAGGCTTCGACGACATTACCGGACGGTGCAATCCCTACGTCGTGAATACTGTCATCGACTCCACACATCCGCAGCCCACCTTCGCCGCCTGCCAGGGCCGAGCCTTCACCTCAAGAATCCGCCTGCTGGGAAAAAAGTGAGAACATGTGGCGACGGCTGCCTTCGGCCGTCCCGCCGAAGCTTGCCCTGAGCCTGTCGAACGGGCGCAAGCGAGGCGGAGCGGCAACCGAGGTTGAGTTTCGTGCTGGGCAGAGTCGAAGCGTCCTTACGGTTTCCGCACAATGCCCACGAGCACCGCCGCAGAGCTATAATGATCCACAACCTTAGCATCGAATCTCCGTCTCCTGTCATCTCACAAACCTTTGGAGGATAACAATGGCTCACGAACTACCCCCTTTACCGTATGCCTACGACGCACTGGAATCTACGATCGATAAGCAGACGATGACTCTGCACCATGACATGCATCATGGCGCTTATGTGAAGAATCTGAACGCTGCTCTCGAGAAGCATCCCGACCTCGCCAACAAATCCGCAGAAGACCTCATCCGCGACCTCAATGCCGTTCCTGAGGACATCCGCGCCGCGGTTCGCAACAATGGTGGAGGCCATGTCAACCACACCATGTTCTGGAAGATCATGAAGCCTAAAGGCGGCGGCGATCCTAGCGGGCCGGTTGCAGAGGCGATCCAGAAAACCTTCGGCAACTTCAAGGATTTTCAGACTAAGTTCAACGATGCCGGCGCCAAGCAATTTGGCTCGGGCTGGGTATGGCTCGCGGGAAAATCGAACGGCGACGTGCAGATCATGTCCACTCCGAATCAGGACAGTCCGATCAGCCAAGGACTCTATCCCATCTTCGGCAACGACGTCTGGGAGCACGCCTACTACCTGAAATACAACAACCGCCGTCCGGAATATCTCTCGGCTTGGTGGAACGTAGTGAACTGGGACGAGATCAACAAACGTTTCGCCGCTTTCAAATCCGGCAAGACGGCCCAAGAGCCAGCCTTAGCGCATCGCTAAAAAGCTCGTGTAGGGGCGGACGGCTTCGTCCGCCCTTAGTTTTGATCTTATAGCCCTTCCAAAGTTCTTCATCATTCCATGGCAACCATCGTTGAAAAGTGTAATTTCGTGCCATATTGTGTCCGGGGTTGCAAACACCAGGAAGTAGTCATAAAGGAAGGGGCCCACCAGAGATCAGGATTTACCATCCAACTTCATTCCCGATTTCAGGTCGGGAGAGCCCTTCCCTTGCTGGAGAGGCGCTGCAGGGACATAAGGGGTGGTGGCTCGCGGCAAGACAGCAGGAACATTCATCCGATATTTGCGAAAGTCTTCTCCGAACCTTTTCTCCAGTTCCGCATCCTCCATGCGGATCATCACTGCGCCGGTCACTATCGCAAAGGCTGTCAGCAACCAGCAGACCAGCAGGCCCGTTCCAATGCTCCACGCGAACATTTCGCAGAGGTGCGCCAGGTAGATGGGATGGCGGACATGGGCGCGGATGCCGGTTGTGACCAGGCGCTGCTCGCGGTTGTCCGGGCGAACCTCGGGCAGACCTCCGAGTTGCGACCAACTGAAATGGGATCCGGAGCGTATATAGAGGAGGATGCCGGCAGTGAATAAGACAGCAGCAGGAATCCACGTCCACGGAGTGGCATAGATCAGCGCTTTTCGCCACGGGCCGGTCAGGCTCCCTATGCCGATCCACATGGTGATCCAGGCCGGGATCAGCACGCGAAAAGGAGAACGAACGCGGGCGCGCCAGCGGTGGGCCCGAGGATGCACCATCAGCCAGAAAGAAGGAATGGTGGAGTAGACGACGCAGGCCAGCCATCCCAGGCTGTGCAGGAAGCGCATAAGTTAATTCTACAAGGCGGCTTGTGTAGGGGCGGACGCAGCTTGCCCTGAGCGAAGTCGAAGGGGCCGCCCCGCGAGCGAAGCTCGCGTGTTGGCTTCTCAGTCTGACGGACCGCAAACGCCCTCATTGCGCTTCGCGCAACCCCGGACGAAGGCGCCCGGGGCTACACGATCCCCGGCAACTACCCGATTCTCTTCTGCGGGGCGATAATGTCAAAATGGCGCGTGCTTTCCTGAGTGAAAACTGGCTTCCGAAGTCCGTCCTCTGCCTGAGGACGTATGACCGGCACAAATTCCTGCTCGATCTCATTGCCGGGATCACCGTTGGGCTGGTCGCTTTGCCGCTCGCCATGGCGTTTGCCATTGCGTCGGGGCTGACGCCGCAGGCGGGAATCTACTGCGCGATCGTCACGGGATTCCTGATCTCGGCTCTGGGCGGATCGAAGATGCAGATTGGCGGACCGACCGGTGCATTTGTCGTCGTGGTGGCGGGCATCGTCGCGGCACACGGCATCGATGGCCTCTTCATGTGCACGGTGATGGCTGGGATTCTGCTGATCATCATGGGGCTGACCGGGCTGGGGACGGGAGTAAAGTTTATCCCGCGACCGGTGGTGATTGGATTTACCAACGGAATTGCGGTGCTGATTGCCAGCACGCAGATCAAGGATTTCTTCGGGCTGCATCTGGAGAAAGTTCCAGGCGTGTTCTGGCTGCGCATGGAGGCGCTCGCCGGGAACTTTCGCACTCTATCTTTCGAAGCAACAGCGCTAGCCGTGTTCACATTGTTGACGCTGATTATCTGCCGCAGTGTTTCGGCACGAATTCCGGGACCGATTGTGGCGCTGATCCTGGCTACCGCAGCCGTCTATTTCTTCAAAATGCCCGTGGAGACGATCGGGACCAGGTTCGGCGGAATCCCGGGCGGGCTGCCGCACATGCACATTCCGAAATTTCGCACGGACCTGATTCATGGGCTACTGGGTCCGGCCTTCACGGTGGCGATGCTGGGCGCGATTGAGTCCCTGATGTCGGCGGTGGTGTCGGACCGCATGAGCAATGACCGGCACAATCCGAATGTCGAATTGATTGCCCAGGGAGTAGCGAATGTGTTTTCTCCGATGTTTGGCGGATTGCCTGCCACCGGCGCGATCGCGCGAACGGCGACCAATATTCGCTCAGGGGCACAGACTCCTGTCGCAGGAATCATCCACGCGTTGACGCTCTTGTGCATCTTGTTGTTTGCGGCGCCGCTGGTCAGCTATGTGCCGATGGCGGCTCTGGCGGGAATATTGATGATTGTCGCCTACAACATGGGCGAGTGGCGCGAGATTCCGCAACTACTGAAGCTGACCAAGACGGACATCAGCATCTGGCTGGTGACGTTTGCGTTGACCGTCTTTGCCGATCTGACGGTAGCGGTCGAGGCCGGAATGATCCTGGCGGCGCTCCTTTTTATTAGCCGCGTGGCTTCGACCACGACCGTCTCGCAGGTGACGGACGACTACGTGGAAGACGGCCGCATGCACATTCTGCAGGACAAGGACATCCCATACTACGCGACGATCTTCCGGATTCACGGGCCGTTCCTGTTCGGCGCGACGGATAAGATTCACGCGGTGACGGAGAATCTGCACAAGCTGCCGCCGGTGGTAATTTTGCGATTGCGCAACATGACAGCGCTGGACGCGACGGGTCTATTCGCGATCGAGGAAATTGCCAAACAACTGCACGGGAGCAAGCGCACGTTAATCCTTTGCGGGGCACGAGAGCAGCCTTCCCAATTGATCCATCAGGCAGAGTTTGCCGAGGTCATTGGCGAAGAGAACATTTGCGACAACGTGCAGGAGGCTCTGCGGCGGGCGGAGGAAGTGTACGAGGGGCTGGAGCAGAAATTTGTGGGAGTCAAGGGATAGAATCTGTGACGCAGTTGTATAGGCATGCAGCCTGGGAATCAGCGGGCTTATCCGTCCTTCATATCGTCGCGGGCGAGGCGTGCCTCAATCCCGTCAAATAATTTCTTGATTAGCAGAACAAGACTTGCGATCCCCGCGGCGATTAAAAGAAGACGCACTGAATACGTTACCGCGCCACAGCTGGCTGGTCGAATGCCGTCAGTAATGGCACGGTAATGGTACGGAAGATCAGAACGGCCTCTTAATCGAAAAAACCTTGTGCCGACCTCAATCCAACAGCGGGCGCGCTGATCCGCCCAGCAGTGATGTATTCATGTTGAAGATGTTGTGATGCCCCTCGGGCCCGCCCCAGGCGAACATCATGGAGACCATGGGAAAGCCGCCGGCCCGCAGCGTCAGCCCAGCGGCAAAGCTGTGCCTTAAATGGCTGAATCCTACGTCGCCGCGAGTGAGAGCGACGCGGCCTTCATCGGCCTGGAACCTCAGGCCAAACGGACCCCAGATGGAATGCTCGAAATTTTCCTGCAGTAACAGAAGATTAGGCGCGCGGAAGCGGTAGTCCTGATAGCTGCCCAGCGCGAGTGCGCTGTTGATGTCCGATCCGCCGAGCGTCTGCTGAAAATAGAATGGCACAGAACTCGTTGCCGAGGTGATCGACTCCGACAGTAGCAGCCGAAACCCGAGCGAGCCGTTCAGATTCCGCGAACGCGAAACCTCCGGGCACTTGCCTCCGGAGGGTGCGCACGAGTCCGGCCCGACTGCGTCAGTGCTCTTGGGAGCCGACTGCGTGTATCCATACAAATAAATCGTGTGATTCAGATCCACCGTCCAGCGCAAGAACGAATTCTGCGAACTCGACGGCGCAAAGAATTGCTGAAAGGTCCCGGTGTAATTCAGCTGCAGTAAATCGGCAATCACCGGCTTGAGGCGCACGCCCTCGCCCAGTTGAATGAAGACCGGCTGGTTGCTAAGGCCTGGCGCGGTCGCGCTCGTGTATAGGGTCTCAATCGACGGAACGGATTGTCCGGACTCTCCTCGAATATTGACGAAGCGCCCATTCACCTCCCCCAGCAGAGCCAAGTTCAGTTTCCTCAGCGCGGGCAACTCGAACACTGGTTTGATCACATTGCCGCCAACAATCGTCTGCGTCATGCCGAACACGGACGCGCCCGTCAAAGCACTGTCATTGCCGAGGCCGAAATAGTTCAGCTTATTTAGAGAGATTGCTTGCAGGTACAGATTGAACACGGTGGATGGATGCACGGCGAGAGTCGATGTCTTCGCTCCTGCCGATCCGCCCGCGCCCGGATGACTTACTGAAATGGTCTGTTCCGGCGTGTGCACCAACTTCATGTAGGCGCCCGCGCGCCAGGAGCCGCTGGTCGCGCCTACCGCGTCCACATCCCAATTCATGCGCCAGGTGTCAGTGTTGTGCGACTCAACAAATGCCGCTCCCAAACCAAATCCGTTCTGCGGCGGCATGCTGCCTGCCGCGATATGCAGCGGATGATCGGTGAACAGCTCGATGGCGCATCCCGGCACACTCTTGAAGCCGCTGCTGCAGGACTCGCCAACACGCTCGCGCTCGCGGCGAAAGTCGGCCTGCAGCCAGTTTTCCTGCGCCACTGCGGCCGTGGACGCAAGCCACAGCACTACTACGACTATCCAACGCATACCGTCTCCTACTTCTTCTTTTTCGGACTACTCTTCTTCTTTTCTCTTGCACGCACCGGCTTCGCCCTTTCGTCGGCCGCTGCGGCAATCTCAATTACGCGCTGGGGCTTACGCGCACCTCGCGCCCGGCGTTCCGCAGCCTCTACGTGAGCAGCCTGGATCGCCTCCGTGACAGCGCGAATGTAGTCCGCCGCTTCGCCCTCGGTCTTGATCGCGTTGGTGTAGATCCGCGTCTGGTAGTTCACCGGCAGCCGCTTCTCGGCTTCGTGCAGATGCTCGATCTGCCACTCCAGCAGCGTATTCATCGGACGTCCCGGGTCGTACGCGCTCTTCGGCGGTTTGGGGACTTTGATCAAAGTCATCGCTTCTTTCACCTCCTGTGCGGTTTTCGCTGATCTTCTACCCGAAATCCGGGCAATCCGTTCGCATTACATCCAGCGACAGCAGATTGCGCGCGGCATCGACAGCTCCACCCTTCGGTTCAATGAAAACATCTGCATTTGTTTCCCGTGGAGAGACGGGCGAATAGTCTCCCAAAAAGAACTTGGTCACGGTCGCCGGAATCGAGGCATGATCGAACACGCGACCGACGACGACCCCCTTGGGAATCCAGGGCGACACCAGGATTGCCGGCACGCGCACGCCGAGCCGGTCGAACATGAATGGCTTTCCGGTTCCCGGATCGAGCTCTGCCGAGGGAAACTTATCCGGCGGGCAAGCTGGCGGCGGAACGTGGTCATAGGTGCCTCCATGCTCGTCATAGACGACCAACAGGGCGGTGCTCTCCCACAAACTGGCGTTAGCCTTGATCGCGTTGTAAATCGACGCGATGAATAGTTCTCCGTGTTGCACGTTGTGGTCGGGATGCTGATCGTTGGCCGTCTCCTCTCCGTTGTCGCCCTCATGATCGCTGTAGTTTGGCTCGACGAAGGAATAGTCCGGCAGCGTGCCTTTTTTGCAGTCATTCAGAAACTGCTGGTATGTGCCGAACAGTTCCGGCTGGTTCTGCAGCAGGTTGGTGATCTCCATGGTGGAGCTGGCGGTGTCGTAGTAATACAGCTTGGAAGTGTGCTTCGGGGTCGCGCCGATCAGACGCTGGTAGACCGCCTTGAACGGCTCGTTCAGATAAATCAGATCCATGTCCACGCGCCCGAACGATGTTCCGTAATGCGCAAAGGCCCGGTTGCAAATCGTCGGTCCGGGGATCGAAGCGAACCAGCGATTGAACACGGCGAACTCCAGCGCCAGCGTGGTCAGCACCGGTAACTTTTCTTTGGGGAAGTAGTACATGATTTTCTGCGAATGTCCCACGTCGCGCTGTTGGTTGAAGTAGCTCTTCACGAAGCCCTGCATGCTAGGCTTGCGATCGGGGCTGGTGTTGCCTCCGAAGATCTGCAAGTCGACCGCAGCAAAATGATGGTCAGGATCGGGCTGCAACTGCGCCTGAAACGCGGCTTGCGGCTGCACCTTCACCGGATTCTGCGCGGCCGTCGCGTCGGGATTGGTTTCCGTCCCGGTCAGCCCGTCGATGGCCGGGTTCACCGCCTTCAGCGATCCCAGCATGTGGTCAAACGACCGGTTCTCCATCATCAGCACGACGATGTGCTGCAGCTTGTCGAGTCCAGGTGGCATAGCAAGCTCCAAGGCAGATTTCTGGCGCGGTGGCTCAGTTGAATCCGTAGGGGAAAGATTCCAGGACGAGTGGCTTGCTAGTTTGTGTCACCACTTTGCATCAGCGAGAGGAGATTTGCAACCGACGGGGAAAGTTTTTACAAAATCGGAACAAGAAAAGCATGTTGAGCCGTGCCGTTCCTAAATCAAGCGAAAGCGCGCGTCTCAAAACATGTAGCCCCGGACGCCGTCGTCCGGGGTTGCGCGCGAACGCACGCAATGGAACGGTTGGCAACGCATCAGGTGTTGAGGAGAGCAGGTTAAATCAGTGGCGCAAACTTTCATGCACCGCCACACCCAGGAAAGTGGGTGCCCCGCTCTTCGCGGAGGTTGCGAAGGGCGGGCACCAGACTGCCGCTCCCGAATAGGTTTGGGGAGAGAAAGCGGCATAGCGAGGACCCCAATCCCGACCGCCTCAGTCGCGGAGCGACGGCGTACGCTAGCCCCCGAGTACCGATGGCTCCCTGGGGCCATCGAAGAGTATGAAAATGGGGTGCCCCATTTCTCGCTTCTCTTGCGAGAAGTGGGGGTCTTCGACAGAGTGCAGCCGAAGGGACGTAACTCCTGGGTCAGCGCCGAAAGAAATGGAACTGACTCCAGAAGGACGGCAGAAATGACTCGCACGAATCATCGAGGCAGCATCGCCACCCGCCCTTGCAAAGAACGCAAGGACGGGACACCCCGGGTTGAGTAGTTGGAGAGGAAATCAAAACCAAAGGCCGGGCCACCCGCCAGTCGATGCTCTCAATACGCAGCACGGATTAGATTCATTTACGCAAAGTAGTAAAGGGCTGGCATTGGTCGGCAAAGAAACGGTCGCGAACGTAAGGCAAAGCCTGTCGAGCCTCGCTGTAGCCCAGTCCGCGAAGTTCGGCAATCTGTTTTGTGCCATCAAGACGAAAACGGCTCGTTCGAACGATCGGGTCAATCCTCAGGATTCGATCTGCTCCCTTATCCCTACCTGTCAGGTGCATGGCCATGCCGAGTGCTGAACGTGACTGACCGCGCATGGCTGCATAGATTGCACGCCTTAGCCAATACAGACCGGTGTGCCAGCCTACTTTGAAGTCGATTGGTTCGTCCGTACAGCCGAGGCTGAGCACTTCGATATTGTCGGGGGCCTGCCCTAGCAGCGTTATCGCCTCCACAACCGCGAGAGCTACAGGGTTGTTTCCCCACACCCCGCCGTCCACTAACATTAGCTTTTTGTTCGACTCGTAAGCCGGGAAGTATGTTGGTGCAGCAGCAGTCGCCATGGCGACCTCAACCGCTTCAACTCTGTAATCCATCATTAAGCGTTTGCTGTGCGCGGTCTTGTAGATATGAATATCAGCCTTGGTCGCGTCGAAGGAAGGGATAAGCAGCCGGACGTGAGAGTCGGCGAGTGTCTTCTTGCCGAATACTTTCGCTAAAGCATTGCGTAGCGGTCCTGGATCGTACCTGTCGAACCCGAGTAACAGCCGCAGAGTTGGCGTGTTACCTGGTGGGAATACGCCTGGTCCTAAAGTGACCAGAAACTCTGTCATATCGCGGGCTGTCATGCCCAGACCAAGGCCGAGCGCCAATATGCCGCCCACAGATGTGCCCGCAACGAGGTCGAAATATTGGGCGACGGATGTGAGGCCGAATGAGGTCTCGACCTCTGCTAGGAACGATGCTGGGAACACGCCCTTTATGCCACCGCCATCGATCGACAAAATCCTAAATCTGCTCATTTTGTCCCCGTCGTTGGCTCATGTCCGCCACCCAGCCATTCGCCGGTGACCAACCATACCTCGTAGAAAAACAGCCAGAACGAAATCCAGGGGATGATATATTCCGAGATTTTCAGATCGGGTCGCCACTCACCAGTGAGGTAAAGGCAGAGATCGTTTCCCTTGAAAACGTGTGGCAGTTTTGTCCGTCCGGCTGCCAACCTTAACTGCGGCTGTACGACTCGTACACACGGCCGAGTTGGAACTTTGTACTCAACCTCGATGGTGTATCTATCGCTCGTTGGGGACGGCTGCAATGTCCCCACGAATCTCAACTCGTGCCGTGCCGCGATGACGCGGAAATTCGGAAACGCCAGCTTTAAGGAATACGCCTGCTGAGCCGGTGTGAGCGGCCTTTGCCGGAAATACTTACTGTTCGCCATAAAACGTGTTCGGGCGTGCAGGAATGACCGAGGGGTTATTCCGAGAAATAATCCCCGCTGAGCTCACACCTAGACTCCCGGCGAGGCGCGACTCTTGAACTGCCCGAGCGCGCTTTTTAAGAACCGTATTCACTGGCTCGCCGAAGAGCGCTTCGAGCTCTGAGTGGGCGTTCTCGCGCAGTTCCATCAGTTGTGACCACCTACGACTGAAGGCGCGAATTCCCTTTACAAATGCCTCATACGCTGGCCGGTCATTGTTCCATTTTTCGCTCAGCTCTTCAGCTGGGTGAGTAGGGTGCCATACGCGCAGCGGAGTTCCCATACGGTGCGCATCATCAATGAATCCGACTATGCGGTTTAGCACCAGGTTCAGCGATTCGCTAACGGATCGTTCGCCGGTGTAGGCGTGCCCGGCTAAGGTGGTGAGGACGATCGATATGGGAGCAAGGCCAGCGTCGCTATAGTAGCGATCGCGCCAGCGCTTGATAAGCTGCACGACCAGCCTTAGCGTTTGCTTCTGAGCAACAGGTACCTGCGCTGGTACAGGCGCCGCCTTGTCTAGAATGCGAGCGAGGAATCTCATTCTGGCTCGTTCCTCAAACCATCTGATGAAGCCGAGTGGATCGCTGTCAGTCCATGATTTCAATGCTCGGTCAGGAACTTTAATGCAAGTGCCAGGCGCGTACCCATTACGACATGCCGGCAGGATATCCATGTAGAACTCATTGGCATATTCAACGCGAACACAACGATTCTTAAGCGATGTCATTGGCCCATAAACACCGTGGTTATTGAGGAACGTATAGGTTT
Organism: uncultured Acidobacteriota bacterium; assembly: GCA_963725565.1. Classification (GTDB taxonomy): domain Bacteria; phylum Acidobacteriota; class Terriglobia; order Terriglobales; family Acidobacteriaceae; genus Sulfotelmatobacter. Next base: position 46,541 of record CAVRZL010000005.1, read on the forward strand.
CCTGGATTAGCCGCATAGGATCGACTCGGTCATGGGCGATCGAAAGCTCCAAGACGAAATCCAAGTCGTGTGGCCCTACAACTGGTTTAACCGTAGTGCCAAGAGCCATTGAACCTTGCGGATAAATCTTTGGGCCGAGCAGCCGGAAAGGACTTGCATCGCTTTCGAGCACCTCGCCCAAAGTCTCATATCGCTGCACGGCTTGATCATGCCGGGTACCGGAAAGCTGTATGTCCTCGCAGATCTCGAAAAGCAAATCATCCAGCGAAGTTGTGAAATCGCGGGTTGAGGAAAGAAACGGAGCTACAGCCATCTGCGACTCTCCTTGGGATTGCTACGCGCTGGCGGGAGTACGGCTGGAGCCTGGGACAGTCGACGCTACGACGTCAGTGGTCGCGAAATCCGATTTTTAAAGTTGTGTCCCCATCGGCTAAAGCCGTCAAGGGTTGTTTTCGGTTGCGACATGGCGTGGCCATGCCCTTCCGCAAATCCGCTACCTTTTGCGCAGGACCAGATAATTCGTGTTCTCGACACAGAGGTCGAATCGAGCCATCCGATCTGCCGAACCACTGCCCTAATGGGTAGTCTTCGAGCCGCGTTTGTACCTAAATTCGTTCCCCGATTCGGATGTGGGCGGAATTCTCTCGCCACGCTCGATCACAGTGCGGCGACCGTCCTCCACCTTGCCTCCACGCGGTCCGACCTCGACCAATTCACCCGAATCGGGAGCAATCTCCCCTGGTTTGTACGTTGCCATTTTTCTTATCCTCCTTACCTCAGTCTGGTACACCGTGCCGCAGTTCTTGAGGTTATGTCCATTGTTTTCAGCGTCTTACTCAATTTCACGTTTTAGGGTCTAGACTTTCACCTTTTGGATCCCAGCTTTCATCAATGGCGCAAACCCACATGCTGCGTCCGCCCCTACATTTGCTGTTTAGCTGCAGCCGCTGGTGCTGCCGCAGCTCATGCAGCGGTAGCAGCTGCCGTTTCGGGTCATGATGCTGCCGCAGAAGCTGCAGCTGGGGGCGTCTCCCATGTCGACGATGCTCGAGAGCGCGTCGGCGGCGTGGACGGATGAAGCGGACCTTGGACCTCGGACTTCCGACGCAGACGCTCCCACTGTGCCATTGACGTCGCCAGTGCCTTCCGGCTGAGGGGCGGTCCGAGGCCGGAAGCTCTCGAACAGCAACTGCTGTTGGCCGGTCAGGAACCGCAACTGGAGCCAGCGGAAGATGTAGTCCATGATGCTCTTGGCGTAACCGATATCCGGATTGCCGCTCCAGCCGCTGGGTTCGAAGCGGGTGTGAGCGAACTTCTCGCAGAACAGTTTCAGCTCAACGCCGTGTTGCAGAGCGATCGAGACTGCCAGCGCGAAGCTGTCCATCAGGCCGCTGACGGTGGATCCTTCTTTCGCCATGGTGATGAAGAGTTCGCCGGGCTGGCCGTTGGGATAGAGGCCGACCGTTATGTAGCCCTCGTGGTCTCCGACTTTAAATTTGTGCGTGATCGAGGCGCGCTCTTCCTGCAGCTTGTGGCGGACGGCGCGCGGTGGAGCGTTCATGTCCTCTTCTTCGATCTGCGCTGCCGCTGCGATGCGGGCATCGTCTTTCGTCGAGTTCGCCGTCTTGGTTCCAGCAGCACTCAGCGGCTGGCTCTTCTTGCATCCATCGCGATAGACGGCTACCGCCTTCAGTCCCAGCTTCCAGGCTTGTAAATAGGCTTCGCTGATGTCTTCGACGCTGGCATTCTCGGGAAGATTGACGGTCTTCGAGATGGCTCCGGAGATGAACGGCTGGGCGGCCGCCATCATGCGGAGATGTCCCATGTAGGCGATAGAGCGCGTCCCCTTCGCCGGCTTGAACGAGCAATCAAAGACGGCAAGATGATCGTCCTTGATGAGCGGTGCACCCTCGATCGTACCGGTGGCGTCGATGTAGCTAACGATGGCGTCGGTCTGCTCGTGCGTGTATCCGAGTTTAAAGAGCGCTGTAGGAACCGTCTGGTTGACGATCTTGATCATGCCTCCGCCGACCAGCTTTTTGTACTTCACCAGCGCCAAGTCAGGCTCGATGCCAGTCGTATCGCAATCCATCATGAAGCCGATGGTGCCGGTGGGAGCTAGAACTGTGACCTGGGAGTTGCGGTAGCCATGCTTTTCGCCGTGGGCCAGGGCTTCATCCCAGCATAGTTTGCTGGCTTCGTAGATGCTGCTGGGGACGTTCGCCTTGTTGATGCCATTCACGGACGCACGGTGCATGCGGATCACGTCGAGGAAAGGTTCGCGGTTGATGTACCAGCCGGGGCAGGCTCCGCCGGGCATGGTCTGTGCAGACGCGCCGCTCCCCTTCGCTTCGCTCAGGGCTCGCTGGACGGACGAGGCGTCCGTCCCTACACGAGTTGTGGCGATGCCTGCGCCTAGGTTCGTTTCGGACAAGTTCTTCTTCGTCGCTTCTGTGGCGGGGACTAGCGGTTCGCAGGATTCGGCGATTCTGCTGGATTGCAGATAGGCCTCGCCGCACATGATGGCGGTAACGCAGGCGGCGTAGTCGCGACCGGCATCGCTGTCATAGGGAAGTCCCGCAGCCATCAGCAAGGCGCCCAGGTTCGCGTATCCCAGGCCCAGCGGGCGGTAGTCGTGCGAGTTGCGCATGATGGTTTCGGTTGGGTATCCGGCGTTGTCGACCAGGATTTCCTGCGCGGTGATCAGGATGTCGACGGCATGGCGGTAAGCCTCGACGTCGAACGTGCCGTTGGGCGCAAACTTTAGCAGGTTCAGGCTGGCCAGGTTGCAGGCGGAATCGTCCAGGAACATGTATTCGCTGCAAGGATTGCTGGCGTTGATGCGGGCTGTGTTCTTCGAAGTGTGCCAGCGATTGACCGTGGTGTCGTACTGCATGCCGGGATCGCCGCAGTGCCAGGTGGCTTCGGAGATCTTGTTCAGCAGGTCTTTCGCTTTATAGGTCTTTACCACCGCGCTGTCGGTCACGCTGCGGGTGGAGAAATCTGTATCCCGAACTACCGCGTACATGAAGTCGTCGGTGACGCGGACACTATTGTTGGCGTTCTGGAAGAAGATCGAGCTGTAGGCGTCGGAGTCGGGATGGGAGCCGTCATATCCCACCGAGACCAGCGCGTGCGCCTTGGCTTCTTCCTTCTGCTTGCACTCGATAAATTCGATGATGTCGGGATGGTCGACGTTGAGGATGACCATCTTGGCGGCGCGGCGAGTCTTGCCCCCAGACTTGATGACGCCGGCGAAAGCATCGAATCCCTTCATGAAGCTGAGCGGGCCGCTGGCGGTGCCTCCGCCGGAGAGAGTTTCAGTAGATCCGCGCAGGGGCGAGAGATTTGTGCCGGTGCCGCTGCCCCACTTGAAGAGCATGCCTTCGGTCTTGGCCAGGGTCAGGATCGAGTCGAGCGAATCTTTCACCGAGTTGATGAAGCAGGCCGAGCACTGCGGCTTGGAGTATCCAGTGACGCCGAATTCGACTTGCTGGGTCTGGGGATTCCAGTGCCAGTTGCGGCCGTCGGAATTGGGTTCAATGCGGTCGCATCCCACGTTGAACCAGACGGGCGAGTTGAAAGCGGCGTACTGGCGAACGAGGATGTGGACTAGCTCGTCATGAAAAGTGGCGCCGTCATCGGCAGTCTTGAAATACCCCTGTGCCATGCCCCAGTCGCGAATAGTTTCGGCGACGCGGGCCACAAGCTGGCGAACTCCGGTTTCGCGCTCGGGCGTGCCGATTTTGCCATGCAGGTATTTGCTGGCCACGATGTTGGTCGCCGTCATGGACCAGTCTTTGGGGACTTCGACGTCCTTCTGCTCGAAGATCACATTGCCTTGGGCATCGGTGATCTGGGCAAGGCGGAGGTCCCATTCGACTTCGTCGTAAGGGGAGACGCCCGGCTTGGTGAAGAGGCGGCGGAAGGAGAGGCCCGGGGCCTTCTTCTTAAAGGGCGTGGAGGAACTTGGGAGCGTGGACGGAGCGGCGGCAGTGGTCTCGGAAATGGATTTTACTTCTGGCATCAGGGGCTCTCCTTATTAGATTCTATCGGTGCTGCGGCCGATTCGGGCGTCCGGCTGGGCGGGCAGGGGAATCGGGTTCAAGCGGGAATGCGGTTTCGGTTGTAAAGATCGTGATTTACAGGGGCTAAAGCCCCATTTTCTTTTCCGTCCTAATCCGTCCCAAGGTCCGCTCTTCCACTGTTCCCTTCCGGCTAGAAGCCGGAGGGAAATGGGGACGGACAATGGGCGTTGGCGTCGGTTGCGGAACATTGCGGCGAAGACTCTATGGCAACCGGGAGTGCGTTTGGCTTCTCGGTTCCCTTTGGATTTGTAGCGCTGGCGGCATCGGCGGACACAAGTGTCCGCCCCACATGGTCCTCGGGCGCAGCCGATGGGGCCAGTTCCAGCGAAGTTGCGAAGTGGGATCCGATTCCGGTGGCCTTTTCGACAGATGAGACCATCCATTGATTCAGGGCGCTGCAAATGCTGCGGCGCTGGGCTTGGTCTTCAATGACCACGAAACGAATGAAATAGCGGCCGGACTCCAGCCGCGCGCGCATCGGATTGGGGCGCGAAAGCATGCGGTCGAGGACGAAGGCCATGTCATCGTCTTCGAAAAACTGGGTGACCGCGAGCATACGGGCGGGGACGGGTTCTGGGTTAAGCGGCTTGCCCAGGTCCATTACCTCTTCGGCTATGGCAAAGACACCCGGCTTGCTCGGAACGGACAGGAGGCTGTGGGGGGACTCGCAGCGAAACCAGCGCGACCAGTGAAGCCGGCGATAGTCGAGAGGACGATCAAAGCCGTGGCGCACCAAAGATTCTGAGACGAGACGATTCAAACTCTCCATTACGGGCTCCTGGGATCGTTCCGTTCGCCAGAGAAAGGAAGTTCCCCATCGTCTGGCGGCGGATACCAATTGCTAAATTGCTACCGCTGACCTGCTGTACGGATCGTGCCCCGGGGGAGGGACGGGGTCGTTCACCGCACTGGTTTCGGCTTCGGGCTTCCGGAGTCCCCGGGAGTCTGAAGGTTGGTTGGGTTATAGCTATCTGGCGCCGGGCTTACGGATCTTGAAGCCCGGACGTCTTAGCCCTATCTGTCTGCGGAGGCGCCGGTCACCTCTGGCTGGCACTGGACCGCAGAATTCTCCTTCACTCTTTAGAACTCCGTCCCATTCCCGTGAGCCGGAATTCAGGTGCTTGGGATTGCAAAGTTACTCCCGCCTGTAGTGCCTGTCAAGAGGGAAACACAACAGGTTGTATCCCTAGCAATGACGGCCTTGATGCTCGGGTAGGGACAGGTTTTCCACACAGGAATGACAGGGACGTCGTGGGAAGGTCCTTTCCAAGGAGGGAGTCCGGCAGCGGCTAATTTCTCCGCCGGGACTGGAATGGTGACGGCACGACTAAAACTCTCACGGAAGTCGTTTCCTGAGACGAACCTCTGAGATGACTGAGGCATTCCTGATATCGCCCTTCTGCACGAACGTCCGAGACCAATGAGATGTCTCCCGGACCTGTCTTTCCACTCGTGTCCTGAAAAAGAATCACGCATTCACATTAAGCTCAGGTGTGAGGGCGCGCGGGTGGAGCGCACCGCTTGGGGAGCTTTGCGGCGGGAGTGAGTTGATTCTTCGCGATCCGTCCGCCGACGCCTGGGAAATTTTTCGACGTGAAGCTTTACCACCTCCAGCGGTTCGATGCGCATACCTTCCAGGCTACGAACTTCTAACCCGTCACGGTCAAAATCATTCCGCACGGAGGCGGCCTCGGAGGGTAAGTCTTTCTGGTGAGACATAAAGACATAAATGTCTTCGAAGATTTGACGGGGAGCAATGCTGAGGACGCCGTCAACAGATTCGACCAGGTAATCGCCTTTGCGGCCGCAGTGTTGCCGGCCCAGATGATCGGTGAAGCTAAGGGCCGAGCTGAGTTTTTTGGCTTTGACGAGAAAACGTGTGCGATATGTATTCCATTCTGCGGATTTCATGAACGTGCTGACCTATTCTTCTGCGGTAGTAATTTTGAATGGCTGATGACGGCTGCCTACTGCGTTAGGGATTCGGAACAAGCAGCTTTTTATGAATGCGGCGAAGGTGACTGTACGAAGGAAACGGGCGCGGGTCAATTCAGTATTTTTGGTGCAACTGAGGATAAAGCGTGCCCCGGATCTGCACTGATCTTCACGGATCAAGCAGAAGCTTTGAAAGCTGGCGCAAGGTGCGTGATCGTGAGAGTTTCGACTGCGCTCAGGCGGCAGGGGAGAAATCTGGTAGAGTGGGCAGCCGGAATATCCACAGAGAGCGCACAGGAAATGCAGAAAGGCAGGAGTCGGGAGTCAGTGGTCAGGCGTCAGTAGCCAGTAGCCAGTGCTCAGTTTTCAGAATGCAGTTTGAGGAGGGGCGATGGGCAGAGTGTCATGGATTGTTATTCTCCTAGGTCTGACGGTTTTATCGGCAGGCGCTCAGCAGAATTCCAAGACGGATGATCAGCAGATCACCTACGTCATGTGTGGATCCCTGTTCGATGGCAAGTCCGATAGTCTGCAAAAGGAGATGACCATCATTACCGGGGCTGATGGCAGAATTCAGAAAGTCCTGCCTTGGTCTGCGACGAGAACCTACGTGCACGAGAAATATGCGTCGGGAATTGACCTTTCTCATGAGACGTGTCTTCCCGGGCTCATCGACACGCACACGCACATTTTGCTGCAAGGGGATATCACTGCTGCCGACTATGACCAGCAATTGCTGAAGCAGTCTCCGGAGTACCGGACAATTCTGGCTACCGTCAATGCACGACGGGCGATCGAATTTGGGTTCACGTCGATTCGCGATCTGGAGACGGAGGGTGCGGGTTACGCCGATGCGGATGTGAAGAAGGCGATCAATGAAGGGGTAATTCCTGGGCCGCGGATGCAGGTGGCGACGCGCGCGATGGATGTGACCGGAGCGTATCCCCTGCAAGGGTACGCGCCCAACATAGCGGTGCCGCATGGGGTACAAACGGTCGACGGGCCCGACAATGCGCGGGCGGCGGTGCGGGAACAGATCAGCCACGGCGCGGATTGGATCAAGGTATACAGCGACCGGTCGTATCGCGTGCGCGAGGATGGAGTGCTCGACGATATTCCGACGTTTACGCTGGAAGAACTTAAGGCAATTGTGGATGAAGCCCACCGCGAGCGGCATAAGGTCGCATCGCACGCGATGGCGTTGAACGGGGTCCACAATTCCGTAGAGGCCGGCGTGGACTCGATTGAGCACGGGAACTACATTGCCGACGAAGATTTGAAGACCATGGCTGCCCGCGGGATTTTTTATGTACCGACGATTTTTGTTGGTGAGTATGTGGCGCAGGGGCGGGCGGCGGAAGGGGCTCCGGTATGGGTGAAGATGATTCAGATCCACCAAGACACGTTTCGCCGCGCCATGAAAGCCGGGGTGAAGATTGCGTTTGGGACAGACGCTGGCGGGTTTGACTGGAAGGTCAATCCAGCGAAAGAGTTTTCGTCGATGGTGAAATTTGGGATGACTCCGGCACAAGCGATCCGCTCGGCGACTTCGACCGCGGCGGAGTTGATGGGAATGAAGGACTCGCTAGGGACGATTGAGGCAGGGAAATTTGCCGACATCGTGGCGGTCCCGGGAGATCCGCTGGCGGATGTCGGCGTGATGGAGAAAGTGGATTTCGTGATGAAGGGTGGGGCGGTGGTGCGGAAACCTTAGAAGTCAAAAAACAAAAACTACTCTCCACGGGGGGCACAGAGATGCGCGAAGGACTACGGAAGATATGCCCTCTCTCCTGATATCACTCTTCGCAGTTACGGCGCGGACTGGAAGTTACAGGAACTACCCGAGCGGAAATTCGTCGTGAGAAGCTGACAATCTTCGAAGGAACGCATTTTCATGAAGGAGATTGCTCGCAATGACAAAAGATCCCGTCTGTGGAATGAACGTCGACGAGAATAATGCGCAATATCAGACGCAGTATGCCGGCCAGAAGTACAGCTTCTGCTCGGAGGAGTGCAAGCAGAAATTCGACAAGCAACCGGAACAGTATGCGAGGTCGGCCGCCTAGGATTTCTGCACCAGGAAGTTCGGATTAGAAAGAAGGCCCTTGCGATCGGCGAGGGCCTTTTTACGTCCTAGGCACCGCCAAGGGACACGCAGTAACATACGGGGAGGGGCATTGTAGTCTCGTGCTCGGACTTCCCCGTTTCATCTCTCTAAAAGGGTGATCTGGCCCCCAGGGAACTTCAGGGCCAACCTCATGTTCGCCAAAAAAGCCATGAACCCCAAACCAGAGCGGCGGAGAAAGTCTCGCCAGCTATAATCCGACTGGGCTGCGAGTTTGTAGCTCACAGCTCATTGCTCACTGCTCCATGCGCTTCGAACTCTTCATCGCGTCCCGCTACCTTCGCGCCAAGCGCCGCCAGGCGTTCATCGGGATCATCACCGGCATCTCCGTTGCTCGGAGTCGCCGCAGGAGTCGCCTCGCTCGTCGTCGCCCTCGCCATCAACAACGGATTTCGCCAGGACCTGCAGCAGCGCCTCCTCGGCTCGACCTCGCACATCAGCCTGCAGCGCATCGCCGACGACGGCATCAAAGACTGGCCGCCGCTGATGGCTCGTCTCTCGAAGCAGCCGCACGTCGTCGCCGCGGCTCCTGCCATCTTCGAACAAGTCCTGATCTCCCGCGGCCCGCGCGCTCGAGGTGCTGTTCTCAAGGGAATGATTCCCAAGTACGAGCGCCAGCGTCGGGGACCTGCTGAACTCGGTGAACGAGGGATCGGCTGCACCGCTGGAAGAAACGAATGTGGCGCGGGCGCCCACGCCCGCGAATGCGGACGCCGAGCAAACTGCCGGTGAGCAGTCAAAGCAGCGGCCGAGGGTGGCCGCTCCACACAAGCAGATCAATCTCCTGATTCCCTGGAAGCCGTGAACCAGCGCATCGCCGCTATGCCGCCCATCGTGCTCGGCAAGGAGATGGCTGACAATCTTGGCGCCAAAGTCGGAGATACGGTGCTGGTCACCAGCCCGCAAGGCGAACTCACGCCGTTTGGATGGTGCCAAAGTACAAACGCTTCCGCGTCGTCGGAATTTTCAATTCCGGGTTCTTCGATTACGACTCCAGCTTGGGCCTTCACCCGCCTGTCCGACGCGCAGCGCCTCTTCGGACTCGGCGATCTGATCTCGGTGCTCGAGTTCAAAATCGACGATCTCGACCAGGCGGACGCCGTTGCCCATGACATTGAAGACGCCGCCGGTAAAGGCTTCATGGCCACCAACGCACTCCGGCAGAACAGCGCCCTCTTCAAGGCCCTGAAGACCGAGCGCCTGGTCACCTTCATCACCATCGGCCTCATCGTCTTCGTGGCGGCACTCAACATCCTGATCAGCCTCATCATGATGGTCATGGAAAAGACCAAAGACATCGCCGTCCTCATGTCGATGGGCACCCGCAAGGCGCAGGTCCGCAACCTCTTTATTGCCCAGGGAGTCCTAATCGGTGTGATCGGCACCGTGATCGGCCTCGTCCTGGGCTATGCTATCTCCTATGCCGGAGGCCATTACCACGTCATCTCGCTGTCGCCCGAGGTCTACTCGATCGACTACGTCCCCTTTGCCCCGCGGGTCGATGGATGGCCTATGGGTCGCGCTGTTCGCAGTGCTGGTCTCTTTCGTGGCCACCCTTTACCCGTCATGGTCGGCCTCCCGCATCCTGCCGGCCGAGGCGTTACGCTATGAGTAGCACTCCTACTGTGGAACCCTCGTGCGCCCCTGTGGTGAGGATTTTGACGTTAAAAGCCGTAATGGCGATGGATACTGCCCGAACGGTAGGTTCTAATCTTCCAAACTGCAGCCCGACAGCCCTTTGGAACGAAAGCGACGCCCCTTGCATCTAATGAACGAGGATTTAATGCTTCGCGTGGAAGGCCTCAAGAAGGTCTTCCGGTCCGGTGAATCGGATCTGGTGCTCTTTGAGAATCTGTCGTTTGAAGTGAAGCGAGGAGAAATGCTCGCCATCGTGGGTGAATCCGGCGCCGGAAAGAGTACCTTGTTACACATCCTGAGCGCTCTTGATCGGGCTTCCGCAGGTGACGTATACTGCGCCCACTTGCGACTGAATTCGTTGTCCCACGACGAAGCCGCGGACTTTCGCAATCGCGAAACCGGCTTTGTATGGCAGTTTCACTATCTGCTGCCGGAATTCACGGCCGCGGAGAATGTTGCCATGCCGTTGCTGCTTCGGGGGCAGACGTGGCAGCAGGTCGAGCCGGAAGCTTCACGCTGGCTGCGTGAGGTCGGACTGGAGCAGCGCGCGCATCATCGCTCCGGAGAACTTTCCGGCGGTGAACAGCAGCGAGTAGCTCTGGCCCGCGCGCTCATCACCGGGCCCAAGCTGTTGCTCGCCGATGAGCCTACGGGAGACTTGGACGGACAGACGGCGGAAGCGGTTTTTGCTTTGATCGCGCGACTACATCGCGAGCACCAACTCACCTCCCTCATCGCTACGCACAATTTGTCCTTCGCCCGCCGCTGCCATCGTGTATTAAGGTTGCAGCGAGGCCGAATGGAAGAAATTCCGCCGGAGTCACTTCCGGCTTGAAACAGAGGAGCAGTAGAGCGGCAACATTAGGCGGTTAAGACAAAGTGACATCGAGGCAGCACGGGTTTAGTAAGGAAGGCAAGAATATGACTGGAAGTTAGGCTCGAAGGATAACATGGTTCCTTCGGTAACGTGATCATAGGGTCAGAATCGCATTTCAGTACTTGGGTTTGCTGGCCCTTTGATTGCATAATGGAGTAGGACACGGTTCGAGCCAGGGGTAGTTTCGGCAGGTCGGGTGGATATTGCAGTTCTCGGCCAGGAAGGTCAAGGGAAGGGCATTATGTTTGAACGCTATACGGAGAAAGCCAGGCGCGTCATCTTTTTCGCACGCTACGAAGCCAGCCAGTTCGGGTCTCCTTATATCGAGACCGAGCATCTGCTTCTCGGCCTTCTGCGCGAAGACAAAGCCCTGACCAATCGTTTCCTGCGCTCCCACGCCTCGGTCGAATCCATTCGCAAGCAGATCGAGGGACACACCACGATTCGCGAGAAGGTTTCGACCTCGGTCGACCTCCCGCTAAGCAATGAATGCAAACGGGTTCTGGCCTATGCCGCCGAAGAAGCCGAGCGTCTTTCGCATCGCCACATCGGAACCGAGCACCTGCTTTTGGGACTGCTGCGAGAAGAGAAGTGCTTCGCCGCCGAGATCCTGCACGAGCGCGGCCTGCGCCTCTCGACCATCCGTGAAGAGCTGGCCCGTACCACTCAGGAAAAAGCTCAGCCCCAGCGCCAGCGTGAAAGTTCGCTTCTAGCGGAATTTTCGCGCGATTTGACGCAGGCCGCCATGGACAGCCAGCTCGATCCGCTGGTCGGTCGCGAAGGCGAAGTCGACCGCGTCATCCAGATTCTGTGCCGCCGCACCAAAAATAATCCGGTTCTGATCGGCGAGCCCGGCGTGGGCAAGACTGCCATCGTCGAAGGCTTGGCCCAGCGCATCGCGGACGGCGAAGTTCCATCGTTCCTCGCCGACAAGCGCATTCTGGCTCTCGATCTTTCGCTGATCGTCGCCGGCACCAAGTACCGCGGACAGTTCGAAGAGCGCCTCAAGACCATCATGAAGGAGCTGATGGAATCGCAGAACTCCATCATCTTCATCGACGAGTTGCACACGCTGGTCGGAGCCGGTTCCGCGGAAGGCTCGCTCGACGCTGCCAACATCCTGAAGCCCGCGCTATCCCGCGGCGAGATTCAGTGCATCGGCGCCACCACGCCCGGCGAATATCGCAAGTCGATCGAGAAAGATCGTTCGCTCGAGCGCCGCTTCCAGGCCGTGAAGGTTCCGCCTCCGAACGAGACGGACGCGATCAAGATTCTGTTCGGCATCAAGGACCGCTACGAGAAGTTCCACGCCGTCACCTACACTGACGACGCGATCAACTTCGCGGTCTCGCACTCGAACCGCTATATTCCGGACCGCTTCCTTCCGGACAAGGCCATCGATTTGGTCGACGAAGCCGGAGCGCGCGTAAAGCTGCGCCAGACTTCGCTTGCCGGAAGAGCTGACCGAAGTCCAGAAGCGCATCAAGTTCATCGTGCACCGCATGGAAAACGCCATCGCGAACCACGAGTTCGAGAAGGCGCGTTTCTATTCGGACGAAGAACGCAAAGAGCGCGAGAACCTGCGCGCTCTTCGCGAGAAATATCATCTCGACGAGTCCTCGACCGGCGTCGTGAACCGCGAGGATATCGAAGACGTCGTCTCCCGCTGGACCGGCGTTCCGATCACCTCGATTAAAGAAGAAGAAACGCAGAAGCTGCTCCGCATCGAAGAAGAACTGCACAAGCGGATCATCTCGCAGGACAAGTCGATCAGCGCGCTGGCTCGCGCCATCCGCCGTTCGCGCGCCGGCCTGAAGAACCCGAACCGGCCCATCGGCTCGTTCCTGTTCCTCGGACCCACGGGCGTCGGCAAGACCGAAGTCGCGCGCACCCTGGCGCAGTTCATGTTCGGCACCGAAAAGGCTCTGGTCCGCTTCGATATGTCCGAGTTCATGGAAAAGCACTCGGTCTCGAAGCTGATCGGTTCGCCTCCGGGATACGTCGGCTACGAAGAAGGCGGCCAGCTCACCGAACGCGTGAAGCGCGCTCCTTACTCGGTCGTCCTGCTCGACGAAATCGAGAAGGCGCATCCGGATGTCTTCAACATCCTGCTGCAGGTCTTTGAAGACGGCCAGTTGACCGACGGCCTCGGCAACACGGTCGACTTCAAGAACACCATCATCATCATGACGTCGAACATCGGCGCCCGTCACCTGCAGAAGCGCGAAGGCCTGGGCTTCGCTTCGACGAAGGAAAACGATATTGCCGACAAGGTCGAAGAACTGGTCAAGAACGAGGTCAAGCGCACCTTCAACCCCGAGTTCCTGAACCGTCTCGACGAGATCATCATCTTCATGGCGCTGAGCGAAACCGACCTGATCCAGATTCTCGAGCTGATGGTCAACGCAGCTCAACCAGAACCTGGCGCAGAAGTCGATCACGGTCACGGTTGCCGACGATGCCAAGAAGTGGATCCTCAACCAGACCTTGACCGACCGCAGCTACGGAGCCCGTCCGCTGCGCCGCGCGCTGCAGAAGTACATCGAAGACCCGCTGTCCGAGGCGCTGATCCAGGGCACCATCACCACGCGCCCCGCGTTCATCGAGGTCTTCCTCGAAGACAACAAACTCTTCTACCGCCCGGTCGATGCCGAAAAGGCGGAAGGAGTGTTGCTGTACGAAAACTAGCTCGCTCGAAATTTGCTCGCTTCTAAAATCGCTTACGTAGGGACAGCCGCTTCGGCTGTCCCGCGAAGCGAAGCAAGCGCAAATAACTGAAGCCGCCAACCGCAAACTGGCGGTTTTTTATTTTTTCTAGGAAAGCTTCTCAGCTTCTTTGGAATTCATGATGACAGGTTTTCCGCCACCGGGGGGATGGACCACAACCGCGACGTCTTCCCTGCAATCCTTTCCCGCCCAGCCATAGTAGTTTTTCAGGTTGTACAACTTCGAAAGCTCCAGTAAGTAGGTCGCTTTCCCTGTCGGCAGCGTTGGAAGCCGATAGACGGAATAGGGGTCATACGTCAGCAAGTGATTTCCCCACTCCTGAGTAAAACATTTCTTTCCGACAAACTCAGGAGTGCCATCCCCGTCTACATCGATCATGTCGTCCAGATCGAATTCCCTCAAAGAAAGAAGTTCCTCAGGCATCCCTTTCGCGTCGAGGGCGAGCACGTGCAAACTGCCTGGAGAACTGGCGTATGCCCGGCCAAAAACGAAGAGGATAATTCGTCCCGAGGGAAGGCGATAAAAGAACAGCCACTCGGAAGAAACGAGGTTCGGTTTCTTGCATAGACCGATTTTCTTGTATTCGCATGTGTCTTTCCGGAAATTCGTCAGGCCGTCGTTGTCTAGGAGAACAAATTCCGGATTCCCTGGCGTGAGGATTCGGAGTCGTTCGAATTCACCGCCTCTGTCTTGGTTAGAAGACGTCTCGAGAATCATGGCTGCAGGTTTGCCTATTCCGGCCCAGTCAAAACGTAAGGTTTCAACCTGTTTCCATTGAGTTTGGGCCGAAGCCAGTGAGACGAGAAGCGTGGCAAAAACGAAGAGCGCTTTCATAAACAGCAAATGCTTTCATGCGATTGTACCCCTCGGGACGAGCTCGCCACCGTCCCTGAGCGCCGACGGCATAAGCGTATCTACGTTTTCCCCGTCGGTACGAGCATTGCCGTATTCTCTAGCGGTAAATCTTCTCCATGCGCGCTTCGCGCGCACCCCGGACGAGGCGTCCGGGGCTACAAGTACAAATCCTGTGCAGCCGCCGCAAGCCTCCCCGAATCGTGTAGGGGCGGACGCCTCGTCCGCCCCGCGTCGCAAAGCGACGCGTTCTGGCGCTATAAAGCTCTTCCGAATTTTCCTTAGCTCCGGACAAGCCGGCCGAAAGCGTGGTGGATTTCAACCACCCCTGGCAGGCTGCCACTGGCAATAACCTCGAACTTCCCGATTGACCCCGCCCCCAAACCGTGATTAGATGCGCCGATCACCAGAGCGGGTCCCTAGGCAAACCCGCCAATCCTGGGGCAAGCGACCGAGGTGAAGTATGAAGTTCCAAATGCTGCACGCGGCCTTAGCAGTAAGTTTGCTAGGTCTATTCGTTTTCTCTAGCCAGGACGCCAGCGCACGCGATGTCGTCCTGCCCGCCGGCACTCTTCTGCAATGCACCCTGAATGAACCCAACTTCTCGTCGGCCACCGTCGACGTCGGAGACCCCGTTCTCTGCCACCTGCGCGGCATCACCGAATTCGGCCAGCAGGCATTTCCGCGCGGCAGCTATCTCGTCGGACACCTCGAAGCCGCCAAGGATCCCGGCCACTTCTGGGGCAAGGGATATCTGAAGCTGCAGTTCGACCGCATCGGCGTGCCCAGCGGCGATCTGCCGCTCGAAGCGAAGGTCATCTCAACTCGCGGCTACAAGGTCGACAAGACAGGGAAAGATCGACGGCAAGGGCCATCCGCGACGCGATGTCGTCGAATGGATGCTGCCGCCGCTCTGGCCATGGAAGGTGATCATGCTGCCGGCGCGCGGTCCGCGTCCCGAAGCTGAAGGGCGAAACCGTTCTCAGCCTCCGCCTCATGGACGATGTGCAGATCCCGCAGATGGCTCAGACCTACGGCCCGGGATGGCACTTCTTCGGACGCATGCAGAACGCAGATCTACAGCGACGCGCAGGCCAACAATGCTCGTCCACAGTTGACCGTCGCGTCCCGTAGCGATACTGTCAGTGCCGCAAGCCTCGTTATGCCAGCTACGTCACGCGCGCAGTCTGCCGACGAATATCCAGAGCGCCCCCGGCATGCCGGTGTTCGTTCTGAACACGGGGCACGTCCTTGTCGGTCAGCGGATACGGCTACCAGGACAACCGCATCACCTACTCGCTGGTTGGCGGCGGAAGCGGCGTCATCAGCACCGACGACGTAGACTGGACGACAACCACGCAACTCAACAACCAACGCGGCGTCCGCCTAACCCTCCACACCGGACACCAGAACCAAGGCACGCCGGGATTCTAACGGCTCGTGTAGGGGCGGACGCCTCGTCCGCCCCGCGGAGCGAAGCGAGCGTCGCTAGGCGTCCGCCTTCCCAGCTGCCTCAGCGCAACCCTTCAATTGCGCGTTCCGGCACCCCGGACGAATGCGTCCGGGGCTACGACGTTTCATGCAGATTTATTTGCGACCTTTCTCGGTCCGAAATAATCCGACTACCATGCCCAAGGTCAACCTCGCCGAGAAGTTCTCCAAGATCTCCGAATACTGGAAGCCCTACATCGCCGCCGAACTCAACGGCCAGCACGTGAAGCTCGACAAGATCAAGGGAGAGTTCATCTTTCACCACCACGACCACGAAGACGAACTGTTCCTCGTCGTCAAGGGCCGCTTCCGCATGGAATACCGCGACCACCACGAATGGATCGAAGAGGGCGAGTTCGTCGTCGTCCCGCGCGGCGTCGAGCACAAGCCAGTCGCCGAGGAAGAATGCTGGTTCCTGCTGTTCGAGCCCGCCACTACGCTGAATACCGGCAATGTAGTGAACGAACGCACCCATCGCGAACTGGAGAAGGTGTAAAGGGACTCCCCTGGATACTCTCTTGGGCCCACTGTGGTTAAATCTTCTTGATGGAGATTACGCTCTACACCGCCATTCTGGTGTCCGGATTGCCGCGACGACCAAGCGCTTTCTGGCCACGCACAATATTCCCTACAAGGAAATTGACATCGAAACCACGCCCGGTGCCGCCGAAGAGGTTATCCGGGCCACGGGCAAGCGCGCCATCCCGCAATTCGTGATCGACGGTCGATGGGTCCAGCCTTATCGGCCAGGCAAAGGATTCCTCTACGAAGAGATGTCAGAACGCCTGGGCATCGAAACACCGTAGAGTGCAGGGGCGGACGCTCTACCGCCCCGCGAGCAAAGCGAGCGTGTCCGGAGCATCATTCGCCGAACACTCTTCGCACTACCAATCGCTTGGGGCCTGCATGACCCAAGTGCCACGTAACCCCCGTACATCCCCTTCAGTACCGTGGCGAACCCACGCCAAACGGGCGAAGATAGCGACTCCAAGTTCTCGCCCGCGGCCATGGCCCAAAACGCCTGAAAACGAGACTTGGGTTCGAGTGCCGAACCGCTATCTGACACTCATGGCCGAAACCCAGATCCCGCCCGAACTTCCCGAACCCTGCCCTTCAAGTCCAGACCGATCACCCAGCCGGAATCCAATCGTTTGCGACAGCTGGCAGCAGATGATCCAGGGCGTTCTTGCCGTCATGATGCTGGTGGGCGCCGTGGCCATGGTCCATTACTACGGCCCCGATGGCAGCCCAAGGACGTTCCGCCCGACGACCTGCAGAACGCAAGTTCACGAACTGACCGCCGAGGTCGAGCAACTCAAGCAAGAGCAGGCGATGCCGGCGGTGGTGCTCAACCGCTATCGCAATTCCATCGGCTACATCTACGGTGTCTACCAGGTCGGATTCCCGAACCATCGTCCAACTATTCGTGCTCGCGTTTCCGGCACCGGATTTCTCGTCGGCGACGGCCTGCTCGCCACCAACCGCCATGTGGCCGAGCCCTGGTACGGCGACTCCGAAGCGCAGAAACTGATCGACGAGGGAGCCATCGGCACGCTCGAAAGTCTGGTGATCTTTTTCCCCGGCTCTCCGACGCCGGTGAATCTGACTCCCGCCTCAGTTTCGAAAACTTCTGATCTCGCGGTGGTCCGCGGCAGAAGACTGCAACGCCGTTCGCGGCCTTGCCGTTCTTCCACTGGCGAAATCAACCGGCGCTCCCGGACAGCTCGTTACCGTGATCGGCTATCCCATGGGCATCGCCGGAATGGTCGCCAAGTCTCCGTCTGGAATTTACGAGCGCCTGGCCTACCGCCACAATGACATCAACGCGGCCAGCGAACTCGCCGCCCTGTCACTGATTCGCCCTTCGACCACCTGCGGACATCTTGGCGATGTAGTCGGCGACAAGCTGATCTACGACGCGCCCACAGCCCACGGCGGCAGTGGCGGCCCGGTCTTCAATTCCAAGGGAGAAGTCATCGGCGTGAATTCCGCCTACATGGATGGCTTCTCCGGCGGCACGCTCGGCGTCTCGGTCGATTCTCTCCGCCCCCTGCTGCAAGAAGCGCAGAAGCAGAACTAGAATGGTCTCCCGGTAGGTCTGCGGAATGAGTTCATCGTTTTGAAAGGGCGCGGCTTTCAGCCGCGCCGTGAATTCATCAAAATTAGTGGCGCCTTTAGGAGCTCGGAGAATCTGGCCACGAGCAACAGAGTTTCTTAGCAAACTGCTAAGGCTCCATTTCGGACTCCGTTCTGTCCAATCTCGAACAGCGAGTTTCGTCGGTCGAACACTCCAACTTGAGCCGCTAGAAGCTCGCTAAAACTAAGTACCTTCGTTTTCAATCAAAGATTCCGCCCAGTGTCTGGCGAACTAATTGCCTATCGCTCTGGCAGAGGTACACGTGCTCTTCTCGGATCTCCAATTGACACTGCGTCAACTGCACAAGAATCCCGGCTTCAGTCTCGCCATCATCTTGACGCTCGCTTTGGGAGTGGGGGTGAACACCGCTGTTTTCAGCCTTCTCAACGGCTTCCTTCTGCGCCCGCTCCCCTACCCAGACCCCGACAAGATCGCAGTCCTCATTCTTCATCAGGAGGGCATAAAGCCCCAAACGGGGCAATTTGCGGAGGAAGACGATCCCAGCCAGGACGGAGAAACCTGGGAAATGGTTCGGGATAACGTGCCCGCCGTACAATCTGCCTCCTTCGGCGGAACGAGCGGCGTTAACTTGCAAGCCACTTCGAGTTCCGCCACCGCCGTTCGTTATGTCTCCGACATGCGCGTCTCGGCTCACTACTTCGATGTTCTTGGCATTCATCCCTTTCTGGGCCGCGGTTTCACCGAAGAGGAGGACCGGCCCAACGGCCCGAACGCCGTCATCCTGAACCACGCTCTCTGGCAGTCTGTCTTCCATGCTGATCCGAAAATCGTTGGTTTGACGGTCCGACTCAAAGGGGAGCCCTATACCGTTGTCGGCGTTCTGCCCGCACAAGCCACGACTACTGGTGCCGCGGACGTTTGGACACCCCTGCAACCTCATCAGAGCGGAGAATGCGGGGGAAATAATTGCGAAATCATCATGCGCCTCTTGCCGAGAGCGTCATGGCAGCAAGTCTCCGCACAACTTTCTCATCTGCGCAAACCTTGGTTTGATGAAGTGGCGAACAAGAGGAAAGGACGCGCCTGGTTCTACGCGTCTCCCCTCGCACGCAATCTGGACAACGGGATGCGCGAACCTGTTTTAGGTCTCATGTTGGCTGTGGGCTTCATTCTGCTGATTGCCTGCGCAAACCTCGCCTCTCTGACGCTGGTCCGCATCATTCAGCGCACGCCCGAGATCGCAACTCGTCTGGCGCTCGGCGCCACCCGCTGGGCTGTCATCCGTCAAATCTGGTTGGAAAGCATCGTTCTAGCGTCTCTCGGCTCCGTGCTTGCCCTGGCTCTCGCCCGCGCAATCCTTTCCTCTTTGCCCGGATTCTTGCCCGAATACATGCTCCCCTTAGGCGGCTTGAGCATAGACTCTCGGGTTTTGGCTTTTACGTTCGGGGCAGCTCTGCTTACCAGTCTGCTCTTTGGCGCCCTGCCCGCGCTTCAAACCCGGCGTGTCGATCTTCGCTCATCGATTGCAGCCGGCAGTCAGACAGTTGCAACTGGTTCAAGCCGCCTCCGGCAGGTTCTCATCGCCGGTGAAGTCGCGCTCACTGTCATTCTCGTTGCCGGAGCAGGCCTGCTCGTTCGCAGTCTCTGGTATCTGGAATCACTGCCGCCCGGCTTCAGTGCTGAAAACGTCACGACTGCGAAGCTCTCGCTGGACGACGCTCACTATCGCGATCCCTCTGCCTTTCACAACTTGATCGAGCGCAGCGTCGCTGCCATCCACAAGATTCCAGGGGTTGAGGACGTCGCCGTGGGCCTGAGCCTCCCCTACGAGCGCGGTTTGAACGATGGCGTGAAGGTTCTGGACGGCAAACGTGCCGGCAAAGAGTGGGGAGCCAGCACAGCCTATGTTAGCCCGGAGTACTTTCGTGCTTTAAGAATCCCGATCCTGTCGGGCCGCGCTGTCTCCGAAGGGGACACCCCCACCTCACAATTCGTCGCGGTAATCAATGCTGACTTTGCGCGCCAATTCTTCGACGAGCCCAGTCCGATTGGTCGCCACATTCAGAACTCAAATCACGTGTACACGATCGTTGGTGTTGTCGCCAATGTTACGAAGCGTCCCGGTATGGGCGGCGATGCCCCGCTTGCAACCGAGGCCGTGTTCTATCTTCCCGCAGCGCAAGTGGATCAGGGTCTCGTGAATATCGCCCATGTCTGGTTTCAGCCGAGTTGGATCGTGCACACCAAAGGTCCGATCCAGGGTCTCACCTCCGCCATGGAGAGATCACTTCACGAAGTAGATCCCAATCTGCCGTTCTCTGGCTTCCACTCCATGCAAGACATTCTCGCGGAAGACCTCGCCTTTCAGACAGTCGAGGGTGTCCTTCTCTCTGTGCTGGCGGGTCTGGCGCTATTGCTATCCGCGGTCGGCGTCTATGGATTGGTTTCGAATCTTGTATCCCAGCGCACGCGCGAAATCGGGATCCGTATGGCCCTGGGGTCCTCGATTCGTCAGGCCATGCTCGATGTTGCTTCCGCTGGTGTAGTGGCCGCCGCCTGCGGTCTGGTTGGTGGCGTGGCGTTATCTTTCATCGCCCTGCGCGTGTTGCGCAGTGAACTCTATGGAGTGCGCGATTATGATCCTCTTCACTCTCACCCTGGTTGCAGTTTTCATCGCCGTCGTCGCAGCCGTAGCCAGTTTTGTGCCGACACTGCGCATCACGCACATCGACCCGGCGACAACCCTGAGAATGGAATAGAGCTGTTCCCGCGCCCCAGCAACAAACATCAGTACGGGACCTTGCCCCTCCTGCTAACCGAACTGGCGGACCAAGTGCGTTCGCCGATCCGTCTTTTCATCACCTGTGCCTGTTTTGGCGTAAACAGCAACGTTCCCATCCCGATCCTTCGGAGGCTCTCCTGCTGCCAGATCGGCTCCATGATTCCCATTCTCGAGTGCGCCTGCGAGCCCAGGAGAAGGTGACCCAATTCGTGTGCCGACACCGCTCCCAACAACTGGGCTGGGTCAGCCCCAAACGTTCGGTTGGCACTCTGAATGCGCCTAAAGAAGACGTCGCTGTACTTACCGATCCCGCCCTCTCCCAGGAATGCTTCGCCAAAAACGGATTTCGTCGTAGTCTTTCCATCTTGCACAATGTGGAGCACGTACTCGTCGTAGCCCACGACTCGACATTCATCTCTCGTGCCCTTCCGGCAATTCACCCATTGGATTTCGATTCCCGCAGCGCGGAAGAGACGAGATGCCTCACCCTCTGCCTCTCTCAAGAGAGCCGGCGCTACTTCCGCACTGTTACTGACCAGAACCGTCACGTGCGATCCCTCATCGCTCATAGCCGGCAACGAAATGCCCCATAACAAAACACATAACAACTCCACTCCCCACCTGCATCGGAACCCCATCGCCGTGTCCTCCGTATATTCAGGAAGATGACCCGAGTGGCGGCATACCTCAACACTCAGCGGATAACCGGTGGGTAAAAAGTGGGTGACTTGCGAAGCCTCCGTCCGTCAAACGCTTATCGAGCCCTATGACATGGGAAGCAGACCAGCAAAGATGCCGAACGTTGAAGATGTGGGGAACAGCAACCGGTCCGGTAACGAATTCGCCGCGTGCCGGTTCGGCGTTTTCGAACTGGATCTGCGTGCGGGAGAGCTCCGGCGTGGCGGCTTGAAGATCAAACTACAGGAGCAGCCTTTGCAGGTGCTCGTACAACTTTTGCAGAGGCCCGGCGAGATTGTCACCCGCGAAGATCTGCGCAAGCACCTATGGCCCGCCGACACCTTCGTCGATTTCGACCACAGCCTGAATGCCGCCATCCGTCGCCTGCGCGACGCTCTCGGCGACTCCGCGGAGAACCCCACATTTGTTGAAACCGTAGCCCGCCGTGGCTATCGCTTCCTCGCTCCCGTCAGCCGTTCGGCAAACGGACATGCCGGCCACAAAGTTCCGGCCCTAGCGGTGGTTCCAGCGCGTGCCGGCACTCCTTTTCGTTCCTGGTGGATCGCCGCTCCTGTCGGAGCCGCGGTGCTTTTTGTTCTAGGCCTCGCGCTTGGATCGCACTTCGCGCCCCAATCCCGTCGCTCTTCGTAGCGCCGCTTTTTCGTAGCGCCCCGCTTTTCGTAGCGCCCCGCTTTTCGTAGCGCCGCCGTCCCGGCGGCTGTCGTGGGGGCGTCTCGCCCCCACCTCCGTAAGCTACTTGCCCCATCCCTCGTTTCTGAAACGCTGCTCGTCCCAAAACAAAAAGGCCGGGAAGCTTGACGCCTTCCGGCCCGAAGGAATGTTTCCCACCTAGAACGCCCACCGCAACGAAAACTGAATCAACCTCGGATTCCCTGTCGTTTGCACAATTTTCCCAAACGGACTGTTCGACGAACCGGCCGTCTCAATGTCCGTGACGGTCGGATTGGCAAAGTTCGTATGGTTCCAGATGTTAAAGAAATCCACCGCAAAGCGAACATCCTGCCGCTCGCCAATTTTGAAATGCTTCAGGAACGACACATCCCAGTTCTGCTGAAACGGGCCGTGATAGATGTTGCGGCCCAAGTCCCCGAAACCGGTAACGCAGGTATTACCGCTCGGATCAGGACCTCCCGGAACGGCGCACTGACCCGGTGCTACGCCCGGGTAGTAAAGATACGGAACCGGCTGGAATGCCGCGGAATTCAAATACCCATTCGCCACTCGATCTCTCAGACTTCCACTAGCGAGCCCGCTGGCGACCGACGCTCCCGGAGCCAGATTTGCGCCCAATAACGGCGTGCTGCCCTGTCCAAGAAATGCCGTCCCCGCGCTCGAATCGAAGATCGAAAATGGTGTTCCGGTCTGGAAGATGGATACACCACTGACCTGCCAGCCTCCCAGCGCGGCCCGCTTATACCCGCTGCTGTGTTGAAAGATCGGCAGGTCATACGCATAGCTCACCGACAAACGGTGGGGACGGTTGAAGTCCGAAATTCCTCGGGAGGCATTGACGTTGCTCTGATCGTTGTACGCCGTGTTGAACGCCGTGTTTCCCGTCGACGTGGCATCAATGTTCTTCGAGAAGGTATACGCCGCCTGGAAATAGCTCTGGTTCCACCGTCGCGACACCGTCGCCTGCAGCGCGTGATAGATCGAGTAAGCGTCATTGGCAAAAATCTGATATCCGCTGTACCCGTTCAGTCCCGGCGTAGGCGTGCGCGCAATCGCGTTCGAAAATGTGTTGTTGGTGATGGTGTACGAGTTCCCATTCGTGTCGGTAACCGTGAACGGGTTCGCGGCGCTGGCGTTGACCGACTGAATGCCGTCGCGCGTTTCGCGCAAGTGGATGCCCCGCGTGCCCACATATCCAACTTCCAGCACCCAACTCCTGCCCAACTCGCGCTGCACAGTCAGGTTCCATTGCTGCGTGTTCGGAACCACAAAGTGGCGCGGCACCTCAAGCACGAACAAATTTTGTGTGGAGTTCACGCCCGGGCCGCCGGTGCAGGCATAGCTGGCATCCTGACTGCCGGCGTTGCCGGGAGTGAAACTCGTCAGTTGCGCCAGGCACGGCAGCCACGCGCCCGACAGCTGTCCGGCGGGTGGTACCGCATTGGCATTCAGCGCCGGAGTGTCATTGAAGAAGTTTGTCAGGTTGTATCCCGGAGTCGTCCCAAAGAACACGATTGGAATAAACGGAGACTGGAAGCTCAACTGATCGACCGCTCCCACATCCTCACGCACGTAGTAGATTCCATATCCGCCACGCACCGTCGTTGTATGCCGCCCCAACATATCCCAGGCAAATCCAACCCGTGGTCCCCACCCGGTCGACACATTGTTCTTAAATGTGGATCCCGAAGCAGTTCCCGTTAACCCGGAAACTCCCAGCTTGTCGACGCATTTCGGATAGACAAACGGATACGTCCCCGACTTCGTCAGATCCGATTCAATATTTCCGATGTGGCAATTACCATCGGTCCACGCCCCCAGGAACTCCGTGCGCAATCCCGCATTGATCGTCAGATTCGACGTTGCCTTCCAGTCATCCTGCGCGAATACCGCAAAATTGCTCTGCTTGTAGGCGTGGTTATAAACTCCTCCGCCGCCAAAGCTAAACTCCGGCGTGCCGCCCACGAAATTCCCGAAGTCCGTGGTCGCGCCAGTGTTGGTGAAGAAGAGCTGCCCATTGAAAACCTGCGGAAACAACTTGTCCAGCCGGACTCGCGTATACTGCCCGCCCACCGTGACCGTGTGCTTGCCCCCAACCCAAGTCAGATCTTCCACAATGTTGTAATTATTCTGCGTCTGCGCCTGGTTCGCCTGCGGCGTCGGCCCGAACTGAAATCCCGACGTGAGGAAGGTGAACTTGTAAATACTGCTCGTCAAATTGTCCGTTGGCCGGTCAATCCCCGCGTCCGCTACCGTCACCGGATTCACATTGATCGCGCTGTTGTTAATGTGTACCAGCCCAAATCTCAAGTCGTTCACCAGTCGCGGATTGAAAACGTGAGTCTCCGACAAGATGAACAGCCGGTCATGAATCGGCAACTGATAGGGGAAATTCAAATCGGTTCCGCTGGCCGCCGCTCCCAGCGACGCCTGCAGTCCACCGGCTCCAAATGGAATATCCTGCTCCGAATTTGAATAGAAGAACCGGGCCGCCACCGAGTCCCGGGAATTTCGGAACTCATGATCCCAGTTCGCCGTGAACTGATCGTCGGTAAACTTTCCCGGTTTGCTCACGGTAAATTGCACTAGATCCCCAGGGTTCGCTCCCGGAGCATTTGGCAGCGGAAATAAGTATCCATTCGCCGGAGCTCCGAACTGGCTGCTCTGGAATGCCAGGAGATTCACCGCCACCGGATCGGCGCTCGCTACTCCAAAATCCGCCGCCAGGTTCGCCGCATTCGCCGCACCCCGATCCGATGCCGGCACGTACGGAATAAATGTGCTGATCAGTGTCCCCGGAGAATCTCCGCTCCTCTGCCGCGTCCCCGAGTAGTTCACGAAGAAAAATCCAAGCTTGCCTCCCGGACTCACCGGCCCACCCAAACTCCCGCCAAAAATATTCTGCTGAATCACCGGACGCGGCGATCCGCTGCCTTTCAAGAAATATTCGTTCGCGTCCAGCACCGTATTGCGGAAGAACTCATAAACGTCCCCGTGAAACTGCGACGTGCCCGACTTCAGGATCGCATTGATATTGCCCCCGCCGTTGCGCCCCTGGCTGGCGTCGTACAACGACGTCTGCACCTTGAACTCTTGCACCACATCCGGATTCGGCAGCGGCGTATTGGTCAGCTCCGCCACGTTGTAATCCGTCACGCTGACGCCTTCGAGCAGATAATTGTTGTTATCCTCGCGCTGCCCATTCACCTGAATACGCACGTTCCCGCGCCCCAACTGGGCGGCGGCATTGAGTTCGCCCTGCGCCCCGGTCGACAACGTCAGCAACTGCTGAAAGTTCTGTGTGGCCAGCGGCAGCGCCCGGATCGTGTTCGCCTCAATCGCCTGCCCCGTAGTCGCATCGGTCGTGTCGACCGTCTGCACTTCGGCCTGCACTTCAATCTTTTGCTGCACCGATTGCGTGGTCAGCTTCGCGATCATGCGCGTCGTTTCCGTCACGCGCACCACGATGTCCGCAACCTTCGCCTCCGTGAATCCCGCGGCCTGAATGCTTACGCTGTATGTACCGACCGGCAGCAAGGGAGCCGTGAACCCTCCGTCCGGCCCAGTCTTCACCGAGCGCTCCACCACATTTGTTTCCTGATTCGTGATGCGCACGTCGGCGCTGGCCACCAACGCTCCGCTCGGATCCTGCACCGTCCCCGCGATCGCTCCGGTCGCTCCGCCCTGGGCAAATCCCTGGGCCATCAGACCCATCACAATGACACCAAGAACCACCAACTTCATCGACGTACCTGACATGGCATTTCCCCCCATTGGCTCGCTGGAAATCTTGATTTCTTACTGAAGTATTGCGACAGGAAGGCATCGACAACAACGCTCGGCAGTGCCGGGTTTAACGTGGATGAGCTTCGGCCGCATTCCGTCGCTCGCAAACAACAGTGTTATTTTCGCCATAGCCTTTTGGATACAGCTCTGCCTGAACCGGCCTTCGTAGGATTTTTGCCAGCTTACCCAATCAGGTTAGAAATTATCAAGCGTAATCGCAGCCACACGTGACCACTTGGCTTCAGCATCGAGCTCTGAACTCCCAGTCAGCCGAAAGCTGTGAACTATAGGGTGCCCCATTTCTCGCCGCTTTTGCGAGAAGTGGGAATTTCGATGTGGGGCTCGACAGACCCGAGTCGCAGCGTGCCCTTGTGCGGTCCGAGCTCCTATCCCTCGCCAAACTCCCGGTACCGCTTCAACACGCCGCCCTGCGACACCACTCCCTCCAACTGCCGAAAGTCAGCACGGCTCACCACCGGAACCAGCGGCCACCGGTCCACATGCCGCAGCGCCGTCTCCAGCGGAAGATCCGGATGCAAAAAAGGAATCTGTCGAATCGGTAATAACGATCCCAGTTTCGAATCCTTCTTCCCCTCCGCCGCCAGCGCCTGCAATTGTTCTTTGGTCACGCTACTCCAGCCGCTCGGACTCATCCGCACCAGCAGATGCTCGCCCTCGGTGTGATCGATTCCGCGCAGCGCCTTTTCGAGGGTATCCTCCGCATCCAGCACGGGCCCGGTCACGGGTTGCATCGCATCTTCTACTTGGAGGATGTCTTCCTCCCGCTGCTCCTCCATCGAGGGAAGCTCCAACCCATCTTGCCGCGTTAGCAAATCAAAGATCGGGATCGGCTGCAGCCCTCGCGAGATCACGTACGCCACCGTGTTCGCGATGATCACCGGCACAATGATCGAATAATTTCCACTCACCTCCAGCACCATGAACACCGACGTCATCGGCGCCCGCAAGAATCCCGCGAACAGCACTCCCATGCCCACCAGCGCATACGTTCCCGTCGATCCCGTCAGATGCGGCAGGACCAGGTGCTGCACTCCTCCTACCGAGGCTCCCAGCATCGCTCCAATGAATAATGTCGGCGCAAACATTCCGCCCGGAGTGCCGCTGACGAACGACAACAACGTGGCCACGATCTTCAATCCCGCCAGGATCGCCAGAAACTCCCATGTGAACTGCCCGTGCATCGCCTGATCAATGTATTCGTAGCCCGCGCCCATCACCTGCGGCGCGCCCAGCATGGCAATGATCCCGATCAATAGCCCCGCGATGGCGGGCTGCAGATATTGTGTCCATCGCGGCAGCGCCCGGCATAGAGGACGGAACGTAGCGATTCCGCTGGAAAACAGCACCGATGCCAACCCGCCTACCATGCCCAGTACCGCGTAGGCGATCAGTTCCGAGGGCCGTCGCAACTCCACCGCCGGGATTCGAAACAGTGACTCCGATCCCAAAAACCACCGCATCACCACCACGCTCGATACCGCTGACAAAACTACGGACCCCAAAATTCCCGCTGTCCAGCGCCCGATTACTTCTTCAATCACGAACAGCACCGCCGAGATCGGCGCGTTGAACGCCGCTGCCAATCCCGCCGCCGCTCCTACCGGTGCGATCAGCCGCATCCGGTCCCGCGACAGCCGCATCTTCCTGCCCAACACCGACGCCAGGCAAGCGCCGATCTGCAGCGAAGGATCCTCCGGCCCCAGCGAGTGTCCCGCTCCAATTGCCAAAGCCGCGGTTATGAATTTCCCAATTGCCGTGCGGAAAGGAATCTGCCCATTGTAGATGTAAAGTGCCGCCTTGGTCTGATTAACGCCGCTTCCCCGCGTCGCCGGGAAGAAGTGAATCACCAGCACCGCGATCACCAGTCCCGCCAGCGTCGGCGCCAGCAGCAATCGCACCGGACTCAATACTGCGCCTGTCCCTAACAGATAGAGCCGGCACCAATCGATGGCAAAACGAAAGCACACCACCGCTAGTCCGGAAAAAATTCCGATGAATACCGATAGCACCAGGAAGAAACGGTCCTCTCGAAACACCGCTCGCCACAGCCTGCGCGAGCGTTCGTCCATCGTGACGGCCGCTTGTGGTAATGCATCGTCAATCAAAGTGTCGGTTTCCGGATTGAATTCCAGAGACAATTAGTTTCCCTCGTGCAATTTTGCGATCAGCAGCAGTGCCAGGTCGGTTCCCGTCGGCGCTCCGCAAGAGACGCTGGTTTGCCGCTCCACCTGGAACACCAGATTCATGGCCGAATCCACCAGATCGGGATCCCGCCGCAGATTTTGCTCCGTGACTCTTCCCTGCAATGCTGCCCACTGATTATCCAGGCTCGGTTGGCCTTGGGTTCCAGTAGCACTTGCCGAATTTCTCGCCGCGCAGGCCTTCAGCCGCTGCCCAGCCGCAGCAAATGCTTCGACCACAATCTTGTGCCGCTCCCCAGCTGGAATCTCCCGCCGGAAGGGGTCCATCTGCAGAACCAGTCGGGTTGTCTTCAGTCGTTCCGAGCTCTGCTGATCGTTCGGGTCGGCCTCGGCCGCCCCCTTCAGGTACTCTTCCGCCAGCGGATATCGCCCCAGTTGGAACGCCGCATTTCCTGCACCCGCCAGCGCTGCCGGGTTGCGGGGGTCCGGCTTCAGACTAAGTCTGTAGGCAGCCAGGGCGTGTTCGAAATCTCCAGTGCGCACGAACAGGTCTCCGAGCTGCTGCTGCTGCGCCGGATCCTCACTTTCATTTTCTGCCAGGGCAACCAACTCGGCCTGCGCCTGCGCTTTCGCGTTCGTGCGCAACAACAGCTCAATCAGTTCCAAACGTGCATCCCTCCGCTTGCCATCTTCGTCGCGCGGCCAGGCCGCATAAATCGCATCGTGATAGTGCCGGATGGCGTCTTGCGTCTGCCCCTGGCCGGCGGTGATCCGCGCCAGTTCCAGGTTGACCAATCCATCGTCCGGCTTACGGTCCCACAAATTGAGCAGGTAGGCGGAAGCCTCCCCCGTGTGCTTCGAGCCAATCAGCGCCTCGGCAAGGTTCAACTGGTACTCGTAGTTGTCCCGCGAATACAGCAGTGCCGCGCGAAAGTCAGTCACCGCGGCATCGAAGCGTTTCGCGTCGAGGTCGACAATACCCCGATTGAACCACCGGTTCCCCAGCGACATCCGTTGCTCCTGGTAGGCGCTCGACAAACCGGTCACTGCCAGGAAAAAGATGACAGCCACCCCCGTGAGCAGCACCAGCATTACCGGACGTTGCCGCAGGTAAAACCGCAGATTCCCCAGTAGAGCCATGTTCTCTTCTTTGTGTTCCGCAGGTTCGTTCAATTCCAGACTCATAGTATGCGAAAACGTAGCCCCAGTTCCTTAGCGATCTTAGCGGCCGTTCTTAGCGATCTTCCCGGTTAAAAGCTTTTGAACCCCATAAATATCTCGAAAGCTGATCGCAGTAAAAACGTAGCGCCGGCATCTTGCCGGCTGTAGCGAGCGCGTCACGCGCTCGCACCCAACTGCGCCCATCGGTCGACAGATTTTGAAGGAAAAACGAGAAGAAGAATCAGCAGCGAAGAATCAGATCACTTCCGGCAGAATGACGATCGAGGCAAGAGAACTGAGAGCCTACGACAGCCCCCGAAGCCAGCAAAAACACGTTGCCGTATCCGGCCCAACCCACAGCGCTCAACCCAGCCTGCACGATTGCGCTGCGTACTCCCACAGCCGCCCGCGCCGACAACAGCGCCGTGACTGGTCCATAGACTGCGGAATACGGCCCCTGTGATGCTGGAAAAAAGAACAGCGCTACCACGCACAGGGCAGCAAGTAACGCGAGCACGCATCCCAGTCGGCTGGCAAGCATAAGTCTGAGAACAATTATACTTGCCCTCTTTCGATGCGTTCGCCGAATGACTCTCAGCGTACTACGCTCGCCTTCTTCGTGAATCCCAGCCATCCGGGCTCGCGGAAATGTTCATCATGCAACCGCCGCATCCGCGCCGCCAAAATCGCCGCGCGCCCCAGATATCCCACCACCTTGCGCTCGTCCGCGCGCTCCACCACCGGCAAGCGCCCAATCTCATACCGCAGTAACTTCGCCGCCGCCTCCGAAACCAGTTCGTCCGGATAAGTCACCACCAGTTTGGTGCTGCCCGCCTCCTGCACCGTAATCGCGCCGGAGGAATCCTTGTCCAGGGCCCGCAGAATATCGCCTCGCGTCACCACACCCTCCAGCCTTCCTGCCTCATCCACGATCAACATAGCCTCGTGCCGCGCCACCGCGGGATCATGCCGTGCGATCCGCTCTGCCAACTCTCCCACTCGGGTTCCGACAGGGATTACCGGCGGGTCCTTCTCCATTGTTTCGGCAACCAGGGCCTGGGTCAGCACGTCCGCCTCATAGTCCTGATGCACCTGCAGTCCACGCCGCGCCAGCTTTTCCGTCATGATCGAACTCTTCGGCATGAACAGCATCGCAATGCCGTCGGCAATCACCGCCACCAGCATCAGCGGCAGCACCGAGTTGTAGTCGCGCGTAATTTCAAACGCAAAAATGATGAACGAAAACGTCGCCCGCGACGCCGCTCCAAACACCGCTCCCATCGCCACCAGCGCGAACGCGCCCGGCGAAAGATGAGCGCTCGGAAAAACATGGTTCCCGATCATCGCGAACAGCCCGCCCATCGCCGCGCTCCACATGAACGTCGGCGCCAGCAACCCTCCCGATGTGCCTGACCCCAGCGAGATCACCAGCGCCGCAAACTTGGCGATCATCACCACCAGCAACAGCTTCCACGCCAACTGCCCGTTCAAAATGTCGCCAATGGTGTCGTAGCCTACCCCGAATACCCGCGGTACAAAGTAGCCGATGATGCCCAGCCCCAGCGCGCCAATCGCCGGCCACCACAACTCATCCACCGAAAGCTTCTCAAATGAATCCTCTACCCAGTACAGCGCCTTGCTCAACGCCACCGCCGCCAGCCCGCACAGGGGTCCTAATAAAAGATAAAAAGGCAAAGCGTGCGGGATTCCGAAATCAACGGCGCCCACCTGAAACATCGGCCCGGGCCCCAGCAACTGCATGTGCACCGCCGTCGCCAGCGTGCTCGCAATTACCAACGGAATAAACGATCGCGACTTGAACTCAAACAGCAACAACTCAATTGCAAGAATCACTCCTGCGATCGGCGTATTGAAGGTCGCCGACATTCCCGCGGCTGCGCCGCATGCCAGCAAAACCTTCCGCTCCACCGCCGTCGTGTGCAGAACCTGCCCTACCAGCGAACCCAGCGCCCCGCCGGTTTGGATGATCGGACCCTCCGCGCCAAACGGTCCGCCCGTCCCGATCGCGATCGCTGCCGAGATCGGCTTCAGCAGCGCCACCTTCGGCTCGATCCGGCTGCGGTTGACCAGCACCGCCTCCATCGCCTCCGGAATTCCGTGCCCCTTGATCTTCGATGAGCCGTACTTCGCCATCACTCCAACGATCAGCCCACCAATGACCGGTACGAGAATCACCCACGCGCCCAGGTGATGCGCTCCGACGCTTCGGAACGAAGTCGACCACTCGTGGAAGAAAAAGAGGTTGGTAAACAGCCCGATCAGTTTGTAGAGAATGTACGCGACCAGTCCGGCCACCAACCCGACCGCCGCCGCCAGGAACGACATCAACACAATGCGAAACTGCGCCGCAGGCGGAACCGCGCGCGTCGCCGGCACCACCTGAATCTCCGGCGTCCCCCTTTGCGTTCCATCATTATTCATAAACACGGCCTTTCTTCCTGAACGCTATGTGAGCCATAGCACGCAATGCGCCACCCTGCGCTTTCCATCAGTGATTTGTCATCCTGAGCGGAGCGAGACGCCGAGCAACGCGAGGCATCTCGCGGAGTCGAAGGATCCCTGCCACTACGTCAACTCACTCCCGTCACGAACCCCACGCCGTACCGCACCCACATATCCCGCTGGACCCGTCGTCCTCTAGACCCCGTCTTTCTTCCCCGCCGTCACCCGCCGCAAGGCCGCCACAAGAGTCGAACCCGCGATCTGCAACTCCTCATGATGATGCAATGCCAACTCGCCCAGCACCCGCTCACCTTTCGCCGTGAGCGCCAGCAACACCTCCCGCCGGTCGTGTTCCCCACGCGCGCGTCGCACGTATCCCCCCGCCTCGAGCCGGTTGGTTAGTTCCACCGCGCTGTGATGCTGAATCATGCATCCGGTTCGCCACATCTCGAATCCGCGGCCGCACTCCCTCCGGCATTCCCTTGATGGCCAGCATCAACTGGTACTGGCTGCGCTCCAGCCCCGCCAGCCTCCACCGCCTGATCGCTGAAATGCAGAAACTTCCGAATCTGGTATCGAAACTCGGCCAGAGCCTGATAGTCCGCCACAGTAAGCTTCTTCATATCGCCAATTGTATCGTCCACCGATAGGATCCATTTACGTGTATCGTATACCGATATATCCTGCAGCCCCTGATTGTTTTCCTTCGTGTACCTTAGTGCCCTTAGTGGTAAAAGCCTTTTGGGGCTTTTTCCTCTGTGCCCCCTGTGGTGAGGCTCCTAGCGCCGCTAGCCAGATTCCTCAGCCCAGTCCATTTAGAATCCTTAGTCCACATCGGACAGGAGGCGCACCGTGATCCCGCGCTACACCCGCCCTGAGATGGCCCGCATCTGGAGCGATGAAAATCGCTTCCGCACCTGGCTCGCCGTCGAAGTCGCTGCCACCGAAACCCTGGCCGAAGCCGGACTCGTCCCCAAAGAGGCGGCCAAGGCCATCAAGGAGCGCGCCGACTTCCGCGTCGAGCGCATCCACGAGATCGAAGCCGAAGTCCGTCACGACGTCATCGCCTTCACCACCGCGGTCGCCGAAATCGTCGGCCCGCACGCCCGCTGGTTTCACTACGGTCTCACTTCCAACGACGTCGTCGACACCGCACAGGCGCTCCTGATCCACCAGGCCTCGCAAGTGATCGCGCAAGATCTTCATCGCCTCGCCGAGGTGCTCGAGCGCCGCGCATGGGAGTTCAAAGACACTCCCATGATCGGGCGCACGCATGGCATCCACGCCGAGCCCATCACCTTCGGATTCAAAATCGCCAACTGGTATTCGGAGACGCAGCGCAACATCGCGCGCTTCATGGCCGCTGCAGAAGACATGCGCGTAGGAAAGTTTTCAGGCGCGGTAGGAATCTTCGCGCACCTCACGCCGGAACTCGAAGAGAAGATCTGCGCGCGCCTGGGATTGAAAGCCGCGGCCGTGTCCTCGCAGGTGATCCAGCGCGACCGCCACGCGCACTATCTCGGCACGCTCGCCGTGATCGCCTCCACGCTGGACAAGATCGCGACTGAAATTCGCCACCTGCAGCGCACCGAAGTGCGCGAGGCAGAGGAGTTCTTCAGCGAAAAGCAAAAGGGATCGTCGGCCATGCCGCACAAGCGCAATCCCGTGACGCTCGAGCAGATCAGCGGCCTGGCGCGCGTGGTGCGCAGCAACGCGCAAGCTGGTCTCGAAAATGTTGCCCTGTGGCACGAGCGCGACATCTCGCACTCGTCTGTCGAGCGCGTCATCCTGCCTGACTCGACGACGCTGGCTGACTACCTTCTCACCAAGACCACGCAACGTTATCGACACCATGTTCGTCTATCCGGAGCGCATGCGCGCGAATCTGGAGTCGACGCACGGCCTCATCTTCAGCGGCCAGTTGCTGCTCGACCTGGTCGAACATGGCGTGAGCCGCGAGGATGCGTATCGCCTGGTGCAATCACACGCCATGCGCGCATGGAAAGAGGGCCTGGACTTCCATCAGTTGGTTCTGGCGGACAAAGAGATTACCAGCAAAGTGCCCCGCAAGCAGATCGAATACGCCTTTGACCTGCCACGCCAGCTGAAGAACGTCGACAAGATTTTTGCCCGCGTGTTTGGAAGCAAGAAACCTGCCGCCAAGGTCACCAAGAAGAGGCGTTAAGAGGCTGGCCACACCCAATGTGCAAAGTGTTCCTACAGGAACATTCGATGTACAGTTATGTACATACAATATGCACTAAGTCCCCATGGTTTGAGCGAGTTAGCCTTCGATCCGCTTTGATATCGGATTGGCGAAAAGGCAAAGGCTTTCACCGCGGGGGGCACAGAGGAACACAGGGGATACCGGATACTTATGAACATCGATTTGTTTAGCGGCACCCACACTCACTTCGGCACCGACGACGACCATCAATACTCTCGGCGGCGGAGCGCTATGATCTCGTCGGGTGGACCGAATCCCCGTGCGTGCGCCGTGTTTGAGACCTCGTAAGGCATCAGCTCATTCGATCTCCAGCGACTGGGACTGGCAGGAGTGCCGCAGGAACAGTAAAGGATCCATTCGTTCCAGGAGCCCTTCGCTAAAGGCACCAGGTACGAACCATTCCGATACGGACTGAAGCCGATCAGATAGCGCGTAAAGCACTTCGGACACTCAACGCAATGACGAACCCGTCCACCCATCCCCAGCACCACCGTGTTGTGGTGAGCGTACCGAAAGTGCCTGGGCGACATTAGACGTTTCCGGACATCTATCTGGCACGAATGGACGTTTTCGGACCTCGCTCGATGCTTCCGATTGTGGTCCGAAAACGTCTAGTCTTACGCGGCTCTCGACTATCATGGGCATGTGTCCTAGAGTGGTGTTCCCGCAAAACGCGCAATAAGTGTTAGGAGCAGATCAGATTTCGAGCGACATGACCCCAGGGGCTGAAGCCCTGGTTTCTTGGAAGCCGTTGCGGTGCGGCTGAAGCCGCACCCTTTCAAATCAGTATGGAGTCCTCTTTGTGAAATCCATGACCCTGGACTGGCAGGTGTGTTCGCGTGCGAGGCTGTCGCGGGATCCGCGCTTCGATGGCAAGTTTTATATCGGAGTGATCGGCAGCGGCGTCTATTGTCGCCCGATTTGTCCGGCGCCCACAGCGAAGGAGAAGAACGTCCGCTACTTTCCGAGCGCGGCGGCGGCTGCGGAGGCGGGATTTCGTCCGTGCCTTCGCTGCCGTCCCGAGGGTTGCCCGGGCACGCCGGCGTGGCAAGGAACGTCGACCACGGTTTCGCGCGCTCTGCGATTAATCGGCGAAAGCGGTCTCGAAGATGGAGGCGTTGAGTCGCTCGCCGACCGGCTGGGGGTAGGTTCGCGCCATCTGCGGCGTCTCTTCGTGCGCCATCTGGGTGCAACTCCGATCGCAGTGGCGCAAACCCGGCGGCTGCATTTTGCCAAGAAACTGATCGACGAAACCAATCTGCCCATGTACCAGATCGCGCTCGCCTCGGGCTTCGGGTCGGTTCGCCGCTTCAATGCCGGCATTCACAAGGTTTATCACCGCACGCCGACGCAGATTCGCCGCTTGGTTCGCCACACTTCAAATGAGCCCAGGCATCAGTATCTTTTTCGGCTCCATTTCCGGCCGCCCTATCACTGGCAGGGCATGCTCGACTTTCTAGCTCCACGGGCAACTCAGGGCGTGGAGCAGGTCGAGGGCGACACGTATCGCCGAACCATCTCGATAAACGATCTGGAAGGCTACTTCGAAGTCTCTCTCGACCCATCCCGCGACGCGCTGCTGGTGCGCATCGATTTTCCCGAGCCGCAATCGCTTTTCTATATTGTCGAACGCATTCGCGCGATGTTCGACCTTAATGCCGATTGGACGTCGATCGTGAAGACTCTGCGCAGCGATCCTGCTCTGGTGGCCGGCCTGCAGGCTCATCCTGGCCTCCGCGTGCCCGGATCCTGGAATGGATTCGAACTGACGGTCCGCGCCATTCTCGGCCAGCAGGTTACGGTGAAGGGCGCTACTTGTCTTGCCGGACGCATCGCCTCCGGCTGCGGCAAGCCGTTCGCGGGACCAAAAGGACTCACTCATCTCTTTCCATCGCCGGAGAGCCTGTCTCATGCCAAACTCACGTCGGTGGGACTGACGGGAGCACGCGCCGAGACGATCCGTGCTCTCGCCCGCGCCGTCAGCATCGGGAAAATAAGATTCGAGGGAGTCGTCGACTCCGAAGATTTTCTACGCCGTCTTTGTGAGATCCCCGGCATCGGGAGCTGGACCGCACAATATGTCGCGATGCGAGCCCTGGGCGAGCCCGACGCATTTCCCTCCACCGATCTCGCACTGCTGCGAGCGTTAAAGATGCGCAGTTCGAAGGAACTGGAGCGTCGCGCCGAACCCTGGCGCCCGTGGCGCACTTATGCGGCCATGTACCTGTGGCGGATGGCTGCCCAGCAGAAGGTTTCCCCGCGACAGTGTAACCGTAGTTCGGGGAAGGTCCGTGTTCCCGTGGAACAGCGGCTCTTGTCCCGAGTCGAGGTCGCCTCGTAGTCACCGGGCACTTCATTTGCTCGTGACAGAGTCCTTCAGCGGCTCTTTCGTGAGCCTGAGACCACCGCAGCGCCTGAAGGCGCGACCGATTTTGACGGAGTTACGGCGCGGCTGAAAGCCGCGCCCTTTCAAATACCATCCCGGGATGATTAGGAAGAAATCGAGGGTAAGAATCGAGTGCACCCGAAGGGCGCATTCCACGCGGTCCCCGATTTTGACCCGATTACACTTATCGGCATCTACGTATCGACCAGTGGTTCGTTTGGCCTATCTCCGACGAAGGGGATCGTGATCCCCAGCCAATCACCATCAGTGGTCTCAAATCCCACTTCCCATCGAATTGGCAGTTCCTGCGGGTCTTCAACTCCGAAGCCCGTAAGTTTGACGGCTGTGAATACGTCCTGCGGTACGTGCCCACCTCGCCAATTGCGAAAAACCTGCTCCAGGCTCGGACGGCAAGCGATCCGGATTGTGTCAAAGCGTGCGGGCAGACCCAGGTAAAACTGTCGTGCTTCGTTGTCGGGGCCGCGTTCTCCGCCACGGAGTGTGATTCCAACAACGGTACCGGTCCGCGGAAACATCCACTCGCCTTCCCAGTAGGACCGCTCCGGATGCTTTCCGATGTGCATGAACGTCAGATTCCCAAAATCAGGATCGGTCATTTTCGGCGGCGATAACCAAAGCTTGAGATTGTGAAGGAAACGCATTTGGCAGATCCAGACGCAAGCATCTTACGCCGCGGCTCTACGGTTTCTGCCACAGTTGGCGAAACATAAGTTGATTGCTCCTTAATCCCCTGTTTCCTGGGCTGCCTGGAATTCTGCTATACTCCGCCGACTCAAACTACCTTTCAGGAGGAGTGGAGTGGCGGGGACTCTTGCCAGTGCTGCTGTGCCCACCTCGGTGCAGCTGGCCGGTCACGCACGCCGTCGTATTGCGGTGCGGTTGCTCCCTTTTCTCTTCGTCCTCTATGTAGCGAACTATATCGATCGCACGAACCTGGCCTACGCCGCGCTGGGGATGAGTCGCGACCTGGGATTCACTGATCGCATCATTGGCCTGGGCGTCGGAATTTTTTTCGTGACGTACGTCGCGGGGCAGACTCCCGGCGCACTGCTGGTCGAACGGTGGAGCGCCCGCCGCGTGGTCGCTATCAGCATGGTGGCGTGGGGACTGCTGACGATGCTGACGGCGGAAGTACGCACACCCGGCCAGCTCTACCTGATCCGTTTCGCGCTGGGCGCAGCCGAAGCCGCCTTCTTCCCGGGCGTGATCGTCTATCTGAGCCATTGGTTCATTCGCGAGGACCGCGCCAAGGCCACCAGTAACTTTATGGCGGCCATTCCTCTGTCGTTTATGATCGGCTCCCCGCTCGCGGGCTGGATTCTCGGCCATACCTGGTTTGGCCATGCGGGTTGGCGTTGGCTTTTCGTGATGGAAGGAATCCCGGCGATTGTGCTGGGCGCAGCTTCATTCTTCCTGCTGACGGATTGGCCGCACCAGGCCACCTGGCTCCCGCCGGCGCAGTGCGATTGGATTCAGAACAGGCTGCGCGAGGAAGCTCCCCCTCCTTCGCCCGAAACCTCGGTCTGGCGCGTGCTGACGTCGCGCACGATTCTGCTGCTCGCCACCGCCACCTTCCTCAACTATCTGGCTCTGTACAGTTTCGCTTTCTGGATCCCGACGATGCTGAAGAGTTTTTCGGGATTGTCCGACGCCCGGGTTGGTGTTCTGGGCGCGGTTCCTTACCTGGTGACCTTTGTCGCGATGCAGGTCAATGGCTGGCATTCGGACCGCAGCGGTGAAAGACATTGGCACTCCGCGGTGCCCATATTCCTCGCAGTGATCGGAGCGCTCGGCCTGATCAGCCAACCGCGTTCCCTTTTCGTTCTGGTTGTATTTTTCACGTTGGGTGCGAACATCTATTCCTATCTCCCAACCTTCTTTGCGATCCCAACCGAAACCTTGCGCCAGTCGGTCGCAGCAGCCGCGGTGGGGATGATCAACTCTTTCGGCAGCGTCGCAGGATTTGCCGGTCCTTATGCCTTCGGCTATCTGCACACCCGAACCGGATCTTTTTCGTACGGACTTGCGGGGATGGCCGTGGCCGCTCTGCTCGGAGGGACCATGATTGTTTGCGCGCCCAGGAGTACGAGCGCCGCGCAACCGTGACGGAAGGGCATTTTCGGTGCATGACTCATTGGTCTCGCAGTGCTGGCAGGAGGCATTGGTTCATGAAATCGTTTTCGGTTCTCGCGACCACACTCTGGCTTGTCTTGTGTTTGGCAGCGCAGACCTCCTCACAGTCGGATGAAGGAACGCTCGTACTGGCATTGGATAATTCCTGGAACCGCGCTCTGGAGAGCAACGACACCAAGGCACTCGATCTGCTACTGGCCGACAGTTTTGTCTCCATCGATATCGACGGGAGCATGCAGACCAAAGGTGAATTTCTCGCCAGCCTGAAAGCTCCTGGCTATGAACCTCCCGCGCATGCGGTAACCGAACAAAGCAACGTAGACGTATATGGCAATTCGGCTGTGGTCGTCGGAATCTTCAGGACGCATCACGCGCGCAGAGGCAAAACAATAACGCGGCGCGAGCGCTTTCTTGATACCTGGGTCAAGGTCAATCACACTTGGAAATGCGTAGCTTCTGTCGCGGTGCTCATTCCGTCCAACTGAATTCAGATGTGCCGTCCCGGTTCCCTCGATTAGCGACCGGCAATCTTGGCCAGATCAACGAATGAAAAGGCCTGGCGGCAGTTTCCCCGTCATGCTGTGACCATCTTCGCCGACCAACTTTTTACGAATGCGCCGAAGCGGTCGAGTGCGTTGGAGAAATTGTCTCCAACGGCGGCAAAGCCCAGGCGAAAATGCGAGGGCACGTCGAAGCAATCACCGGGAGCCAGAAGGATTCCGCGCTGGGCGGCAGCCTGGCAGAACGGGCGGGCATTCTCTCCGCTCACCAGCCAGGGGAACGCGGTCATGCCGCCTTGCGGCGCAATCCAGCCCAGGACGTCACGATGGTCTGCCATGAAGCGATCGAGGAGTTTGAGGTTCCGGCTAGCGGCTTCCTGAGTCTTGCCCAACACGACGTCATGTTCGCGGATCGCGATCTCGGAAAGAATCTCTCCCGTAGTGGTGTTGCAGATCGAGAAGTAGGCGCGCGCGTTCCAGTATTGTTGGAGGCGCTGGGGGTCGTGCTCAATCATCCATCCCGTGCGCACCCCGGCAATCGAAAACGCTTTTGACAGATCGGCAATCACGGTGGCGTGGGGCAGCCGCGCCGCTGATTGCGTCGCCTTGCCGTGGTAGATGGGATGGTAGACCTCGTCACACACCAACTGGATTCCGCGCTCGGCGGTGAAGTCGTGCAGGGCTTCCATTTCGGCGTCGCCGATGGTTGCACCCGTGGGGTTGTGCGGGCTGTTGACCAGGATGAGCTTGGTCTTCGAGTCCGCCAGCCGCTTGATCTCGTCGGGGTCGATGCGGAAGCCGTTCTCGCGGCGCACGCGATAGAAGCGGGTCTCCAAGCCGAGAGATTCCGGGAGCGCCGAGAAAGTAGTGAATCCTGGCAACGGGATGATCACGTTCGCGCCCGGTTCGGCGGCCAGCCACATCAGGGCGACCAGCGCCTCGGAGGCTCCGGTCACGATCTGGACGGCGTCTACCGGCACTCCCTGCATTTCAGCAATCGCCGCACGCAAACTGTCGGCGCCGGCGGGGCGTCCGTAGACCAGCTTGTGGTTCAGGAAGCGGTGGCGTGTTTCGTCATCGGCGAGGGCGAGGATGTCGTTTACGGTCCAGGTCGGCCCGGTGCTGGCTGCGAGGTTGAATTCTATATCGTGTTCATACTGGTCGAGCCAAGCGTCGAGCAAGAAGGGCTTGAGTTGCATGCGAGCACCTCGAAGGGATAACAGCTTCGGTTATAGATTCTGCGAGTCATCGGCGGGATGATTTTTAGTTTGCGAGGGATGAAAATTCGAGAGGATGCCCTGAGCCTGTCGAAGGCATGACGCCAGCAACGAGCGATGGTGCCATACAGAAATTCAGAATGAGCCACTACCGAATTCAGTCTCAACAGTGCGTTGCAAGCCGAGTTTCAAAGACTGCGGACCCTAGATCGGCAACCACATGGGCAACGCCGAAAGGATATACTTTGTGCGAAGCATGCCCTATAGCTACCGTATCGAGAAAGCACGGCACCTGGTTATCAGTACCGCTACCGGTTGTGTGACTTTCACAGAGATTCTGGATCATCAAGATCAACTACTCAACGATCGCGATTTCAACCCGGAGTTCAATCAACTCATCGACGGAAGCAGGACGACCGCGCTCAAAATTTCGATTCGAGAGGCTCAGAGAATCGCCTCTCGTCGAATCTTTTCGGCTTCGTCGAGGCGGGCATACGTTTCCCCCGGACCGGCCGTACCTGGAGTAGGAATTTTGATGGCGATCTATCAGGAAGCAGGCGTCTCCCTCGAGCAAACCCGGGTTTTCTACGACATATCGTGGGCCTACGAATTTATTGAGCCGCAGCCAGTCGTGTAAGTCGCCCGTGGCTTCGCGACCGCATTGGCGCGGACCGGCATCACCGTGATCGCAACTTCCTGTTCCATTCACGTCCTCAATGTGTACAATCCCGCTGCAGCAATTTTCAGCATTCGATAGCTGTTCCGAAAGCAGACCCGATGCCTGATCAAGCAGCCGTGAGTCTCCTGACGCTGGCGGTTGACCGAACCGGCGACGCCCCCGTGGTGCGATGCAGCGGACGGCTGGTGGCGGGCGTGAATCATCGCCTCTATCTCGAGGTCAGCGAATTGATCCCAACCTCGCAGCGGATCGTGCTGGACTTTACGGATCTCAGTCATATGGACAGCTCGGGCCTGGGCACGCTGGTGCGGCTCTATGTTTCTGCAAAGTCCGCCGGCTGCGTTTTGCAACTCTGCCACATCGGGAAATCGGTCCGGCAACTTCTCGGTGTCACCCATCTGATATCGGTGTTCCAGGTCATCGGCGACCAGAACATCCGGTGCGGATAGTTCCCAGTCACGCTCCGTTTTTTCCCGGGCGCATCCTCGCCGTCAACAAAATGGCACTTGTGAACAAAACTAGTTAGCGCTTTCCCTTTGGCCGGCATGACGAACAAAAGGAGCAAAGTTGTGCGATGGCTGTCGGCGAATCGTGTTACGGTTGGACCACCTGCGTGACCGCAGCTGAGCTTCCTTTGATGTTCGAGTCTCCGGTGTAGCTCACTTTAACTACGTTCGAACCCGCTGCCAGGGACGAAGTCGTGAAGGTTGCCCTCCCGCCGCTGAGCTGAACGCTGCCTAACACTGTCGTTCCCGCGCTGAACGTCACTGGACCTTTTGGCAGCACGGTCGGCGACGTAATTTTCGCCGTGAATGTTACCCACTGGCCTTGGATTGAAGGATTCGGCGAAGACGTGATCGTCGCCGAACTCATGGCCGGCGTTACGGACTGGATCACCACAGCTGATGTGCTTGCCAGGTTATTGGTGTCTCCCTTATACACCGCCACCAGCGGATAGGGATCGGCATTGAGATTCGATCTGGTGAGGGTCGCAATGCCGCTGCTGTTCAGGGTCGCAGTTCCGATCGTGTACGTGGTCGCGAACTGCTTCCACGTGAACGCTACGGTTCCCGCTGGCGGTACTGGGCCAGATGTGGTCACCTGCGCGGTGAAGGTCACCGCCTGCCCGTAGATCGAGGGATTCAAGCTGGAAGCGAGGGTCGTCGTGGTCGCAGACTT
Source organism: uncultured Acidobacteriota bacterium (assembly GCA_963725565.1). Taxonomy (GTDB): domain Bacteria; phylum Acidobacteriota; class Terriglobia; order Terriglobales; family Acidobacteriaceae; genus Sulfotelmatobacter. Next base: position 88,439 of record CAVRZL010000005.1, read on the forward strand.
TGTTGTCGAGTTCACCACCTGCCTCAAATCGGCGGAGGTGCTCGCCGCGAAGCTGGAATCGCCAGGGTACGTGGCCCTGATGTTAAAGATGCCGGCAGGCAGGGCGGAGGTGGGGAGTGAGGCCGCACCGGCGCTCAAGGGAGCCGTGCCCAGCACCGCCGATCCGTTGTAGAAGGTGATGGTCTCGCCATTCGGTGGATTTCCGCTCGAGGAGGTCACCATTACCTTGAACGTAACAGTCTGGCCAACGACTGAGGGATTGAGCGACGAGGTCAGCACGGTGGTGGTTGCGGCCAGAACCTTCTCGCTCATACTGGCGGACGTACTGCCGGTGTTGTTGGAGTCACCGTTGTAATGCGCCGAGACGGAGTATGTTCCCGCTGCTGCGAAGGAAGTAGTCAGGGTTGCGACATTTCCGCTGAGAGAAGCGCTGCCCAGAGTTTGCGATCCCGACATGAAAGAAACGGTGCCGCTGGCCACGCTATGGTATTGGCTGGTCACGGTAGCTATGAAGGTTACAGCCTGACTCGTAGCTGCGGGGTTGAGCGATGACGGCTAGAGAGGTTGTGGTCATCGCCTTGGTGACAGACTGTGGGAGCGGGCCCGACTTGCTAGACGCAAAGCCGATGCCCCCAAGATAAGACGCGGTGATCGCATCGGTGCCTGCGGGCAGTGTGGAAACTGGAATGGAGACACTGCCGCTGGCCAGCGTTCCGCTGGCAACAACAGCCGACCCGCTGATGATTTGCACTGTTCCCGCAGGTGTGCCGGCATCGGAGGTCACATGCACGGTGAAGGCAACCGCCTGGCCATAGATCGAAGGATTGAGCGAGGAAGCGATCGCCGTGGTCGTGGGGTTCTGCGGCCCGGAGACTCCGGTGGTGGTTACTGAGATCGAGGTGTGTTGCATAGCGAATGGTGAACCCGAGATCGGACTCAGGGCTCCGGTCAAAGGATCGATCACAAAGGCAGAGGTGAAATCCGATCCGTTATTCGCCACATAAACAAATCTTCCCGAGGAATCGACTGTAATTCCGCCTGGGTACTGTCCTGCGGGGAAAGGGGAACCCGCAATCTGGGTCAAGACACCAGTCGCCGGATCAATCGTGTAACCCGACACGTCGTCGGAAAAAAAGTTTGCAGTGTAAACAAAGCGGCCGGAGGCATCCACAGCCACAAAATAAGGACCTAGCCCGGCGCCAAAAGGAGAGCCCGGAAGTTCGGTCAGTGCTCCAGTGGAAGTATTGACCGCATATGCCATTACACCGTTGGAGTACTGCACCGCCGCGTAGGCGAATTGGCCCGATGGGGTAATGGCAACCTGGAAAACACCCACGCCGGCAAAAAACGGTGAACCTGCAATCTCGGTAAGCCTGCCGGTAGTCCCATCAATGGCATAGACTGACACCTTCGCCGCACCGAAGTTGGCAACATAGAGAAACTTTCCGGACGGAGCGACGGCTAAACCGACCGGCCAGTTTCCCGTTGCGAAGGGTGAACCCGCTACGGGTGTCAACGCGCCACTCTCGGGATTGATGGTGAAAGCCGAAATGGTCGAATCCCACTGATTTGCGAGGTAGACGAAATGGCCCAGAGGATCCACCGTCACTGCCGCAGGGCAGGAATACGCCGCGAAGGGTGACCCGGGTACCTGGGTTAATTGTCCAGTGTTATTGTCGATCGCATAACCCAACACATTATTAAGCTGACAGCTGGCCACATAGAGGAAACGCCCTTGCGGATCTGCCGCCACCGCACGTGTCCACAACTCCGACTGGAACGGGGACTCGCTGATTTCCGTGAGGGCGCCAGTCGCGCTGTCAATCGTGAAGCCTGACACATAAGACTCACCGCCCAGATAAGCGAACTTAGAAGGCGACTGTGCCGGCGTCCCTTGCCCCAGCGACGCCGGAGTCAGCAGAAGTATCGCCGCCACGATGACTGCAAAACTTACGAGGAGCGATGCAACGAGACGAAGAACTTCAATTCTAGGATTGCATTTTGAAGCCATAAGAGATCTCCGTATTTGAGACTTGGGAGGCAGCGAGCGATCGCCGGCTCGTGCTGGGGTAAGGGTTCACAGCTCAGTGGTTCGCTGTGCAGCGATGGACTGCTCAGGAGGTCCTACTGCGGAGTGTCGTGTCGCCGATGCGTGTTTCATCCAAACCATACGCCAAGGCATCGGTTTTTCCGTGACGCCGGTCACATCTGTTCTGACCGCCCAGGTTGCGGAAAGAGTAAAAGTCCAACCACAGCGACTCATGGCATCGCTAAACAGGCGGCGGAAAAACTCGAGGTTGAGTTTTTCCGCATGGTTAAAGAGATGCCGTGATACGGATCTCGAGTTTTTTCCGCAGCCTGCTGGTTTGGGCTTAACTTCACCCAACTCAAAAGCGGAAGAGATACGACGCTTTCACGAAGAACTGCCGGCCATCGTTGATGTAGCCGCGGGGAGTTGTCAGAATGAATCCGGTGACGGGGTCAACGGCCAGGCCGCGATTCAGATTTCCCAAGTCGCTGTTGTACCCAACGTAGATGGCCGTACCGGGATGAATGAGATAGGTAATGAGGAAGTCGGTGTTGAAATTCTTCGTCGGCGACAGGGTGCTGATCGCCAGATTTGAGAGTACGGAGTTGTACTGCAGAATCAGGCGGGCGGAAAGATCGCGCGTGAACTGGTAGTTCCACTTGCTGCGGAAGATGTGGTTGGTGACTGCCGTGAGATGGGGATCGCGGATGTGTTCCAGCAAGTATGCGTTGTCGACGCGCAGGCGTCCGCGGGCATGGAAGGTCAGAGTGAAGTTGCCCTGATCCTCGTGGCCGAGGGTAGGCGTCTGGCCCGCGGCGGGATTGTAATTCACACCCTTGCCGGAGACAAAGAACGCAGTGAAATCCAATTCCTTGAGCCAACTGGTTCCCGCCTCGATCCCCCAGAACGGCTGCGGGTACGCCGCGACCCGCGTCAGTGTGCTGTAATCCAGAGGCCGGAGGCGGACGTCATCGTATCCAAAGGGATGAAAGTTGACATAGGTGCTGCGCGCCATGTCGACGCGGAACCCTGGGTAGAAGAAGTAGTCGAGAGCGGTGCCACGGTGATCCCAGATATTGAATTGTTCGAGCGTGGGGCCGTAGGAGATCAGGAATTTGCCCTCAGGGCGGAAATAGTAACTGGCGTTGATCGTCTGTTCGCGAATGTCGACGCGGTTGACGAAGCCGGTCTCGGTCACGAAGCCCGGGCTGTAGTCGACAAAAAGAGACTGCAGGTTGAACTTGCGTCCGGCGCGTTCGAGGTCGACCTTGTAACCGGGGCCGGCAGAACTGGTGCCGGCAATCACGTCGAGGGTGGAACTGGCCACCGCCTGTCCCTGCACCCGCCAGTTTTGATTCAACTTCAGGTTGGCATCAAGGCCGCCGACCCGGTTGTATCCTCCGGCGAATTCCCGGTCGGTGTAAGTGGCGCCAATGATCGACTGATCGAGGATGTCGCGGCTGACGCGGGCAATGGTGAACGTGGCGCGATCGCCGCTATGGGGATCGGTGGGACGTAACGCCTCTCCGGGAGCGCGATCGTCGGTGGCGAGAATTCCTACCGCCCAGGGACCGGTCTTTCCTGTTAAGCGCAATCCAAACTCGGGATGCCCGATGCGGCGCGTGAATACCATGTTGATCGGACTGTTGAAGTAGTTGCTGTTCTCCAGGAAGAACGGACGCTTCTCGGGGAAGAACACTTCAAAGCGCTGGTTGACGGTGATCTGCGGCTCATCGGATTCGACCTGGCTGAAGTCGGGATTGACCGTGGCGTCGAGCACGAAGCTGTCATGCAGAATGAATTTCGCGTCGAGTCCGGCCTCGGGCTGCACGGTTCGGCTCTCGAAGAAAGGATTGGCCGGATCGCGCTGATCGATGTCGCGGAATCCACGGAGCAGTCCGTAAGGGATGAGTTGGATATTGCGGGTGCGCGACATGTCGAGACCGGTCGCGGTGGCGGCCTGGTTGAAGCGCCCCTGAATGCGGTTGCTGATCCGGGGCCAGAATAAATTTTCGTTGGTGCGAGGGATGCTGCGGTTGAGGATGATTCGCCATTGCTGTTGATCGGAGTTCGGAAAGCGCAGACTTTTAAACGGAATGGACATCAGCAGCATGTAGCCCTGACCGGTGAGGCGGCCTTCGGAATTCCAGACTGTGTCGAAGGACGAGTCGAAGCCACTGAAGTCGGCGGGCTGCCCCTTGCCGATGGAGCCCTCGGTCCACAAGGCGTCCCACTGAATGCCGAGAGGATTGGCGGCGAAAACATAGCCCCGGCGGGCGTCGTCAAAGGTGTCGATCATGATCTCGGCGGAGTCGTCGGAGAAGATGTCTTCCCGGCGCGTCATGCGCGCCCGGATCTTGTCGGGCTCCTTATCCCAGCAGATAAAGACGGCGTACAGGTTCTTGGAGTCAAAGGCGAGGTAGACATCAGTATCTTGGGTAGGCTCGGCACCGTCGGCGGGTTCCCGTGCGATGAAGCCAGTGACCCTCAGCATGTGATCGGCTACACGCGGGACCGGGTGCATGCCCTCGAAGTCGGCGAGTGCCGGGGGAGATTCAATGCGGGGAATCTGAATGACTGGCGGGGCGGCGAAAAGAAAAGGGGCGAGCAGCAGGATAGCGCCTGCAGCCGCGGCACTGAACTTGAGTTTACTTGAGATCACGAAGGCAAGCAGCATTCTACACGGCGTGAATACCCTCAGAAGCGGCTTGCAGAACGTGACAGCCCCGTCCCCGAATGTCACGGGAATTAGACGGACGGACGGGAGATTCGATATGCGGCGAGTGGCAGGGGTTCCTGCCCGCCAAGTGCGTGAGGGCTAGTCGTTAATTCTCTGGACCACGGAGAGAATCTTCCACTGGCCGTCGACCTTGGAGAGCGTCATGTAGTCCACCCAACCCGCGGTAACAAGTTTGGCCGAGGCAATGCTTCCGGCAATGTCGAGAACGCTGACCCGTTCGGTCTTGTTTGCCTGAGGAAGATCCGCCGGACCGTGGGTGCGCACCTCTTGCACCATCTCGCGACCTGTTTTTTCGCGAACCGGGATTTCTCCGTGGATCATGTGCTTCAGGTAATGGGGATGGAGAGTTTGCTCCATGCGGCGAGCGTCTCCGGTGTAATACGCTTCGATGTAGTTGGTGACCGTAGCGCGCACGGCAGAGGAGTCGTCGGCCGCAACGTTGTTGGCTTGGGCGTGGGCTGTGAGGTTAACCAACAAGAAGAGGCAGACAGCGAGAGCGGATGCGAGGTGCTTCATGGATGGTCTCCGCGAGGATGCGAGTCGAGCAGCTTGATTATGCCTCGGAAGGTTATGGATAGATAAAGCACCAAGGTACATGTCTAAAATGCAATCGAGCTGCGCTCGATGGACGGCCGAGGGCGGCCGTCCCCACATAAACGATCCCCACATTAAACCCTAATGGCTCCGGACCGCGACCACGGCCGGGTCTAGTAGCCTTCAGCGGTAGGTTCCCGTATTCTCTTTTACGGGCACCCTGCTCTCCGATGATCATCAACCTCGCCGAACGCGCGCACAACCACAACTGGGAACTCGACCCGGTAATCCGATCTCTGTTGGACACGGATTTTTACAAGCTGCTCATGCTGCAGTTTATCTGGAAGCATTTCCCCAAGACGCGAGTGACTTTTTCCCTCCATAACCGGCATGCCTCGGTGCGGATGGCGGATATGGTTCACGTCGAAGAGCTGAAAGTGCAGTTGCAGCACGTGCGCGGCCGTCGCTTTCGGAAATCGGAACTGGTTTGGCTGGCAGGCAACACGTTCTACGGACATCGGGGAATTTTTGAACCGGCATTTCTCGAGTGGCTGGAAAAAGACTTTCATCTCTCGGACTACCAGCTTCGCGTGAGCGACGGACAGATCCATCTGACGTTCGAAGGATCGTGGACTGAGACCACGATGTGGGAGCTGTATGCTCTGGCGATATTGGATGAACTGAAGACGCGGGCGCAGCTGAAAATGCTGAGCGAGTTTGGCCTGGACATTCTTTATGCACGGGCAAAAACGAAGCTTTGGAACAAGATTGAACGGCTTCGTGGCGTTCCAGGACTGAGCGTTGCCGATTTTGGAACACGGCGGCGGCACAGCTTTTTGTGGCAGGAGTATGTGGTCGTCGCGATGGCCTCCAATCTTGGAAGCAATTTCATTGGGACGTCGAACGCCTTTCTTGCTCATAAACACGATCTGGAAGCGATTGGGACGAATGCGCACGAGATCCCAATGGCGATGGCCGCGCTGGCGTCCGATGATGTGGCGCTGAAAGAATCGCAATACCGCGTCCTGGAGCTTTGGCAACAGACTTATGAAGGATCGCTGCGGGTCATGCTGCCTGATACGTTTGGCACAACCCAGTTTCTAAAGGGAGCTCCGGATTGGGTCACGGAATGGACCGGGCAGCGCGTCGACAGCAAAGATCCGTACGTCGCCGGCGACGAGTATATTGCGTGGCTGAAAGAGCGAGGCCGCGATCCGCGGGAGAAGCTGATGATCGCGTCCGATTCGCTGGATGTCGATGCGATTCTCGGCTTACATGCGTATTTCGCTGGAGTGATGGCCAAGGGCCTGCGTCCCGAGGAGTTCCGCAGCGCGGCCGATTTCCACGACCGCAAGAAATGGACGGAAGACCGGCGCATACGGTTCAGCGCCGGATGGGGGACGCTACTGACCAACGATTTTCGGGGATGTAATCCGAACGATGGCGCCGGATTCGATCCCATCAGCTTGATTTGCAAAGTGTCCTCGGTCGAAGGGCGACCGGCAGTCAAGCTGTCCGATAACTACTCCAAGGCCTTGGGACCGCCGGAGGAGATTGAACGCTACCGACGTGTGTTTGGGACGGCCGGGATTGCCAATGCTCCGCTGGTGACCTAGGGGGCCGAGGATTCGGGCCTTGCATATCTATCTTTGCAATCTTTGCGTTTCCGTAGCAGCCTTGGCGGTCAAAAGCTTTTCACCGCGAAGATCGCGAAGAAGGGCCGCTAAGTTCGCGAAGGAATCAGGCCTTTCAACGCGTCCCCCATCATCTCGAAAGTTTCTGTTAACCATCTGCTCCTCTCGACCGTTGTGTGCATAGAACGCTGCAGAAATTAGGCACACGAGGGGAAATGGAAATGCGAAAACCTGGCTGTTTCATGGCAGTAGTCCAGTCGGTTCTGGCGATTGTCGTGCTGTTCACCGCTGTGGGAGTGGCCCAAAGCCCCCGTCCTAAGCCAACGGCGGATAACGCCAATCCTGCCCAGATAAGCGAAAAAGATGTCGCCGTATTGCAGGACCAGCTTCTCCAGTTGCTGCGCCTGAGCCCGACTCTGGCCGAAGTGGTGGCGCACGATCCCTCTCTGCTTTCGAATGCCGATTATGTGAACCGTAATAATCCTGAGCTAGGTCACTTCCTGGAAGCGCATCCGGAGATTGCTCAGAATCCTGATTTCTATCTTTTCAACAATCTGCATGGACAGAATGAACAGCCGAGCGAGACGCTGGAGCGCAAGCTATGGCCGCAGATGGCGGCCCGGCAGGGATCAGACACACTTAGGGAACTCATCAGCGACGGCATTCCATTTCTGGTCTTCGCGTGCATTCTGGGAGCCCTCTTGTGGCTGACTTATGTACTGATCGAGAACCGGCGCTGGAATCGGATCTTCCAGCTGCAAAACGATGTTCACGGAAAGTTGATCGAGCGTTTTGCCACGTCGCAGGAGGTGCTGACGTATATGAGCACCGACGCGGGAAAGCGTTTCCTGGAAGCGACGCCGATCGCCGTCGGCTTCGAGCGGAAGCAACCGGTTCCGAGTCCGGTTGCACGGGTGCTGACACCTCTGCAGATCGGAATCGTCATGACTCTGCTGGGAATCGGCTTGATCGGCCTGCGCCACAGCATTCCCGAAGGCGAAGCGCCGCTGCTTCTGATCGGAACGGTCGTCTTGATGCCGGGACTAGGGTTTATCATTTCTGCGGGGATTTCGTGGGTTCTGGCCAGACATCTTGGGCTGATGCCCCACAGTGGAGAACAAAACTGAATCGACTTGCTGCCTGATCCCTGCAGCCGCCGCCAGCCGGGCTGCTCGGGAACGCAGCCATGAGGAAGCACGATACGAACGGGGAATATGCCATCTCGAATGTCGGAGTTCGCGTGGCATCGCGAAACGACGAACTGCCCATGGACAGCGATGCTTTCGCCGGCTTCTACCAGCGCTCCGCGCCCGCCCTGCGGGCGTACCTGGCGAGGGTCTCGGGCAACGCCACGCTAGCTGAGGATCTGGTGCAGGAAAGTTACCTGCGCTTCTTGTGCGCGTCGCAGCCTGAGGGCGGCGAAGTCGACTGCCGCCGGTACTTGTACCGCATCGCGACCAATCTGTTGCGCGATCACTGGCGGCGGCCGCGAGCGGCGAGCATCGAAGATCTCCCCGAGCAGTTTTTCGCCGCGGCTGACTTGTCATCGCAGGTGGACTCGCGGGTTCGATTGGATCCGGCCATGGCGCAGATGCGTCCGCGGGAGCGGCAACTGCTCTGGCTGGCGCATGCGGAAGGGTATTCGCATCGCGAGATCGCAGAAATCACCGGGCTCGGGAGCGCCAGCATCCGTCTGCTCCTTTTCCGCGCACGTAGAAAGATCGCACGATTGCTCCGCGAGCAGACATCTGTAGAGCGGAGGAGAGCATGACATTTCGAACCTGCACTTTCGAGAGAGAAGTCGCGCAATCGTTGAAGGATGGGCATTGGCCGGAAGGCTGTGCGCCAGAATTGCGTTCCCATGTGGAAGGGTGCGCAAGCTGCAGCGATCTTGTGCTGGTGACCCAGGCTTTCCAGAGTACGCGGAGTGAATCGGCGCACGAACTGCCGGCAGTTTCGCCCGGCCTGTTATGGTGGCGAGCCCAACTGCGCCGCCGGAATGCAGCGGCCGAGCGTATCAGCCGTCCCATCACGGTGGCGCAAACTTTCGCGTTGGTGATCAATGTGCTGGTGGCTGCGGTCTTTGTCGCATCGCAATACAATCACGGGCTGCATTGGTCCGCGTGGTGGTCCGGGATCAGCTTTTCACGTGTGTTTCATTCGTTATCGAGCGGGGTTGGAGCGTTTGACTGGAATCTGGCGCTGCTCATTCCCAGCCTCGGGGTGCTGGCGCTGCTGGGCGGCGTGGTGGTGTATCTGGTGTCGGAAAAGTCTTAGTGTGGCGTTCCGGAAGTCTGCGGAGTACGTTCGCCCCTTGTTTAAAGAGGGCCCACCTATGGCCGAGCCGTAAGGTACGATTAAAAAAACAACGGCTTTAACCCCTGAGAAATATCATCCCCCACATCGGGTCTTCATCAGCCTCGAACATGCCCGCGGGCCCCGCTCGCTAGCGTTTAATGAGCGCTATGGCTGCTTTCGTCAGCTATGTTTCGGGAGCGACTCCCATTCGGTCATGAACGTCTCCCGCCATTGACGAAGGGTGGAATAGAAGATGTCGGATGAAAGCCAGACCTCACGCATGCTGGTCGGATCAACCAGCGAATCTGGACGCTTGAACGCAATCAGTCGTACTCGATCACCAACGTCGAACTGCAACACATAGCTACTGTCATCGAAGGCTTCATCGCCGTCAGGCGCCCACACCAGCGAGTTGGAATAGAATGTCTTGGTAAACTGAGCCTCACTCATACCGAAGTGGGTTTCGTTCCCGTTGGTGCCGAGAAAAGCGGCACTGGTGTAGGCGTTAGCGATATCGATTGCAGCAGCCTCGGCAAACGGCGCTTGATGGGTGCACGTCCGTTGATTCGCCTCTCAACTTCGTCGAGCGAGCAGGCCAGCATTGATTGATCAGGGGATTTAATTCCGTAGCGTTGGCCAGCGACATGAATCACGAAGAGTCCGAGTCCTCGAAATGAGAGTCTCTCAAACGCGCGAGTAATCTCCGATTCAATCGCGAAACTAGATGTATCGCCAACTGTCATTCATTACGCATTTTACCCATTGGCGATGGTTGGCGAAACATTGTCATTACACTCATTCGGACCGACGCCTGCCACTATGGCTGCTCGATCAGTGAGTTTCACTGATACCCTTACGCTCATGGATGCAGGAGTTTGCTTCGAGGTCTTGTGGAATGACACGGATATGCTCGAGGTGCGCGTGTCAGCGTGGAATGGCCTTTTCGGCGGCTGCGCACGTATCTACGTTGGTATCGGCGGTTTAGCTGAATCGGCAGATAGGCTCAAAGGTTTCCCCCCGCAATGCCTCTGACAAGCGTGCGTTAGAATTTGGTGCATTCGGACCTCAGTTCGCTGGTGGAGCAGCGACCATGAATTTCTACTGTGGGGATTCCGCTGGTCATGCTTTGTTGGAAATGCGGATAGAAGCCGACCATCGCGGAAAGAGTCCGGCTCAATCTGTGATTCTTGTAGCTGCGATTGAGGCGGCTTCGGTAGACACTTTCGTTTCAGACTTGCGTCGGTTAGAAGTGGAGCAGCGGGGCACCGCATTCCTCAGAACCGAAGGCTAGTTGGCGAAGAATCTCCGTAGCACTCGTTAACAGATCTCTTCAGTACGCGGGGACTTCTTTTTCCCCAAAAGAGGAGCTCGGGAGTTCTAACTCCACCAGCCGGGGAGTAGCTGATGACACTTCCCACCCGTCGTAGCCGCTGGGTACCGCTCTTTCGCCCTTTCGGGCTCGCTCGTCTCCTACCATTTACCACCCACGGCTTGCGCCGTGGGCTGCATTCTGTCGCCGCTTCGCGGCTGACACAGTTATTTAGGCGAACGCCATCCCTTGTTAAACTTTTTCGTCACCACCACATCCTCCGCGTTCTGTGGCAAATTAGACGTTCATGCCTTCCACTGCCGACGCCAGGGCCGGACGCGCCGCCTTCACGCATCCCGGATTTGTGCTGTTCCAGGTCGCACGATTTCTGATTGTTTCGGCGGTAGAGATGCAAGCCGTTGCCGTGGGGTGGCAGGTTTACGAGATCACCAAGCGGCCGCTCGATCTGGGATACGTAGGGCTGGCGCAGTTTTTGCCAGGGATCTTGCTGTTCCCGATTTCGGGGCACGTTTCCGACCGGTTTGAACGCAGCAAAGTCTTGTCGGCCTGCTACGCAGGTTATGGCGTTTGCTTCGCGCTGCTGCTGGTGCTTACCGAACGCGGCAGGCCGTCGATGACTTCGATTTATGTGGTCCTGGTACTGATCGGGATTGTGAGGTCATTCAACAGCACGGCGAGCCGGGCGATCCTTCCGCAGCTTGTTCCGGGGGAACATTTTCCGAACGCGGTCGCATGGAACGCCAGCATTTTCCAGGCGGCGACCATTCTGGGGCCGTCGTTCGGAGGAATCGTGTACGCTGCGTCTCACGGGCCATCCGCGGTGTATGTGATTGCTTTGATCACGGCGATTGGCGCAACGCTGTCATCGTTCCGCATCAAGCCGGAGGTGAAAGCTCGTCCACGGGAACCTTTGACTTTGAAGACGGTATTCGCGGGGCTCCATTACATCTGGGAAAAGAAATTGATCCTGGGGGCGATCTCGCTCGACCTGTTCGCCGTGTTGCTAGGCGGAGCGGTGGCGCTGCTTCCGGTGTATGCGAAGGAGATCCTGCATACGGGACCTTGGGGATTGGGACTGCTCCGCACGGCTCCGGGAGCGGGCGCCGCGGTTATGGCGGTGCTGGTGGCGCACCGGCCGCTGCGGGGGAAGTCCGGGACGAATTTGTTCTGGGGCGTGGCGGGATTCGGAATCTTTACCATCCTGTTTGGGCTCTCTCATAGCCTGACGCTTTCGCTGATCGCGCTGTTCTTGCTGGGCGCGAGCGACATGATCAGCGTGATCATCCGGGCTACGCTGACGCAGCTGGCGACTCCCGACGAAATGCGCGGTCGCGTGACCGCCGTCGACATGATCTTTATCGGGACCTCCAATGAGTTTGGGCAGTTTGAATCGGGAGTTACGGCGCAGTGGTTGGGGACGGTGCCCGCGGTGGTGTTGGGAGGCGTTGGCACGCTTGTCGTCATTGTGCTGTGGATTTGGTGGTTCCCGGAGCTCCGGCATGCGGGGGAACTGCATTCGATTACGAGTGAGAGTTTGCAGAGTACGTCGGCAGAGGGAGAGAGGCTTTCTACGTAGTCGTTTTGCTCGTGGCAAGGGTGGTGTCGAGCTTTGCTCGACCGGACGGGCGGGGGCGCCCGTCCCTACATGGGCGCTGCTAAATCGTGATCCTTACCGTAGAATTGCCGTTCCATTTCAACATCAGTTAAGGATTCGGCTTGATCGAACGCTACTTCCGTCTTAAAGAAAACCAGACTACTGTTCGCAGCGAATTTCTTGGCGGACTGACCACGTTCATCACGATGGCTTACATCGTGGTGGTGAATCCTCAGATTCTGGCTAAGGCGGGGATGCCGATCGAAGGGGTGGTATTCGCCACATGCATTTCTTCGGCGGCGGCGACGCTGGTGATGGGCCTCTACGCGAACTATCCGATTGCGCTGGCTCCGGGCATGTCGCTGAACGCGTACTTCACCTATGTGGTGTGCCTGCAGATGCACGTGCCCTGGCGGACGGCACTGGGCGTGATCTTTTTGTCGGGCGTCGCGTTCTTGTTTCTCACGGTCACGAAGGTGCGCGAGCAGATCGTCAATGGAATTCCGAATTGCCTGAAGCATTCGACCGCGGGCGGGATCGGCATGTTCATCGCATTCGTGGGACTGCGGAATGCGAACCTGGTCGTCGCGAATCCGGCTACGTTCGTGAGCCTGGGTAGCCTCAAGAATCACGAGGCGCAACTCGCGTGCCTCGGACTGGGGATCATGCTGGTCCTGATGACGCGGAAGGTGACGGGAGCGATTCTGATCGGAGTTCTGGCGACGACTCTGGTCGGAATTCTGCGCGGTATGTCGAGTTGGCCGGGGGCAGTTTTCTCGTGGCCTCATCCCTCCGCGACGTTCTTGCAACTGGATCTGCGAGGAGCGCTGCATTTCGGGTTGTTCGAAATCATCTTCGTCTTTCTGTTCGTAGATTTGTTCGACAACGTCGGCACGCTGGTGGGAGTTTGCGAGCAGGGCGGATTTGTGAAGGACGGGAAGATTCCGCGCGTGGGCAAGGCCCTGGTATCGGACGCAGTCGGAACAATATTCGGAGCGCTGACCGGAACCTCGACGGTGACCAGTTACATCGAGAGCGCCGCGGGTGTGGCAGCGGGTGCACGAACGGGACTGAGCAATATTTTCGTGGCAGGATTGTTTCTGCTGGCGGCATTCTGCGCGCCGCTGGCAGCTGCGATTCCGGGATACGCGACGGCGCCTGCGTTGATGCTGGTGGGAGCGTTGATGACCGAATCGATCGGGCGCGTCGAGTGGACGGAGTTTACAGAAGCGATCCCCGCATTCGTGACACTACTGGCAACGCCATTGACGTTCAGCATTGCCACGGGGCTGAGCCTGGGCCTGATCTCTTACACACTGGTGAAGGTTGCGGCGGGAAAATTTCGCGAGGTAAGCCCCGTCATCTGGATTCTGACGGTGCTGTTCATCTTCCGCTATGTGTATCTCGCTGCGGAATAGAACTAGCAGGTTGCTGAAGAACTCACTGCGTATCCTGAAGATTTCCTCAGCGCCTAAAGGCGCCGCGAGGGTGCTGGACTTACGGCGCGGCTGAAGCCGCGCCCTTTCAAATTCCCCCCGAATCTGCGTTTTTCAGCGGCCTGCTAGGGAACGCTGACAGTGACTGTTGCGGTGGTGCGGCCGAACTGATTGGTCGCATACAAGGTGTAGGTTGTCGTTGAGATGGGATTCACGGTGACGCTGGTATCTCTCACCGCGCCCGGGCCGGGAGAAACAATCGTATAGTCCGAAGTACCTGCGTTCCAGGACAGAGTGACGCTGCCGCCGGAAGAGACATGTGTGGCTGAGGCGGTAAAGCTGCTGATCGTGGGAGCAGAACCGGTCGGATAATTGGCGCTGGTGTAGACCGGATCCATCTGAACAACTTCAAAGGCGGACGCGGGCACGGTTTTCAACGAATCGAGATCGGAACCCCAGCGGCTGTCGGATACTCCCGTTACATATAACGAACTGCCGTTGTCGGCGAGAATCAATCCATAGTGCTTCATCGCGGTCAGGATGACCTGCATCTGGGAGGAGAATCCTGAAATGTCATAGCTGGATTTCAGGCGCAGGCGCATGCCCATGGGAGGCGCCGTGGGATCGCTGGAGTTGGCCGCCCAGTGGGAGGCCGGAGGTATGAACGCCGCTCGCGACCGCGGCAGAGTGAAGCGAAAGGCGTGCTGTATTTTTCCGGCGGCCACTTCGTCATAGCGCACTAATCCCGGAAAAACAGGCAGCCCGGCCGCGTCGGCGGAGGTCCAGGTGTAAGGGCGTTGCTCATCGCTCAACAAATCCCACACCGCGGTTGAGTCGGCATTCCAACTCCCGTCTGAATTTCCCGATGCATTGTAGAGTTCGTAGAGAAAACAATTGCCGTTGTCGAGCACCAGCACGTGGCGATCTCCGCTGCTGGACGAGCCACCTTCTACGGGAGCGCCGGCGGGAACGGGCATGGGGCCAGGATCGCTTTCGTCGCCGTAGGCGTTGAGGTTCACGTTGACGAGCGACTGTTTGCCGTCGACCACGACATACGGAATGCCGTAGGTCGGATCATTTCCCCAGTCGGGATGCACATTCACCGAACCGACCCAGTTGGTGATGATCGAGTTGGAATTGCTATCGACGGGCGCGGACGAGATGTCTGTGTTCCACAGGCTGTTGCTGGTGAAGGGGGCGAAACCGTTGAGGCTGGCTGTCTGGCCGGTGGACATTCCGTTGCACGCGAGATTGCTACCGCCGGTGCCGCCACCGTTACCGCCATTCCCGCCATTATTGCCAGCAGGTGCGGATGCCCCGGAACAGGCAGTCAGAGACACTGCCATTCCAAGAAGAACAGCGAGCAGCAGGAAAGACTTTTGGTCCGAGCCCGAGCAGCGCATAGCACGATCATTTTCGGCCGTTATGGGACATTTCGAAAGAGGCCTATTGGACATGTCCGGATTCCGATGGCCGAGAAGAGATTGTTGAGTTCTGCAGAACATAGTGCCCCGGTGCTCAGTTCTTTGCGAGCTTTACGGTGCAAAAGCTTTTAACCGCTAAGATCGCGAAGAAAAGCCGCGAAGGACGCAAAGAAAAATCACTTCTCTGTCGCCGCCGGTTTCGTGGGTTGCTCTGTAGGCTACTGGTGAGCTCGCAGAACGGTTTTGGCCGCACCCATATTTTCGTACTTGTCGAAGACGCGCACGACGACTACATGCTCCGATGAACCGTCTTTACCGGCATCGACGGGCACTTTGAAATCGTAATCCTCGATTTTCGAGTCGGAGAGCTGGCCGGTGGGCTCGAGATATTTCCAATCGCCGGCATCGACCGAATATTCTGCGCGCTTGATGGTGGAAAAGCCATCTTCGGCACGGAAGCGTACGTGAATTTGCGTGTCCTCCGCGGAGGCGGCGAGATTTTCGATGCGCGGAGGAGTTGTGTCTACTTCGAAGCGGCGGCTCTCACGCGATGCGCTCAGGGCCTCACCGGGAGAATGCGAAGGCGCGTCGGAGGCCACCACCTTGATCGTATAACCTCCGTCGGGTAGAAGGCTGGCGTCGAAGGAATAGGCTTTATCCGTGACGTTATCTTTGAGCAGTAGCCAGCGGGATTCGCCGTCGCCCCGGTAGTAGACCGAATATACGAGTTGATCGTCGTTCTCATCGTGAGCGTTCCACTTCACGCCCACGGAGTCGCGATCGTGCGAGCTCGGGACGGGAGATTCGAAATGGCCGCCGGACGATCCACTGAGGTCGACCCCCAGGCTGATTCCGGTGGATTTCGGAATTGGCTGGTAACGAACTCCGACCTGTACCGAAACATCCTCTACCTCTGGCGCGACATTTTTGGGGAGATAGTTGAGGGTGACGGTATCGACCACGGGGCGTACGCTTCCGGCGTGCAGAACCACTTTCCACTGGGCGTAGCGCGCGGCGGGAATGGCCGTTTCGGCGCCCTTACTGACGTCGACTTGCTTCCAGGGACCCCAGTTGCGATCGGGATTATCGACATTGCCGCTGCGGGCGAGGAGATCAACGTTGCCGGCACCGCGGAAGTCGGCGCGTCCCCAGCGCGAAAAAATCTTGGCGTCGAAAACGTCGCTCTCGTAGGAGCCTTCGCTTTCAGGGCCGGGACCGAGAACAAAAACCTTCCCCAGATTGCTGCTGGCGGCGTAGAGGCCGCCGTTGGGTGCTTTGGCGAAACTGGTGACCTGCGAAGCCGGCGCCTTCAGCAGATCGGAAAATTGATCGGAACCTTCTACGGCAAAGACGTGACCGCGATTCCCCGTTCCTACGAGCAACTTGTCGTGGGAGTCAAAGTTCAGTGCGTAGGCGATGTCCTCATGCGAGGTCCAAACGCGCAAGGGAGAACCATCGGGGGAGATGCGATAGATGTCGGAACCTCCACTGGCGCCACCGCCAGGAGATGGGAAGAGGCCAAGAGGAAGGTTGCTCGGAGTGGTCGGGGCGGGTCCACCAGGGGTTACGGCGCCGGGGACAGCGGATAGATTTGGACCGATTGTGATCATCATGGAGGGAGCGGTTCCCGTGGATGCTCCGGACCCGGCGCGCTTTTCACCGACGCCAGCGGCATAGATATTGCCTTCACGATCAAGAGCCAGCGCGGTGATCTCTTTTTTCGGAGCGCTGTAGAGCACGAAGCCTTCGCCTTCGGGAGAGATGCGATAGACCAGACCGCTGCCATCGGTGCCGGCAATCAGATTCCCTTTCGTATCGAAGGCGAGGACGCGGATGTGGGTCTCATCGCTCTTGAAGAAAACGGAGTGGTCGCCCTTGGGCGTTACTTTGTAGATCTCACCATGATCGCCAGTGGCAATGTACAAATTGCCAGACTTGTCGAGAGCGAGATCCCAGATGTACTTCGTGCCGGGAGCAAAGTAAACGGAGGAACTCCATGAAGGGTCTAAAGCAGGCTTAGCAGCATCTCTGGATGGAGTGTCGGAAGCTTTGGACTCAGCTTTACTGGAATCACTTTTATCTCTATTCGTGGCTTTGTGCTCGATCTTGTAGACCTTGCCGTCAGGAGCTGTGGCGGCATAAATTGCTCCCCCGGGACCAACCTTGAGCGCCTGAACCTGCAGCTCTTGCGGCTCAAAGATGATGGTCGACTTACCATCGGGAGTGATGCGGTAGACGCGAGCAGGAGAGCCAGCGGCAGCGTAAACATTGCCGGCATCATCGGCGGCGATGGCCCAGAGGTAAGTCGATGGGGTCGAGTAGAGCAGCTTGAAGGAAGGAGCCAGTTCGAGGCCTCCAGAGCTGCGGATGGCCACTCCGGTGGCGGTGCCTTTGACCAGTTCTTCGAACTTGGATTGTTCCCAGGTGCGGGTGCCTTCGGCCAGAGCGGTGGGAGAGAGGGCACAGATTGCGGACATCAAGAAAAGGAAAAGGCTCAGAACCGCACGTGAAACCCGAAGCACATTTTGCAAGGTCATACCTCAATTGGAGATCCGGGAAGGCCCCGGTGGCAGCGACTGTTTTGATTAGCCGGAAACTTCAGGTTAACACGCGAAGCGGGTGGGCTGTGGGGCTTGGGGGCGGGGATTGGTCTGAGAACAGGCGAAAAAGCGGCGGGGGGAGTTCGAATTCCTGCTCCTCTTACGGCGTCATCCCGAAGGGCCGCGTTTTCACCGGCGGGCCGAGGGATCTCCCGTGGCACACCGCGTGTAGCGGAGATCCTTCGCTCCGCCTGAGGAACGGCTACGCTCAGGATGACACCAGCAAGGAGCGAAATCGCCATCGGAAATTCAAGGTGAGCCCCTACCTCCTGGGCATCCTCCTCATCTTGTTCGACTCTTCGCCGTGGTATCGTAGATTTTTATGCACCCTGCACGTCAAGAACTGCTGCGCATCCTGGCGCAAAAATCGTTCCGGCTCGGCGAATTCAAACTGTCGTCGGGGGGAACCAGTGATTATTACGTGGACTGCCGGACTACGACGCTCGACGCCAAGGGATCGCGGCTCACCGGGGAAGTATTTCTGGAGGAAATCCGGCAGCGGGGGTGGAAGGCGCAGGCGATTGGCGGGCTGACGATGGGGGCCGACCCGATCGTGGTGGCGGTTTCGGTGGTCAGCGGGGAACTTCACGGGTTCCTCGTCCGCAAGGCGGAGAAGCAGCATGGCACCGGACAGCGCATCGAAGGCTTCCGCGAGAAGGGCGCGCGCGTCGTGCTTGTGGATGATGTCTGCACGACGGGATCATCCACCGTGCAGGCGATTGAGGCCGCTCGGGAATTCGGGTTCGAGATTGTTGGCGTGATGTGCCTGGTCGAGCGCGAGGAGGCCAAGGGGCGTCCGAATGTGGAGAAGGCCGCGGCACCGGCGCCGTTCATCTCCATCTTCACCGCGAATGATGTGCGCAAGGAGCACATCATGCAGAACGACGACACCGAGCCGAGCATCTTCGCGGTGGCGGCGGCTTGCGAGGTGTGCGGGCGGCCGGCGGTGACGAACAATCCTCGAAGCCTCTGTGAGGCGCACAAGATTTCGTAGAGACGTAGCTTGCTACGTCTTCCAGATGACATTTCGAAAGGTGGCGAGAGAGACGCAGCAAGCTACGTCTCTACGAGGAACATGATTCAAACTCTTGAATGGACTGACAAGGGCGTGCGCTTCATCGATCAGACGAAGCTGCCGACGGAAGAGGTATACGTCAATTGCACCACCCATGAACAGGTTGCGGATGTGATTCGCAACATGGTGGTGCGCGGGGCACCGGCCATCGGCGTCGCGGCGGCGATGGGGATTGCGCTCGGGATCAAGAACTCCAAGGCCGAATCGTCGGGCGATCTGAAGAACGATATGGATGCGATCTGCGATCTGATCGGGAAGACGCGGCCGACAGCGGTGAATCTGTTTTGGGCGATCCGGCGCATGCAGGAGAAGTTCGAGCGCATTCGGATTCGACCGATCCCGCAGATCAAACAATCTTTGATTGAAGAAGCGCAGCGCATGCACGCGGAAGATATTGCCGCGAACCAGGCAATGGGGAAACATGGCGCCACACTCATGCCAAATGCGGGAGGTGTGCTCACGCATTGTAATGCCGGGGCGCTCGCGACCGCTGGATATGGAACTGCTTTGGGGGTGATCCGGGCCGCGGTGGAGCAGGGCAAGAAGATTCACGTGTATGCGGATGAGACAAGGCCGTTCCTGCAAGGGTCGAGACTGACGGCGTGGGAATTGATGAAGGATGGAATACCGACCACGGTCATTTCCGACAACATGGCCGGGGTGATGATGATGCAGGGCAAGATCGGGGCCATCGTCGTGGGCGCGGATCGGATCGCAGCCAACGGTGACGTGGCCAACAAGATCGGAACCTACACGGTGGCAATCCTGGCCAAGGAGCACGGCATTCCTTTTTATGTGGCGGCGCCGATATCGACAGTCGATCTGGCTTGTTCCGATGGCAGCAAGATTCCGATTGAACAACGCAACGAAAAGGAAGTCACGCACATTGCCGGGAAGCAGATGACTCCCGACGGAGTGGGAGTGGAGAATCCCGCGTTTGACGTGACGCCGGCGAAGTATGTTGCTGCGATCATTACGGAAAGAGGGATTGCGCGTGCGCCTTATGCCGAATCCCTGCGGCAGTTGGCTGCTGTTGAGTCCGAAGTACATTCGTAGAGCCACCCGGTGCAGCACTTCATTTCTCGCCAGAGCTTAGCTAATCGTAAAGGTGTGTAAAGAAAACAAATCTGCGCATTTCCGCGCTACTTATTCTTCAGATTCGGGTTGAATCAAGCGGCAATCAATACGTGCTAGTCTGAGCCCAGAAAATCCAGTTCCAGCTAACGTTCGTCCAGGGGGATGTTATGTCGCTGCGCAATCGCATTGTTCTGCCCGTAGTGTTTTCCGCTCTCGCCGTTCTGGTGGGTTGCGGTGGAGGAAGCGGAAATCCGAATCCCGTTCCGCCGCCCAGTGGTAGCTTCAGCAACTCGGACCTGAACGGGACGTACACATTCTCTGTGGCCGGGGCAAATAGCGCTGGAGTATTTGCGATGACAGGGACGTTTGTGGCTTGCGGCTGCAGCGGCGGCACAATCGCATCGGGTACGGTCGACTTGAATGACCCGACTGGACCGGCCGCGCTTTCCACCATCGGCAGCAACAGCACGTACCAGATCACGCCCGACGGCCGCGGCATCGCCAGGCTCTTCATTACGATGACGGGGAATGTGACACAGGAGGTTGATCTTGACTTTGTGCTGACTTCGAGTTCTCACGGACTCGTTATTCGTTACGACGGAAGCGGGACGGGCAGCGGAACTATTGACCTGCAACCGGCGGCAGTGGCGCAAAGTTCGCTCACCGCGACTCCATACGCCTTCTCTCTATCCGGCGGTGATAACAGCAATGCTCCACTTTTCACCGTGGGCGCATTGACGCTGGATTCCTCCGGCACGATCACAACGGGAGTGGAAGACTTCAACTTCGACGGCGCGCCTACTACGCAGCAGAGCATTTCTGGCTCGCTTACTGTTGGCTCGGGAACGGATCCGGGAAGCGCGACGTTGACGACAAATTTCGGCACATTTGGATTTAGCGTTTACGCAATCGATGCCAACCATTTCAAACTCATCGAAAATGATGGGCAGGCTGTGCTGAGCGGTGACGTGTTCGCCCAGACCAGCTCGGCGATTCCTGCCGGAAATCTGGTTTTTACGATGAGTGGACTGGATTCGAACAACGACTTGTTTGCGACTTTGGGCGTCATGGCATCCGACGGCGCTAGCCTGATCACCAGCGGCTCGGAAGATGTGAACGACGCGGGACTCGTGGACAACGGGTCGAATCCGGCCACCCCTTCCGCTTTCACCGGATTGTTCTCGGCAAATGGCGGGGGACGATACCTGTTCACGATGTCGAACTTCGTCGGCGGAACGCAGTTCGCTGCCTATCCCTCGAGTGGCGGACTGCTGATGCTCGAAGTGGATGGGCTGAACGCCGGAGTTACGGGCGGCGTTGCGCTGAAGCAGCAGCCGGGTGCGACGGTCAGTGCTTCGCAGGGATACGGCCTGAACATCACCGGAGAGGACGTGCAAAACTTCACTAACTTCGATGATCTCGCCGAATTCACCACGACCAGCACCGGCATGAATGGGCTCCTCGATGGGAACGACGCGGGCCTGTTCACGTCGGCTATGAACGGGACGTACAGCGTGGGGACGGACGGATTCGGTTCCGCTAACTTCACCAATGGCGGTTTTGCCGGGATGTTTTTTTACGCAGTTGACGATTCGACGGCGATGCTCATTTCCACCGATTCGACGCAGGCAGCGTTGGGCTCGTTCGTTTTGCAGACGCCTTCCGCCAGTGGGGCAAAGTCCTCGCTGGTGCGGGCGGCAAGCATGCCGATGCCGCGGGTGATTCCGCATACCGCTTCACAAAAGAATCGGAAGCGCGGGACTAAGGCGAACTAGCGGGCTGTTGCGGTGAAAGCGTTACCGGCACAGCCCGCGGGGTTACGGCTCGCTGCGCTCGGTGGGGCGGACGAAGGCGTCCGCCCCTACATTCGTCGCACTGATGCCGTAGTTTCTTCAGACTTGGGAGAGTTCGCTCTTGGTGAGTCTGCCCGTTCGCGACTTTATCCACGATACTGCGCGCAGCAGCAGCAGCACGCTTAAGACTAAGGCATACTCCAGCGGCTTCTTCAGATCGGCTTTCACCAGCCAGATGTAATGAATGACTCCGGCAGCGGCGCTGAAGTAGATCAGGCGATGCAGGCCTTGCCAGCGCTTACCGCCTAGTTTACGGATCGACCACTTGCTGGATGTCAGAGCAAGGGGAATCATCAAGGCGAACGCCGTCATGCCTGCGGTGATGAACCGGCGTTTCGCAATATCGGCCAGCATCTCGTGAACATTGAAAAACTTATCCAGCCATACATAGGTTGTCAGATGCAGGGTGCCATAAAAAAACGCGAACAGGCCGAACATGCGGCGCAAACCGATCAACCAGTACTGGTGCGTAAGTTTGCGCAGGGGCGTTACCGACAGGGTCACAAGCAGGAAAATTAACGTCCAGTCACCCGTGCCGTGCGTGATAGTTTCAATGGGATTGGCGCCGAGATTCGAATGCAGACCACGCCAGACGAGCCTCGCCAGAGGCAGGAGACAGGTGAGAAAGATGGCGGGTTTGAAGTAGCGCAGCATCGCAAACCGGGCGTCAGACCTCGGACCTCAGACTTCAGACCTTGACCTCAGCCTTTAGTCGGAATCGGCCTGGCCGAGGTCTAAGGGCCGAGGTCTGAGGTCCGGGTTTTGAGCTCTGATCTTAGAATTCTTTTTTTAAATCCATTCCGCTGTACAGGCTGGCGACCTGGTCTCCGTAGCCATTGAACATCAAGGTGGGACGCTTGGTAAATTCTCCCAACCTGCGTTCCCGTGCCTGGCTCCAGCGGGGATGATCCACATTCGGATTCACGTTCGCATAAAAGCCGTACTCGCGCGGTGCGGAGATGTTCCAGGTATTCAGCGGCTGCTTGTCGGTGAAACGGATACGCACGATGGCCTTCACGCTTTTGAAGCCGTATTTCCATGGCAGGATGAGGCGAATCGGAGCCCCGTCCTGGTTGGGGAGGTCTTCTCCATACATACCAAAGCAGAGCAAGGCTAACGGGTTCATCGCTTCATCCATACGGAGGCCTTCGACATAGGGCCACTGGAGCACTTCACGGCGCTGTCCCGGCATCTGCGCGGGATCGAGCAGTGTGGTGAACTCAACAAATTTGGCCTTGCTGGTGGGATTCACCCGCGTGATGAGTTCGCTCAATGAGAAGCCAACCCAGGGGACAACAATCGACCACCCTTCAACGCAGCGGTGGCGGTAGATGCGCTCTTCGGGTGGCGCCATCTTGATGATGGCATCGACGCCGAGTTCCTGCTTTTTGGCGACCAGTCCGTCAATCTTGACTTTCCAGGGGTGGGTGCGGAAATTCTTGGCTAGTTCAGCAGGGCCGTCTTTGTCGGTAGAGAACTCGTAATAGTTGTTGTAGTGCGTGACGTCCTTGTAGGGCGTGACGGTTTCGGTGGTGCTCAGGGGACTTTTGCGGATGCCATCAATTTTGTTTCCCGCCAGCACGCGCGTGGAAGGCGAAATCAGATTGCGGAGTGCGAAGCCAGCCGCGACCGCTCCCCCGGCCAATGCGGCCTCAGCCAGAAACTTGCGCCGGTTCAAGTACAAGCTCTTGGGAGTAATCTCCGACGAACGTATGTCAGATGCCTTCTTGATGAGCATTAGGACCCCATTTACAGATACGCTCCAACCCTATATGCGGATGGGGCGCCTGTCTCCATCTTCAAACAAATAGGACGCCGGCGCGCAGGAAAAGTTTCAGGGGCAAAGATTTGATGTGGGCGTCCCCCGGAAGGTTGGGGAATGGTAGAGCGGCACTAGCCGAGGACTTCGCGCACTTTTCGCGCCAAGCTTTGCAGACTAAAGGGCTTTTGCAGGAAGGCGGTACCCTTTTCGATGGAACCGTCGCTCACGATCGCATCTTCCGTGTATCCGGAAAGATAAAGAACTTTCGTGGTCGGACGGCTTTGAGCCAGTTGCCGGACTAGTTCGCGTCCGCCAATGCCGGGCATGACCACATCGGTGATGACGAGGTCGATTTCGCCTGTGTGGTGCGTGGCGACGGCTAGTCCGGCCTCGCCGCCGTCGGCCTCAAGCACGTTGTAACCCTTCGCCAACAGCGTGTCGCGCACGAGTTGGCGAACGGATTCTTCATCCTCCACTAGCAGCACGGTCTCGGTTCCGCCAAGGGAGGGATGGGGCGCGGGCATGGAGTGCTGTTCGGTGGAGCCCTCGACCTGCGGCAGATAGATATGGAATGTCGTGCCGTGCCCCTTTTCGCTTTGCACGATGACGTATCCTGCACTCTGCTTGACGATGCCGTAAACGGTGGAGAGGCCGAGTCCGGTACCTTTGCCCTTCTCTTTGGTGGTGAAGAAAGGTTCGAAAATCCGGGATTGCGTCTCCTTATCCATCCCCATTCCCGTGTCGCTGACGGAAAGGGTTACGTAGTTGCCGGGCCGAATGAACTGCTGGCCGCGGCGGTGTTTTTCATCGACTTCTGTGATTTGAGTCTGAATCGTGAGCTTGCCGCCGCCAGGCATGGCGTCCTTGGCATTCACCACCAGATTCATCAATACCTGTTCGAGTTGGCCGGCATCGGCGCGGGTGTGAGCGGCCTGCGGCGCCAGAAGGGTAACGAGTTCCACGTTCTCACCGATGAGAGGACTGAGCAAGCGTTCCATATCCTGGACGATGGCATTCACATCGACAACTTTGAGTTCCAGCAGTTGCTTGCGGCTGAAGGCAAGTAACTGTCGGGTCAGGGTCGTGGCACGGTCGGCGGCGAGCTGGATAGCCCTGCCCTTTTCATAAAGCGGGTTATCGACCGGTAGCTTGGCCAGAATTACTTCCGCATAGCCGCTGATGACGGTGAGCAGGTTATTGAAATCGTGAGCCACGCCACCCGCGAGGCGGCCCACCGCCTCCATTTTTTGAGCCTGGCGGAACTGGTCTTCAAGAGCGCGGCGATCGGTTACGTCTTCCGCGATGGCCTCCAGCACGTCAGCCGGTTCATCGGCGCTGCTCACGGCGCGTCCGCTGATGCGAACAGTTACAGTGCTTCCATCGCTGCGCTTCCACTTGACTTCGATGCCGTCAAGGCGGCCGGTACGGCGGAACTCCTCAATAAGATGAGCGTGCTCCTCGGGATTGGCAAAAACGTCTTTTTCCGGATCGAGCAGCAGCACTTCATCCCCTGACTGGTAACCAAGCATGGTGATAAGGGCCGGATTTACATCAAGAAAACGTCCCTCCAGACTGGAACGGTAGATGCCGTACACGGAACTCTGCACCAATGATCGATAGCGGGCTTCCGAGCGCCGCAATGCCTGTTCGTTGCGCTTGATCTCGACCGCGCTGGCGAGCTGGCGGGCTACAAACGTGAGAATCTCCTTGTCGCGTTCTCCATAACGGATGTTTTTGGAGTATGTCTGGACGACGAGCGCGCCGAAGGCGTGGCTATTGACCCTGAGAGGAACACCCATCCAGTCGAGGGAGCGCGAACCGCTGCGCTCGACTTCGCCGCGATCTTCCATCGCCTGTAAAACCTCTGGAGTGGCAAGCAGCGGTTCTGCGGTACGAATCAGATAGTCCGTGAGACCGCGTCCGAGTTTCCTGGGAGAGGGGGCGGCATCCTGTTCATCGACGAAGTAGGGGAACGTGATCAATTCGGTCGCGGAATCGTACAGGGCGATGTAGAAATTCCGAGCGTACATCAGTTCATCCACAATGCTGTGCACCGCCGCGAAGAACTGCTGCAGATCGTGGGCGCTGCTGCTTTTCTCGGCGACCCGGTAGAGGGCAGAGCTGAGTGCCTCAACCCGCCTGCGGTCGGAAATGTCCCGGTGCCCCACGTAAAAGCCCGACATCTTCCCGTCGCGCAGCAGAGGCGCGCAATAGACAAAGACATCGAGTAGAGTTCCGTCCTTCTTCCTGCGCTTGGTCTCCACCGTGACGTTCTCGGCTCTGGCCATCGCCTCCGTCAGCCATTTCGATTCTGCCAGCCGGTCTAGAGGAACCACGAGATGCTCCAGTGATTGGCCCACCGCCTCCGCAGCGTCATAGCCAAACATGCGGAGGAAAGCCGGATTGGTCCAGAGGATGCGTTGAGAGCAGTCCGCGATGATGAGGGCGTCCGCCGAGGCCACAAACATTTGCTCGAGAAATTGCAGACGCGTATCGGCGTTCTTGGAACTGGTGAACGAGGTAAAAGCCGGGGGAACCGGGCAGGACGCTTCGGAGCACGGACCGCTGCGGGGCGAGGCGATATCGGGCTCGACAAACGCGGGCGGAACCCCGCTCTTTAGAGCCTTGTTCAGCCGTTCGGCGCGAGCCAAGTCGCCCGCCGCCGGTTGGGTGACACGTTCGCCCATGCGCGAATCCCCCTCGAAATCGCAGGTTCTAGGTTAGAACGCGGGGTACCCGCTCGAAAGTTACGAGGGTAATCCGGAAATGGAGCGTTCCGAAGTGAAACGGAGGCACACGCAACGCGGCGCTTGAAGGTCCGACCCTCCGCGGCATTGTGTGCCGAAGGCAGTCCTGACTTTTTTTAACACCGCGCCAGAGCAAAAGTTGCGCTGGAAAAGTTGTTTAAACGTGGCTATTTTTGCGGTCGCGGCGCATGCATCTTCCGGCAATACCTCCGCATCGAATGAATTAACCAGGCAGTTAATTAGTAAAGATTCGTCAATGGTCGGAGGTGACCGTTATGACTATGGGAAGGAAGAGAAGTGCAGTGAGCATGATGGGCGCGCTGTTGGCGGTGGGCCTACTGAGCGCCACGCTATTTGCCGAAACCGGGGCAGCCTCCCGGTACGACAACCAGGTGCAGAGCGCGGTAACGCAAAAGCTGGCGTCGAAGAGCCAGTTCCGCGACGTCCAGGCGAAGGTGGAGGATGGCATCGTCACGCTGACGGGATCGGTCGATCTGTACCAGCGCAAGCTGGATGCAGGGAAACTGGCGCGCAAGACGGCGAACGCGCAGGGCGTGCGCAACCTGATTGAAGTTGCGGGGCCGAACGTTCCGGATGCGCAACTGGAAGAGAAACTCGCAACGAAACTGCGTTACGTCCGCGTGGGATACGACAACACGTTCGACTATTTCGCGCTGGGCGTGAAGGACGGGGTGGTCACTGTTGAAGGACAGGACCGCACCGGCGTGGGTCGCGACGAGGCTTTGGCAGACATCGCCAATATGCCTGGCGTGAAGGATGTGATCGACAATGTTTCGATCGCGCCGGTTTCCCAGTTCGACGATGCGGTGCGACTGCGAGCGCTGCAGGCGATCTATCGCGATTCCGTGTTGAGCAAGTACGCGATGGATCCCGCACGTCCGATCCGGATCATCGTGGCCAACGGGCATGTGACGCTATTCGGGTCCGTCGATAACACGATGGACAAGAACATCGCCGGGATCCGAGCGAACCAGGTCTTCGGTGCGTTCACGGTGGACAACAAACTGGTGGTGGGAAAGTCGTAATTTAGTCGAGCGCACGAAGGGAAGGGCGCGGCGAAAGTCGCGCCCTTTTTTATTTGGACGGAGGCGTGTGCTCGAACGGTAGCTTCGTATACTTCGCCTTTTCCACTTCAATCATCAACGCGACGCGTCCCTCCGGAGCGCGAAACGGGAAGGGCTTGCCGGTGTACTTGTGCGAGATGGGATCCATCATCTTCAAGTCGGGATCGGGCCGGCGCTCGACGACGCGGCCGCGAATCTGCACTTCTTCGTAAGGATTGGTAAGGTCCACAATGGACAGCGCAATGCGCGGATCGCGTAGCGTATTCTTACCCTTCAGAGAATTTTCCCCGGTACAGATCACAAGATGCTCACCCTCGCGCCCGACCCACACAGGCACGGCTTGCGGCGAACCGTCCGACATCAGAGTGGCGAGGTGGGCGAAGTTGGGGCGGTCGATGAGTTGTTTTACTTCGGGAGAGAGCGCCGTGGGCATAGATACTCCTTTGCGGTTAGGGTAGGCGGTTGATCAGAGAGGCGACGTATCCGGCGCCGAATCCGTTATCGATATTAACCACGCTGACGTTCGAGGCGCAGGAGTTGAGCATTCCCAGCAACGCGGCCATGCCCTTGAAGGATGCTCCGTAGCCGACGCTGGTGGGAACGGCGATGACCGGAACTCCAACCAGGCCTCCGACGACGCTGGGGAGAGCGCCTTCCATGCCGGCGCAGACGATCACCACCCGCGCTTTGGTGAGGGCCTCGCGATTGGCCAGCAGGCGATGGATGCCGGCAACGCCGACGTCGTAAAAGTGCTGGACTTCGTTCCCCATCAACTCCGCCGTCACCAGAGCCTCTTCCGCGACCGGGATGTCGCTGGTTCCGGCCGACACCACTGCGATGATCCCTTTGCCGTATTTTGTTGCATCTTTCTGCAGAACTATCGCACGGGCAAGTTCGCGATATTCCACGCCGCGAACTTTCTTCTTTACCGCGGCTAATTGTTTCGTGTCCGCGCGCGTTGCCAGCACGTTCCCACCGTGCTTCGCGAGGCGAGAGAAAATCCCCGCAACCTGCGCCGGAGTCTTCCCTTCTCCTAGAATGACTTCCGGCATGCCGTTTCGGAGCGCACGATGGTGATCGACTTTCGCATAGCCCAGATCTTCGAAAGGCATGTGGCGCAGGCGATCCACAGCCTCGTCCGGAGTGAGCTTGCGCTTGCGGACTTCATCGAAAAGTTTGCGGATGGATTCGGCGTTCAAGAGGCACTCAGCAACCAGCGTTCAGCCGGGTGGAGTCTAGATTAGCATTTGGTGGAGGACTTCTCAGGCGTGAGCTGCGCGGGACTGGGAGCGACCAATCGAACGGAGCTTGGAAATCACCGCAGCGCACACCTTCCGGGCCAGGCCAGGCTCGTTGAGATGAGCCAGGAATAGCCGGCGGACCCCGCTGGGAGCTACTCTTCCGGCGAGATAGGCGTCGTAGATCTGACTGCCAATGCGGAATCCCCATTCCTGCGCCGACAATTCGAAATTGCAGGGTTCGGCCCGGAGGGCGGCTTGCGCGGCCTTATCGCAGGCGGCACGCGAAAGTTGAGAAGTTTCGCATTCCGGCACCGGACGCGACGGGCAAAGCACGCGGGATCCAAAATACGCGATCGCATCTTCGATCACGCGATTGTAAAAGCGGTCGAGTTCGCGATTGCGGTTATCGCCATCAGGCGCGAGTTCGGGCGCCGAGATTCCCTTTCAGCGTTGCGGCAGACCCTGGCAGGCATGATGCAGGAAACTGGCGGCATCTTCGGCGGCATGCATCATCTGAAATTCGCGAACGTAGAAGGCATTCACCTCGGGCAGGTACGCGCTGCCGCACTGTTCAACCCGCGCCAGCATCGACTCGCGTTGCGGCTCACTCACGCCGTTGCGCGAGAGCAGGCGTCGCAGCATCACGTCGGACGAGCCGCCGTAAACTTCAGGCAGCATGTCGACCAGGAATTTCGGCTGCGTGCTGTTATGAGGTGAGTAGCGATTGATCTCGAGGAAACTGGCGAGGCTGTCGACCAGGTTGTAGATCGTCGGAGCAAAGTCGGGAGCGTCGTCGCACCGGCTCCACTGGTCGAGAAACAAACGGTAGCTCTCGTACTTCTCGAGCGGAGTGGCATTGAATACGCAATAGACATCGTCGTTCACGCGGACAGCATCGACGCTGATCCGCGCGCTCTCCGGCGGCGCGCCAGTAAAGCGAATCGATATTCTGCAGCACGGTTACGATCTTGGCGTCGGGCATTTGCTTGCGAAGTTCGTCGGCAAATGTCCTGGAGCAAGATGCGACTCGCCAAAAAGAACGTAGATCACAGCGTTCGGATGACGCTCGCGAATCTCGGCCAGCTTGAGGGCGGCGTGGCGATCGCGCGCCCCGATCTTGCGCAGGTCTTCGCGCGGCATGCAGTCGAGTCCGTAGAGCGCTTCAGCGTGGTCGCGCGCGGTTACCAGGAGTTCGTAAAACGGGGTCCAGTCGTATCCCCAGTCGAGATCGAAGCGGATACGCTGGCGGAGTTCGGCCTCGTCAATCTCGCGCCGCCACCATTCGTCGAGAATGTGCTGGTCGCGAGCAAAGATGGTTTCGACGCCGAGCACGACGGGGCGATCACCGGCCAAGGCACGTTGCTCGAATAGTGAGGCCGCATAGCGCTGGGCCGCGGGCAGGGCGTGATAGTCGCCGATCAGGACAATGTCGGCGCCATGCAGAGCTTCATGCATCTGCTCGCGAGTGAGTACCGATTCGTAAGTGCTGAATGCCTGGTTGAACTCGCGAAGGTATTTTCGGCGGCTGTGCGAGTCCTGGGCGCGAATTTCGCGCTCCACACCGGCCAGCGCGTGCAGTTGCGCTGCGCTGCGACGGGACCGGAGATTGGCGGTGGATGCCATATTCAGCTTCTAGCTTCTGGCTCCTAGCTTCTACTGTTCATCTTGACTTCGACTGCTTGGGCTCCCTATGCTCCGCTGTTCCTCG
This sequence comes from uncultured Acidobacteriota bacterium, assembly GCA_963725565.1. Classification (GTDB taxonomy): domain Bacteria; phylum Acidobacteriota; class Terriglobia; order Terriglobales; family Acidobacteriaceae; genus Sulfotelmatobacter. The sequence continues at coordinate 118,606 of CAVRZL010000005.1, forward strand.
AGGCATCCTTGCCCAATCATCCACCGCAGAACCTGACTGTTGCGACTACCGGCGCCAGCGGAGCTATCTTTCTTCGCCACTCTTCTGCTCGCCGTCGAGCGCGATGAGCGCGTCGAGACCGTAAACTTCATCGCTTCCGACAGCGCGTTCCGCGTCATGGCCGAGGAACTGGACCTCAAAGGCCGGTCCGATCTCATCCCCCAGGTCCTTGGCTCATCGTCGCAACACGTATCGCGCAAAATTCAAGTTCAATCGAACGCTGACATCGGAGCCAACGTGGCCAGCGGTTCTTATCCCGCCGATGCCATGGTCGTTATCCCATGCAGCGTGGGCACTCTGGCCCGAATCGCCAACGGCGTCGCCGCCCAACTGATCGAGCGCGCCGCCGACGTCTCTCTGAAAGAGAAGCGTCCCCTGGTGCTTTGCGTGCGCGAGACGCCGCTCAACAAAATCCACATCCGCAACATGTACCGGGCCGCCGATGCCGGCGCGACCATCTTTCCGTTGATCCCGGCCTTCTACTACCGTCCTGCTTCATTAGATGAACTGGCTCGCGAGTTCGCTTATCGCGTGCTGGCTCATCTCGGCCTCCCGCAGCCCCAGGCCTTCCGCTGGAAAGGCTGAAATATCAAGCACTTGGCCGCCTAAGGGAAAAACTCTCCTCTCATCAGGAACATCGGCAGGTCGAGGACAGGATTTCAGTGTAGAGACCCGGAAGTGCTACCGGCAGATACCCCTCGGACATGTCCGGCGGGGACGGTTTCCATGTCGCGTCGAGATTTCCAAAGCTGCAAGGACGCTCGATGGCGTAGAATGCGGCAAATTCAGCCGAAGGAAATTCATGGCAGGACGATGGCGGGCTGGACTGATCGGAGTGGTGTTTCTTGGTATGCGTCGCCAGCGGCGGACGAGTCAAAATCCGCTGGCCGGTGATCCCAAGGCGGCAAAGGCCGGTGAGTACGAGTTCCGCATCAACTGCGCCCTGTGTCATGGACTCGGCGCCCACGGCGGCGGTCGCGGCCCCGACCTGACACGAGCGCAGAAGAAACATGCGCACTCCGATGCCGACATGTTTCAAGTCATCAGCAACGGCATTCCCGGAACCGCGATGCCGGCGAACGGAACCAACGGCCAGGGCGTGGGCATGACTGATGAGGAGATATGGCAGATCATCACCTACATTCGCAGTCAGGAAGTGAAGGCCTCGGCCAAAACGACGGGCGATGCGGCTCACGGCAAAGCACTGTTTTATGGCGACGGGAATTGTTCGATGTGCCACATGGTCGAAGGCAAAGGCGGAAGGATGGGACCGGATCTGACGGGCGTGGGCGGATCGCGCACACGTGAGGCGATGATCGATTCGATGCGCAATCCAAGCCGCCGGCTGGCTGGGGACTAACGGAAGCAACGAAAGAGTTTCCGCAGGAGTACGAAAGCGTCACCGCGGTCACAGCGGATGGAAAACAGGTTAAGGGCGTGATCCTGAATGAAGACAGCTTCAGCGTACAGATGATGGATTCAGGCGAGCATATTCATCTGCTCCAGAAAGATAAGTTGAAATCCTTTCACAAGAGCCGCGAGTCGGCGATGCCGAAGTACGACCCCGATGTTTTGAGCGACAAGGAAGTGGAAGACATCGTGGCCTTCCTGGCCGGCGTGGGGGCGAAATGATGAGCCGCGGCTGGGCGCGTATAAAGGCTTCGAACCGCAGAGGTCGCCGAGAACTGCCGCTGAGATCGCGGAGAGACACCCACCCAAGTCTGCTCGCGTTGATCGTCATCATTGCTTTCGCGCGTCATTCTCACAGCCAAGTCACCTTCGAGCGCCTGGTCAATTCCGCGAAGGAACCACAGAACTGGATGACCTACTCCGGCAGCTATTCCGGGCAGCGTTTCAGCAAGCTTGCCCAAATCAACACCGGCAATGTCCACACCATGGTGGCGAAGTGGGTTTATCAGACGGCCGGCGACTGGAAAGCTTGAGACCACTCCGCTGGTCGTGGACGGGATTCTCTACGCGACCGCACAGGACGATCGCGCCTTTGCGCTCGATGCGCGTACCGGCAGGCCGATCTGGATGTATCAGCGGCAACTTCCGGGAGACATCCGTCCGTGCTGCGGACGAGTGAATCGAGGACTCGCAATTCTTGGCGACAAAGTTTTTCTGGGAACGCTGGACGCGCACGTGATCGCACTCGATGCGAAGACCGGCGCGGTCATGTGGGATGTAACCGCGGCCGACTATCGAACCGGCCATAGCTTCACGGTTGCGCCGCTCGCGGTGAAGAATCTCATCGTGATCGGCGTTTCCGGCGGCGAGTACGGCGTGCGCGGATTCATCGACGCCTATGATGCCGAGACCGGCGCACGCAAGTGGCGCTACTACACGGTGCCGGGACCCGGTGAACCCGGGCACGAGACTTGGGAAGGCGACTCGTGGAAGGTGGGTGGAGCGCCCGCGTGGAATACCGGAACCTACGATCCGGCGACGAATCAGATTTTCTGGCCGACCGGGAAATCCCTCGCCCTCAAATCGCGGAGAAGGCCGCGCGGGCGACAATCTGTATAGCAATTCCCTTCTTGCGCTGAACGCCGATACGGGCAAGCTCAATTGGTATTTCCAGTTCACCAAGCACGACGAGCACGACTGGGATGCGACCCAGGTTCCGGTCTTGATCGATGCCGGGGAGCAAGAAGCTGATCGCGCAGGCCGATCGCAACGGCTACTTCTATGTAATCGATCGTACGAACGGGAAGCTGATCTCGGCGACACCTTACGGCAAGACCACGTGGAGCGATTCGAAAGATGCCGAGGGGCGTCCGGTCGCGAAGAAGAATGCCTCGCCGACGCTCGAGGGGCACACCGTCTGTCCCGGTGCGCTGGGTACGACGAACTTCATGGCGCCGACCTACGATCCGCTGAGCGGATTGTTTTACGTGACGGCCCGCGATCAGTGCGACATCTTCAGCACGGCTCCGCAACCCTATGAGGCTGGACACGCATTCTACGGCAGCGCGTATTTTCCATCGGAAGAGGCAAGACCGTACCTGGGATTTCTGAAGGCGATCAATCCAGCGACGGGCGAGATTAAGCAGAAATTTCAACACACTTCACCGACGTGGTCAGGAGTGTTGTCGACAGCTGGAGGGCTTGTTTTCAGCGGCGACGCCGAAGGCAACCTCATCGCCTTCGATGCAACCACACTGAAGCCGCTATGGCACTTTCAGATGGGAGGGGCAGTCTATGCTGCGCCCATGGCGTTTGCAGTGGATGGAAAAGAATATGTGGCGATCGCGGCGGGCAGCGCAATTTATGCCTTTGGATTGCCGTGATGTGTAGGGGCGGACGCCTCGTCCGCCCCGCGGAACGATGCGACGCGTGCCCTCGCATCAGTCCCCGCTGCGGCAAAGGTCGCTCATTGTGCGCATGACCCCACCCCGGACGAAGGCGTCCGGGGTTTACAACAATCGCTGTTATCTGCAGGGGTCCCCTGATTGACGGCGCGACTGCATTTCGTACTAATCTGCGATTACACCGGAAAGGAGGTGGTCTGATGACAAGTTCTGAAGGCAGTAGTAGAGGTATCCAAAGACCAGGTGAGGTGGCTGAGACTTAGAGCAGGTTGCTCTAAGCGGGGCTTTGGGCGCGGATGCACGAACTGCGCCGGAGGCTACAGCCCGCATACTATCGGTGATTAAGGATTGATTCCGCCTGACGCAGGTCGGTCAGGAGCCCGGAGTAGCCGAAGAGGCCACGTAGAGTGACCACCTCTTGGTCAATCCAGAACAGTCCACCGGACGGCTCGCAAGTTCAAAACTTGCGGGCCGTTTGTTTTTTGAAGAGGTTTCGAGGGCGAATTGGGGCGATTTCAAGGTTTCAAGGTTGCAAGGAAATCTTGCGGACGCTGAGTTTACCTCCGAAACATTGCAACTGGGAAACCTTGAACATCCTAGCGGCTACAGGCGCGCTTTCTTCTTGGGCACACCCTTGGTGTGGCAATCCGCGCATTTGACGGTGTGAACGTTGTGAGGACTCTTGGTGGACTTGAAGGTTGTGTCCATTGTCTCCACGTTGATGCCGCAGTTGGAAAGCTGAGGATGGCAGGTCGTGCAGGAGGCCCGCGTCGTTTGTCCGTGCTTCTCGTGGCAGGCCAGGCAACTGAGTCCTTCGTGAACGCCGATAGGAGTGCGGTCATCGCCGGTTCCTACCTGTCCACCGGCGGCTGGAGCGTGGCACTGATAACACAGAGCCTGTCTCTGGTCGGGACTGATCTTCACGAGGCGCGCGCCGTCCATCCATTTGGGGCAGAGGCAATCGGTCGAGGGAAACATAATCTTGCTCGCGGCGATCGAACAACGCCACGGAAGGCCGCGAGATTTCCTGGTGTGCGCTGGCATCTTCGGCTTTCACCTGTGGCTTCGACAGCGGCGAACCGTGGCGGTGCATTTGGTGGCAAGTCAGACAGGGGAGCGCAGGCCGGTTGGAGAGTTGCGCGTCACGCAGGTTCCATGGCCCCTGTGTGTTCAAAGGCGTAACCAGGTCGCGAATGCTGCCTTGAAAGTGCATGGAATGGCAGCGGAGACAATCGTCCATCAACAGGGTGCGCTGGTTGTGATCTTTGTCGAGGAAAATTTTGGAGTAAGTGACGCTGTGACCGCCGGACGACCACGCGGCGTACTCCTCGCGATGGCATTTCTCGCACCGCTTTTCAATTTTGAATACGTCGTCGGTCTTCAACCGGACCTGTTCGGGAATCTGGCCCCGCAGGTGGGAGACGAGTTGCCGCAGATTTTTAAGATGAAACCCGGCGTCGAGAGTCATCACGTCGCCGTGACATTCCGAACATGCAATGTTGCGATGAGCCGAATCGTGCCAGTCACGATAAGGCTGCCAGATTTCGTGGCAGCGAGCGCACGATCGCCCACCGGAATAGCTGTAGTACAAGCTCGCTCCGGGCAGCAGGAAAATCGCGAACAGAATGACGAACAGAGGCGCCAGGACGCGAAGGCGGAAGAACTTGCCTGCGGTGCTCATCGCTGCAACTCCGCAGATCGATCACTATGAGCGCCCATGCGTTCCTTTCCAGGTCTTCACCAGGTTATTCGACGCGTAGTACGCGATCGCCATGATCGTGAGCACGGGATTGAAGCCGCCGTTGGTGACATGGACGCTGCCGTCGATGACGTACACGTTGTCGACGTCGTGAACGCGGCAGTATTTGTCGACCACCGAAGTCTGGGGATCGTTCCCCATGCGGCAGGTGCCGGCCTGATGCTGGCCGCCACTGGGTCCATCGAGCGAGATCGGTCCAGAACGGATCACTGTGGTCGCACCGGCTTCTTTGAGCCAGGCCGCGGCCTTTTCGGACAGGAAATTGGTGCCCAGCAAATCGTTCTGATGGCGATGGCCGGAGAGGCGAGCGACAGGAATCCCCCATGCGTCTTTGACCGTCGGGTCGACTTGCACGCGAGATTCGAAGACCGGCATCTCCTGCACCGGCCCCATGACGGAAATGCTGCGCCGGTAGTAGCGCCGCATGAAGTCTTTGTGGCCCGCGCCCCAGCGCGGGATCGCGCTGCCTCCGTAACGCGCAAACTGGTAGGGCAAGCGAATGAACTCGTTGGCTAGAAGGCCGCCTCCGATGAAGCCGGGATTGTGGTGGTTGTAGTCGCAGATCGCAATGGAAGCGCCGGGGCCGAGGTCGTCGTAGGTTTCTTGTTCAAACAGTCCCATGGCGCCGGTGTAGGCATGGCCTTGAAGATTTCTACCCACCCAGTCGTAGCGGTTGCCTAATCCATTGGGAAACAGGCGGCTCCTGGAGTTCAGCAGCAGGCGGGCGGATTCGATCGCCGCACAGGAAGTGATGACCAGGTCGGCAGTTTGATTCTGCAGACGTCCGTTTGCGTCGAAGTAGGCGACGCCTGTGGCGCGGCCCTGCTCGTTGGTGAGGATCTCTTTGGCAATGCATTCGGTGCGGACTTCGCAGTTCCCTGTCTGGATGGCTCTCGGGATCACCGTATTTTGCGTGCCGCACTTGGCGTCGACTTCGCAGGCAAAGCCCACGCACCAGCGGCAGCGCATGCAGGCTCCGCGCCCGTTGTAGGGAACGGAATTCCGCAGCATCGGTATGTCAAAGGGATGAAGGCCAAGGCGCTCGGCTGCAGGCTTCAGAATCTGGTGTTCGCGACTTGGGGGAAGCGGCGGCATGGGCAGCGGCCGCCGGCGCGGAGCACGAAAAATATTGTTGGAGTCGTCGCCCGAAACTCCGATCTCCCATTCCGCCTTTTCGTAGTAAGGCTCGAGGTCTGAGTAGGTGATGGGCCAATCGTCGAGGGTGCTGCCGGCGACGGTTCCGTAGGTCGAGCGTAGCCGGAAATCCTTCTCCATGAAACGCCAGGCCATCGCGCCGTAACTCAGCGTGCCGCCACCGACGCAGGCAGCGTTGTTGCTGTAACCGTTCTGGTTGGAAAGAACGATACGTTCGTGTCCCTGAGCATCGACCAAAACGCGGGGGTTGCGCCGTTCGTCGGGACCGAAGGAGTTTCCCAGCACGCAGGTGCGCTGGTTGCGGAGGTCGTCTTTGCGGTCATCGAACGGGGTATACCATTTGCCGCGCTCGAGGAGAACGACGCTCAGTCCTGCTTCGGAGAGTTCTTTGGCGATCACGCCGCCTCCGGCGCCGCCGCCGACGACGATCGCGTTTACGTGCTTCAGAGACATCTGAAATCCACGTTATCTGTCGCTACCACGGAGGCTAAAGCCCTTCGTGGGGCGAGGCCGTGCGCCGTTCCCCAGCGGTCTTTCTCTACGATCTCTACGATCCACGCCGCGCAAGGTCGGTCCGTTGGCGTCCTCGAATCGGCGGATATGGAATACCGAGCATCTTCCAACTGGCGCCTTCACGATTGCCGCCGTGACGCGGATCGCCGTAGAAGCCCTGCATCGTGTGATCGATCAACAAGTGAAAGAATTCTGACGACGAAGTCCGCTTCCAGGTTTCGCCGGACGCCTTCCCATCTTCGAGTTGGCGCAGAACGTCCGCCTGCTGGGTCGTGTCCAGATCGGCGAATCCTCGGCCGTACATCAGCCGGCTACTCTGGTTTACTCCGGCGAGCCCCAGGCGGTAGTTTTTCTGCAGACTCTCGAACGGGCCGCAAAGCTGGCGGTCGATGTAATTCACGACGCCGGCCCACGAGGCGCCGGGATCCTGGTCCGGGGGAATGATCTGATCAGAGATTGCGGCCAGGGTTCTGGCTTCGTCGAGCGTGAAGAAGCGCCAGGGAGTCGCATTCCTGCTGCAAGCAACAGTGGCTCCGCTCGCCGCAGCTGCAACCAAAGCCGCTTGCAGAAAAGCTCGCCGGTTTAGCTTGATGCTGGCTTCCATTTGGGGTTTATCCAGATTGGACTGTAAAGATCGGCGGATGCGCGGGCTGTGACGGGCATCACGGGTATGGTGATGGAGCTGAATCTGGCGATAGCGCGTCCTACTGCTAGGGTGCTCTGTCACGTGCCGGATTCGGACGTGGAGTATGATTCGCTCCCCATGGCGATGATTGATCCGAGAGCAGGAGAGACGAGCGGTTGGCCGAGTTCTACTGCGCGGCAGATTGAATGGCGAGCTGGAGAAAGTCGCCGGCCGAGGCGTACGAACTGACTGAGGCAGCTCGCCAGGCGGTACTTCGGGACGGAATTACGGCCACCAGAAGGAAGGTCTCACCGGAATTGCGCCGAGCATGCTCCGAAGGTCGGATCCAAGAAGGACCGTCCCAAGCAGGCGATCCTCCGAGCAGGATGCTTCACAGGAGAGTTGCCCTCGGAGGGAGAGCCTGAGTTGCGCGAGATGGTGACGATCCGCAAGCTTCCGGAGATCTTGCCGGAGGCCTGTACTGGCCAAGGGAGTGCTGGATTCTGCCGGAATCGAGTGCCTTCTCGTCGATGACAACATGGTGCGGACTGGACTGGTTCTGGTCGAATGCTATGGGAGGAGTCAAACTGCTGGTGTGTCCCGAGGATGCCATGGCGGCAGAAGATGCTCTATCCAACCCATCCCGGAAAACTTTGACGTGTCCGGAGTGGGAGACTATGCGCAACCCGTATGTCCGAAATGCGGTTCCTTGGACATCAACTTTAGAGAGTTGGAACCAGCGGCTTATTTGAGTCTGTGGGTCGGCGTCCCAATTCCGTATTCACCGGCGTGCCTGGCGCTGCCATTCCTGCGATGCGGAGTGGGAGGACGATGGCGTCCCGGAGGATTCCGGTTCAACCGCCTAACTTCGCAAAGCCTTTTTGAATCACCTCCAGCGTGTCCTCGGCGAGTTTAAGAGCACGCAATTCCTCTCGTATAAACCAGCGGACTTCAGCGGCGTCGCTCGCGGCAAGAAGTTCCCCGCCGGTCCGCTGGCAGAGGAAATCGATTAACACATAGTGATATTGCACACGCTGTTCCGGATCTCTGAGGATGCGGTCGTAGACGCCGAGCAACGCGCCGGGATCGACGATCAGCCCGGTTTCCTCACGGGCCTCGCGGATGGCGGCCTCCCGCACGAATTCCCCCACTTCGAGGACGCCTCCGGGGATGGACCATTCGCCTTGAATGGGCGGATGAGCGCGCTTCACCAGCAGAACACGATCGGCTTCAATGATGATCGCACCGACACCGACCAGCGGGAACTCGGGAAACTCGCGTTTCATGGCAGCCGATTATAACTGCATCAGCTATGAGCCCCGGCGTTGCGAGCTTCGAGCAAGGGACCTGGTCTTAGGTCTTAGGTCTTAGGTCTTAGCGTCTTAGCGTCACTAGCTCTTCGCAGCTCGCAGCTCACTGCTCACTGCTCACATCTGCCTAGGGCCTCGGGTTCGCAATGTACAGCCATTTCGCGACGAGCTTGCTAGAATTGCGCTCTTAAGGATGCACTATGGCGCTTGAGGAATATAAGCGAAAACGGCGATTCGAAGAGACTCCGGAGCCTCCTCCGAAGGTGGAGAAGAAAAAGGGCAATCGGTTCGTCGTCCAGAAGCACGAGGCGACCCGGCTGCACTATGACTTCCGCCTGGAGATGGAGGGCGTGCTCAAGTCATGGGCCGTCCCCAAGGGGCCATCGCTCGATCCAGCCGATAAGCGGTTGGCGATGCAGGTTGAAGATCATCCGGTCTCTTACTTTGATTTCGAGGGAAACATTCCCGAGGGCAACTACGGTGCGGGCAGCGTCATGGTCTGGGATGTAGGTACGTGGCAGCCGCTTTCTCCGGTGCCGGTAAACGGAAAATATCTGCCCGGGACCGAGGCGGAAGCCGCAGCCATGATCGCCAAGGGCGACCTGAAGTTCCGTTTGAAGGGCAAGCGTCTGCAGGGAGACTTCGCGCTCATCAAGATGAAAGGCCGGCGTCCCGGCAGCAAAGGCAACGAGTGGTTGATGATTAAGAAGCACGACGATCACGTCGTCGAAGGATATGACGCGGGAGAGATTGACGAGTCCGTGCTCAGCAAACGGAGCATGGACGAGATCGCTGGAGACAGTCGCTCAAAAGAATGGAAGAGCAGCCGGCCCGCGGGACGCGGGAAATTGAAGGCCGCGTGGCTCGCAGACGCCATCGCTCGGGTCGAGAAGAAAAAAAAAAGCAAAATAACCACAGAGGGCGCGGGGGATCACAGAGGAAAAATTAAGAAGTCCTCTGTGTCCCCGGTGTCCTCTGTGGTGAAAGATGCTCCTAACCCTGTTCCGGCGCGTTCTTCGCCGATTGCCGGTTCCGGCCCGGTTAAGCGGCCGATGCCCTCGACAATCCACTGCATGCTGGCGGAATCCGTTGACGAGGCTTTTGATAATCCGGAATGGCTGTTCGAGGTCAAGTGGGATGGGTACCGAGCCGTTGCATTCATCGAGAATGGCAAAGTGCGGCTGGTGTCGCGAAATCAGAATGAACTTACGGCCCGTTATCCGGAACTCAGGGATCTCCCCGAATTCATCAAAGCCAAGAGTGCAATTCTCGATGGCGAAGTGGTGGCGCTCGACGAGCAGGGCAAGGCGTCGTTCAGCCTGATGCAGCAACGAACCGGCTTTCGGCCAGGTGGAAAACGCGCGGCGGCCAAGGCCGATGTGCCGGTTCTGTACTATGCCTTCGACCTGCTGTATCTGGACGGCGAGGATTGGCGCCGGGTTCCTCTTGATGACCGCAAACGCAAGCTTGCCTCTGTGGTTACGACAGGCGACTCGCTAAGATTTTCCGATCACTACGAGCAGCATGGCAAGGCCTTGTTCGAGATGGCGCGGGCCAAAGGTCTGGAAGGCATCGTGGCCAAGCGGCGTGCGAGTTGCTATGAGGAGCACCGCAGCCGGGACTGGTTGAAGATTAAGATCCGTCATCAGCTGGAGTGCGTGGTCGGAGGATTTACCCGGCCCGAGGGCAGCCGCACGCATTTTGGTTCGCTCGTCTTGGGGCTCTACGACAAACAGGGAAGGCTCATTCACGTGGGACAGGCGGGCAGCGGATTCAACCAGAAATCTTTGTCCGAGATCATGCTGACCCTGAAAAAACTGGAGAGCAAGAAGAATCCGTTCTTCGGTGAGGTGGAGGCGTTGCGCCAGGTAAGCTGGGTCAAGCCGGAATTGGTCGCTCAGATCGAGTACGCCGAATGGACAGGCGGAACGAACGCGGGAAGCGGACCGAAGTTGCGTGCGCCGGTTTTCCTGGGACTGCGAGACGATAAAGATCCCAAAGAGTGCACGCTGGACCAGGTTGCGAGAAGTTCGGAGTGATCTTTAGTGCGCGGGCGAGACGCACCCGCGACAGCCGGCGGGACGCCGGCGCTACGATTCGGCTACTTGATGTCTTTCATCGCTAACAGCGTGCCGTAGTCTTTGCCACTGGAGTCAACTGCCCTTGCTACTACCGCTGAGAAGGCGTCTCGCACTTCCGGGTATTTCGCGAGCAAGGCTTTCATCACCGCGACATTATCCTGATAGGCCTGATTGGCATTCGCCACATTGGCTGATTGATATTTGACGATCAGATCCAAATCATTGTCTACGACCTGCGGAAATATTGCCGTGAGTTTGTAGGTGACGGTTCCGGCCGGCAGGTCGGCGGTCTTGCCTCCCGTGGGCAGATCGGTGGGTTGCAGATTCTGCGACTCGTCAAAAAGCTTGTCCGTGGCCAGCGTGCTCATGAAAGGCAGGGGCGAAATTAAGCTGCGTGCCTGCTCGTAGTAGAACCATGCATTGTGCATTTGGCCCTTGGTTTTATAGTCGCGGGCGCGCGCCAAAAACCAATCGCTGTCATGCCCCGCAATCTGGGCGGGTTTGATATAGAGCCCGGCTAGCTTCCAGTCACTTCCGGTTTGTTGCAGCACCTCCGACAACATGGTTCGTCCTTTAGACGATGCCGCGTCGAACAAAGCCACTGCATATTTCCCAACGGGCAGGTTATTCAGATAAAAAGCGGCGCTGTTGGCGGTTTGCCCATTCTTCCCGAAGACACCGCAGTAGAACTCTGCGTTCGGTATCGGAGCCGAGCCCGAAGCATCCAACAGGAACGAAGACTTGAGTGTGGCTTGAGCTCCGGAGAGACTGGGCTGGTTATCCTTGACGGTTGCTTCAATTCCTGAAAAATCAGAGGCGAGGCTTGGAATGGCGTTCTGCCGAAGCGAGGCGGCGTCCCCTTTGCTAGCCATGTCAAAATAATGCTGAGCGGCGGTGGTGATGGCCGTTTTGACGGCTGGCTCGATCTCGCCGGAGGTTTGGCAGCTTTGCGCCTGCGCGCTCAGACTCAAGAATGCCTGTACGGCAAGGGCAATCCAGAAAGCGACCGACTGAGAACCGCGCAAGGCCAGTTTCATCGATGGTTCCACCTTTACTTTCAGAGAGTTGGAAGCCTTGGCTCAGTTTACGCCTGCCGCAGCATGCACTCTTAAGATTTTAAGTTGGGCGAAATGGTTGACTGCAATCGCCTTTCCCAACTCCGCAACCAGCATGAGAACAAATGGAGTGTGCAAGATATTCGTCTTGGGGCGTTCCTTTTGTAGTTTGAAGACATCCCTCCGGGTTCGCTTCAGGCCATTCCGGTGTAAAATTCCGGTAGAGGCGGCCTGTACTATCCCCCGAACAGTGGTTGGCGTTGAGAGGAGCAGTGATGATGAGCACGGGATCGAGGTCCAAATTAATCAGCTTCGCTTTGTTGATGAGCGTAGCGATCCTGTGTGCAGGGAGCTTCAGTCCCAAAGCCGAGGCGACCCAGACTCATCGAAAGGCAAAAGCAGCGAAAAAGCCAGCACTGCAGCCACTCCCCTCTGGACCGACGGGACCAGTTCAGCCGATACCGCTGGATTCCATCGCAGCGGTGCCGCCCCAGGTCAGCTATCAAAACAACCAGCTGACCATTGTTGCACCCAACTCGACGCTGGGTGACATTCTGCGCGCAATTCGCAAGCTCACGGGCGCGGAGATCGAAATACCGTCAGCACCGGAGCGCGTTGTGACTCACCTGGGCCCCGGTCCGGCACGATCCGTGGTCGCGGAGCTACTGAACGGGTCGCGCTTTAACTATGTGCTACTCGGATCTCCGCAAGACGATACCGTGCTGACACGAGTAGTTCTGGTAGCCAAGGCCTCTCCGGAAAACCTGACTCCGGCACCCGCCAACCAGCCGCAGCTTACGCAATCGACCAGTGCGCCACCGCAAAATCCTGAAGAACCAGCGCCGGATGTGAATGATGCGGAAGCGGCCCCCGACGATAATAGCGCCACCGATGACAGTGCGGATCCAGCCGCGGCCGAGGCCGAGCAGCAGGGCAATCCAGACCAGCCGGGCGTGAAGACACCGCAGCAGATGCTGCAGGAGATGCAGCAGCGGCAGATGCAGCTGCAACAGCAACAGCCGGGACAAGGGCCCATGCCCGGCGCAGCCGTGCCGCCTAATCCGCCCCAGGAAAGATAGCAACGACCGCATCAACAGCACTATTGTGATTATTGGCTGTTTCCGCCCTGCGCAGTGCGGACCAACTGCGGCTCAGACACTTCAGAAATGGACTTCTGAAGGAGTTGCCAGTCCCGTTCGACTTCCGTTTCTGAGATGCCATGTCGCGAGCGGCCGCTCAGTTCCGCCTGCAGGCGCGCCTCCAGGAGTTGCCGCACCAGCTGCGGAGGAGCGTCGCCATTCAAAACATTGTTGGCTGAAACCCCGACCTGAATTTCGTCTTCCCCAAATTGCATTTGAAGTACTGGCTGGCCTTGAGCGTCCACAGTCGCTTTTGCCCTGGACTGCAATTTTTCCCAATGTTTATCAATGTTGCGGCGGGGATTGTCTGGATAAGCACCCGCCAGAATATGTTTCAATTGCAACCGGTAAGCTCGCAGGTCCTCGCTGTCGACTGGCGGCTCGGGATCGCCTCCCACGACAAACACCTTGGCATCGCGGGCAGGCTCGAAGTGGCCTGCTCCGGTTCCAACATAAACGGCTGCAACACACCCGGCGAAGATCGGGCTTACCACAACGCTGGGAACGATGTACTTCTTCGCTTTGAAGAAAGACTCTACAACTCCGTGCACGGGCGTACTGCGCGGCATACTCCCCGGCACTTGCGCGATCACGATCCGTGAAAAATGAAGTTCAGGATGGCGAGCCGCGTGCTTGGTCAGGAGCTTTGCAATCTGCTTGGGAGTCGTGATTCCCACATCAGCGACGAGGCTGCGGTGCAGGGACTTCGGGAAGTAGAAGTTCAATATATCTTTCGCGAAATCAGCGCAATTTCTGGATGCAAGATGGAAGTGGGACCGGTTCGGAGACGTATTGAGCTTGCGGATTAACGCTGCATCCTGCTGGGGCGTGGTCTCGATTTCAAAACCATACATCGCGCGGTCGTAGGATGAGCCTACAAGCTCATACCAATTGCCACCTGGGAGCTCACCATCTTTCGCGTCTGGAGCAACGTCTTCCAAGTGCCGGCGGCGATAGCGGTCTCGCAAAAAGGCGGTCATTTTCGCGTCGGCGAACAGCGGCACATCTTCCGCATGTTCGACGGCGTACAAGTAAGGAATCAACGGGATGGCGACCCAATCGTATCCACCGACGCCGTCATAGCGGCTCAGAACGATTCCCGTCTCTCCGGGAACACAGGGCCGGAGGACCAGGGGGGTCTCAGCGCAAACGCCCGACAAATACACGGCGGCATGGCCCGTTGCGGTGAAAAATCCCATCTTTCCGTAGGGCTCTTCCAGGAGCAGTGTCGCTGAGGCGTGGGCAAAGTAAGGAAAGGCGAATACCAGCACAACGATCGTGCCTAAAACGCGCCGCATGGATTGGATGTGGCGTGGATGCATAATGATGGAACTACTTAAGTCTAAACTCCTTAGGTAGGAACCCCTTAGCCAAAGATTAGTTGCAAGGTAACGGAAAAACCAGTTACCAAAGGGTGGAGAAGCCAATGTCCCGCTGAAGGCAAAGACATGGCGAATATCACGCTCCGTCGGGCTTCTCGGGGGACGTGATGCTGGGACCGGACTTTATTTGTTTGATGGCCCAAACCGCACTCTCGGCAACGAATTCGTCCTCGTCTTCGATTAGTTCTTTCAGCAAGGGCAGGAAGCCTTCGCTTCCGCTGTTGCCGATGGCAATTACTGCGTTACGCCGGATCCCACTGCGCTTGGCACGGCGGAGAGGGGATCCTCGGAAGCTCTCTCGAAACTCGGCGGCGGACATCTGTGCGAGCCAGTCCAGCGCAGGATTCACCAGTCCACTACGAGCCGAGAATTCCGGTGCCGCGGAGGACGGAGCCTTGCGATTCCAGGGGCACACGTCCTGACAAATATCGCAGCCGAAAACCTGCTGTCCCATGCCCACGCGCAGATCTTCGGGAATCGAGCCGCGCTTTTCAATCGTCAGGTAGGAAATGCACCGGTTGGAATCAAGTTCATAAGGCTTCAGAAGAGCGTCGGTGGGGCAAGCTTGAATGCAGCGAGTGCAGGTGCCACAACGATCAGGGGCAGGCAGGTCGGGCTTGAGTTCCAGAGAAGTAAGAATGACTCCCAGAAACAACCATGAACCAGCCTTCTGATGAATGATGCAAGTGTTCTTCCCCATCCAGCCCACACCCGCGTACTTTGCAAAGACACGTTCAACGATGGGACCGGTATCGACATAGCTGCGAGTCACGACCTTGGGCTGAAGGTTTTCTACAGCTTGCTGCACCGCAGTCTCTACCTTCTTCAGGCGGTGGAGGACGGCTTCGTGGTAATCCTGCTCGCTCCAGGCATAACGAGAAATCCATCCACGATCTGGATTGTCGAAGTGCGTGGAGTAGGGGTGATCTGTGTTGTAGTTGATTGCACAGACAATGACGCTTCGTGCCCACGGCGCAACCCGAGATAGAGATGCACGCTTAAGTTCGCCGTGCTCGTCGCGGGCTTCCATGTACTTCATCTCACCGGCGTAGCCAGAAGCAATCCAGGCGGGAAAGTACTCGAGTTCTTGCGCATCCGTGGCTGGAGCGATGCCCGAGAGATCAAAGCCAGCTTCCGACGCTGCTCGCTTGACGATGGACTCTAAGCCGTGGATGGAACTGAACACTGTTTCTCTCGTGGAAGACGGCGGAGGGAGGGACAGCTATACGCCGAGCTTTTTGACTTCCTCGTTGTAATACTTGCGGTAGAGGATGGTCCCACTCCTCGCGAGCCTTCGATGATGGTCCGCCGCTGGCTTTCGATCTTCTGACGGGCGGACTGGTCAATGCGGGCTTCCTGCATGAGAAGTTCTTCGAGAATCTTGCGGGACTTCCAGGCGGATGGTATTGCGGTCCTCGATGAATTCGACTTCGTCCAGCTCAGCTCACGGCGTCGGTGACGCCGTGGGCGAGTTTATTTACTTTGTCGCGCGTCAGTCTCACAGCACCGCTTTGTACTTTCGTGACCAGCTCGGTTTTCACTTTGCGAAACATTTCCTGATAGTTCGCGCCGCTCTTCTGCAGCTCTTCGGAATAGGCTTCGAGGATGACGCGAACTTCGTCGTTAATGCGATCTTCGAGGGCCAGTTCTTCGACCATAGCGGCGTGCACCTTCTCGGTCAGCGCAGGCACGGCTGAGGTCTCGATGAGACCGCTCGCAACCAGTTTCTTGGAGACTTCGCGGGCCAGATAGCCCACATATTCTTTGGAAAAAAGCATGTATGGGTTGAGTGTCCTGCCTGCAGACGCTTCTTTTTATGAATTAAAAAGTGTAACACAGTGGGAGCGGCTGCACAGCCGTCGCCGGTACACGCGGCTGTTGTAGAGGATCAAGCACGAACCGCCGGATTGATCGACTTTTGAGAAGTCGAGCTACCGAGCGAAAGTAGCGATCGCGGTTTCGATGATGGCGGCCAGTAGAAAAAGAAACACGAAATAAGTGGCTACTCGGCTGGCAGAATGATCACCTTGAATTTCCGACATGATTCCTCGCAGGGGTTGAATTGGAAGGTTCATCCCTTCCCACAGATCCACGGAGCGGGATTATACATGGTGAGGCGCTACAGGAAAAATGCATAGAAGCAGTGGATTACTGGGCCCGGGGCGCGGGCTGATCACGCAAGGTATAAACAAATTGTCGAATTTCGTGGCGCTCGCGATCGACCCGCTGTGCGGATTCCGTGGCGAGTTGCTCATAAATCCGTAGTTCGTCTTTCGCCTTATCCATTTGTCCCACTTGCCGATATGCCTGGCCCAGGCGGTAGTGCGCCTCCTCGATCTGCGGATCGGCTTGGATAGCTCGCAGGTAATCGGAGATAGCCGCCGAGTCGTTTCCTTGCTCGGCATGCACGACACCGAGTTGCAGATCGGCCGCCGCGAATTTTGGATCCAACTGAATCGCATGGTTCAAAAGAGAGGCGACTTGGGAGACACGCGCCCGGTCTTGGCCGGGCTTACGGAGCTTCCAGAGCGCAACCGCGTAATAATAGTTCGCTTCCGGATTCTGCGGCTGCAGACCGAAATACCGCCGTAGTTTTTCAACCACCTCGTTGGATAGGACAGTCTCCGCTCGCTGCATCTTCCCAAGAAACCGATAGGGAGTCGGATCGTTGGGGTCGAGATCCGAGGCTTGGCAGATTCGCTTGAACGCCTGTTCGTTGGAACCGTGTGCGAACAATGCTGCTCCCAAGCCAATGAGCATGCGCGCTGACTTAGGGTACAAGGAAGCTCCTCTAGTAAAGACTTGCAGAGCAGGTTCGGGCGCATGGTGCAGCAGGAGTTCCGAGGCCCAGTCAAAGAGAAACGGCTCTCTAGGGTCCATGACTGCGGCGCTCTGATACTCGCGCGCTGCCTCCAAAGGATGTCCAAGTCTTTCCTGAACCTCTGCCAGCAAGTGATGGAGGTCCGACGAATCGTGCATTCCAAGCTGGGTTCGAATCTGATCGCGCGCACGCTCATAGTTGCCGGCTTGCGCGTTCGCCAGGGCCAAGGCGTAGGCGTTGTCGTAATCCGCAGGATTGTTCTCAGCCGCACGTTGCAGAAATGGAATGGCGTCGCCTGGTCTGTTGTTCTCCAGGAGCAGTCGACCAAGGCGATGATTGGCATCGAAACTAAGCGGATCGTGGTCCAACTCACTTCTCAGCGACCTCTCAGTTGCAGCGAAATTGCTGGCTCCGGCCGCGGGCGGCTGGGCGAGCGCGGCCGTCTCCTTCGCGAGAGTTTCACGGGTTCGCACAACGGTGTCGGAACCGTGACCGCCCAGATTAGTCGTGTCCGTGACACCCGATACTGTGAATTGCGGCTCATCGAAGAACCGGGGAGCGTTTTGTGGAGGCGCGGCTGATGCGCCCGTCTTTCGAGCACCTAACATTAAGTCGACTGCCTTGTCCTCTCCCGGCGCGAGCACCAAAGAATGAATTTCGGCATCTTCATATCCGTTCATCGTGAGCCGGAGAGAGTAAATCCCCTCACTGACTGTAGGAAAGCTGTATGCCCCATGAGCATCTGTGTGCGTGATCAATGTTTGCTTCAGCGTCTCGGATTGCAGCTGGAGAATCGCATCAGCTGCCGCCTTTCCCTGCTGGTCGCGCACCGTTCCATGCAGGGACGGCAACCTGGATTCTTTCAATTCGTGCGCGAGCGAAGGGGAAAGCGATATTACGAAAACCATGAACAGCGTGGCGCAGATGCTGCCGGAGCAGCGAAGCAGCGGTTTCGATCGATAGCTCATGAGGAAGAGTTGAGTGAATGATCGGTCGGGAATCTACGCACCAGGTCCAACCAGGGATTTTAGCCGCGCGACATCAGTGGCGCAATCATGGCTCCGGACCAGTCTCCTCCCTGTTCCTGGACTGGCGCACCGATGAAGTTACAAATAGAATGCAGTTCCTCATGACAACTCGTCCAGGAATATTCCACGCCAGGCTGAAACTGTTCCGTTGGGGGCTCTTGGTCCTGCTCTCGCTGACTGCATTTCCCAGCTGGGGTCAACTGAGTTCGGCGAAACGCAAAATTATTATCGACCAGGATGCGGCGGGACCGGCGGGGACCGATCAGCAATCGATCCTGCTGCTCATCCAGTCTCCCCAGACTCAAGTCCTGGGTATCACTGTCGTGACAGGCGACGCTTGGCTCAAAG
This sequence comes from uncultured Acidobacteriota bacterium, assembly GCA_963725565.1. Taxonomy (GTDB): domain Bacteria; phylum Acidobacteriota; class Terriglobia; order Terriglobales; family Acidobacteriaceae; genus Sulfotelmatobacter. The sequence continues at coordinate 137,175 of CAVRZL010000005.1, forward strand.
AAGAAGTCGCGCACACCTTGCGCATGCTCGAGATCGTTGGGCGAACTGACATCCCGGTAGCCGCTGGAGCGGAATATCCTTTAGTTCGCCGCAAAGAGGAGACGGAACTCTGGGAGCAACAGTATGGTTCCGTACCGTGGGTCGGAGCATGGACACCCCGCCTGTATCATGCGCCCGATCAACTCGGTGCGATGCCGGAAGGACAGCCCTCGACGAAACCGCAGGAAGAGGATGCCGCACATTTTCTTGTCAGAATGGTGCGGAAGTACCCGCATGAGATCACGATCTACGCCGGCGGCCCGATGACCAACCTCGCGCTTGCCACCTCGATTGATCCTGAATTTCCCGGCCTGGCCAAGGAACTTGTGCTAATGGGCGGAAGTCTCAATCCGCAGACGGATGATCCCGAATTTGTGAATGCCCCCAGGCACGAATTCAATTTGTGGTTCGATCCTGAGGCATCACATATCGTTCTGACTTCGCCCTGGAAGAGAATCGTCTGCACCACTGTGGATATCTCCGTGAAGACGCGATTGACGCAAGCACTGATTGACCAGGTGAAGGAGGGCCGCTCGCCCGCGGCGACTTATGTCGGAACGTATGCGCGACTTCACGGCCAGTACAACTACTTATGGGATGAACTCGCAGCCGTGGCCTGGCTCGATCCGACTCTGATTACCGCAAAGAATACGCGATATCTTGACGTCGATCTAAATCGCGGCGCGGGCTACGGAAATACTTTGAGTTGGAGCGAACCGGACAAGCCTCGCAACATTGGAACGCCAGCAGAGATCCAGGTCGATTTGGATGTGCCGAGATTCTACAGAGAATTCGTAGAGTTCCTGACAGCACCCACACCCAAGCCTTAAGTTTTACCGTCGATCTCGCATGCAGCACCTACGCTGCCAGACGTTGCAGGCAACGTCTCTACGGCAATTGTTCCAACATCTGCTTAGCCTGGGCGTCGTCCGGATGTTGTTTGAGCAATACGTTGAGCAAATCGCGCGCCCTGTCCCGCGCACCTTCGAGCACGTAAACTCGCGCGAGATTCAAATACGCCTGATCGAACGCCGGGGCAATGCGGATACACTTTTCAAAACTCGCAACGGCATCATCCCGGCGATGCGTCACCAGGTAGAGCACCCCCATATTGTTGAGGGCTTCCGGATAGTCGGGACGCGCCTTCAGGGCTCTTTGCAAGTGCTCGTATGCTCTTGAGGTATCGCTGGTCTGGGCGTAAACCATGCCCAGACTGTAATTGGCCTCGGGATCATCGGGCGCAACCGCGAGCGCGCGTTCCAGAATTTTACGCGCATCTTCCCATTGCTTCTGTACGCGGTAAGCGCTTCCCAGGTTGTCGAGCGAGAGCAGATGGTTTGCGTTTAGCGTAAGAGCCCGCTGAAAATATCCGATTGCCTCCGGAATGCGGCCTTCCCGCGTGGCCAGGACGCCAAGATTATTCCAGGCGTCGGGCAATGTATCGGGATAGTTGGGCCGGAGTTTCACGCAGCGTTCGAACATCTGCCGCGCCTCCGCATTCTTGTTTTGATTCAGGTAGACGCTGCCAACACCATAGAGTGCCTCGGCGCTCGATGGATCATCCTGCAGTGCCTGTTGGAACTCCGCCGCCGCCTGGTCAAGATATCCCCGCTGGAAAAACAATGCGCCCGATGAGAGGTGGTTTCGGCCAAACGCGAGAACGTAGCCTGCGCTGGGAAACGGCAGGGCAAGCGCCGCTCGTTCCGCATCGGACTTAGGAATGCGCTTGCAATCCTGTTCGACGTTCTCGATGACGACCGGCCCTTGATACACTTTTACGATGTTCCCCGCTCCATCAATCAGAAATGCAGTCGGAAGGCCGAGATCACGGTGACGGTCAAACAATTGGCGATAGGTGAGGTTATAGATTGCGGCGACGTCTTCAGATCCGCGCAAAATGGGAAACGAGATCTTTCCGAGGGCGCCGAGATTCCTCGGTGTTGCCGACTGCGCAGGTCCCTCTGCGAAATCACCCAGGTCGACGGCCACGAGATTCAGGCCCTGCGAAGCCCAGCGTGAATGTACTTTCTGGAAGCGTTCCAAGTGCGCGTGACACTCGGCGGACTTCGTCGTAAAGAAGTGCAGCAGCGTCGCTCCCCCGCTTATGAAAGAAAGCTTTCGAACTCGTCCCGAGAAATCGGGTAGCGAGAAATCCGGCGCCGGAACCGGCGCCAGAAGCCAGGTCTCAACCTTTGCCGGAAGCAACTCTGCCTGCTGCGAATGTCCCGGTGAGACGACCTCGACGCTACTCCTGAACGATTCAATCCGCGAGGGCTCGCCCCCTTCCTGTACCCAGACGCGGTGATCAATGGGCAGATCATGAAGTTGCTGCACTGTCCCGCTCGGCCAACGGATCGAGGCCTGCACGGGCCCCTTCGCTTCCCCAAGGCCAAAAAAGACTTCCTTACTGTGCTGCGAAAGAAATCCCGATCCAACTTGTACGGATCTGGTCTGGCGGCTCGATCCGGTGTCGATCGTGATGGAAGCGCCCACTGCGTCGCGGTTGCTCTTCGTACCTTGAAGCCGAAACGCAATCGCAGGCGGAAGATTCTTGACCACATTCTTAAGTAGCCTCAGCTGCGGCGCACCCCGGTTCTTAAGGAAGATTTCGAGTCTGCCGTCCTGATCGAAATCGGCAAGCGCGAATGCACGGCTATCTTCGATGAAATCAAGCCCCGCTACGGCCGAAACATCGGAGAATGTGCCATCACGGTTGTTGGCGTAGAAAACGTTCCGCTCGTAGCCGCTCCAAGTGCCGTCGGCACGGATGAGTTCGTTGATGGCGCTCCATCCCTGCTCGTATTCGTGCGAAGCGGCGGCTGTGTCGGGAGATTTGGCGACCACCTGCCGCCAAAAGAAACTGTTCAAGTCCGAGCGCGAGGGGCCGGAGACCATGCCATTCGCGATGTAGAGATCTGGAAAACCGTCGTGATCGAAATCCAATGCGTCACTCGACCAGGCCCAGCGTCCCATGCCCGTATTGGAAAAGTTCGCCGCTTCTTCAAAAACCACGCCCCGATTTTGGAGGAGAGAATTTCCCATCGCGTGCTTCTGATAAAGAGCTCGTACCTCTTGTGATGAGCCCTGCTTAAACGCATTCTGCATGGAAACCCGAACGCCCGCCGCAGTCCACATGTTGGCGACGTAGAGATCGTCAGCGCCATCGTTGTCATAATCCAGCCAGGAGACGCTCATGCCCGCGCCGACGTCTTCCGCTCCGGCCGTATGCGCTATGTCAGTAAAAGTGCCGTCGCCATTGTTGCGATAGAGATTCTTGCGGCCAAAGTCATTGACTACGTAGAGATCCTGCCAACCATCGCGATTGAAGTCATTCCAGGCGCAGCAGAAACTGTAGCGAGAATTGTTCTGATTCAACCCCGCCTCAGCGGTGACATCGCGAAAGGTCCCATCGCGATGATTGCGCATCAGGAAGTTCGGCGGACCGTTCTCGGCATCGTGGTAGGGAGAAGGATAACGATACTGTCCGGTTCCCTGGTAGTAGGAATACAGGCAGAAGTAAATGTCGAGCCACCCGTCGCGGTCGTAATCGGCAACCGCGGCGCCGGTGAATGTTCCCTGCGGAGGGTTGGCAAATTGAAATGCGTCGGGCTTCTTCCGGAACCTGCCCCCGCCTTCATTGATAAAAAGCAGAGGTCCGTTCGCGCGCACCACAACCACATCCTGACGGCCGTCGTTGTCGAAATCCGCAAACAGGGCACACGCCGTGTTTTCTAGAATGCCCAGGCCGGAAGATTCCGTGATGTCTTCGAATGTTCCATCGCCGCGATTGCGATAGAGACGGTTGGGCAGGCCCGCCGGCTGGCAAACGTAGAGATCGTCGAAACCGTCTCCATCAATATCGGCGACCGACACTCCGTTGTGACCATAGATGTCGATGCCACACGCGCCGTCGAGCACCGTTCGCCAGTAGTCAGTGCCGTGTAAGAGTTGTGCCGAATAGGAATGATTTCCGCCCAGAGCCCCTGCAGTGATGTCGACGAAGATGGGCGAGGTTGCAGAGGATTGCGTTTCATCGAGGATGCTCCAGACGATCAGATGATGTTCGCCTGAAGGCGACACCTCCCAGCTCATCTGCCAATTGCCCACGCGTTGCTCGCGGTAATTGTTGGCTCCGGATCCGACAATCTCGTAGCGCACGCGAGTGTGCAGCCGGTTGGCGCGGTTGGGCGGCGCAGCGTCTTCTATCTCGATGGCGGTCATCTGGAACTCGGCTACTTCGATTTTGGCGAAAGAGTCGAGAGACGTTTGCCACTCCCGAACAAATGCTTCGCGGGGAAGACCGGCCTCCGACTCATATTTGTTTTGCTTTACCTGCAGGAATGGAGAGGAACGAACGACGCGCGACTCCGACGCTTTTGGCGAGGTCCCGGTAAAATCGGGCGCCAGTGACTTGGCAATCGCTTCGACGTCTCGCGGCGATCGCAGTAGCGCCGCGCTCCATCGGTTGAGTATCGAGGCAATCTCGTCAGCATATTTCTCGCTGACAAAACTGTCGAGACCGGGCTGGACCATGCGCAAGGTGCGATCGAGTACTCGCTCGCTCCGATACCGAGGGCGCAGGAAGAATCCGGCGTGGTCCGGGAGGTCGTTACCCACCGCTGCCGGCATCGAAAGCAAAGATGGCAACTTCCAGAGACTCGATGGAAGGAAGATTGCGCCGGCCGCCTGACTCGTGCGGGCCAGGAAATCACGCCGACTGAAATCGCCGAATTGAGGCCGCTTTCCTGCCCGGCTCAGACTGATGTCCCCCGCAAATAGCGTGTGGATTGGAAACTAACATTCGTGTTCTGGGCGGTCAAGGCAGGAACCGCGTGTGTCGCCAGACTCAGCGATCGGCTTGCCGATTTTGATTGGGAGGCCCACTATAGAATCTTCGTAAGGGTTCGGAGTTAATTCCCACCTTGGAGAGCCAAGTGCAGATACAGGTGCTATCGGACAAGAAACTGCTTGGGGCAGCGGCCGCTGTTCAGGCCGCGACGACCATTCGTAAAGCAATCAGTGAACATGGCCGCGCCCGAATTATTGCCGCCACAGGCGCGTCGCAATTCGAGTTTCTCGACGAACTCACGAAGCAGCCGGAGATAGATTGGGCGCGGGTGGAAATGTTTCACCTGGATGAGTACCTCGGAATTCCACTCACACATCCGGCCAGCTTCCGAAAGTACTTGCTGGAGCGGCTCATCAATAGGGTCGGCATCACTGGCCATCATTTGTTGGACGGCGAAGGCGATGTTCCGAGGATGATCTCTGAGGTAAGCGCCGAAATTCGTAAGGCTCCCATCGACGTCGCGTTCGTGGGAATTGGTGAAAATGGGCATCTGGCGTTCAATGATCCTCCCGCGGACTTTGAAACTGACGAGCCTTATATCGTGGTGAATCTTGATGAGGCCTGCCGTCGCCAGCAGCTGGGTGAAGGCTGGTTCAAGAGTCTGGAGGAAGTTCCCCGACGAGCGATCTCCATGACAATTCGTCAGGTACTCAAGTCAAAGGAAATCCTCTGCGTTGTTCCTGACTCCAGAAAAGCACAGGCGGTCGCCAAATGTTTTCAAGGGGAGATCGGACCCATGGCGCCGGCATCCATTTTGCGAAGACATCCGAACACGATCGTCTATTTGGACAAAGATTCGTCGGCACTTCTCCGGCCTGACGCTGTGGCTGCGGTGAAGGACTGATCGAATCAGATTTCCCGGACCAGGCCTTCTTTCGTCGCCCAGTTGTTCCTGACCAGCAGCAGCACAAGAATCATTCCGCAGAATGGGATCAACCCGGCGATGACCATAATCGGGTCAAACACGTGGGTTGCCGTGGCCTGACGCAAATCGGAGTAGTGGCCGATGAGCAGGAACGCAATGATAGTTCCGATTCCGGCGGCGGTTCCACTGACTCCGCTCACGCTGGCTACCGATCCGCTCTCGAATAGGTCGGAAGGCAGCACGTTCGCAATCGTGCTGAATGCCGCGTAACAGAACGTTGCCAGCGCGAACAGGGTCGTGATGAGGTAAAGATTCGTGGTGAGGATAGTGGGGATCAGCAGCAACACGCCGAATCCGCCAAAAATTACGATCGCTTTGCGCGCAGCTCCAAGGGACCAGCCACGTTTGATGAGCCAGCCAGACGCGCCGCCACCGAAGAAGTTTCCTAAATCGGCTGCAATGAAGGGCACCCACACGACCATGAAGCCGCTTTTCAGGTCGACGCCCTTGGCCACAAGATAAATTGGAAACCAATCGGCGATGAAGAACCAGACTGGATCGGTGAACGAACGTGCGATGATCGTGCCCCAGGTCTGGGGAAGCCTGAGCAGATCGCCCCACCCAGGGCGCGCTTGGCCGCTGGAACCTATGTCCTGTTTGTCGGCCGCGATCAGTGTTTTCTCGGCATCGCTAATCCACGGATGAGTCTCTGGAGGGTGGTACACCTTTCGCCAGAGAATAATCCACAAGAATCCCAGCAAGCCTGGGATGGCAAACGCCGGACGCCAACCCCACCGCAGATAAATCGCCCGCACCAGGAAGGGAGCGATAGCGCCGCCCACAGAGGAACCGCTATCGAAGAACGCAGTGGCCAAACCGCGTTCTTGTTTTGGAAACCATTCCGACACGGCCTTGGTAGCGGCTGGCCAGTTCGGCGACTCGCCCGCTCCGAGTAGAAATCGGAAGAAACCAAAGCTGTAAAAACCGTTCGCCAGCGGCGTCAGCACGGAGATCAGAGAGTACCAGGCTACGGTGAAGCTCAAGCCGCGGCGCGTGCCCACGCGATCCATCATGCGGCCGAAGACGGTTTGCCCGATCGTGTACGAGACGCGGAATGCAATGGCGATGTACGCGTAGTCGGTATTCGTCCAGTGATATTGAATTTTGAGAAATGGCGCCAGCAGCGAAAGAGTCTGACGATCAAGATAATTGATGATCGTAGAAGCGAACAGAACGGATGCAATCCACCAACGCAGATTCGGAACAATCCGGCGGCTTGCACTGGAAGGAGCGGTAAGAGTCATATCTTCGGCAGCAAGCCACGACTTTTTCAGTTCGAGGATAAGTGTATCAAGGGTTTAGTGAACGTAGGCTCCCCCAGGCAACAAGTACTGGATGGGCCATAGCTCAGCTTTTTGATTTACGAGATCAGACCACTTCAAGACAGGGCCGTTTAACTCCGCGCTCAGCTTGAAATTCGGAAGCGTCTCTGCGACCGCGCTCGCCAAAGTATACGCATCGCCCTTGCCCGCAATAATAAATTCCGACTGGCTGGTAATGTCGTGAATGAAGCGCGCGGCGATCTCCACATCCTCCATCGTCTGAAGCATGTACGGGCGGCCCGTGAGCAACGAGTTGTAGACGTAATCTCCCAGTACGCTCGACAACGGGCTCACGTAGGCAGTTTCATCATCCATTTGCGCCAGGGCCGGATCGTCCGGGGATGCTGCTTTATACGGCATCCGCGTTTCCCCCAGGCCTCGGGGGTCGATGGAAACGATGTTGTAGCCGGCGTCGAGCATCTTCGTCACGCTTGGCCAATCTTGTGCCGTGACCTTCCCGTTCTCCCCGAGCCAGAACAAAATGGGCCGGCGGTCCTGTCCCTTGTGGATGTAGAGAAGCGGCATCCGAAGGTATTGACTGTGGCGAAGGAGATAGCGATCGACATCGACTCCGCCCACTTCAGAGCTACCGACGAGTTCCCAACGAATTTCGCCTGGCAACGGAACCGCACCTTGATACTGCGCGACATTCCACGACCCAATGGCCGGATGGAGATCCGAAAAGTAGAGTTGCTTGAGGGTAATCGCGCTGCCTTTGTGCTCCTGGTAGTAATCGCGAACCAGGTCCATGATCGAACGCGCGTTCTGAAAGTCGAGCATGACCTGCCCAGTGCGAGTGCATTGCAAGGTCTTATCATCCAATTCCTGGACCGGCGGCAGACCATGCCCTGCAGGAATGCCATTGAAGTGATCGAGGAACTGGATGGCAGCTTCCTGGTTCTCCACGGAGAACTCGTGCCCGTGGTATCCCTCATGCATCGAAATTCGATCGGCGTGCCCGAACCGAGAGTACAGTTCTGTAACCTCACGCACGGTTTTGTGCGTGCCTTCAATCGGGAAAAAGTCCAATACTGCCGCCGCTACAAAGACGGGGCGCGGGTACATCATCGCTAGAAGGCCTGGGTTGTCGATACCCTGAGAGATCATCCCGTAAAGATCCTGCTCGGGGTCGCTGTCTGGATCTTTAAAGATTCGGTTATACACACGCATCGGCAGAGCGGTGATATAGCAAGAAGGCGCGGCAACTTTGATCCGAGAGTCGAGTGCCGCAATGAAGGCCGTTTGAGTACCGCCGCCACTGGTACCTGTGATATTGATGCGATCGGGATCCACGTCAGGTCGCGTGAGCAGATAATCGAGGGCGCGGATACCATCCCAGATTTCCCAGCGGGCGAGGTTTGTACCCGCCAGATAGGCGAGATTCCCCAGGATTGCGTGCTCCGCGCAAATCAGGTTGTAGCGGCTCTTATTCTTGCTTGCATCCCAGAACTGGCTGCGTTCGGCCTGGCCAACGGGGTCCCAGCTGATAACGACATACCCGCGTTGCACCAAACGTTGGCACAGGCCCTGGTAATGCACTTTGCCGTTGGTGGAGTGGCCGCTCGGAACCAGGATGCCAGGGTGCGACTTCATTCCATCGTCAGGCGCATATACCAGTGCGGTCACATAGATCCCGGGCAGACTCTCAAAGATCAGCTTCTCGATGTGGAAGCCCTTCATCTGAATCCGTCCGGTGATCTGTGGATTCAGTGGAGTCCTTTGGGCGGGAAGGCCGCCAAGCATTTGCAGCAGATGATCCTTCAGTTCCTGCTGCAAGCGCAATAAATCCGCCTCAGTACGAATCGCTTCCCACTGCTTGCGCCGTTGCTCGTCCTGGCTCCAGGCCATTTCGGTTTGATACTTCAGATAACCGGTAATGGCCGGGCCTTTGGAAACTGGCGGCAATACGCGGAAGGCATCCGGAGGAGGCACAGAACTTTGGGCGCCCGCGACGGAAAGCGCGGACAGGATGAAGATGAGTATGACGACTATGCGGAGAATGCTAAGCACCACGCAACGCTACTATAGGAAAGAAAAAGAAAGCAATCGAAAAAGGCTACAATGTTGGAGAAAATCTACTTCCAAATTCTGAACTGGTGAACATGAGCACGCAGCCATTTCTCCGCATCGGCGCGATCCCGGGCGTAAAGCAATTTCAGCAACACCTGAATGCGTTGCGTCTGACGATCCCGTGCGATAGCGAAATCCTCGCCGGGCCCGACTCACCATTACGAACTCCGATTCATTGTGGTCCGATCAAGATTGGAAATCGCATTACAGCGCAGCCCATGGAAGGATGGGATGGCACGACCGACGGCAATCCGACAGAAAGCACTCTCCGGAGATGGCGGAACTTCGGCCGCAGCGGCGCAAAGCTGATTTGGGGTGGAGAGGCTGTTGCCGTCACCCACGAAGGACGCGCCAATCCGCACCAGTTGCTCATTGCTCCCCACACTGAAAAGGGCCTGGAGAACTTGCGAACCGCCCTGGTCGAAGAACATCGGCTGACGACTGGCTCTGAGGACGGATTACTAATTGGGCTGCAGTTGACTCACTCCGGTCGATACAGCCGTCCCAATCGATATGATCGCTCCGAACCGCACATCGCTTACCATCACCCGATCCTCGACGCGCGACTTGGGCTGAAAATAGATTCGCCCCTCCTCACCGACTCTGAGATCGATGCCATCATCGAAAAGTTTTGTACCGCGTCGGTCGTGGTCCGGAAGCTGGGCTTCGACTTCGTGGATCTCAAGCATTGTCACGGCTATCTTGGACATGAACTCCTCGGAGCCCATACGCGAGATGGACGCTACGGCGGAAGTTTCGAGAATCGGACTCGCTTCTTACGGAATTTGATCCAGGGCGTTCGTGCTGCTGCGCCCGGGTTAGAGATTGGAGTGCGTCTTTCCGCCTTCGATATTGTCCCGTTTCGTCATGGTCCCGCGGCCGCGCCTGACAAAAAGGTCGGCCTCGGAATTCCTGAGAGCTTTGATGCTCTGCTGCCCTACCGCTACGGATTTGGCGTAAACCCGATGAATCCCGTGGAGATCGATCTCACCGAGACAGCCCGATTTATCTCGCTGCTGCAGGAACTGGGCGTACGCCTCATCAACATCACGGCGGGAAGTCCTTACTACAACCCGCATATTCAGCGGCCTGCGCTGTATCCGCCATCGGACGGCTACACTCCACCGGAGGATCCTCTGTTCGGAGTGGCCCGCCAGATGGAAGTAACGCACACATTGAAACAGAAATTTCCGAACCTGATTTTTGTGGGATCGGCCTACAGCTATCTGCAGGATTTCCTGCCCCATGTGGCTCAGGCAGCGGTTCGCCTGGGTTGGACGGACTCTGTCGGCCTCGGACGAATGCTGTTGACCTACCCTGAAATTCTTTGGGATGCGAGTGAGGGCCGAGCGATCCAGCGCAAGCGAATCTGCCGAACCTTCAGCGACTGCACCACGGCGCCGCGAAACGGATTACCCTCGGGGTGCTATCCACTGGACGACTACTACAAACAGTCGCCCGAGGCCGCGCAGTTGCAGGCATTCAAGAAAGGATGACCGGCCAAAAGAGGAAGAATCAAGAAACCATGGGCACTCAACGCAACACGATTGAAGCCTTCACCCGACGACAGCGCTTGCGACACAGGGTGCAGGGTATTGCTGCGGCTTTGCTTCCCTTTGAAGCAGATGGGAAGATTGCGGTCGAGGCTTTGCAAAAACATCTGCGCGCCACCCATCAAGCCGGACTAATGAATGCCGTGAATATGGATACCGGCTACGTGAATTTGCTTAGCGATGAAGAGAAGCGCGATGTTCTGGCCTGGACTCGCGAATCTCTGGGAAAGGATGTTCCCTTTGTCGCGGGAGCCTATATCGAAGGACAGTCAGGTGAGCTAGTGGGCCTGTACCGGCGGCAGTGCGATCTCATTGCGTCGTTTGGCGGAATACCAATTATCTTCCAGACTTCGAGACTGCATGGCAAACAATCCCTGGAAAAGATCGAGACCTATCGAACGATTTGCCAGGGCTATCCGCACGTGCTGGGCTTTGAATTAAGCCCGAAGTTCGCCCCCAATGGAGAGATTTTTGACGAGGCCACGGTTCGAGGCTTGATGGAGATTCCGGAAATGAAGGGAATGAAACATTCATCCCTGAGCCGCCCCATCGAAATTGAGCGCCTTGAACTACGGGACCGGGTTCGACCAGACTTTCACATCTACACCGGCAATGATCTCGGTATCAATATGATCGAATACGGCTCGGACTATCTTTTGGGCCTGGCGACGTTTGCCCCGGAAAAATTTGCAGAGCGTGACCGCTTGTGGGAAGCCAGCGATCCCGCATACTACGAACTCTCCGATGCGCTGCAATATCTGGGCAATGTGGCCTTCCGCGATCCCATCCCCGCCTACAAACATTCGGCGGCGGTGTTTCTGCATTTGGCGGGACGCATCCCTGCCGATCTCACCCATTCAAGGAGTCCGCGCCGCCCAGCATGGGAAGCGGAGATCCTGCAAGACTGTCTTGTCCGCCTGCGCACCTCCGCCTAAAAAGAAGAAAGCAGGAACCCGCAAGTGCCGAGTTCCTGCCTCACTTGATTCTTCGAAACAATCTTCTATTCCAACCTCAGTGCACCGTTACCGTCACGGTCGCGGTGGTTCTTCCGAACTGATTCGTGGAGTAGAGGGTGTACGTTGTCGTAGCTGTCGGCGTCAGCACAATATTGCTGCCGCGCACCGGTCCCGCTTGCGGATCGACAATGTTGTACGTGCTGTTCGATGTAGTCCAGCTCAAAGTGACCGGTTGCCCCGCCGAAACCGTCGTAGGGTTAGCAGAAAAACTGCTGATCGTGGGCGAAGGGCCGGTAGGCACATTCGCGGGTGTGTAGATCGTGCCGGTCTGCACTGCTTCAAAACTCGAAGCAGTGATTTGCTTGAGCAGATTCAGGTTGGTATTGTTCCAGCGATCGTCGGGCGCCCCGCTGATGAAAATTGCGCTGCCATTATCAGCCAGGATCATTCCGTATTTCTTCAATGCGGTCAGGATGACCTGATCGTCGGCCGGGTAGCTCGAAATGTCAAAGCTGGCTTTCAAACGCAGCCGTAGTCCCATCGGCGGAGCGCTTGTGCTGGTGTTTGTGGAAGCCCAGTGGGTCGCGGGCAGAACAAACGCTTTCTGCGACGAGGGCAGGGTGAATCGCAAAGCGTGATTGATGGCGCCTGCGGCAACCTCGTCATAGCGCGCCAAACCTACGAATACGGGTAATCCCGCAGCATCGGCTGAAGTCCACGTATAGGGCCTCTGCTCATTGATTGTCATGTCCCAAATCGCGGTTGAATCGGCACTCCATTTCCCTTTGCTTAATGCCGCATGGAACAATTCATAGAGCCAGCAACCATCCTTGTCGAGCACCAGCACGTGACGGTCGTCTCCGTTGGCCGGCTTGGGATAGCCTTCAATCAGGGCGTTGGAGGGAATCGGTTCCGGCCCGGGATCGCTTTCGTCTGGATACAGACCTAACTTCACCGCTACCTTGGCTTGGGTTCCGGCGACCACCTGGTAGGGAATTCCTATGGTTTGGTTGCGATAAATTCCAGCGCCGAAATCCGGATGCAGCGTGACCGTCGAGCCAATGAAATTGATGTAAGTGGCCGAATTGGCATCAACCGGCGCGGCGGAGATATCTGTGTTCCAAAGGCTGTTGGAGGGCAACGGCACAAATCCATTCAGACTGGTGAGTTGGCCTACCGTCATTCCACTGCAGGTTCCGGCTTGAGAAAAAGCGGTCCCGCAGAGTAAGAATACGGCGATGATGGTCAAAGTTAACGTCAGGTTTCGCCTCATAAATCTCCTTCTGAGTGCTGCCGAGCAGCGGTTTGGGTTGATCTCTTGCGCTCCCAGCGCTTGGGACCGCGTTAAAGACGAGATGGCAATCCCCCCCCGAAGGCAAATAGGTCGAAGCTACCTGCCAACTTTTTCAGTCACCAATCACACGGTACAAGTCCCGTTTCACGGTTTCTCTTTTACAAGTTCCAGCGAGCCAAACCTCTCCGGGACATGAAAGGAATTGCTCATTGGAGCCTGCCAGGCAATTTCATGGCGCGCCGATAGCGGCCCCTGGCTGCGGAAAAGATTGATGCGGAGAACGTTGCCCACTTCTGCCGGGCGGGTATCGATCGCCGAGTAAGGAATTCGCATAGCTCCATACCAAACGTGATTCGTTCGATCGATGCGAGCCGACACCTCGAATCCCGAATTCCAGGTCCACCCGCCTTCGTGATGCGGTTTGTTGAGGTCAATATCGAGATCGACCCACTCGCCTTGCGGCGAGATCTCAAATTCCTTGTAGCGCCGGATGTCTTTGAAGTCGGAGCCGATGAAGGCCTCGGCTACATCCCAATTCCATAGTTCGTTGGTCTCCGAGGAGGTTTGGGGATTGGGTTTGAGATTGAGTTCTTCGTAAGGACATATGAATAGAAAATAGAGATTCTGCTTCGTCCAGCGCGTTCGCACCTCGGTTCGATATTTAGGATCCTGATGACCATGTGAATTTCCATCCATAAACACCGGCATAGCCGCGCTCCAGAAGGGCGAAGCCGGGTTCGTATCGAGAGGAGTATCGGCTTCGGCCCGAGTGCTCTTGATACTTGGGTCAGCAGCCAGCGCCCAACTCATAGCGGCGATAACGAAAATTAGAGTCTTAAGATAACCATTCATCAAGATGCTCCTGGACGAATGCATCGTCCTGTAAATGCGGATAGGCCCGGCAGACACGGTCAATTTCTTCCACCTGTCCCGGGGAAAGATCTTCTTTGGGATCGAGACACCAGCGGCCTTGCAGCAATCCTTGGCGGCGCAGGATCTCGTGAATTCCGGGTATGCAGCCTCGAAAACCGTGAACCGGATCAAAAATGGCAGCGTTGGCGTCCGTCAACTGCTGCGCGAGGGTCAACAGATCGGACTGTGCGTTGCGTGCCCTGTTTTTCAGGCGCGCGAGATGAGCAACGGCTGCTTTTGTCCAGACTGCCCATTGTCCAAGCAGGCCACCGGCGAACCGGACTCGGTCCCCCCCGAAATTAAACTCGGTCAGCAGGTCGAGAATGATGTGATCGTCATTACCGGTATAGAGCGCAATTTGCCGCGCCCGTCCCGACTCGGCAACGGCCCGCAGAACATCGAGCGTCTGATATCGATTAAAGGGCGCAATCTTTATGGCGACAAGGTTTTCAATTTCTGTCAGTTTTCGCCAAAACTCGTACGGTAGAACACACCCTCCGACACTCGGCTGCAAGTAGAAGCCCATGATCGGAATGATCGAAGCAATGGAGCGCGCGTGCTCCAGCAGTTGTGAAATGGGCTTATCCCGCAGGTCGGCAAGACTGAGGAGCGCCACGTCATATCCCAAACTGGCTGCGAGCTCCGCTTCCCGCGTTGCCTGGCGCGTCTTCCCACAAACGCCCGAGATAGCAATGGCCTCACGGCCACGCATTTCTTCCATGGCGAGTTCCAGAACCGGGCGCAACAAACCGAACTTCGGATTGCGAATGGCAAACTGCGTAGTATGAACGCCGACCGCAACTCCTCCTGCTCCCGCAGCGAGGTAATAGCGGGTCAGAGCCCGCTGCCGTCGTTCGTCCAGTTTCCGCTTCGCGGTCAGCGCCAAGGGGTGCGCCGGAATGACGAGGCCGGAGAGTAGCTTGTCGCGAATCTTCATCAGAACTTCCCATCCCGGGCGGCAAAATGCGTTGGCTTGTTCAACCTAGTTCCACCTCCGCTGACCCAAGCCGCAACCCAGTCGACGATTTCCGCTGCAGTCACCTCTGGACAGCCGAATAACTGGTGAGCCTTCCCTGCGTTATTAAGAAGGGCAGTCTCACTCTCCTCATTCTTAAAGATTGGAGGTCTCCCAAATCTTCTGCCGAACTCCTCGGCCAGGCTCCGAACTGAAAGTGTCTCTGGGCCCGTGATGTTCAAGACGAATGGTGGAGATTGGCAAAGGGGCAAAGACCGAAGACAGTAGGAATTCGCGTCCCGCTGCCAGATGACATTGACGAATCCCATGCGCAGGTCGATGGGACGCTCTTCAAATACCGCCGACGCGATGTCGATCAGGACCCCATAGCGGAGTTCGACCGCATAGTTCAGCCGCAGAATTGTAACCGGAGTTCCCCAGCGCTGGGATCCGTACTCAAACATGCGCTCGCGGCCCAGCGCCGACTGCGCATATTCGCCAACCGCACCGACCGGGTCGGATTCAACGGCGCCGCCTGCGCGCACGGCTTTCAGCGGGTAGACGTTCCCCGTAGAAAACGCAACGATCCGCGACTCTCGGAAACGATCCGCCACAAGGCCGGGCAGGAACGTGTTCATAGCCCACGTCAGGTGTTCGGAACCGGTAGTGCCAAACTTGCGTGCCGCCATGAAGATTACGTTCTTCGCATTGGGAAGCTTGGCGAGGGCACCCGGCTCCAGTAGATCGCAGGAAATAACATCAATATTCTGAGCGGACAATCGGCGGCGCAGCGTTTCGTCGGTAAAACGCGACGCGGCGATTATCTTCCGCACGACCCCAGCTTGATCTGCGGCTCGTCGCGCAAGCAGAGTGAGGCTTGGTCCCATCTTGCCGCCCGCGCCCAGACTCAACAAGTCTCCGTCCAACGCCGCCATCGCCGCAACGTCGGCCGCAGTGGGGCGCGAGAGCCTTTCTTCGAGTTCCTCGGTTGTCCAGATATTTGTCATTACCCCAACTCAAAACCAGCAATGGCATACACCATGTCGTCGCGTCCAAGCAGCGCTTTCCCACGGGACATGCGCGTCAGTTGTCTTTGAGGGCGGAAGCCCAATGCTGATGCCAGCGCCACGGCGTTTTGATTCTTTGGTAGTAAATCCCATGACCAGCCGGAGCCAGGCGTGGCATTCACAACCTTTGTGATCAGCGTGCATGCAGCCGCTGGATCCGAAGCCACGGAAGGGCCGAGGTAGGCCGCTACGCGACCGGCTCGAGTAAACCCATACGCTTTAGACTGCGTGTACACCAGACTTCGCGCCGCCAGTCTCTCAAGCATCAACGAACGATCGGCAACGAAGGCGTTCCGATCCAACTCTTCGTATCCGGTAAATGGCATTGATTCTCCGCCGCTCGGTTCGGCAACCCCCGTGCGGGACCAGCGCTCAACCGGCTGTTCCTCGTAGAAACCAAGTTCTTCGTAGAGATGCCGCCCTTGTTCGGTTGCGTCTAGTTTCACGGTTTCGATGCCGAGTGCATCAGCGTAATCCAATGCGTGAGCCACCAGCCTGCGTGCATATCCCCGGCCTCGGTACTCCGGCTTCGTCAGCACCATGCCGATCCATGCCAGACGCTTTCCATAGCAAAGCAAAGTTGTGGTTGAGACCAACTGCCCGTCCACTTCGATTCCGAAGCAACTGGCCGGCGCCAGATCCAACAGCATGCGCCAGTCGTCTGCAGTCTGATTCCATCCCGCCACACTGGAAAGTTCCACTGCCGCCGCGAGATCTTCCAGCGTCAACGTGCGTGGATGCGTGGCCGACATTGGCATAGCAAGCATCAGTTCTGCGTGTTCTCTCGAAACCAGCGTGCGAAGTGCGGAATTGCGATCTCAGCTTCGGCGAGATCGGGCCGCCATTTCTTTTCCCATTCGAACGAAACGAAGTAGTCGTACTTTAGCCGCTCCAGTTCCTTCACAATTTCGCGCAACGGAAACTTCCCTTCTCCGCTCAGGACCGGGTCCCATTGGCCATTTTTGGATTGCAAGTCTCGCAAATGCACGTGCTGAAGGTTGCTGCCGAAGGCTCGAACTCCTTCAAGCGGCTGTTCCTTGCCGTCAGTGAAAGCATTGGCGGCGTCCCAAACGACACCGATGTCCTGGCGGCCCGCTTCCTTGATAATCTCAGTCGTCTCTGCCGAAGAAGCGAAATCTCCGTGCGTCTCGAGCCATACTCGAGCATTTTCATTTTGTATCTTCTCAGCCAGCACTTGAAGACCTTCGGCAATATATTTTCTTGTGGAAGTGCGATCCTTTCCAGGCTGTATTTTGTCTCCAAAGACTCGAATTCCCGGAGCGCCCAAGGCGGCGGCAAGTTCGGCCATTCGAAGCCCTTCCTCCACCCACTTGGCTCGTTCCTGCGGATCAGGGGAGTGGAAGCGGCAACTCGTACCCACGCATGCGATGGCCAATTCCCGGTCGGACAGCATCCGCTTCGTTTCCTGTAAGGCCATCCCTTGAAATACAGGCAACTTCCAGAGCGAATCTTCACCCTCGAGAAATCGCAACTCGATCGCGTCGTAACCGGAGTTCACGGCGATCTCCAGCACCTGGCCCACGGTCCAGTTCGGACACGCCAAAGTTGAAAAACACATTTTCATGGCTCAGGTCATCCGCTCGAGCATGGTTTGGGTGACACGATTCTGAACAGGCCGGCCGCCAAAGAAATTTTCCAGATCGTTTATCACGCTGCTTGCGATTTCGCGACGCACCTGGCGGCTGCTGCCTCCGATGTGCGGGGTGAGAATTGCTCCCGGCAATTTCCACATCGGATGAGTCCTCGGCAGCGGCTCGACTGGATCAGTAACGTCCAGCGCACAACGCAGTCGCTTAGCCCGAACTTCCCTTGTCAAGGCAGACAAATCAATTAAGCCTCCACGAGCAATGTTGATGATCGCAGCTCCATCCGGAAGCAAGGCCAGAGTCTTGCGGTTGAGGAGTTCGCGAGTTTGCTCGGTCAGAGCAGCCGCCAGAACGAGCAAGTTTGCGCGCCGGAGTAAGGGCTTCAGCTCGCTGAAAGTTATCGGATAACTCTTGGCCAGAGTGGGCGGAGCGAATGGATCGTAGACGATCCAGCGCAGATCGAATCCGCGCATTAAATCGACAAGCGCACGGCCGATGCGTCCAAAGCCGATCATGGCCACTTCGCGGCCGAAAAGATTCTCTACACCCCCATGCACGTGAACGTCGGAATAGATTCGATTCGATTTGCGAGCTGCGATCCGGTAGCGATCGATATCGCGCGCGCAATAAAGCAGAAAAGCGGCGCCCATCTCCGCCGTAGCGCGCGCCATCGGGCCCGCGGCGTTAACTATGGTTAACCGATCGAACAGTGGCGCGGTGAATCGCGACTTCACCTCTCCTCCGCAGTGCGCGATCATGCGCAGTTGCGGAGCGATTTGCAGCAGACTCTCGTCGAATCGCGGGCTGTCCCAAGTGGTGATCAGAGTATCGGCACTTGCAAGCACGCGGCGAAGGCTTGGCGTCAGGGTGCGAGCCCCGTCTCGGCTCACACTGCAAATACCCTTTAGACGCCTTTGGTGATCCGCGGAAAAGAACGACTCGAACAAACTCTTTCCGGCGGAGATCGCCACTCGGGGAGGCATGGCGAAACAGTTTAGCATCGTTTTGCTACGAATCGTTGCGTTTATTTATTTTATTGCTTTCATTTGCGGGCAAAAGACAGTATAAGAAAGCGATCTCCATGAACAGCGCCAATTCAGTCGACTACGCAGTGATTGGAATTTACTGCCTGCTCATGGTCGTGATCGGCCTGTATGTCATGCGCTTTAACCGCGGGGCGGCGGAATATTTCCGCGGAGGCAGCCGGGTTCCCTGGCTGGTGGCGGGCCTAAGCTGCTTCATGTCGGGATTCAGCGCGTGGACTTTTACCGGCGCCGCCGGCGTCGCATATCGCGCAGGGATCGCGGCCACTGGGTTGTACATCGGGAATGCTGCCAGCTTCTTGCTCGGCTATTTCATCTTTGCGGCGCGATGGCGGCGCAGTCGCGTCACCACGGTCATGGAATATCTCTCCGACCGGTTCAATCCCGTCACGCACCAGACGTTCTCCTGGGTCACGATCTTCTTTCAGCTGTTCACCAGTGCCAGCACTCTCTATGGGCTCAGCGTCTTTATCTCCTCGGCGTGCGGCCTGCCTGTGCGCTGGACGATTGTTGGGGCAGGCACGCTGATTGTCTTCTATTGCGTAGTCGGAGGACTGTGGGCAGTTGTCATGACCGACTTCGTGCAGGCCTCCATTCTGATGCCGTTCTGCCTGGTGCTTGTATTTACGTCATTAGCGCGAGTCGGCGGTCCGAGCGGACTTATCCATTCCCTCCCGCCGGAGATGAAGACCTTACATTTCTCTGGAGAATTTGGCTGGCTGTATTTAGTTTGCTGGACGGTGATGGTTTCGTTCGGCTACAACACCAGCGCGATGGCGCAGCGCTACTTCAGCGTGGACGACGAGCGCTCCGCCCGCAAAGTAGCGCTTCTATGCTGCGGGTTGTTTTTCGCTGGCGCCTTCCTTTGGTTTATTCCGCCGATGGCGATGCGGGTACTATATCCGGACTTGCGAACCGTCTGGCCGTCACTGGCGAATCCCAGCGAGGCGGCCTATGCAGTAGCAAGTCTGACGCTGCTTCCCCACGGACTGATCGGCGTGATGCTGGCCGCCATGTTCAGTGCGACGATGGCCAATCTTTCCGCGCAGTTCAACCTCAAGTCGGGCATTCTTTCGAAAGATGTTTACCAGAGGCTCTTCCGCACCAACGCCAGCGAACGCGAATTATTGGTAGTCGGCTGGACTACCACGTTGTTGATTGGCGGGACGACCACGGCCATGGCAGCCATAATGGCAGCTAGCGGCAAAAGCGTGTTCCAGATCATGCTGACATTCAATACCTTGATGTCGCTGGCCTACGGACCGCCCGCACTGCTGGGCCTGGTGGTGCGCCGGACCCCGACGTGGTCAGGGCTGGCGTCATTCCTCACTGGGCTGATTCTGGGAATTCTCGGTGCGTTTGTCTTCCAATGGTCGTTGATTCAGCAAGTTTGCATCATCATTCCGTCATCATTCGGAGTGTTCTTCCTCAGCGGGTTCTTCGATCGCGGTGATAATCCCGGGAGGGCACGCCTCTTCCGAAATCTCAACACTCCGGTGAATGTTGCGGCTGAGTTGAAGGACTCTCCCGATTACACAGCGGACGTTTTTCGATTTCTCAGCCGCACGATCGCCTGCATCGGATTACTCAGCCTCTTGTTGCTGCTCAATGCTCCGGCGAATCAACGCGGCACGATTGTGTGGTTCGCAGGCCTCACCCTGCTGATCAGCATTTCGCTGGGATTCATAAAGACGATCGCGCCCACACGAAACCTCGAGGCCGAGGTCGTTGCCATCCCCCCGTCGCGCAATCCTTAGTTCTTTACGGGTTGTTATCGGAAAGCGCCAGGCGGGTGAGGTGATAGGTCAGCATCTGGTCCGGATACAAGAATGCATCGCGGCATTCTGCTTCCGCCTGTTGCGTATGCCCCACGGCACGATCCAGCATGGCGGCGTTGTACAGCCACCAACCCGTTCTTGAGCTCACTTCACCCGTGCTCTTGGTGCGCTGTAGGACCGCTTCCAGATTCTCCTTCGCATCTCTTTGTCCCCCGGGCAACTGCTGGGAAGCTCGCCATGACCAAACAGCATCGTCCAGGTTGGACTGCTCAGAGGCCTGCTTGAAATTTGCCTGCGCCTTATCGGGCAGGTTGCAACTCTTGTAGACGCTGCCCATGAGATATTTCATCCTGGCAGAGTGCAAGAGAGGCTCCAGTCCGTCTTTCGTGAAGACTAGATCGGGCACTGGATCTCCCAGGTGCTCGGCGATACCAATTGCGTCGGAGCACTGTCCGCGCTTCGCCAACGAGATAGACCGCTGTAATTGGACTTCGAGCCAGACCTGCCGAACGTTGGTACCGCCCTCTTCCCGCTGAAAGAAGCGATTGTGAAACAAAGCGACAGCCTTGTCGAAGTCGCCAGCCTCGGCCAGGTTCAAGATGAGCTCATACACAAGTGGGGTTGGCATGTGGGCGCGATCGGGATAGGCCTCAAGCGCTGCAACTCGCTCCTGCGGCGGTCTGCGCAAGATGCTCAGTGCCTGATCAATTCCGGTATAGAGTTCAACGTTCGATGGATCGACCCGGATGCCCTCCTTGAATACTGCCAACGCTTGCTCGGGATTGTTCTTTACATGCAGCAAAGCGCGTCCCAGGCTGGCGTGCAAAACTGGAATCTGCGGATTGACCTTGCGGGCCTGCTCCCATTCCGAGAGAGCTTCGTCGGTCAGTCCACGTGAAAAATAGAGTGTGCCCAGAAAGTAGTGAGCGCTTGCGTCCTGCGGATTCGCGTGCACAGCCGAGTTCAGCACTTCGAGGTCTTCTGCACGGCTGGGAAACACATACGCGTTCGAAAACTTGGCAGCTGCGCTGAAGTCAGCAGAGGCCAGCTGGCCTAACTTTTCATGACAATACCCGCGGTAATAGGCGACCATCGGATGTACTGACGGAGGAAGCGCGCCGGGTTCAGTTTCGTCGGCAACCGCCGCTGGATAAGTGCGAGATAGAACCTCGAGCGCCTGCGCATACAAACCGAGCCGGATATACTCGGCGGCGACATTCAAGACGCGCTCGGCATCATCGGCCAGGTGCGCCGAATCGGGCTTGCCGACCTGCTCGAGCAGAAAGTAACGCTGCGGAAATCGGGCGAGCCAGTCCTGGGCAAGGTGGTGCGATTCTTCGTTCTTGCCTTCGGCTCGCAGTATGGCAGTCAGCTCTTCGGCCGTCCGCAAATCGTCCGGAGCTGATTGGGCGGCGTCGCGAAGGTAAGACTCTGCCTTCTGTAGATTTCCTTCGCGAGCCCAAAGCTCGGCTAATCGCAATCCTGCGGCAGCGCGGAATTGCGGCAGGCGCGAGGCTGCTTCGAACGATTCACGGGCCTCCCGCCTCTGGCCCAGACCATCGTAAGCAATGCCGAGGTAGTAGGAAATTTCTGCGTCGGAGGTATCGCGGGCGTAGACCGGCTCCAGATATTTCTTGGCCTCTGTGTACCGCAGCAACGTGGCACTCAAACGTCCGGCAGCTTTGCGCGCCGCGAAGCTTTCCGGGAACTTTTCCAGCGTCTCCTGATAAGTTTGCAACGCTGCCAGAACTCTGCCGTTGAGCTCGTCGTCATTTCCCAGCTGGATCCAATCGTCCTCAGTACGCTTGTCGGGATCCGGTACGTGATAAGTGGGCTGCGGGCCAACATGGATTTCTTCGGCAGGTGTCCAGTCGTACTCGCCTTCCGTCTGCCGCAGAAGGACCGTCCCTTTGTCGTCGCGAAGTTCAAATGTGTACTTCCGTTGCGGGTCAGCATTGGCGATCTCATGCGTCCAAGTCCGCTGCGGCATGAGATCAGCTTTCTCTTCAAATGTTTTCTGATCTCCCGCCGCAATGCGCAGCGTCGCGCCGGCAAATGCCTGGTTCACGTTGAGACCAACCATCAGCGCCGTTCCGCGCCGGCTCAAATTCACCACGCCCGTAAGATTCGCCCGCGCGATTCCGCCGATATCGCGCACCGGCATCCAGAACTCAGAAAATCTAATCGTCTGCCGGGGCTCGAGGAACGCGTAGGTCTCCTGATTTCGGAACAGGCCGGCCTGAACTTCGACGTAGGCGCTGTCGTTGTCGGAGAGTGCCTTGCGCCAATCCAGTCCGTCTGGATCGACTCCCCATGACCAGATCTTCTTGGCTGGAAGTTGCGCGTAATCCGCATAGTGAACTGTCCCGGTGTTGGTATGAGGATTCCAAACGCCCATAAACGGCTCACGACTGCCATGCACGAACATCGACACCGGACCCTTGGTGTGATTCTTGATGATGCTGAGATCGTTGCCGTCTGTTTCCACCGGCCAGGGCTGGATGTCGCGGAAACCGTGGCTGGCTGCGAAGCGCATGGGATATTGAATTCGCGTGTCGTCCCAGACCTGGATACCAGCATTGTTCCACCAGTAGAAACGGTGCCGCACGTCGCTGCGATTGTTGAGGGTGACTCGTTCTTCGAGTAGCGTGGAACCGGGCCGCAGTACCAGCTCCACCGTCCACTGCATTCCGTATACCCGATCGATGCTTCCCACCTGCGCGAAGGCGCTGCCATCATCCCTTTTCCCCCAGGCAAAATCGACGGGGGAGACAGTGACCCAGTTATGTGAAACCGGAAAGTTGAATTCGATCCCAAAGGCTGCCCAGGCGCCTCGATAAGACACGTCCGCCTTCTTGATGGACGGATTCTCGTAAAAAATCGGCTTCCCGCTGATCTTGTCCGTGCAGGTGTAAAGGTGCCCGCCAATGTCGGGCAACACGGAACACTTCAGGTACTCATTCTCTAGAAATATCGCCCGCCAGGCATGATCGGTGCGGTGATCGGTCACATTGTGCCGGAGCGTGTACGGATAGTTGAAGCGGTTGTTCGCGTATTGGTCAAACGGTGGATTCGGATCCGGCAGACCTTCTTCATAGGTCGGCAGCGTGAGAGTACCTTGCCAGACTTTCACTTGGGCCGTGGCAACAGACGACGCTACCAGCAGAGAAACTGCGAGCAATTTGAGATGCATCATAAGGCGATCCGCAGTAGGCGGGCTGCATTCTGGTTGTAAACCTTCTTCAGGATTGGTTCCGGCAAGCTGATGCCGTAGATTTTCCAGCGGCCCTGGGGAGGCACCTTGGCCGGAGCGTAGTCGAAGTATTCGTCGTCGGTTTCAAGGAACCGGAAGTAAATCTCGTACAGCTTGTCGTTGAACACCTGCTGCGGAGTTTCGTCACCGTGCGGTGTGGCATCGGTGCCGAACATGATACGGTCCTGATAGCGATCGAAGAAACGGCGGGATGTACGCGGCTGGCGGCCTAATTCCCCGATGCGAGCTGCAAGTTCAACACTCATGTTCGGGTAGCGATCGAGATTCTCGGAAACATTGCCGAGATCCTCGGCGAAATTGCCCACATGCAAGACCACGAACTGCGTTTTGGGATGCCGCGCCATCACGCGATTCCGCGCCTCCAGCAATTCCGCATTGCTGGGAAAATCATGCCCGTAAAACGACCAGTCGGGATGATTGTTGAGTTCCTCGTAGCGCTCATTGAAGCGATCGGTCGGCGTGAAAAAGGCGACTGGATCGGACACGTGGATTGCGACCGGCATATTCAACTGGCCGCAGGCATCCCACATGGGATCGAAGCGCGGATCGTCAATCTTCACCAACTTGCCCGAGCTGATGTTTTCCCGCAGGTAGAGACCGAGAGTCTTTAGTATCTTCAGTCCCTTCGCCCCCGCCTGATGCGCTTGTGCGATAGCTTCGGCTTGCATGCGGGGATAATTCGGCTCGAGGAAGCGGGAGTAAGAAGGCTCGGCAAAACTGAAGAACCGGCCCGGAAAGGCCTTATCGTACTTGGCAATTACATCGGTCAGGCCATCTTCAAATCCACCGGTCAGGTTCACCAAGGTACGCAGGTTCTTGCGATCCATGACAGCAAGCAGTTCGTTCGGCTGGCCAAGATACGTGCGTTGGGCGCCGACATCCACTCCATTGTCAGATTTTGCGGACACCGAGATGTGGGTATGGACATCGATGACCGGAAACCGCGCGCGTTCGACGCGTGTTTCCCGTACCTTCAGCATGCTCTTGGGCTCGTAATCAACCAATGGCAAGGGCGAGCCTGAAGAAGCCGGTTGGGGTTTCGTATCCTCTTGCGAGCGAGCCAAGGCGCCCACACTTCGAGGTCGCGCGGAGGCTCCTAGCGCAAGCCCTAGAGCCTGCAGCCATCGTCTGCGGTTTATCACTGATCGTCTCCTGATCCGTTCGTTGGGGATGTAGCGGGAAAATGCAGGTTGAAACTTTGCACGACGCGGTTAATGATTCCACCCTCCGAGGGCGAATCCGGACGCAGCCCTACCTGCATGCAGCGGAAGAATCCGAGTAGTTGGGCCACGACCACGTCGACTAATGGTGCGATGTCGTCACCGAGTTCAGCCAACCCGGGACACGCGATTTCAACATCCTGCTCTCGCAATAAGTCGGCTGGAATATCGTCTCCGACAATCACCTTCAGCATTCCTAGATTTTTTTGGTCGAGTTCGCGGATGAGGTCACATTCGTAGGCTCTGACGGTGGGATCGCAAGAGAGAAAGCAGACTACCAGCGTGTCGTCATGCACGTAGCTCATGGGCCCGTGTCGAAAGCCCAGATAGGTTTCGCACATGGCGCTGACTCGGCCAGAAGTCATTTCCAACATCTTGAGCGAACCTTCCATGGCCGCTCCAAAGCGTGAACCGCTTGCCAGGAACACCGATCGTTTGAAGTCCAAAGCGGCGACCTCGGCCAGCGCGCCGAATTGCCTTTCTAGAAGTTGGCTAACGATACTGCTGACCGTCCGACAACGCGATTGGTAGAGTTCCGGATTGTGCAGATATCCCAAAAATTGAGCCGCCATCACGAGGTTGGTGAAACTGCTGGTCATGACCAGGCTGCGGTCATTCGTTCCGTCATGCAGCGTGACTACATGAACGCGGGAATCGTTTCGAAAATTCGTAGCCAGCTTGCCCGCGGCGTTGCAGGTCAACACCAAGTGGCGGATTTCTGGCTCGCTCTCGAGCAGCAAGGACACTGCCCCCACGCTCTCCGGACTGTCCCCCGATCGCGCCAGCGAAACTAGCAGAGCCGGACGTCCCGGCGGCAGGGCTTTGCCGGAATGAGTAAGCAGAACGCCCCCGCCTAAGGCCAGCGCATTCACCCCAAGCTGGCTCTGCAGAGCCATGCGGACGCAGTGGCCGGCGTACTCCGAACTACCCGAGCCGGTCAAAACGAGGTTCTGGATGTCGGCCACCACCGGACGCAACTCCGGAGCAAACCCTGCGAGACGTTCTGCCGTGTGCATCCAGCTGAAAGGCTGCTGCAGAATTTCTCGCAGAGTGTGGAAGTAGCCACGCCGCCTCTGCTCTTCTTCGGGCGCGCCGAAGAGACGGGCAGCCTCCGGCTGGCGATCACAAACGTCGCGGAACCAATCAGACAGCGCAACTGTTGTGCTGAACACGAGAGACCCTTTTCACTGCGCGGCAAGCGACAGGCAGGGATGCCTTACAAAAACCTCGTTCATTCCCGCCCGGGCTGCAGTTCCGGCGTCGCGATGTCTACGGGCTCATCGCGACCAAGCAAGGAGCCGTGCCAGAGACTGCCTCCGAACGTTGTCACGTAGATTTTGTTGCGGTCGGACGGGTCAGAAATCACCCGGTACGACCATTTGAAGTTAAAGCCAGGGATGCGCGTCCAATGCTCTCCGCGGTCTTGCGAACGCCAAGCGGATGACTCGAATCCGGAGGCATATAAGACATTCGCGTCATTGGGATCGGTGGTGACGTCATATACGTGCCGGTCTCGATCGAAAATCTGACGCCAGTTTTTTCCGCCATCCTCCGATAAGAAGATGCCACCTCCATCACCGTGTGTGCCAGAGGCGCGCGCCCAGGCTGAAAGGTACAGCCGCTGTGGAGACTTGGAGTCGACGGTCAGCGCGTTGGGCCCGTTGACGCCCTCCGGCAAAACGATGGACTCCCAATGATCGGCCCCATCTTTTGAACGGTACAGCGCGCCGTCGCCGGCATTTCCGATACTTCCGTCTTCCGAGCGGCGCGCGATCACAACATACAGCGTGCCGTCAGCAGCCAGCGTCAAGCGCCAGGCGAAGGGTTGCTTCTGAGTGATCCCCTGGATTTTCAGAGACCAACTCTTGCCGCCGTCGCTGCTCTTGTAAACGCCTCGGCCAAAGCCGGCAACGTACAAAACGCGGGAATCCACAGGACTATTGGGGTCGAGCAGAATATGAGTTGCGCCCGTCTCATCCATCCCGGTGTTCGACTTCCGCCAGGTTTTGCCGCCGTCGTCGCTGATGCAGACTCCACCTTTGAAGCGCGCCGGATCCTCATGTCGCCACATCTTCGGCCGCGGTAGATCGTGCGTATAGCTGTTGACACTCCACATCCGCCCGCGAATCTTGGGGTCAAACGCCACCCAGTACGTCGTATTGGCCCAATCTGAAGGAACGCCGAGATTGGAGCTTTGCCAACTGGCCCCGCCATCTTCGCTACGGAAGAGACCGATATCCGTATAGCTAAGAAACTGCCGCTTAGGGTCGAAGGGATCAAAGTGAATGCCGTAGACATTCGTGACATCAAGTCCGGTGCTGACCCACTCCCCCGAAGGAACCTTGCGTGAGTACGCCGCCCACCAACTGGTTCCGCCATCGCTGGTCTTCATCGTCCGACCCAGGTCGGTTCCGTAGGCCAGGTTCGGGTCCTGATCTGCGACCCCGAGTGCCAGCGGGTTTTCCCCCCAGGTCACCCCTAAGCGCGGAGTAATCCAGGCATCGTGCACATTGGGAGCAGCGCTGTCAGATTCTTTCCAGACAAGTTGCCAGGAGTCTCCCGCGTTCTCAGTCTTCGCAACTCCCAGCCACTTCTTTCCGTCCATTAACAATTCGCTGTAAGAAAGATACGCAACTCTTCCGTCTTGCCTGCTGGTTGCGATTGCTCGGATTTTAGCCCCAGAACCGGGCAGCGAGATCAGCGTCCAGGTGCGAGCACCGTCCCGCGAAACATAAGCGGCAGCCTTTGAAACTCCGTAGAAGATCGGCTGCGAATCCGAAGTGAAGCCCGCGGAAATATCCGTCAAGGTTGCGGATTGAGGAGTTGTGAGCGAGTGCAACCCGGAAGCGTCTTTCATCGCAATCGTATGCTGCCCCGCAACGTACAGAGTACGAGAATCTTTCGGCGACTTCGCGTCCACCCAGATGCGGTGAGGCGTCTCCGGCAAGTCATCCTGCTTGACCCAGCTCTTTCCCCAATCGCGCGACACGAACAACGCTTTGTGATCCTTGTCTCCGGCAGCATAAAGCGTCTTTGAATCGGCAGGGTCAACCGCGAGAGCGGAAATCAAACCCATGGCGTCCGAATCGCTAACCAGCACCTCGTCGGAATGATCCGACCGCATCACGATTGTTTTGATGCTTCCGGGACTGGGATGCACGAGGTTCCAGGTTTCGCCCGCGTCCGTGCTGCGCCACAGTCCGGTCGCCTGCGCATACATCACTTTCGGATCGAGAGGGTCGAAGACAAAGAATTGAACCACCCCGCGCAGGTTGAACATGCGCCACGACTGCCCGCCGTCGTGAGTAATGTAAGAGCCCGACATGTCGCAAGAGATCAGAACCGTATTCGGATCGTGGGGGCTAATCGTCGGATTGAACATCGCCCCGCCGCCACCGGGACCGAGAACTTTGAAGTCCCCGGGACGGACCGCGAACGCAGCGGCGCTGCTGAGGAGGAGGCAGAAGAAGAGAATCAACCGAGACCTAACGTTTACCATTTGATTCTTTCTTTTACTTTCGTTATCTTTGCTTCACCACTTTCCGGCAAAGCCGCAAGAATGTCAACCGCAAAGTGGCGGTTACTCCAAATGGAAAGAAGAAGCTTGCTAAAAGGCGCAGCTGCGCTGGCCGTACTGGCGCCTGTGAGCGGGGTGGCGCAAGGATTCGGAAACCAAAAGTTCAGTTCGGCTATTCCCTCTCG
This sequence comes from uncultured Acidobacteriota bacterium, assembly GCA_963725565.1. Taxonomy (GTDB): domain Bacteria; phylum Acidobacteriota; class Terriglobia; order Terriglobales; family Acidobacteriaceae; genus Sulfotelmatobacter. The sequence goes on from CAVRZL010000005.1 coordinate 165,741, forward strand.
CGACCGGCTCGAACAAGGTCCGTTCGATATCGATCAGGACGAAGGTTGGCTGACGGCGCTATTTACAACGCCGTCCGAAAAACCTCTGCGCAATCCCGGACTGGGGCTGGTCGGGTACACGTGGGAAGAAGGTGGACCGTCACTCGCCGCGCGCGCCGGGCGCGAGACTCTCGAACAGCACGTCGAAAACATGTCCAGCCTGCCGTTTGTTGATGTGCTCTACATCCGGTGTGACTGGCGCAACGTCCAATCGAGGCCGGGAAGACTGGACCTGGATCCGGTTTGGAAACTCACCCTCGATGCCGCCAAGCGGCACGGATTGCGAGTTGCATTTCGGGTGCAGCTATCCAGTCCAAACTTTCAGCCGGAACAGATTTCTCTCCCGGAATTTCTACGCTCGCGGATCCCCATGGTAAAGATCGGCCGTATCCCCCACGGCACCGCTGAGTATGTTGAACCTCGATATGACCATCCGGAATTTCAAAGGGCCTTCGCCGAACTCAACGGTCTGTTGGCAGCCGAGTTCGACGGGAACCCACTGATCGAATGGATGGATGTAATGCAGTACGGCTTCTGGGGCGAAGGACACACCAGCGATCATCCCAATCCCTTTCCGGATTACCCGACGGCGGAACGTACGTTTGTCGAAATGACAAACCTCCAGCTAGAGACCTGGAAGAAGACTCCGCTGGCGTTCAACACGCAGCCGGACATCAGCAACGTAGGCAATCGCAAGACGCTTGCCATGGCGATGAGCGCGGGTGCATGGCTCCGCTCCGACAGCATCATTACCGAAGAACCAATCCAGATCGATCAATTGGCCAATCGCCCACCGTGGCTGGCGGCGATCCTCGAGGATGGGCGTTACCGGCAATCCGACGTGTCAAAAATATCCAAAGACGCGAACGGCGTGAATGAGCTGGAAAATTACATGCTGCACACTCTCGACCTGCGGACCAATTACTGGGCGCTCTGGACGGAATCCGCCAACCTTGCGCGCTACAACGAAGTTTATCCGCGCGGATTTGAGCGGCTGCGGACCAATCTTGGCTACCGGCTGCGACCGTCGTGGGTCTGGCAACGCAAGCGGCATGGCACCGCGGAGTTGATTATCGCCGTCTCCAATCGCGGCGTCGCCGGCGTCCCGGGTTTACTCTGGCTGCAAGTGTCTAGTCCCGACGGAGGACTCAAGCTTCGCGGCACGCTCGATCCCGGACTTCCCGTGGGCGGAGGCATTCGGCTCGCATCGTTTTTCCTGCCCAAGGAACATGTTGGACCAGTACATCTCTCGGCGGAGTTGGAAATTCGTCCTGGGGTACTGAAACCGGTCGCATGGGCTTGCGAGCAGCCACTCAATCCCGATGGATCGATCACGATCGAAGTAAGAAAAGACGATGATCGAGGCTGGAGAAAAGGCGTCTAAGTCTTGGGATCCGCTCCGTAGAGACGTTTGCTTGCAACGTCTCTCTAACCACAAGCACAAGCGTTTTCGGTCCCCAAGCCTTCCGGTTCGAGTCATTGAAGCAGGTGCAAGCGCAAGCGCGCGTCCTTGTGCCCCTTGAACGGAATCCGCAATACCCCAGCTCGATCGGTATCCGCCGTTGTTCCCCAAAGATGCACTCCCTGAAATAATCCCCCGCCCCAGGTTTTCGTTTTGCCTCCGGTAAGTTCCAGTTCGTATTTCGATTCAGGCTTGAGTCCGGTCGCGATCAGCATTTCGGTCTCGACGTCAGGAATGGTGACTTCGCCACTCAGGACGGGCAACTCAGCGGTGGCAAATAAAGTGAGGGCCTGGCCTTCAATCACGGCACCCATGAGATTGCTGCCGTCCGCCAGTTCAACGCGCAGATTTTTCGGATCGCCCTTGTCGCCAATCTCCAGCACATTCAAAAAAAGATCATCCGCACTCGGCTTGGACGGTGTAATTTCCACACGCCATGATCCCGGCACTACGTGCCGCATGTTGGAGGGCGAAATCTTCTGGAGATCGTCTCCCCAAAAAGTCAGCCACATCTTCTTCAGATAAGGATCGTCGGGCAGAGGCCCACCTTTCGCGTCTTCAATCGGCCAGTTTTTCCCGCTGCCCCACGCGCCACCAAATTCGTCGCCGGGCGTCCAGAACTCCCATCCCGGGCCGCCGCGCTTGACCGTCTCGTGTTCCTTCGGCAACAGCGTGTGCACCAGCAGGCGTCCGCCGCCGTCTTCAAAAGTAAAGTCCTCGGCCTTGGAATATGCCGTGCCCCCATGGCCTTCATCGCGAGCCTGATCTTTCGCATTGACAGCCGGCTCATTCACTCCATGCAAAAGCCAAACTTTCTTATAGGAGGGATCTTTGCTGCGCACGCGATCAAAAATCACCAGCACGTTGCTTTGTTGGAGATAAAGCAGTTCCCGCGTGTACAAATCCAGCTTAGAAGCGCTATAGGCGTGGGTGGCATCGCCACGCGCATATTGAAATTCGTTCGGAACGTAATCGGTGGCCCCCATTCGCGCCAGATCCCACAAATCGCGCGTGCGTTCCCAGTCGTCGACGTTGCGAATGGTGTTCCAGTAGCGCGAAGAATCCATGCGCTGTCCGCCGTCATTCGCGGCTGGCCAAATGTTTTCGGCCCAGAAGAAGGGCTCGCCCGGCTTGTAGATCAACATAGTGTTATGCGCAATCGTGCGGCGATAGTAGTTGAGATAGTTGGGACTCTCCGTTTCGGTGTAGTCCGCCGCGCTGTCGATCGCGAGATAGCCTTTGTGGAAAATCGTGAACTGGTTTTGATCCAGGTGCTGATGTTTCGCGAAGTATCCGCCGGAAGTGAACTCGATCCACGTCGAGTTCGGCCCCCATCCGTTGCGCATCACGATGTCGCCGATCCCGCGGAATAAATGTTGCCGCGACAATTCGACGTCGCTGGCGAGAGCGGGATCACGCGGCGAAACCTGAGGATCGTCCCACAGAAATTGCAGGATAGGGATATACCACTTCGGCGATGAGGGCCAGCCGCTCTTGCGCAGCATCCAGGCGGCGTAAGGATCTTTGAAACGGTTGACGATGTATCCCAGCACATCATTGTCCTGCTCGAGAAAATAGGGCCACTCGTGATCGCCGCGGCGCGAGGTCGTCCCATCCGGAAGAGTCTTGTAGAGGTACGTATCGCTGTAGTGCTGGTAGGCCGTGAAGCGGCGCGCGGGGTCGTCTCCGCTGGTCGTGCGGCGGAGTTCCGCCAGCAAGGCCATCGGCAGGAACGTAATGCGCTGGTAGTCCATCGATTCGTGGTAGCCACCATCGGGCGTCACGAACTGGCTGACGTCGAGCACATTGTCGAGAGACCGGCGTGCCCGCTCGCGCAAGGGTGCCGCCCGCACTTCCGTCGACGGATGCCCCTCAATCGCCGTCAGCGCGAACGTTGCCAATGTCAAAAAGCGCACGCTGTAGTTGTGGTACATCACCCCCGAAGGTTCGGCGAGTGCCGGATCGTGAAACATGCGCTCAGCGGCATCCAGCAATTCTCCGGCGATTCGATCTTTCAACGCGCTGTCAAACTGCTTGTTGTTGTACAGCCAGTCGAAGGCCAGCGACCAGCGCACATAGTCCATATAGGTGCGCGACCCTACTTGCTGCGGTGGATGCGTCCGCCTCATCTCGTCCAGCGCGCGCCGGGCGAATGCCTCGTCACCAGTGAGCAAATAAGTGAGCGCCTGGCCCGCGAGGTCATCCGACGGACGCAGGCCAGCCGCGTATCGCGCCCGTAGAATCGTGAATCCTGTGAAGGGATCGTCTTGCCCAATCAACAGTCGCGGCCTAGCCAACGGTTGAGTCGCACCGGCAGCGATTCCACAAAGAAGGAACAGCAGGACAGCCCGGGTTGCGGAATGAATCCTCATAACGTTCCACGGAAAAAATGAATTCACGCTCCTGCGATTTCCATTCGGGGTCATAAGATGGGAATTATAGGACTGTGATGCAAGTCAGAATATCGAGTGCGGCCAGCTAGCGCGCTCCTCCCGGTTGGGCTAGACTCGCAACCATGAGTATCCGGATCGGCCTGATCGGCTGTGGCGAACATTCCGAAATCGGCCATGCTGTTCCTTTGGGCCGTTATTCTGCGGCACATCCGGGATCGCTCACCCTTGCGTCAGCCTGCGATCTGCAGCGTGACCGCGCACAGATGTTCTGCCAGAAATACGGCTTCATTCACGGCTATGCCGACATCGGCGACATGATCGCGAAAGAAAATCTCGATGTATGCATTGCAGTGGTGCCAGTCGATCTGATCCCTGAAGTTGGCATTCGCCTGCTGAGCAGGAACATACCCTGTGTCGTCGAGAAACCGCTCGGTCCGACGATCGCTCAAGTCCAGAAACTGCTGGAAACGTCCCGCTCCACTAAAACGCCCAACATGGTCTCGGTAAATCGGCGTTTTATGCCGCTGCTCAATCGCGCGCTGGAGTGGACCAGAACCGCAGGTACGTTGCGCTATGTGAGAGCTACCATGCTCCGGCACGAACGCTCCGAGCCCGAATTTCTGCGCTTCACCGCTATTCATGCGGTGGATACGGTTCGATTTATCGGCGGAGAATTCGCGGCGCTCAAAATGGGAGCATTGCCGCCGGCCAATCCGCATTGGTATGCCATCGATATTCGATTCGAAAGTGGAATGATGGCGCGCATCGACATCCTGCCCACTGCAGGCGTTGCGGAAGAAACTTACGAGTTAATAGGAGACGGTTTTCGGGCCATCGTCACCAGCCCGTTCGGCCCGCAGCGGCTCTTGCGCTGCTACCAGCAGAATCAACTGGTGCGCGAGGAATTCGCAGATGGGCCCGAAGATGTGATTTTTGGCTTTTATGGCGAAGTTGAAGAACTGGCCGACGCCCTGCATCACTCGCGACGACCGCGGCCTTCTATCGAAGACATATTCCCCTCAGTTCAGTCCACCTTCGATCTGGCGGATCGCATGGAGAAGCCGCCCAGCACGGATCCGCGCTCCGTCGTTCTGCGCCATAGTTACTGAGCTCAATGATTCTGGAATTCTGGGGAGGGTTCAGACCAGGATGACTTCCACACCCTTCGCGCGCAAAGCATCGGTAAACTCCTCCGGCGCATGGACGTCCGTGATCACCCGGTGCACATTCTCGATCGGACCAATGCGGAAGAGGCTGCGCCGCCCCAGTTTAGTGGAATCAGCGACCACCGTGACTTCTCTAGCAACGTTCATCATTAGCCCGTTAAGCTGTGCTTCCAGCACATCCGGCGTAAAGGGGCCCGCTTCAGGGTGGAGACCGTCCACGGCCAGAAACAAACGGTCGGCGTGCAGTTCGCGGAGCATCGCTTCAGCCTGAGGCCCGACGAAAGAATAAGAGACGGTACGCAAGAGGCCGCCCAGCATGAACAGCGAGATATCGCCAGCATCGGCCAGTTCGTTGGCGATATTGAGCGCGCTGGTAATGACGGAAAGCTTCATCCGGGCGCGCTTCAGGGCCTTGGCGATTTCGGCAGTGGTTGTTCCGGAATCCAGAATGATGGTTTCGTTCGGCTGCACGAGTTGGGCGGCGGCTTGCCCGATCCGTGCTTTCTCCGCGCGGTGTAGCGTTGCCTTTAATTTAAGCGGATAGTCTTGTGCCGCTTCGTACCGAACCGCGCCTCCATGGGAGCGCAGAACTACGCCGTTTGCAGAGAGAGCATCCAGGTCGCCGCGCGCAGTCACGGCCGAAACTGCAAACCGTTTCACAACCTCCTGAATGGTCACCTGCCCAAACTGCTCGACCAATTCCAGTATCTTGCGGCGCCGGCCCTCGGCCAACAGCTGTGGGCTCTTGGAATGTGCCATGGAACAACCTGAGTGTATGTGGCTGCCGGTCGTCGGTCAAACTATATTCTGGCGTTCGCTTGCTATTACTTTCCTATTACCTTCTTTTTTGCTTCTTCTTTCCTTGCGTTTCGTTTCGTTTTGTGATAAAAGTCCGGGTTGCCCGAACTTTCTCGCCCTATCACGGAGTGTATCTATGAAGCTGCGTCTCGCTCTCGTCTGTTTTGCCCTGATCACATTCGCCATTTGCGGTAACGTTTTTGTTCTGGGACAAGGAACTGACCTCGGAACCATCCGCGGAACGGTCACCGACTCGAGTGGTGCGGTCGTCGCCAACGCGAGCGTGACCATTGTGGATCTGGCCACGAACACTCCCCGCATTGCGAACACCAATTCCACGGGAGGATACCAGTTGTTCGGACTGCCCTCAGGAGCCTACAAGGTCACGATTACCGCCGCGGGAATGAGTACGGCGGACATCACCGGCATTCGAATCACTGGCAGCGATGTCGTGGAGGCGAATGCGGTTCTTAAAGTATCGACCACCTCCGAGAAGGTCGTCGTGACTGCCGAGGCGGCCACGATCAACACGTCGGATCAGACTATCTCTGACACTATCACCAATCGCGAGGTCATCGATCTTCCGCGTGATAGCCGTGACGTGTACTCATTTCTCTATCTGAACCCGAATATTACGCAAGCGTCTGATGCAGGAACGTACAAGTTCCTCGGATTTCAGAGTTATGGCGCCAACTTCAGCCTGGACGGGCAGCGGGCCACCAACACTATTTTCGGCGAACCGACTACCGCCGAGCCTTCGCTCGAAGCGGTTGCTGAAGTGAATGTGCTCTCTAATGATTTCAGCGCTGAATATGCCGGAATATCCAATATCCGCATCACGACGAAGCGTGGCACATCGCAGTTTCATGGCTCAGCGTTCTATAACAACAAGAATTCCGCGCTGGCCGGGTTGCAGATCCAGGACAAGCAAGGCATGGAAAACTTCGTGCCGACGCAATTCCTCAGTAAATACCCTACCCCTTATTTCAACTACAATGACGTAGGAGGGTCCTTGGGTGGGCCGATTCCGGGTCTGAAGAAGACCTGGTTCTTCACCTCCTACGAGCGGAATTACTCGCGATCTCCTATAGGTGTTTCCAACAACAAATTGCCCCATCCGGCTTTCTGGACGGGCGATTTCTCCCCGTTGATCAACAACGCGAGTCCCAATCCCGGTCTGCTGCCGGACGTACCGGCGGGAGTAACTCTGAGTGCTCAGGAAATAGCGGATGATACTTACCAAGGACTGGGCCAGCAATTTGTCACCGTGCCTTCGCGCCTGTTAGATCCCAACGTGCAGCAGTTGATTGGCACCTATTTTCCAAAGATCAGCCCATCCGTTGCAATAAATACAAGCAACGGACGGATCCAGGATCTTTTTCAGACTCTGCTCCCCGGGGGCACAACGCGCGACCTGGGCACATTCCGGGTAGATCATGATTTCGGTGACCGGGACCGCATCTATGCGGTTTACGAAGCGCAGTCCAGCGTCGGTACAGGTTCGTCAGTGGTCTCGCCGTTCACCGGACTTGGTCTACGGCAAACCGATATCCGCGACAACACTCTGTCAGTCTCTTATCTGCGCACGATTCGCAACAATTTGATCAACGAAGCCCGTGGAGGGTTCAATCGCGAACACAACTTGTTGCACAGCAACACCACCCTGCAAGGATTCCTGTCGAGCATTGGCCTCGACTCCAGCGCCATTGATGCCTACGCAGCCGTGGTTGGCCAGGATCAACTCAGCACTCATGGTCACACCCAAATCAGCTATGGAAGTAACTTCGTCGCCTTCGGTTCCGGTGGGCGGAATACGGAACGCGAGCAGAGCCAGTACCCAACCACTTTTGGTGACACGTTGACCTGGGTCATCAAGAATCACAATCTCAAAATGGGCGCCGACTACGTCCGCAACGTAGGGTTGGATGGTTTCGCATCCGGCCGCGGGAATCCTCGCGGGACGATGACTTATACGAATCCCACCGCCTGTGCTGGCCCCTGTGGCGGCGCCAAAACGGATCCGTTCGCTGAATTCTTGCTGGGATTGCCGCCGACCACGATCACCTACATCACCAAGCCGCGCCCACCGATGAATGTTCACAACTGGGAGCAGGGCTACTTTTTCCAGGATGATTGGAGATTCAATTCGAAGCTGACCTTAAACCTCGGGTTGCGGTATGAGATCGTCTCGCCCTATGTGGACAAAAACGACATCATGCTCAACTTCGATCCGACCTACTCCAACAATACTGGCCGGTTCATCGTTCCATCGCAGAATGCAGTCCAGTATCTGGATCCGCGAATTCCAAATCTGCTTCCGCTAGTGACGGCCGGGCAGGCCGGACTGGGAATCGGGCGCGGTTTGGTGCGGACGGACAAAAACAACTTCGCTCCTCGCGTTGGAGTGGCCTGGCAGGTGACACCAAAATCTGTGATCCGGGGCGGGTACGGAGTGTACTTCCCCACTTCGGCTGCCCAGGGAATTCGCGATCCGCTTTCCACCAACGCGTTTAACCAGGCGTTAGTAAACCGTGGAGATCAAGGAGTACCGCTGTCGCCATGGCCCACTCCTCTGACCGGCGGCGCGCTCGACACCAATTCCTTGACCGGCGCTCCCTCGATCAATGCTGTGCCAGTCACCCTGCACCAGCCTCTTGTCCAGCAGTACAACCTGACATTCGAGCGTGAAATTGCTCTAAGAACTTCCGTTCGCTTCTCTTATATCGGGTCGACCGCACGTGGGCTAATTGCCGGAAAAGACCTCAACGAAATCCGACCCAACAATGTGGGCTGGGATACCACCATCGGCGATGGCGTCACAGCTTGCAATGTTGATGACGGAGATTGCTTGCCTTCTCCGGCCGACCTGGCGCGCCTGGCATATCCGTCGCTCGGCGACTACCTCATGAGCTTCGGAAACTTTGGCCACAGTCAATCGACTGCCTTCCAGACTCAGTTCGAGCATCGCTATAACAAGGGATTGATGCTCAGTGCCTCCTACACTTACCTGGACCAGAAATCCACTGGTCTGGATTCTGGCAACTCGAGCCTCGGTGGCGTTGCTTATGATCCATTCAATCCAGAACGCGACTACGGCCAGGACTCCTGGGCATCTCGACATCGTTTCGTGCTCTACGGGGTCTATGACCTTCCAGTAGGCCGTGGCAGGAGTTTCGGTTCGTCGCTCTCCCGATGGGCTGATGCCGTGGTTGGCGGTTGGCAGACCACCTTCCAAATGTTCGCCAAGACCGGCACTGCATTCACTCCATTCTGGACCTGCGACAACTGCCAGAACGGTTCAACCCTTCCTGGCAATATCGCCGTTACGTCCGTGGAGGCAGTGGGAGACTTCAGCGACTACATCACTTATCGTCCGCTGGTCGTGGGGAACTACAAGCACCATGTTGGCGACCAGTTGTTTGACCCAAGCGCATTCGCTCCTCCCACCATGGGCGCTGATGTGTTTACGAATCCTGCGGTGGCCCAACGAAACATCCTGTGGGGGCCAGGCGCCTGGGGCGTGAACTTCGGCCTGCATAAGGACTTTCACTTCGGCGAACGCGTGATCGCCAATCTCGGCGCCGACGTCGATAATCTCTTCAATCACCCCTTGCGAGCTCCCAACGAGGACTTCGCGGGAGGCGGCGGAAGCTTCGCTTATCTCGGCGGGTTCAATATCCACGTGGATCCAAATACCCTGCAGCTCGTAGGACCCACGATTCCCGACGATATCACCCCGAACCCTGATTTCGGACGTGCGTATTCCACCTTCTCCCAGGAGGGCGTGGACAGCCGTCGCACGATCCGCTTGCGGCTCAGAATTACTTTCTAGAACCTCCTTAGATGTTCGGATATTCTCGCCAGAACAGGACTTGGTCCTGTTCTGGTTTTTTGTGAGACGTATATGATTGGCTGTTCCCCTCAAACTACCGTTTCATGATCGAGGCTCCGCATGAAGACTTCCTCGCAACTCGCATTCCTTTGTTTCCTGCTTCTTGGTAGTTCCTGGGCGGCCGAGCAGTACGACGTCGCCATCGAACACAACGTGCAGGTCAAGATGCGCGACGGCATAGTCCTGCGCGCTGACATCTACCGGCCCAAAGCCGACGGAAAGTTCCCCGTCCTTCTTCAGCGCACGCCTTATAACAAAGAGGGCGAGGATTTCGGCCCGAAGGCGGCCGCTCACGGATATGTCGTGATCATCCAGGACGTGCGTGGACGCTACTCCTCCGAGGGCGAGTGGTATCCGTTTATTCACGAGTCCAACGACGGATATGACACGATCGAGTGGGCAGCGGCGTTGCCTTACTCGAATGGCAAGGTCGGAATGTTCGGCGGTTCCTACGTCGGCGCGACGCAAATGTTGGCCGCCATCTCGCACCCTCCGCATTTAGCGGGAATTTGTCCTGACGTGACGGCCAGCAATTATCACGATGGATGGACCTATCAGGGCGGCGCCTTCGAGCAGTGGTTCAATGAGTCGTGGACTTCTGGACTCGCCCAAGACACCCTGAACCGCAAGGTGCAAAGCAGCACGAACGCGATGAATGGAGTTTGGAAACTGCCGCTCACCAGCTACCAGCTCTTTATTCCCCCTCCCTCAGAAGCTGAGTCCACTTCGTCTCTAGCCCCGTACTTTCTCGACTGGCTGGCTCATCCTAACTATGACGACTATTGGAAGAGTGTGTCCATTGAAGATCATTTCTCCGACATCAACGTGCCGGTCCTCACCACAGCTGCCTGGTATGACATTTTTCTGGGCGGCTCCCTGCGCAACTACGTGGGCCTGAAGGAGCATGCAGCGACCGAAGCGGCACGCCACGGGCAACGCCTGCTGGTCTTCATTGGCGGACATGCAGGATCCGGCCGCAAGATCGGAGACGTTGACTTTGGGCCGGCGGCAACCCCTGACCCGGACGACTACATACTGCCCTGGTATGACTACCTGTTCAAGAACGCGCAAAACGAGTTCGCCGGCAAACCGGTAAAGATCTTTGTGTTGGGTGCGAATGAGTGGCGTTCTGAAGACGACTGGCCTCTTTCCCGAGCGGTCTCCACGAAATATTTTCTCCATTCGGCGGGCAAGGCAAATTCGTTGCGCGGTGACGGCGCTCTATCGACGTCCGCTCCTCACTCGGAAACAGCGGACCAGTATGTCTATGATCCTGCCAACCCGGCGCCCACCGTTGGCGGTCCTCTCTGCTGTGACTCGACGCACCTGGGTCCGGGACCACGCGACCAGCGACCGGTCGAGACCCGCAACGACGTCCTCGTTTACTCCACCACACCGTTGCCTCAGGACCTCGAAGTCACCGGCCCCGTCAGCTTCGAGTTCTACGCAAAATCCTCGGCTGTCGATACCGACTTCACTGCCAAATTGGTAGATGTGTGGCCGAACGGCTTTGCTCAGAACCTGACCGAGGGAATCCTGCGGGCGCGCTTCCGCGATTCGCAAGAGAAGCCTGAGTGGCTTAACCCAGGACAAATCTACAAGCTGAAGGTCGACTTGTGGGCTACCAGCAATGTCTTCCGCAAAGGACACATCCTGCGCCTGGAGGTCAGCAGCAGCAACTTCCCTCGCTTTGATCGCAATATGAATTCCGGCGTGGAAGGTGCTCGCACCCAACAGTTCGTACCGGCCACGAACACGATTCTCCACGACGATCAGCATCCGTCGATACTGATCCTGCCGATCGTACCGGCGCAGTAGCGCCCATCAAATTCGGTGGCAACTCCGGCCGGCTATTGTCCGGCAATGGACAGTCGAATCCCCACGCGGACATTCGACTCCTCAACAATTGTGAGCTTCGGGAAGCATCCCGCCTCTTTTCAGTCATTTGCACTACTTGCCTGGATGGTGCGGTAGTTGCGATAGACCTTGCGATGGATATCGCTCGTCCCGAGTTTAAAGAACGCAAACGTAAGCGCCAGATTGCTGTCGCCGGAGTGGTCGTGGTTGTTGTGATCGCTCTGACCGCGGTCGTGTATCGACTAAGACCAGCCGCCCCAACCGTGGAGCGCGGCACGGTCTGGACCGATTCCGTGAAGCGCGGATCCATGCTCCGCCAGGTCCGGGGGATCGGGATACTCCTCCCTTCACAGGAATCCGTCCTGCAAATTCCCGCGGAGACCGATGCCACGGTTTTACGCATCCGCATGCTACCCGGATCCGTCGTAAAGCCCGACACCATTCTTATGGACATGAGCAATTCGCAAGTGGAGCAGTCGGCGGTAGACGCGCGCCTTCAGTGGAAGGCCGCGGAAGCCGAGTACCAGAGCCAGCGCATGAAACTCGAAAGCGATCTCATGAACCAGAAGGCCGGCGCCGCCACGGTGAAGGCCGACTACTCCCAGGCGCAACTGCAGTCGAACACGGATAAGGCTTTGTACGACCTCGGCGTCATCTCGGGCATGGCCTACAAGAATTCCAAGGGCAAGTCGGACGAACTCACTATTCGCAACGACCTTGAGGACCAGCGGCTCGCAAGCACCCAGAAGGCCATCGACGCCCAACTCGCCGAACAGCAAGCCAAGGTCGACCAGATGCGGGTTCTGGCCGAACTGAAACAGAAGCAACTGGACGCCTTGAAAGTACGTGCCGGCATCGAGGGAGTTTTGGTGGAGTTGCCGCTGCACGTCGGCGAACACGTCTCCCCGGGAACCATGCTGGCCAAGGTGGTGCAACCGGACCATCTGATGGCGGAACTCAAAGTGGCCGAGACCCAGGCCCGCGACGTGCAGACCGGCGAACCGGTGTCCGTCGACACCCACAACGGCGTCATTTCCGGCTCGGTCATGCGAGTTGATCCGGCTGTACAAAACGGAACGGTCACCGTCGACGTCAAACTAACAGGCGAACTCCCCAAAGGCGCTCGCAACAACTCTGAGTGTGGACGGCACGATCGACCTGGAGCGCTTGGATAACGTTCTCTACGTGGGACGGCCCGCTTTCGGGCAGGAAAATAGCACTATCAGTCTTTTCAAGCTCGATGGCGACGGTCATGACGCTGTGCGCGTTCCGGTCAAGGTAGGGCGCGCGTCGGTGAATTCGATTCAAGTGGTAGATGGACTGCACGAAGGCGACACAGTCGTGCTTTCCGATATGTCGCGCTGGGACAACACAGATCGCATTCGGCTCCAGGAATAACAACTAACGACTACCAATCGAGGCGAGGACTCATGACTGAAGCTAGCCAATCCCTGATTCAGATTTCCGATATGACGAAGGTTTTCTACACCGATGAGATCGAGACTCACGCCCTTTCCGGCGTGCACCTTTCCGTCAACAAGGGCGAATATGTCGCCATGTCCGGCCCGTCCGGCTGCGGGAAGTCGACCCTGCTCTCAATTATCGGACTGCTCGACACGCCGACGGGTGGACGTTATTTCCTGAATAACAAGCCCGTCGAAAATCTCGACTTCGCGGAGCGCGCTCGCATCCGCAATCAGGAAATCGGTTTCATCTTCCAGAGTTTCAACTTGATCGGGGATCTCACGGTCTACGAAAACGTCGAACTACCCTTGACCTATCGCCAGAGAATGCCTTCCGCGGAACGCAAAGGTCGCGTGATGGAAGCCCTCGAGCGCGTAGGGATGGCGCATCGCGTCCGGCACTACCCTTCACAACTCTCTGGCGGTCAACAGCAGCGCGTGGCTGTCGCGCGCGCGTTGGGCGGGAAGCCTTCCATCCTCCTGGCGGACGAGCCTACCGGAAATCTTGATTCGCGCAACGGTGAAGCCGTGATGGAACTCCTCGCGGATCTTCACAAAGAGGGCGCAACGATCTGCATGGTGACCCACGACCCGCGCTTCGCCAAACATGCGCAACGAGAAGTCCATCTGTTTGACGGCAAAGTAGTCGCCGAAGAAGAGCTGAAAAAACTCATGGCGGATGTGCAGGCGTGAATGGTCTGCTCCAAGACGTTCGCTACGCCTGGCGCCAACTGAGTAAGAATCCTGCCTTCGCCTGCACCGCCGTTCTGATCCTGGCGCTGGGCATCGGCGGCACCACAGCGATCTTCAGCACGCTCAACCCTATCCTCTTCGAGCCGCTGCCCTACCCGCAGGCCAATCAGATCATGACGATCTGGTACGCGGGCGAAGACGGATCCCGCATCCCGCAGGCTTTCCATACTTATCGCGAGGTGGCGGAGCGCAGCGGCTCCTTCGCAGCGCTCGCCGTAATGAAAGTGTGGCAGCCCACGCTGGTGGCCGAAGATCAACCGGAGCGCCTGGAGGGCCAACGCGTGAGCGCCGGCTATTTTCGTGTGCTGGGGATCGCGCCTACATTGGGCCGCGACTTCCAGCCTTCGGATGACGTATTCAACGGTCCAAGAGTCGCCATCCTCAGTAGCGGATTGTGGCGGCGGCGCTTTGCCGGGGACCCCACGATCGTCGGCCGCAGCATCAGGCTCAATGACGAAGACTTCACCGTGATCGGCGTCATGCCGGGCGCGTTCGAAGATGTGCTCGCACCCTCCGCGCAACTGTGGACGACTCTGCAATATAACCCGGCAACTGTCTCTTCTCCCGACGAGCGCGAGTGGGGACACCATCTGCGTATGGTGGGCCGACTGCGAGGTGGCGTCGGACGCGAGCAGGCGCAAGGCGACTTGGCATGGATTGCGAAGACCCCGGTACAGGAATTCCCTCGCCCCAATTTTGTATCCCTTCAACAGGGCATGATTGTCGACCGGCTGCAGGATGATGTTACCCGCGGCATCAAACCGGCACTGCTGGCCGTCTTCGGCGCGGTGCTCCTGGTTTTGCTCATTGCGTGCGTGAACGTCACCAACCTGATGCTGGCTCAGGGTGCGCTGCGCCATGGGGAGATCGCGATGCGCGCCGCCCTGGGAGCCGCACGGCTCCGCCTGACCCGTCAATTCGTGACGGAGAGTTTGTTGCTGTTCTTCCTGGGCGGAGTTTTGAGTATGGCAGTGGCCCAGGCCGGCATCCGGGTGCTGGTAGCCCTGAGTCCAGTCGGACTACCCCGAGTTAACGCCATTCACCTGGACGGCACTGCATTCCTTTTTGCTTTCGGTATCACGATGTTCATCGGGCTCGTAGTGGGGTTGGTTCCGGCCTGGCACGCATCTCGCGGCGACCTGCAGAATTCGCTGCAACAGAGTTCGCAACGAACTACAGGGACTCACCAGGCCACCCGCCGCATCTTCGTCGTAGCGGAAGTAGCCGTCGCCATGGTCTTACTGGTCACTGCGGGACTTCTCCTTCACAGCTTGCGAAGGTTGTTCGCCGTCTCCCCCGGATTCAACGGTTCGGGCATGCTGACCATGCAGGTACAAACCTACGGGCACCGATACGGCGACGACGAAGCACGCCATCGTTTTTTCGACCAGGCGCTCGACGCAGTACGCCGCGTGCCAGGTGTAACTAACGCCGCATTTACCAGCCAGTTGCCGCTCAGTGGCGACTTTGACGGATATGGCGCCCACTTCGTAGGAGACAATCCAGAAGTCAGTTATCCCGTATTTCGATACGCGGTGAGCGCCGGATATTTTTCGGCAATCGATATACCCCTGCTGCGTGGGCGCGTTCTGGACGAGCGCGATACCACGAATACCCCGCCCGTCATCGTGATCAGCGAGTCCTTGGCCAAAAGCAGATTTCCCAATGAAGACCCGATCGGCAGACGCGTATACGTGGGTAGCCCAACCGGCGAGCCCTACGCGGTGGTGGGCGTAGTCGGAGACGTCAAGCAGGTTTCGCTCGGTTTGAACGATGCGAATGCGGTGTACATCACTAATAGGCAGTGGAATTGGCCAGACTCAACGCTCTCTCTGGTTGTTCGGACCCACGGCAACGCCGCAGCCTATGTTCCCGCGATCAAGAATGCAATCTGGTCGGGCGATCGAGAGTTGCCCATCGTACGAGTTGCACTGATGGACGATTTGCTGGCGGCGTCTGCCGCGGAGCGGCGATTTGCCGTCATCCTGTTTGAAGCCTTTGGCTTGGTCGCTCTGGCCCTCGCAGCGACCGGCATCTATGGAGTACTTTCCGGCAGCGTAACCGAGAGGATACGCGAACTCGGAGTACGTTCGGCGCTGGGCGCCTCGCGTCGCAGCATCTTGGAGCTCATCTTGCGCCAAGGCATGACGCTCACCGGCCTCGGAATCTTACTCGGCCTCGCAGGAGCCGCGGTCGCGAGCCAGGCCATTGCAGCCATGTTGTTCAATGTTTCGCGTCTCGATCCCTTCACCTATCTCGGCGTAAGCGCCTTGCTCGCTGCCGTTTCTGTGCTCGCGTGCAGCGTGCCGGCGTGGCGCGCGGCCCGGATCGATCCCATGGTGGCGTTGCGCTACGAGTGAGGCCAATATGGAAACATTCCTCTCAGACATTCGCTATGCTCTTCGGCAATTTCGCAAGACTCCCGCCTTTGCAATGATCGCGGTGATCAATCTCGCCTTGGGAATCGGCGCAAATACTGTCATCTTTAGCGTGGTGAATGGCGTCCTCCTCAGCCCCTTGCCATTTACCAGGCCCGAGCAGCTGGTAACTCTGCATGAGAACAAGCCGAATTTCGAAGGCGGATCGTTGTCGTACGCCAATTTCCGCGATTGGCAAAAAGACAACCACACATTTTCGTCGATGGCGATTGCGCGAGTCGTTTCCTTCAGCCTGACCGGACTTGGCGAAGCGGAACAACTGAAGGGCGAATATGTTTCTTCGGACTTCTTGTCCCAGCTGGGAGTGAACCCGATCCTTGGCCGCACGTTTGCAACTGGGGAAGATGAGGTCGGAGCCGGCCCGGTTGCAATGATCAGCGCTGGTCTTTGGCAGCGGAAGTTCAGTGCTGCTCCCGACATCTTGGGTAAAAGCATCACCCTCGACTCCCGGGACTTCACCATCGTCGGAGTCATTCCCGCCAACTTCCATCTGGCCATCCCCGGATTTCGCGAAGGTGATGTCTATTTGCCCATCGGGCAATGGACCAATCCGTTGCTGCTGAAACGCGGCGCCGGCCTTGGCGTTCACGGGGTTGGCCGTCTCAAGGCGGGAGTCACACTGGAGCAGGCCCGCGCAGATATGGCGACGATTACACGGAATCTCGCCGCAGCTTTTCCGGACGCCGACCAGGGAATCACGGCCAACATCGTGCCGCTCAAGCAGCAGATGATCGGCTCGGTTCGGCCAATATTGACCGTTCTTCTTGCGGCCGTGGGCTTCGTGCTACTCATCGCATGTGTCAACGTCGGCAACCTGCTGCTGGCGCGTTCGACAGGACGCATGCGCGAGTTCGCAGTCCGCGCCACTCTCGGAGCCACCCGCGGACGCGTGGTTCGGCAACTGTTGACGGAAAGCGTTTTGCTCTCTCTGGCCGGTGGTGCTTTGGGTTTGATCTTCGCTGCGTGGGGAACGCGTGCGGCATTGGGCGCGTTGCCCGCAGCTTTACCCCGTGCCGAGCAAATCGGACTCGACCCGCGCGTCCTCATCTTCACTGCAGTTATCTCATTGCTGGCTGGCATTCTCTTCGGACTCACTCCGGCATGGAAAACCTCTCAGCCCAACCTGAACGAGAGGCTGAAGGAGGGCGGCCGCGGCTCGAGCGGCACTCGCCATCGTGCCCAGGACACCTTCGTAGTCGTGGAAATGGCGTTGGCAGTCGTGCTCCTCGTCGGAGCCGGATTAACAATCCGCAGCCTGATTCGCGTGTGGAGCGTTGATCCCGGATTCAACCCGCATAATGTCCTGAGCTTTGGGCTGACTCTTCCTCCCTCGATGATCCATGCGAAGCCGGAAGCGATTCTCGCTGCCTTTCGTGAGTTTGACGCGAAACTGTCAACGATACAGGGCGTCCATGGCGTCTCCCAGACTTGGGGCGCCGAGCCGTTCAATGAAGACGACGAACAACTTTTTCTGCTCGAGGGCCAGGCGAAACCGGCAAACGACAACGACATGAACTGGGCGATCGATTACATCGTCGAGCCGGAGTACTTGCAGGCCATGGGCATTCCTCTGCAGCGCGGGCGATTCTTTTCTGCCCAGGATAACGAACGCGCTCCACTCGTCGTCGTGGTCGACGATGTATTCGCCAAGAAGTACTTTCCGCAACAGGATCCGATCGGCAAGCGCATCCAGATCAACCGCTTCGACCGGTTGGCGGAGATCGTTGGCGTGGTCGGACACGTAAGGCAATGGGGACTGGACACGGACGATAGTCAGTCCCTGCGCTCCGAACTCTATATTCCATGCGCACAAATGCATGCTGACTTTGTGGGCATGACGCCAATGGGCTCGGGAGTAGTCGTGCGGGCTGACAATGCCTCAACAGGACTCTCCGCCGCCGTGCGCCGGATCAGCCGCGAAATGAGCAGTCAGCAAGTCATCTTCGGCGAGCAAACCATGGACTCGCTGATTTCTCAATCTGTGGCGGCACGGCAGTTTTCTATGATTCTGCTGATCGTGTTTGCCTCCCTGGCGCTCTTGCTCGCCAGTGTTGGCATCTACGGAGTGATTTCCTATGTGGTGGCGCAGCGCGCGCCGGAGATCGGCCTGCGAATGGCCCTGGGGGCGCGACCGCTCGACGTATTGAAGCTGATTCTGGGCGGAGGAGGAAAGCTAGCGGCCATCGGGATCGCGGCTGGAGTCGCTGGCGCTCTGGCTTTGACTCGCCTCATGACCAGCCTGCTTTACGAGGTGAGCGCTGCTGACCCATTCACGTTCGCTGCGGTTGCGACGTTGCTGATGGTCGTCGCTCTGACCGCTTGCTATATACCTGCCCGGCGCGCGAGCAAGGTCGATCCCGCGATGGCGTTGCGTTGTGAATAAGAAGTTGGAGTGACCATATGGAAACGGTATTACAGAATGTCCGTTATGCCCTGCGCCAGTTGCGCAAATACCCTGCGTTCACTGCGATCGCCGTGGTCACGCTGGCGGTTGGCATCGGCGCGAATACTGCGATCTTCTCGATTGCCGACCAGGTTCTGTTAAGGCAGTTGCCGGTCGCCGAACCGGATCGGCTCGTCATGCTCAAATTCACTGGATCGGACACCGGGCACACGAGTTCCTATGGCGGAGATTCGCAACAATACTTCTCCTATCCGATGTATCGCGACCTTCGCGATCAGAACAGCGTATTTTCAGGAATGCTAAGTATGTTTCCCGCGCAGGTCGGGGTACAGTGGCGCAATACTCCGAGCCTGGCCAATAGCGAATTGGTTAGCGGAAATTATTTTTCTGTCCTCGGGATCAGACCCGCGATGGGGCGCCTCCTGATTCCTGAAGACAGCGCTACCCGGGGCGCCGCACCGGTTGCCGTTCTCAGCTATCGCTACTGGTCCCAGCACTTCGGCTCCGATCAAAAAGTTGTCGACCAGACGATCCTGGTCAACGGAAATCCATTCACCATCGTCGGCGTGGCGCAGCCCGGTTTCGACAGCGTCATTGCGGGCACGATTCCTGATTTTTTTGTTCCCATCACGATGAAAGCGCAGATGACTCCGCAATGGGACGAACTGGAAGACCGCAGGTCCAGATGGCTGAACATCGTTGCGCGGTTGAAGCCCGACATGTCGGTGCAGCAGGCAGAAGCAGGCATCAATCCTCTCTGGAAGTCGCTGCGGACCACCGAACTGGAAAGCATTCCCTCCAGGAGCCAGCGCTTTCGCGAGCAATTTGTCGCGAAAAGCCATGTGACTTTGCTGGACGCGTCCAAGGGATTCTCCCCGTTGCGTGAAGTCATGCGGGTACCCCTCCTCATCCTGATGGGAATGGTCGGGCTGCTTACCCTGATGGCGACAGCCAACGTCGGGAGTCTTCTCCTGGTGCGCGCTGCTGGCCGGACACGGGAAATGTCGGTGCGCTACTCGCTCGGCGCTACTCGCAGACGAGTGATCGGGCAGTTGTTGATTGAAGGCCTCGCTCTAGGACTAACGGGGGGAGCATGCGGCCTCGCGCTTTCGCCTTTGTTGGCGAGGGGACTGATTAGCTTCATCAATCCGTCCGCGACCACGGCCGGAATGACATCTCTTTCGGCGAGTCCCGATATACGGATCGTATTATTTTGCTTCGCCATCTCCGTGGTCGCGAGTATTTTGTTCAGCTTGGCGCCGATTCTTCAGTTCTACCGTCCACAGGTAGCACCCGCACTGAGACAACAAACTGGGACCGCAGAGCTTTCTCACGCGCGATTCCGCCGGCTCACGGTCGGATTGCAAATCGGCCTGAGCCTCCTCTTGTTAGTCGGCGCGGGACTGTTCAGCCGCACCCTGGCAAATCTCAAGTCTTCCGACGTTGGTTTCGTCACCGATCGTCTGCTCACATTCCAGCTTGATCCGCGACTGGCGGGTTATCAACCAGCGGCGGTACCCGCCTTATATAAGCGACTGATCGACACACTCAGTTCTCAGCCCGGAGTCCAGTTTGTCGGCATGACGGATGATCCCGTTCTTGCTCGCTCCGACAGCACTTTCTCAGTTCATGTTCCCGGTTATCAGGCACAAGAAGGCGAACACATGAGCTTTGAGTGGGAGCATGTGACGCCTGGATATTTCGCAACTCTGCAATTGCCTCTCCTGATGGGACGGGTATTCAACGACTCTGACATACCCAACATGGCCAAGGTCGTGATCGTGAACCAGAGTTTTGTGCGCAAGTTCTTCGGTAGTCCCGAACAGGCGATTGGCAAAACGTTTTCTGTCGGCAAGTCCAAAGATGACGCTCTTCACGTCGTGGGTGTCGTCAAGGATGCCAAGCACTTCAGCCTGCATGATGTGCCGGTGCCAATTTTCTATACTCCTCTTTTCCAGGATGCCGAGCCTAATTCGGTCGCAGTGTATCTCCGGACGCGACAGGCTCCAGAAGCCGCCGGTAGCGGTGTCCGGAGCGCAGTGGCAGGCATTGATTCCAAGCTCGTCGTCGACTCATTGCAATCGATGAATGACGAGATCGACACGACGCTGACCTCGGAACGCATGCTGTCATTCCTCGCCAGCTGCTTTGGCGGTGTCGCAATCTTCATCGCGGCCATCGGCCTTTACGGCGTGTTGGCTTACTCCATCGCACAGCGCACGCGGGAAATTGGAATCCGCATGGCAATGGGCGCAACTCGACAGGCAGTCATCAAGATGGTCATGGGAGAAGTCCTGATGATTACCGGCTGCAGCGTAGCTGTCGCCGTGCCGCTGTCAATTGCCATTGGCAACTTCGTGCGTGGACAGCTTTATGGCGTCTCTTACCGCGATCCGGCAGTCTTGGTTTGGGTCACGCTGGCAATTGGAGTTGTCGCCCTGCTGGCAGCCTCCATACCCGCGCGCCGCGCTGTCCGCGTACAACCTATCACCGCGTTGCGTTACGAATAGAGAGGACGAAATCTAATGATCACCGGCCTGATGCAAGATTTGCGCTACGCCTTGCGGCAGTTGCGGAAGAATCCCGGCTTCGCCGCGGTTGCGGTGATTACCCTGGCGTTGGGCGTGGGTGCCAACACAGCTGTCTTCAGCGTGGTCGACGCTGTGATGCTCCGGCCGCTTCCCTATTACCACCCAGAACAATTGATTGAAGCCCAGTCTCTCAACTCCCACAACCCTCAGCCCAACTCGTCGTCTTACCCCGATTTCTTCGATTGGCGTGCTCAGAACCACACGCTTGAGCATCTGGTCGCCTACCATGACTCACTCTTCGTGCTGACCGGATTGCAGCGCCCCGTACAACTGAATTCCGAAGTGGTCTCGTGGGATTTGGTGCAGGCGCTCGGTGTCCGCCCGGAGCTTGGCCGCGGATTCACGGCGGACGAAGAGAAAACCGGGACACGCGTCGTATTGATCAGCCACGGCTTATGGGAATCGCAGTTCGCGTCCGATCCCGCCATTGTCGGCCGCGCCGTTCGCCTCAGCGGCGATCTCTACACCATCGTCGGCGTAATGCCGAAGTCGTTCCGATTCCCAGTCAACCAGCCCTCCACCAATATCTGGACAACGCTCGCCGTCGACGATGACCCGAACGATCCCCATTCGAACGTGCGCAGCCGTGGCTCTCACTTTCTAAGTGTGTTCGGACGTATGAAGCCAGGCACCACGGTGGAAAGCGTAGACCAGGACCTCAGAGCGATTGCCGCAAATCTCGCAAAGCAGTATCCGAACACCAACACCCACCACGATTCCGCCCGCGCTTTGTCGGAGATTGATGCCCTGCTCGGTGACACTCGGACTGTTCTACTGGTCGTACTGGGATCTGTGGCGTTGGTGCTCCTGATCGCGTGCGGCAACATTGCCAATCTTCTGCTGGCGCGCATGCGAGAACGTCAGCGCGAGATGGCGCTGCGCTCCGCTCTGGGTGCGGGAAGGCGCCGGATCGTCCGTCAATTACTCGCCGAGAGCCTGGTCCTCAGCGTCTGCGGAGGCATCGCCGGCTGTGGCTTGGCTTTCCTTTGCACGCCGGCCATTCTTGCACTCATCGGCGATAGCGTGCCGCGCGCCACCGATGCTGGAGTCGACTGGCGAGTCCTGGGCTTCGCCACCACATTGTCCTTCGTGGCAGGGTTGTCTTCGGAATCATTCCAGCGCTCACTGGGTCACGCACCGATCTCGTCTCCACACTAAAAGAAGGAGGCAGAAGTGAGATCTTCGGACACGACTGGCTGCGTTCTTCCTTGATCGTCGGGCAGGTCGCGCTCGGACTCGTGCTTACGGCCGGAGCGGGGCTGCTCATCACCAGTTTCTCTCGATTGCTTCATACCGACGCCGGATTCAATCCCGACCATCTGACGACGATGTTCTTCGAACTGCCGGACGCACATTACAAAGACACGCGACCGCAGTTCTATCGTGACTATTTCGAGAAGCTGCGCGCGCTGCCCGGAGTACAATCTGCGGCCGGAGCCATCATGCTGCCCATGACCCAGAACGGGGCCGTGATCAGCTTCGAAGATCCCGAGCATCCGACTTCCGAGGGCCAGCAGCCCAGCGCCGACCTCAATCCCGATCACGTCCTGAGTATTTCAGCGTCATGCAGATTCCTGTGCTCCGAGGGCCGCGACTTCTCCGAGCGTGACGACGCGAAAACCGAGCAGGTGATGATCGTGAACCAGGCCTTCGCAGAGAAATTCTTTCCGGGAGAGAGCGTGCTCGGCAAGAAGATGAAGCCCGGCGCGGGCAATGGCACTCCCGGAGGCCCGCCTTGGCGCGAGATCGTCGGCGTCGTCGGCAACATCCGGCTGGGCGCGACTCAGCGCGACATGCGTCCGGCCATGTATCTGCCAGCGAGCCAGTTGAAGACATGGTGCTGCCTCTATTCGGTAGTTCGGACATCTCTCGACCCAACCAGCCTCGGCAGCAAGCGTTCAACGAATTGTCTCCGCAATGGACAAAGACATTCCGGTGACGCAGGTCCGCACCATGAACGAATTCATGTCACAACGAACTCTCTCAACCGCGATTCGCGATGGTATTGCTGAGTACGTTCGCGGGACTCGCCCTGGTGCTCACGATCGTGGGTCTCTATGGCGTGATGATGTACTCGGTTTCACGCCGTACACGCGAGATCGGTGTGCGCATGGCCTTAGGTGCGCAGCGTGGATCGGTGCTGAGTATGGTCCTGCGCGATGCCGCAATACTCTTGCTTAGCGGAATTACACTTGGCATCGCCGCGACCTTGGCATCGGCCTCGATTCTGCAGAGCATGCTGTACGGCATAGGACCGCGCGATCCCAAGGTGATGGCGCTCGTCTGTGCGGCGGTGGCGGTAGTCGGACTGGCGGCAGCCTATATTCCAGCCCGCCGTGCAGCAAAGGTCGATCCGATGGTCGCGCTGCGGTACGAATAGAAGAACAAATCGGAGATCAATGATGATTCAGCTGAAAAATCTGGAACGCAGTTACAAGACTCCCGCCGGCCAAACCTGGGTCCTGCGCCGCATCAATCTGGAAATTCGCGAAGGCGAATTCATCACCATCATGGGGCCCTCCGGCGCCGGCAAGTCGTCCCTGCTGAATGTCCTCGCGCTGCTCGACGACGCATGGGAAGGCGAGTACTGGTTCCGCGAAGAGGCGGTTCACGCGATGAAGCGCAAGCAGCGCGCCGAACTCGCCAAGCGCAACGTCGGCATGGTGTTTCAGAGCTATCACCTGCTCGATGACCTCACCGTGCAGGAGAACATCGACCTTCCGCTTTCGTACAAAGACATTCCCCGGCGCGAGCGGCAGAGTCTTGTCGCCGACACTCTCGACCGCTTTCAGATCGTTGCCAAGAAAGATCTGTATCCCAGCCAGCTCTCGGGAGGCCAGCAGCAGCTGGTCGGAATCGCACGCGCGGTCATTCACAAGCCGCCTCTGCTGCTCGCCGATGAGCCCACGGGAAATCTTCATTCCGGACAGGCAAAGGAGATCATGGAACTC
Source organism: uncultured Acidobacteriota bacterium (assembly GCA_963725565.1). GTDB lineage: Bacteria > Acidobacteriota > Terriglobia > Terriglobales > Acidobacteriaceae > Sulfotelmatobacter. The sequence goes on from CAVRZL010000005.1 coordinate 189,948, forward strand.
TTTCGCGAATCTGAATCAGCAAGGAACAACCATCGTGCAGGTCACGCACTCAGAGACCAATGCGGGCTATGGAAGCCGCACGATTCAGCTGCGCGACGGCTGGATGGTCGGCGACACCGCGAATCCGGCCTCGCTCAGCCGACGGAGGTCAGCGCATCGTGACTGCTCCGACATTCTCGAGAATCAGGGTTGCGTCCTTTTCGCGTGTGTCCTTCGCTTACCGCTGGCCTGCTCAGCGCAAACCGCAGAGCAGGCAGCGCCACCGAACTCAGCCCAGCGCCTCAAGTCCGCCGAGCCGGCTGCAGTTCGAGATGCCGAAGTCGCACAATCCCTGAATGCCTATACTGCCGACACGGTTCCTGAACCGGCGCTGTCGAATTCTCCGCGTCTTGACCAGCTCGTGCGCGACGGCAAACTCTACCTTTCTTTGAAGGATGCCATCGATCTCGCGCTCGAAGACAATCTCGATCTGGCGATCGCTCGCTACAACCTTCCCATCGCGAACACGGATATTCTTCGCACGCAAGCCGGAGGATTCTTTCGCGGCGTCAACACCGGCGTGGTGCAGGGAACTCCTGGCGGTGGCGTCGGCGGATTCGGCACTGGCGCTCCCGGCGCAGGCGCGGGCGGCACGACCGGCGGCGCAGGCGGCGCAGGCGCCGGCGCTTCCGGCCTGGTGCAGTCCACGCTCGGCGCCGGAACGACGGTCTCGTCCTACGATCCGTTCATCAACCTCAACGGCGGAGCCGAGCATCAGACCTCTCCGGTCGCCAACCGCCAGATCTACGGTGTGCCCTCTCTGCAGCTCAACACCGGACAGGTGAATGCCAATTATCACCCAGGCCTTTCCCACCGGTACGAGCGTCACTTTCGCCTTTCAGAAACTCACGCCAGACAACGAATAGTCCGTACTTCAATCTGTCTCCGTCACTGAGCTCGACGTTTCGCTTTCAATTCCAGCAGGAATTGCTGGCCGGATTCGGATTCGGCCCCAACCTGCGCTATCTGCGCATCGCCCGCAATAACAAGAAGATCTCCGACATCGCCTTCAAAGACCAGGTGATCGCCACGGTCACGCAGATCGAGAACATCTACTGGGACCTGGTCAGCGCCTACGAGCAGACTCAGGTCAACGAGCAATCTTTCTCATTCGCGCAGCAGACGCTGGAGAACGCAAAGAAGCAGTTGCAGTTGCGAAAGCGTTCCGGCGATGGACGTCATGCGCGCCGAGGCTGAAGTCTCGAAGCGTGATCAGGAGTTGACCGTCGCCCGCACCAGTCTCCAACTGCAGGAAACGCTGATGAAGAACGCGATCACGAAGAGCCTCGACGACCCGGTGCTCGAAGCGATGCCGGTGGTCCCGACCGACCAGATGCAGGCTGTCGCGATTCATACCGTTCAGCCGATCCAAGACCTGATCGCCCAGGCCCAGCACAATCGCCCCGAACTTGCGGAATCTGACATCGACCTCGTAAACCGCCAGATCAGCCGCCGCGCTGCTCGCAATGCTCTGTTGCCGTCGCTTTCGTCTGGTGGGCTTCTATGGTGGCTCGGGACTCGCTGGTCCGCTGAATCCCATCTACAATCTTGGCCCAACACGTTCAACGTGCCCGTCGATTTCGGGGGAGCTCTGCAGAATGCCTTCAACAATTCTTCTCCGGATTACTACTTGGGACTGAACCTGAATATCCCGATTCGCAATCGGGTCGCGAAGGCAGATCAATACCGCTCGGAACTGGAATATCGCCAGGCAGAGTTGCGCATGGAACAACTGAAGAAGCAGGTCCGCATCGAAGTGCGCAATGCGCAGTACGCCCTGGACCAGACCGGAGCGCGCGTCGAGGCGGCCCGCAAGGCGCGGGATCTGGCGCAGCGCACCTTCGATATCACCAAGAAGGAACAGGAACTGGGCGCGGGATCCAGCTACCAGACTCTCTCCGCTCAACGCGATCTCTCGCTGGCCGAACTGGACCTGGTCAGCGCGATGACGATTTATGCAGAAGGCCAAGGTCGAATTGGATCGCGCAACCGGCACGACCTTGGAACATAATGGCATACTGATTCAGGATGCAATCAGCGGAGTGGTCTCCCGCCACACGCCCTAAACCGACATGCCGACCTCAGTCAAACCCGGAGAAGTTGATCTAACCGCGTTTCCACGCGAGTCCGGAGCGCCCATCCGTATTCTGGCCGCGGACGATCAGGAACATATTCTCGAAGCGCTCGGAGTTCCTGCTTCGTCCGCAGGGCTACCGCGTAGACAAGGTTCGCTCGCCGGCATTGGTGCGGGAGGCTCTGGCGAGCAAGTTCCTACGACGCGATTCTCATCGATCTGAACTACACGCGCGACACGACTTCTGGCCAGGAAGGTCTCGATCTGCTCTCGGAAATCGTGGCGCTCGATTCCACCGTTCCAGTGATCGTGATGACCGCATGGGCGAATGTTGAACTGGCCGTCGAGGCCATGCGCCGTGGCGCCCGCGACTTCGTGCAGAAGCCGTGGGAGAACGAACGACTGGTCTCGATTCTGCGCACCCAGGTGGAACTGCATCGCGCGCTGCAGCACGCCGCACGTCTGGAAGCGGAGAATCGCTTGCTGCGCGCGGAAGGCCGTCCGGAGTTCCTCGCGACTGCTCCCGCTATGCAGCCGGTGCTCGACACGATCGCGCGCGTCGGCCCGTCCGACGCCAACGTCCTGATCACCGGCGAGCATGGCACCGGAAAAGAAGTCGTCGCGCAAACCTTGCATGCGCTCTCCGCGCGCGCCTCGCGCCCTTGGTGGCGGTGAATACGGGAGCGATTCCTGACGGAGTTTTTGAGAGCGAGTTGTTCGGCCATGTGAAGGGCGCATTCACGGACGCGCGCACCGACCGCATCGGTCGCTTCGAACTGGCCGATGGCGGCACCATTTTTCTCGACGAGATCGGCAATGTTCCTCTGCGCCAGCAAGCCAAGCTGTTGCGCGTTCTCGAATCGGGCGAGATTGAGCGCGTCGGCTCGTCGCGCTCGCGCCGCGTCAATGTGCGCGTGCTTTCCGCCACCAACACCGACCTCGCCGCCGCCTGCGCCGCCGGACAGTTTCGCGAGGATCTTCTTCTTCCGTCTGAATACCGTCGAGATCCATGTTCCCGCACTGCGCGAGCGCCGCGAGGATATTCCCGTGCTGGCCGCGCACTTCCTGTCTCGTTATGCCGCCCGCTACCGCCGTCCGGTGCAGAGCTTCGATCCCGCGGCAATGCAGGCATTGATGCAATACTCCTGGCCCGGCAACGTGCGCGAACTGGAACACACGATCGAACGCGCCGTGCTGATGTGCCGCGCGCGGAGAAATCCAGCCCGCGGATCTATCGCTGAGCTCACAACGCGCCGCAAGCTCAGAACCTGGAAGACCTCAGTCTTGGAAGCCGTCGAGGCGGTACTGGTTCGCAAGGCTCTGCAGCGCTTTCAGGGAAACGTCAGCCAGGCCGCGGAGGCGCTCGGCTTGAGTCGCGGCGCGCTCTATCGGCGCATGGAGAAATATGGGGTCTAGCTCCACGGGCCCAAGAATTACGCGCCCGCGAAAACGAGCCCGACTCCTCTACGAACACCGCATCAGCCTCTACTCCTTCCTGGTTGCGCTTCCCGGCCTGATCGTCAGCACGGTACTCGTATGGATGCAGCCTTGGAGCACCCGAATCTCGGCTCGCCCTCATCGCAGCCGAACTCTTCGTCTGGTGGCTGCTCGCGCTCGCCTTGCAGGAGCAGACCACTCGTCCCTTGCAGACACTGGCCAATGTAATCGGGTCGCTTCGCGAGGAAGACTATTCTTTTCGCGCTCGCAATGCGGCGGCCGACGACGCTCTCGGCGAACTGTCTCTGGAAGTCAACGCGCTTGCCGACATGCTCTCGGACGAAAAGGTACGCACCATTGAGGCAACCGCTCTGTTGCAGCGCGTGGTCGACGAGATCGATGCTCCCCTTTTCGCTTTCGATCCCGCCTCCAAGCTGCGCCTTGTAAATCCCGCAGGCGAGCACCTGCTCCGGCAGACCAAAGCTCGCATGCTGGGGCGCACTGCGGCTGAACTCCGTCTCGAGCAATGCCTGACCGCCGACAATGAGAGCGTGGTGGAATTGAATGTCAACGACTCGCAGGCACGCTGGCTGCTGCGACGGAGTTCGTTTCGTCAGAATGGCGTGCCTCACACCCTCGTCGTGCTGTCGGATGTGAGTCGCGCCCTGCGCGAAGAAGAACGCCGGGCCTGGCAACGCTTGATTCGCGTTCTCGGCCACGAGCTGAGCAATTCTCTCGCGCCCATCAAGTCGATCGCCGGAAGTCTGAGTTCGCGAGTCTCGGCTACGCCGATGGATGCCGACGTGCGCAGCGATCTGCAGCGCGGACTGGAAATTATCGAAGCGCGTTCGGCTTCTCTGCATCGTTTTCTCGAGGCCTACCGCAAGCTGGCGCAGATGCCGGCTCCGGTGCTGCGCGAGGTCGCGCTCGGCCCGCTGGTCGCCCGGGCTGCCGGCCTGGAAACACGAATGACCGTCTGCGTTCAGCCGGCGGACCGAACGTGGTGTTTCAGGCTGATCCCGATCAGCTGGAGCAGATGCTGATCAACCTGGTGCGCAATGCCGCCGATGCGGTTCTCGAAACTCGACCACCGCTGACTCAGGGGACTCAGCCATGCCGGCCGGCACCACGGATGCAAGGAGAGTTTCCGTAGCTTGGGACGCCGATGCCAAGGACATAACGCTGACCATCGAAGACAATGGTCCCGGCCTCTTGAATCCCGCCAACGTCTTCACTCCGTTCTATACGACGAAGCCCAACGGGAGCGGCGTCGGTCTCGTTCTCTCCCGGCAGATCGCGGAAGCCCACGGTGGAACCATTGAAATCAGCAATCGCTCCACGGGCAGAGGATGTTTGGTGAAGGTCGTTCTACCAAAATCTCCCGCAGGCCCTGCATCGGTTCAGCTTTGACGCCGAGTCCCAATCTATCTAACTCGGCCGCACCGCTCGCAGAAGACCAGCCTTCTCCGGCCTCCTGAAATATTGGCTTAGCTCTTCGCGTAATTGCAACCGCGCGCGAAACAGGCGCGCTTTCACCGCAGTCGGAGTCAGGTCCAGAATTCCGCACGTTTCCAGGATGGAGTGTTCCTCGATATCTCGCAGCACGAAGACGACTCTCAGGGCCGGCCGCAACTTCTCCAAAGCTTTTTTCAGGATGTGCCGAAACTCGGCTGCGTTATAAATCGATTCCGGACTCGGAGCCCAATTTACAACCTCCATTGGAAGCCAACCACTATCGCCACCGCTGTAAGGATCGCCGTCGATGGATTGTTCGCGCACCCGACTTAGTTTTCGCAATCTTCCTAGCGCCTCATTCAAGGCGATGCGAACCAGCCAAGTGGAAAATTTCGCATCGCCTTGGAAGCGATGCAGACTTTGAAAGGCCTTGAGAAATGCGGTCTGTACAACCTCTTGCGCGTCTTCGGCATTGTGGATCACGTTTTGCGTGATGCGGAACAGTTTGCGGTCGTATTTTCTGACGAGTTCCTCGAAGGCGAAAACATCCCCGCGCCTGGTTGCCTCCACCAGGTCGCGGTCCGGATCACCCCGCCAACCAATCGAAAAGGTCAGATTTTCAGCAATAGCCTGTTCCACGCCACACCTCCACTTCGCAGAGTCGATCAGAACCTGGGCCCTAGGGAACGAATTTGTAGCCCATCCCGTGCACCGTCCGGAAGTGAATGGGACGAGTAAACTCCAGTTCCAATTTCTGCCGCAGCCTCAACACGTGGTTGTCCACTGTGCGGGTACACGGATAGTTCTCATATCCCCATACCTGATTCAGCAGGTCCTCCCGCGAGATCACACGATTCGGATTCAGCACGAAGAATTTGAGCACCTTGTACTCCATGGCGGTCAGACTCACCGGACGATCATCGCGTCGAACTTCCATGGTCGAGAAGTCGATCAGGACCTGACCGAATCCGCAGATGTCCCCAGCCTTGATGGAACCTCGCCCCATTTCTTTGCGGACCTGGCTAACGAGTTCCTTCCAGGTGAACGGCAGCATTAAAAGCTGGCTTACGCCATCTGGCGCTGAATTGCCCGCCATGCGGCTTTGACCCGATCGAGAAGGGACGAGCGCAATCTGGTAACGGTCCAATTCCAAATGGATTACTCTCTCTTCCTCTTGGAAGGAGTGACTGGAACTATGAGCGATTGGCGGTTCGACTCTCAGCGCGGTCAAGGTAAGGCTAGCGATTGGCTCACTGGGCGCGACTGGCATAACTTCTAAACGTTTAGTCATTATGATCTGAAATCCTCTGCTCTCCTAATTCTTTCCATGGCACTACGGACCAAGACGTGAAAATTGCTTAAGCCGAGCCGAAATCGTCTACACGTAATATGTAGCTTTTACAGCGCCCCAGAGCCACTACGATACGTAATGGCTGCTTTGATTAGGCCAGTTTCGTTAAAGTTTCAGACTTTTTTCAGGCGGAGACAGAAATTACAATCGACAGGGCTTGTCGCCTTGGAAATGTTCCAAGATTTGCCGACCGGGAGGATATTGCCATAACGTTATGGCTAGCGGCACCAGCACTCGTGAAAGAGTGCCTACACTCCCCTTTTCCAGTCCGCATCGCTGCCCTTTTTGAGTCGAATGGTCAGCGAGCCATCCGGGTTGGTTCGCTCGTGACATGCCCAGCGGACGGGTCTCCGCACGCCTTTGACCTCGATTTCGGCACGCAGAATGATCTGCTGATCGTCCATCCCCTTGGGGAGAATGATCGAGGCCTGGCGGAATTTGCCGGCATCCGGTTGGCCGGCATCGAGATTGCCACCCACCTTGACTCGGCCATCAGCAGTCTCGGCGTAGATCCCCAGAATTCCCGGCACGCCCGCGACGCCATCATTGACGATGCCCGACGATCAGTTCCATCGTGTCGTAGCGTTTGCGCTGCCAGATGATGGACGGGCGCACTCGATATCCGAGTCGTTGCTCCATGGCACGCAGCGAATCGGGATATTTTTCGTAGTAACGCCGGATGTTATCGGCTTCGGTCCACAGGCCGAAATAGTTCGTTCCGATATCAAGGGCGTGAAAGCTCGCGCTCTCGCGATAGGGCCGATCCATCGGGCCGCCGATGCGTGTGCGGATAATCGTCGCTTGGCAGGGCTTCGTCGTCCGGTCCCACAAACGCAAGCATCGTGCTCGGACAACTTGCTCAGGCAAGCCTTCTCCTCGGCCGCGAACTCGGGCAACACATAATGGCGATTTTCACCATCTTCCATGACGATCGCGACCCAGGGCGGTCGATGACTGAGTTCCTCGATTTGGATCGGCTCGTCCATGATCAGACTGTCGGAGCGCAGCCAGCATCCTGCACGAACCGCCATATCCTGCACCTGTCGGTTGCCCACATTGCTGATGTCGGGCTGAGTGTTCACCGCCAGAGGAGTCTTCCTCCAGGCATCAATCTGGAGCTGCGTCATGTGAACAAAGGTTTTTTCCGCGGTCAGGTAGTCGGGAAATGGACTTGGGATGTCGTTCGTGTGCCCTTCGCCCCAAAATCCGTACATCATCAAGTCCATGTATTCCAATTGGGGATTGCCGTCGAATTTCGCGGCGAGCAACTCATTCAACTCGGTAAAGGCTTTTTGAAATTCGGGGGAGTCGTAGCGCGGCTCGTAGAAATCAAAACCGGTCCGGTGTGCTTTCGATTTGTGGCCGATATTGACGATGGGGACTTTGCTCGTGCAGAAAATCCGGCATCGAGAGCTTCTTGCGGCTGGATGTTTGGACTGGAGAGTTGGATTCGAAAACCGACGCCCAGATTGTGACGCTTGGCAGCATCGAATGTTGCGTCCCAAACCGGAGAAAGCTGCAGCTTTCCGGGACTGGTCTGCACATCCCGCCAGTCGCAGCGAATGTACAAGACATCGACGAATGGCAAAGATGCCATTCTTTCGACTCCCTGTTCCAATGTTTCCTTGCCACACTGCACAGTGAGGGCTGGACCGTTTTCCTCCCACGTGTAGCCGACCAGGCCGGTGCCAAAATTCCGGATGTGATTGCGCGAAGGTTGCGTGGCGAAGATCGTGAACCAACCTTCATCCTGGGCGATGCCGAATGGGCCTTGGTCGAGGCGGTGGGTGACGGTGGGGCAGCCGAAGTCATAGCCCTCCCACATATGGTCAGGAACATCGGCCCACATCCGCGGACGCATGAGACTGCTGACTGCTCCTAGAACCGCCCCTGTCTTAACAAAATCTCGCCTCCGCATGATTGCTCTCCTCACGAGTTCTTCAAGGATCATGGCAACACGAACCTGCGCACCCAGTTCGAATCGCTGATATTTCTAGTCTTTGCCGGATGGATCACCGTTGTGTTCAGACTTCCTGGCGAAGGTTGGGGCGCAGAGTGAGTGAGCCATCGTCATTCAGCTTCTGGTGACAAGCCCAGCGCACCGGATAGCGCATGCCCTTCACCTCGATCTCGGCTCTGAGCTTCAGTCCCTGCCATTTCGTTCCTTGCGGCAGTACAAACTGGGCCTGCCGGATCTTCCCCGGCAGCGGATAGCCCGCATCCAGGCAACCGCTCTTCAGCGTCTTGCCGTCCTCGCTCTCGACGGTCACTCGCAGAACGCCGGGCACCCCAGCGATGCCGTCGTTTGCGAAGCCGACGATCAGTCCCAGGTAACCGCCGTCCTCGTAGCTCCAGATGAAGGACGGCCGCACCCGGTAGCCAATTCGGCGATTGATCCGGTCGAACCATGCCGGATAAGCCTGGTAGTAGCTCGTCAGAGTTCTTGGATGCTGATCTGGTGAAAGTTCCACAGCGACCAGTAGTTCGCTCCAATGTCGATCACGTGAGCGATCATGTTCTCCGCCGGAGATATCCCTTCCTGCGCGGCGCTCGGATCGGGAGGCTTTCCCGGGAATCCCTGCTCCAGAAGCGCCCCGACCCAGGGCGGGCGATTACTCAGTGCTTCGATCTGTTCGTTCTCGATGAAGATGGTGTCGCTGCGAATCCAGTTATTGCTGCGAATCGTGCGGTCGAGGAGCTCCGAATTGCCAACGCGGCTGTAGTCGGGTTGCGTATTGGTCAGTAATGGAGTCTTCGTGAAGTGCTCGAGCTGCACTTCGAGCATATGGATCCAGGTCCGCTCGGCTGTCTGGTAGTCGGGGAACGGATTATTGCCAAAGGGCCAGGTGTGGCCTTCGCCCCAGAATCCATACATGAAGGTGTCGATGAATTCGATGAGCGGATTGCCGTCGAATTCCGCCGCCAACTGTCCGACCAGTTCCTTGAATGCCTGCTGAAAAAAGGGATCGTCGTAACGGGGTTGATAACGCGCATGCGGGTTCTTCAGGTATCGTTGAGCCGCCGCTTGGCTTTCCTTATCGCTCAGGATCAAGTCGACCTTGGGCACTTTTTCCAGAACGAAATCTGGCAAGCGCGGGATCGTGAGTGTAGTCCGGAGCGCTCATCTGAATGCGCAAGCCGACCCGCTTGTTGTTCTTCTTCGCCAGCTCAAAAACGAGCTTCAGGTAATCGGGCAGCTCCAGACGTCCAGGGCGCGGCTGCACTTCCCTCCAGGTCGGACGGATGTAGAGCTGCTGCCCCAGGGGAAATCGAACCAGGTCTTCGATCGCCTGCGGGATATTGTCGGATTTGATCTCGTCCGTGCCGATATCTGCCGTGATATAGGTGATCAGACCTTTGCCATAGTTCGGCACGACCTCGTCCGAGGCAGTGGTGGTCATCACTACGTCGTCCGTGGGAATAACGGCATCAGGCGGGTATTGAGGAAACGGACCCTGATTCAGTCGATCGGTAACCGTAGGGCCAGAACCGAAATCGTACTTGCCCCAGTTGTGAGCGGGGACAAAGGCACTCGCTTTGCCGGTTCCGAGTTCGGCGGCTGCGGCCAGGACAACGCCGCTCTTGAGAAAGTCTCTGCGCTGCATCGAGAGTCTCCTCTTCCGGGTTGGTAAGTCGCTGCCCGGCCGGAAAGCCAGCATCGGCGGTCTGGCCGGGCGAAGCGAACGCTAGAACTCTACCTTCAATGCGAACTGAACCTGTCGCTGCGGTATGACCGTGCCCGTGATCACGCCCGCCGCTCCAGGACCATCGGTGACGTAATTATCTGGTTGAGAAAAGACAGGGTGGTTGAAGGCGTTAAAGAACTCTGCGCGAAACTCGAGACGAACCCGCTCGCTGACGTTGAAAAATTTGCGCGCGGACAGGTCTGCGCCTTTCTCCCCCGGACCCTCGAGAATGTTCTTGCCGGCATTGCCGAAGTGACCGATGGGCTCCGGAAAGTCGTTGATGTTAAACCACAAGTTGGGGCTCGGATGCGCGAGATGGCCACTGCCCGTTCGATCGGTCCGCAGTAGCCCCTGGGAGCCCGTGTTGGTCGGGTCGCCGTTTCCGGTTAGCGGGGAGAAGGGGAAGCCTGAGCGGAACGTTACAATTCCTCCGATGTGCCATCCTCCCAGGATCGCATCGGTGACTCCTCCCTGGTTCAAGTACTTCTGGCCTTTTCCAATCGGCAGTGCATAATCCACGCTCGAGACCCAGCGCTCTCGGTTGTCGAAGTCCGAGAGCCCTTTTTCTGCGGCGAGGTTGTAGCTGTTCTGCGGGAAGGGCCCATTGCAGCAAATCTCCGGCTGGTCGTTGATGCTCTTGCTGTAGGTGAAGGCGCTCAGGAAATAGAGGCCGTGCGAGGTTCGTTTCTCCGCCTTGAGCTGAAAGGCATGGTAAGTGGAGTTCCCGCGATTCACGATAGAAGTGAAGGGCCCATACTGTGGATAAGGCCGCAAGGATTGATCAAACTGCGGCTGCGGTGTGGAAATCTGGTTCTTATCGACGACAGACTGCAGGTGAGTTCCTTTGGTGCCCACATAAGCGGGACTGATCAGGATGTTGCCCGGCAACTGGTACTCGATATTCAGATTCCACTGGTCATAGACACCCGAATGCAGGCGCCAATCCTGGCTGGTAACGCCGGAAAGTGCCTGGCTTGGATCCAGGACTGGAAATCCGTGCGCCAAGTCTACTGGAGTACCACCGGGGGTCATAGGCGGATTCAATCCGTCGCCTTGGAAGCTGGGCTCGAAAAAATAGGGCAAGTTGTAATCGAGTTGCAGCGGATCGCCGGTGCGGATTTCGTAGAAGATAAAGAAGCGTCCATATCCCGCCCGCACCACCAGCGGACGAGTTTTGAAGGGGCTGTACGAAAGTCCGACGCGGGGCGCGAAGTTGGACTTGTCCACATTCGACAGATGCTTGGGATATCCCGCCGTACCGTCGGGGATAATCTGCCCGGTGGTGTAGTCGAAATTGCTCTCCTTATTGTGGGCTTCGTACAGTGGAGTGGCGTAGTCGTAGCGCAACCCAAGGTCCAGAGTCAAATTCGACGCCACCTTGTAGGTATCTTCCGCAAACGCCCCATAAGTGTGCTGGCGATTGCCGAAGTAGGTGACTGTCGAAATCACCGCCGACACAGGAGTGCCCACCAGCATGTCGGCGATCGCGTTGCCGCTATCCTGTTGGTTGCCCGGATCCACAGCCGTGTATTGACCGCTGAATGAAACTCTGCCTCGAGGCTGGCCGATCTGCAGCAGGTTGAACTGGTCAAAGCGGAACTGCGGTCCCACCCTGAGCCAGTGCTTCCCATGCACCATGCTGAGAGTGTCGGTCAGTTGAATGGCCTGGGTGGTGCTTCTGGTGGGAGTGTACCCGGGCTCGCCCAGCCTCTGGTATCCGCTGAACTGAAACAAGGTCAAGCCGTTGATGAGTGGATTGTTCGGAACACCGGGAAATTGCAAGTCAGCCGGCGGATAATTCTGGCCATACGACGGAACATTCGAAATGTAATGGACCCGGTTGAAACCGAGGCGAGCCGAGTTCACCAGGTTCGAGCTGATGGTGTGCGTGTAGCCCAGCACCACCCCGCGGGTGTCCAGGGGGCGATTGCCCGTGTTGTAGTTGCCTCCGTCCGCGAGGCCTGAAAATACAGGAGATTGGAAGCGATGATCCTGGCTCAGCGAAAATCTCTGGAAAAGTTGGATCTTGGATGATACGTTCTCGTCCACACGCACATCCATCTGATCTGTCCGATGCGTACCCAGGGCATTCGTTGAATAGTTGCCGCCACCGGGTGTCGTGACTGAGGGATAGAGAGCCGCGTAGGCGAGACCTAGAGGACTCAGCGCGCCGCTGGGAATGATGTTGGCCTGTCCAGTTATGGGGAGACCAGTCGTCGGATCGAATCCGAAACCGTCTCGCACTATCGAACTGCCGACGGTACGAGTCGTGGTTGGGTCATAAATCTCATGAGAGTAAATCGGCCGGTCCAGTGCATCTGTGCCCGATTGCGCACCCAGAATATCGCTGAAATTCCCAGTAGTTTCGGCCGCGCTCGGCACAGTCACAATATCAGTGTTTGCGGAGTGAATGCGCGTGCCTTCGTAGTCGCCGAAGAAGAATACTTTTTCCTTTACGAGCGGCCCGCCGAAAGTCGCCCCGAACTGATTTTGCTTGTACGGCGCCTTGGGCGTAGTGGGATCTTCAAAGTATCCACGGGCATCCAGGGCGTCATTGCGAAAGAATTCCCAGGCGCTTCCGTGAAATCGATTTGTCCCCGACTTGGTCGTCGCATTGATGACCGCGCCGCCGCTCCGTCCGAACTCGGCCGAATAGTTCGATGTCTGGATCTTGAATTCCGCGATGGCATCGACGCTGCTCAAGATCGAGAGGTCGCCGTTGTCGTTGGAGTTGTTGTCAATGCCGTCCAGCATGAAGTTGTTCTGGTCCCCGCGGGTCCCATTGACGGCGAAGCTCCCGCCGGCATTGCCGTTGGTGGGAGAATTGCCGCCATTGACCGGTCCCTCGACAATCTTGGACACGCCCGAGGTGAGTTCTGCCAGGTCCGTGTAGCGCCGCCCGTTCAAGGGCAGAAGCTCTACTGTCTGGCTGGTCACAACATCGCCCAGCGACGCGCTCTCGGTTTCGAGCAGCGGAGCGGCTCCGCTGACTTCAGTCGTCTGTGACACTGAGCCAACCTTAAGAGTGAAATCGAGGCGGATCGTCTGCTGCACATCGAGCACGATGCCCGTCCGCAGTTCCCGCTGAAACCCGCTCACTTCAACAGACAGCGAGTATGTTCCGATCTTCAGCGGCGTGATCACATAGCTGCCGTCAACTCCGGTCTTGGCGGAGGTAGTAACGCCGGTGTCCGTACCGGTAGCCGTTACGGTGACTCCGGAAAGGACTGCACCGCTCGGATCCTTAACGGTTCCAACCAGGCTGCCAGTATCGACTTGCGCGAACCCAAACACGGCCGCGCCGATTAGAAAAACGACAATTCCAATGATCTTTCTCACGGAGATTCTCCTTCCCGGGCAAGACGCCACCGAGCAATGGCAGCCAGTCTCGCAAACGGGGCTCAACGTCCGCTGTTTTCAGCACCTAAATTGTCGAATACTAACGGAATGTTTCTTTTTATATCGTTTGGTTGCCTTTTGTCCAGAAGAAACAGCACTTCGACAGAAAATGAAGATAAGAAGATCCTCAGAGCAGCGGCGGGGACGAGGAAGCACAAAAGGATCGGTTCATAGCTGATCCATCCTTCTCGACGGTTTGGCCAATCCGTTGGGTGTTGGGAGAATCGGGAGGTACGGCAACCAATAACGAGAAAAATAGCCCCCGGCTGCCGGTTAGCCCGGAAGTCGCTCTGAGCCTACCCACAGTTGCGCCAGATATCTGAGGTTTTCCTTATAGGTGCGCGTCACTAAGTATTCCTTCCCACCTTTTACGCGCAGCCGGTACTCTCCCGTCGGCAAAGGTTGGATTTCCTCCACGGCCGAAATATTTACCACGACCGAGCGGTGGATGCGAGTGAATCCGTAGGGCTTAAGCTTCTCCGCCATGAACGAAAGGGACTCGCGCAGCAAGTAGGGATTGGTCCTGTGTCGCAACCAAACGTAATTGCCTTGGGCTTCCACTGCCACGATCTCGGCTAAATCCAGGAATAGGATCTTCCCCTTTGCCCGGAACGCAATTCTTGGCGCCTGTCGATTTGCTAGAACTTCCAATTGCCGCAACACTCGGACGAGGTTGGCAGCATCAACTGGGGTTACCGCAGGCAACGATACATCTACAGGTACGTAGAACCCGTCTTCGGCCGCTGATGCAAGGGCGTGGTCCCCTCTGCCATTAGCGCCAACTGGTTGTTGAACGAACATCTCAGGTGCAATGACTTTGTGATCGTGTATCCCGCGGGCATGCATCAAGGACCCCTGGCATCGCTCTCTTGCTTCTGCAACGCGATTGAAGAGTGCACTGCTTCGAAACGAATAATCCTACATAACCGGAGCGGCCGAACCGTCGGACCACTTTCCTACCGAAACGACAAAGACGTCGATAGGTTCAGCCCCTTTGAATTGTGGAACCAGCATTACCGGTGATTTCGGCAGATCGGCGCCCCAAGCTTTGGCCTCCAGCGGAGGCGCATAAAACATCAAGTGCGCCAGGTTGTGATCATCTTTATCGGTGAGATACGCTTCTTTCGACATCATGTAACTCATCGCGCCGGGTTCGAGCGCAGGCAGTTCCCCTTTTTCGAATGCCGCCTTGTTGCCCTCGATGATCTCAGCCCTCGTTCGCCCCGCTATAACCATCACTGTTCTCTTCAAAGTGACCGGCAAGACGGAGCGCGCCGCCGATGGATTGAAACAGATGGGCCCTCGAATTTTGGGGTTCCAAAACTCCGGAGCGTCGGAAGGGGACATCCACCCTCGCTCCACCACACATACAAAACCGTTCTTCCCTTCGGCAGCAGTCTCGTATCCCTGGCGCCCGAGGACCAGAATTTTGGCATCGCCCGATATGGCATCCGGCGCCGCGCTTCGGGCCAAGGCAATCTCCGCATCGCGATCTGCCATGAGGTACTGATCGAGTGGCGCCATGCTCGGATAGGCTGCTTTGGGTGCTTGCCCATGCGCTCGCTCCATTCCAACCGGCCCCACGATCAGAACAAAACTTAGAGAAGCTAACGTCGTCAATATTCTTCGGTTCATTGGTTTCTCCTGAGTCAGAATCGCCGCCCTTGCCTCACGGCACGCTTCTTCGAGATCCGCGGTCGGCCTCTTCGAGATTCACCAGCCGCGCGCAGAGACCTTAGCCAGCCCACAATGTTTCTCATTCCCACGTCCCACACTTTCGCATCTTGAGCAACCTTAGCTAACGAGGCGTAGCCTTCCACCATCGAAACCAGAAAACTCGCAATCTCGTCCGGATTCAGATCGCGGCGAACCGTCCCTTGGGACTGCCCCTTCCGTAAAAGCGTGGCAACTCCTAACTGCCATGCCTGGAATATCCTCTCCAGTCGCTTGCGGAACTGTTCGTCCAAGGGGGACATCTCCAACGCCAGATTAAGCAAGGGACAACCGCCTCGAATGTTTTCGGGACTAACTGGTATCCGCCGGACAATGCCAATCAAAATATCGATAGCTTGTCCATTGCCGAGCATGGGACGCAACCATCTGTCGCGGGTGAGGTTTGCGATAATCTCTTCGACAATGGCATATCCCAGCGCTTCCTTGCTGTCGAAGTGGTAATAGAGAGCTCCCTTGGTGACGTTGGTCGCAGCCAGGATGGAATCGACGCCGGCACGCTGGAAGCCCGATCGATAAACCTCCTGAAAACCCGCTTGCAGCAAGCGTTCGCGTGTGCGCTCTGGATCTCGGAGCCTTCGCTTCCGTGCGCGATCAGCTAACATACCGACCAGTATGTATGTTGACGGTCGACAAGTCAATCGGAATCGATTGGAACTAACTCGAGTTCCCGCGCTCTCGAATTCCGTAACCTTCCGCCCGTCCAAGTATGAAAAGTTGGAGAAAAAACCGTTCGGGTCAGTTCGAGATCGCCCCCGGAGATTGTTAGCCCAACACGCTGCCGCGCAATCCGAGATGGCTGGCGTGTTGGGTCACGGAATTGTTCTCAACGTGGAACGCCGCATGCTTCGGAGTTGCCACTGGGACTTGCGGCTGAAGACGCTGGCAGATTCCAGCCGAAGAGAGCTTGTAATCTTATGCTCCGTGTTCGCCATTGCGTGGAGTGCCCGAAATGTCGTACTCGATATTTGCCAGGATCGAGTCCCTATAACAACGGGTCTTACTTGATGCCACTTACAGCGAACGGCTTATTAGGATGGACCCTCTACTGTTCCTGCAATTCCCCGCGTGCTTCTAGCGAATGGCGATGGACTGAATTGAAGCCATACGAAGTCTGCAGGTCAGCCTACCGTCGCGGTTACGGCTCCCCGGAAGAAGTGTGGGATGTACGAGGATAAGCCCACCCGAACTGACGCGATTTCCGAAATGTCGTGGATTAGTGAAACGACTTCGAGTGCTAGCGAAACCTTCAGGTGAGATGGGGCCTTAAACCTAATTGGGCCCTAAATCGAGGGGTCTAACAAATGCCGCACCATGCCTCGGTTCCGAAGATGCAAAATCGCAAGTGACTTAGATATGGTCGGGGAGAGAGGATTTGAACCTCCGACCCCCTGGTCCCGAACCAGGTGCTCTACCAGGCTGAGCCACTCCCCGACTAAGGTGCGGACGCTGAGAAGCGCCCTGCGATTCAAAATGCCTGGTCCAAAAATTATAGCACCCTGCGATGCGACTTGGCGTTGCGCAAACGCCTCTGATCGCAAGCAATCATCTGTATGCTTCACGGCGCCGGGATTCTTCGCCGCCCGCACAAGTTGTGCGAATCCTGCGCGGCGGCTACGATACTCCTTCGCGGCTCAACTGAAATGAAAATCGCATTCACCGCACGACGCCTCTTCACTCCAATCGAAGAGATTGCAAATCCACTGCTCGTCATTGAAGACGGACGCATCCTCGAAGTCTCCTCCCGCTCCGGCAAAGAAGTTCCCGGCAAAGTCGCGCTGGTGGATTTCGGCGATACTGTCCTGGCCCCTGCTTTTTTCGATATTCACATGCATGGGGGCGCCGGCCTCGACGTCATGCGCGCCTCGACTTCCGAGCTCCCGCGCCTGGGTCAATTCCTGACTACTCACGGCGTGACCGCTTATTTCCCCACCACGGTTGCAGCCCCGCTCGACAGCACCTTCACCGCGCTGGGACGTCTCGCGGATGCGATTGAAGCGGCGCAAAAGTCTAACCAGGACGCCGCTCCGCAAGCTCGGCCACTGGGCATTCATCTCGAGGGCCCCTTTCTCAGCCACAAGCGCCGCGGAGTGCATCCGCCGGAGTATCTGGTCGCGCCCACGGTTAAGATCTTCGACGATCTTTGGCAAGCCGCGCGCGGGCATGTGCGCATGATGACGATTGCGCCGGAAATTCCCGGCGCCATCGAAGTAATTTCTGAGGCGGCGAGGCGGAAAGTTTGCGTCAGCATCGGTCACTCCGATGCGGAAATGCCCGTTGCCGCGCAGGCCGTGCAGGCCGGCGCTCGCCATGCCACGCATACCTTCAATGCCATGCGTCCGCTCGATCATCGCGATCCCGGGAATCCTCGGCGAAGTTCTCAGCGACGACCGCATGACCGCCGACATGATCGTCGACGGAATCCACGTGTCCCCGCCGGTCGTGAAACTTTTCCTGCGGCCAAAGGGCATGAGCGCGCCGTGCTGATTACCGACTGCGATTTCAGCCACCGGAATGCCCGACGGACGTTACCAACTCGGCCCCATCGAGGTCGATGTCAAAGATGGCAAGTGCACCGCCAATGGCAGCCTCGCGGGCAGCGTCCTCACCATGGATCGCGCCGTTCGTAATGTGACGAAGTTTTCCAACTGGACCTTGCGAGAGGCGGTGCGGGCCGCCACCTTTAATCCCGCCAAAGCGGTCGGAATGGCGAACACTCACGGAACCCTGGCCACAGGTGCGGATGCAGATTTCATCGTGCTCAGTCGCGACGGTGACGTCATCAAGACAGTCGGTTAGTGGGCGCGGCTTCTAGCGGAAGGGTTCGGAAGCCCCGGTGCTTAGTTCGGTTTGCGCCGTTTCGCGTCGGCTAGATGATGCAGCAGCATGAGCTCATCGGCCCGCGAGAGCTGATCGAGAAACTTGCTTTCTACACTCGGCGTCTCGTCGGTTGAGGTCTTGGCTGGCCCTGCCTGTCGCAACTTGTCTCCGAGCTCAGGTTCGTTGTTCATCACCTGGGAATAGAACCACAGGAAATGCCGCATCTGATCGAGCGCGACGCGCAGCGTGTCGATGGGTTCGGTCTCCGAAAGCGAATTAAGAGCTTCCATGAGTTCGGGGTCGCTCGGAGCCTGCATCGCGGCACAATTCAGTTCCTGCTGGATGGTGCGCAGGTCTTCGGTCACGCGCGCGATGCGGAGATGAAGGTCGTCCATGTCTTCGAAGGCCATTTCTGTTTGCCATTCAACCATCTCATCGGCAACGCCCAGCGAATAGATGTCCCACGGGCATGCGCTTTCGTAATTCTCCGCGTTACTTTGGTCCGCAAAAAGGTCACCTACGCCAGATCGCCTGCTCGGCGCGGGCTTTCATGGTCCGCTTCAATGATTGGGTTTTTACTTCGCGAGGTACTCGCCAACTCTGCGCTCGAGATCGGAATAATCCATTCCGGTGCTGTTGCGGAGCGCCTGTTCGCTCGGCTCTTCGGAGCCAATACTCTCCAGCATCCGCAGAATTTCCCCCATTCCGTAGCGTTCGTGCAGATATTCGACGGCAGCCAGGGACTCGCCATACGCAACGTTTGCCTGCAGACTTGAAAAGCGGGTGAACGAGCCCTCCAGCCCCGCGAACGGAATCTCCCGCCGCTGGTGGAAAAGCTCGGCCAGGCCGGACACACCACTGGCACTGCGGGATTCCATCAGTTCCGCCAGTCCCTCATTCAGCCAGGTGGGACAGCGTCCGTTTCCCAGCGACGCCACAAACGAGTGCGTAAGTTCATGCTTCAGCACGCGCGCCACCTCAGGATTGATCGAACTCAAGCCGCCAATCGGAATCCGCAGCTTGCCGTCATTCAGCGCACCCGCCCATGAGGGCGCCTCGGTGATATCCACGAACTCCTTTTGCGTGTAGAGAATCACAATGATGTTCGCCGATGGCTCGTACCCAAACTGGCGGGAGAGATCCTGGTATTGGCTCTCGAGTTCGGCCAGCAGTTCCTGCTGCAGATTGGACGATGTCCGGTCTCCTTGATAATGCAGCGTGAAATGCCGGCTCTCCTTCTTGTTGGAGCGCTCTTCTACCTTCAGTTCGCGTTCCGCCCGGTGCAGCAATCTTTCCGTATTCGGATCAGGAGAGATCTCCATCACCCGTTTCCACGCCTCCACTGCGTCGGCCGTACGATCCGCATCGTAACGGGCCATGGCCAGCAATCGCAGGACGTCAGCGGAATCAGGCTGCAATGTAGCAGCGCGTTCTAGTTCATAGGCTGCATCGGAATATCGGCCCTGCGAAGCCAGCGTGATCGCGTGCCACTGCAGCAGATTCACTTGGTCGGGAGTAGCTTGAATCGCGCGTTCGAAATAGCTGCTGGCCTGGGAAGTGTCGCCGCGTTGCATGGCAATTACGCCCGCCAGAAAATAGGCATTCGTGGTGAGCCTGGCGTCATTCTCCAGTTCGATCTCTCCCAGGCGCATGTTGTCGATGCTCTCGCCCGTCGTGATGCGGCTGCGCAGCGTCGACCAGTACTCGTCCTGTTTAGGCCCCTTGGGCAGTGGAAGTTGAAGTTTGTCGTGGTTGGACGCGCTTCCGCCGCTGGCATCGCGCCTCGTCAGGTCCTGGACTATTGGCGATCTCGAAGTCACCGGCTTCTTCGTCGGCCCGTCACCCGCTTCGATCCTGTCCACCGCTGTCTTCGCGATCGTATATTTCGTGCTTCCCACCCAGTACTCGATCTTCCCGTCTTTTTCCTCTGCCTTTTTGACGATGATGTACATGCCATTTTTCAGGTACAGGGTATCGGCCAAGGCAAGGCTGGCCGCCGCCAGCACGAAGCAGAGCACAAGTTTGGATTGGGATTGGGACACTGACTTTGATCCAAGGGGAGACCGATAGTATGACACACGCTTGGACACACACAATGCCACTTTCGGGCCTGCCAAGCGGGCAATTCGGTTCTTCTTCGTGATACTTCGTGGCCTTCGTGGTTTACGCCCTTCGACGGAACCCGCGACCTACCACGCGCCTTTTGTGATAAAACCTCGCCGTGACGCAAACTGCCCAGGAAACTATGTCTCGCGAAGGATTGGTCCGCGCCATCGGACGCTGGAGCCTGGCCGCCCTAGTCGTGAATTGCGTCATCGGCAGTGGCGTCTTCGGCCTCCCGTCGGTATTAGCAGGTCTGTTGGGCCGCGCCAGCGTTCTCGCCGTCATCCTCGCAGCCTTCGCTGTGGCCGTGATCATGGCCTGCTTTTCTGAGGTCTCCTCCCGATTCCTGCAGACCGGTGGCCCGTATGTCTACGCGCGGGAAGCCTTTGGCAGATTCATGGGAATCCAGGTGGCATGGCTGGTCTGGTTTGTGCGCCTCACCGCCTGTGCGGCTAATGCGAATCTGTTCGTCGTCTACCTGGGAGAATTCTGGCCTCGTGCAACTCAGTCCGGCGTAAAACTGGCGATCCTGACGGGGCTAATCGGGATTCTGGCAGCCATCAATATCCTTGGCGTTCGCGCCGGCACGGTGGCCAGCAATTCCTTCACTGCCGCCAAGCTGGCCTCTCTAGCATTTGTCGTCGTGATCGGCGCGTTCTATCTGATCCGCACTCACCACATCATCCCTGAACAAACACTCTCACCCGGCGCGAACAGTTGGGGACGAACCGTCGTGCTCCTGATTTTTGCCTACGGAGGTTTCGAGGCAGCGCTGATCTCTGCAGGAGAAGCGAAGGACCCCCGCCGCGATATGCCCTTTGGACTCTTTACCGCATTGATCACGTGTACCGTTATTTATGCTCTGATCCAGTGGGTCGTGGTCGGCGTCCTACCCGATCCGGCGCATAGCGTCCGCCCGTTGGCCGATGTGGCTCGCATCGTCATGGGCCACTGGGGCGCCGCATTGGTGGCAATTGGCGCTCTCCTGTCGATTTACGGCTATCTCGTCGGCAACATCCTGGCCACTCCCCGCATTACATTCGCTCTGGCTGAGCATGGAGACTTCCCTGCCTGGTTCGCCCTGGTTCATTCCCGATTTCACACGCCCTACTTCTCCATTTTCGCGTTCGCGCTGCTGGTCTGGGGACTGGCGCTATTTGGCACCTTTGCCGGGAATGCCACGCTCTCCGCGGGATCCCGCCTCTTCTACTACGGAGTGATCTGCGCTGCGTTACCGGTTCTACGAAAAAAACAGAAAACGCCCGCGTACTTCAAAATCCCCGGCGGAAACGTGATCGCAGTTGCCGGAGTCCTCATCTGCGCGGCGTTACTAACGCAGATCGAATACAACAAGTCCTTGATCCTGGTAGTCGCGGTAGCTGTAGCAGTTCTAAATTGGCTG
Source organism: uncultured Acidobacteriota bacterium (assembly GCA_963725565.1). Lineage (GTDB taxonomy): Bacteria > Acidobacteriota > Terriglobia > Terriglobales > Acidobacteriaceae > Sulfotelmatobacter. The sequence continues at coordinate 211,445 of CAVRZL010000005.1, forward strand.
GCGGTTCGAAAGCGATCTTCGTAGTGTCAGCGATTGTCGTAGCGCCGGCGTCCCGCCGGCTGTCGCGGGGCCGTCCCGGCCGCGCACCCGCGAGAGCCTCGGATGTCTTCCCTTTTACGATCCCCGCTCGATCTCCAGCAGCGCCTTCTTCCGTTCCATCCCCCAGCGATACCCACCCATGCTGCCATCCTCCCGCACCACGCGATGGCACGGAATCGCTACCGCCACCGGATTCGTAGCACAAGCACGAGCCACCGCGCGGCAGGCCGCAGGCTGCCCAATCGCCTTCGCCACCTCGCTGTACGACTTCGTCGCCCCAAATGGTATGGATTGCAGGTAAGTCCACACGCGCCGCTGGAATGCAGTCGCCCGAATATCGAGCGGAAGCGACGAATGAGACCCGTGGCGAGCGCCCGCCTTCAAGTCTTTGCCGAGCATGTGCTTCAGCAGTGCACCAACCCATGACCGCAGCCCGCCGTCATCCGCTTTTCGGATGGCAAATGGGAACTCCCGTTTCAATCCCTCGATCAACTCGCCGTCCGAGCGCCCAAACTGAATAGCGCAGATTCCCCGCTCCGTCGCCGCAATCAGCATGCGTCCCAGAGGCGAGTCGGCGCAGGCATACCGGATCGAAGCCGCGATCGCTCCCCGACGATACTTGTCCGGCGTCATTCCTAGCTGCGAGGCAGTACGCTCGTACAACCGGCTGCTCGATCCATAGCCGGCGTCGTACATCGCACGAGTAACCGAGTCTCCGGCCTGCAAATTCCGCTTGAGCATTTTCAGCCGGCACGAATCCGCGTAAGCCCTTGGCGATATCCCGAGGGCCGCTTTGAACCGGCGCTGCAGGTGGAACGGGCTTTGCTGAAACTCCTTGCCTAAACGCTGCAAGGTCATCGGCTCGTCCAGATGCTGCTCGATGTAGCGGCAAATCGCACGAACCGTGTCCGACTCCGTATCCCCACTCCACGCCCGCGGGCGGCAGCGCAGGCAGGCGCGGTATCCGGCGTGCTCCGCCGCCTCGGGCGCCGGAAAGAACTGGACATTCTCCCGTCGCGGCCGCCGCGCCGCGCACGAAGGCCGGCAATACACTCCCGTCGTCGAAACTGCGAAGACGAACTTCCCATCATGCCTGGGATCGCGGGCGGCCACGGCGCTCCAGCGCTGTTCGTCATCGCTGAGCTCACGGCTTTGTACATTGGATAGTTGGGCGGTCATCGTATTCATGCTTTCCTCTGCGAGTATGGCATTCGTCGTCATAGTAAGAAAAGCCTAAGCCGCCCCGTCGAAACGGACTATCCGAATCTTGCGCCCAAAGCAAAAAGCAAAAGCGTGAACCACAGAGGACACGAAGTATCACGAAGGAACCCATCTGGCAGTGGTTCCTTCGTGATACTTCGTGTCCTTCGTGGTTAACGCTCTTGCTTTGGGGACTCAAGCAATCCAGATTTGCGCCCCCCCGCCGGAACAATTACAGTTCCGGAGAACATCTTTCACTTCTCGACGTGAGGACTAATCGCAATGAGGAACAACCGTTGGACCATGTCCGCCATTCTGTGCCTACTCTTGTTGGGCGCTGCCGCCTCACAACAGGCATCCAAGCACCTGCTCAGCGCCGACGAACTCAAGAAAGCCGTTCCCGCTGACTTCTTCTTCCGCGGCCAAAAAGCTCCCGTGCAATTCCGTAACGCTGTCGGATTCCAATTGGCTGACGGTAAGATGATGCTGGCTGCCTTGGTCGATGCCTCCGGGTACTCGACTGCGATACAGCAGAAATATCAGGGCTTTCTGATTACCGAAACCAAGCTCGATCTCGGTGGATCCACTTTGGCTCCTGGCCAGTACGGCTTCGGATTTACCGCTGACAAGTTCGTCGTCATGGACGTAGCCGACAATGACGTCTTGACCACTTCTTACGAAACGGATCAGGCCCTGAAGCGCCCCGTTCCCCTGAAACTGGTAGAAGACGGCGCCGGCTACAAGTTGTATTCCGGTAGAAAATGGGTGGCAGTAAAGTCGCAGTGACGGTCGATGCAGGTCTTAGGTCTGAAGTCTGAGGTTTGAGGTCTGAGGTTTGAGGTCTGAGGTCCGAAGTCTGAGGTCTGAGGTCCGAGGTCCGAGGTCCGAGGTCTGAGGTCTGAGGTCTGAGGTTTGAGGTCCGAAGTCTGAGGTCCGAGGTCCGAGGTCTGAGGTCCGAGCTCCGCTTCCCCTAGTGCGTCAGCGGCTGAAACGGTCCCAGCACCGCTGTAATTCCCGCGCGCTTACGCAGTTCCGACATTAGAGCATTCGCCGCATTCTGATAGGTCTTGCTCGGATCCGAAGCGTCGGCCCATACCGCGTCATAAACGATCTGCGTCGCTTCCTTTAAATCCATATGAAGCGCTGCTTCTAGTATGTCCACGCGTTCCTGCAACTGCTCGTAACAGGACGTGCAGATTTCCGCAGGAACGGCTTCCCCGGAGTGATGCTCCTCCAGCTTGCAAACCGACTCCGGGGCAGCCATCACCTCCCCATGCGCCTCCAGCAACTGAGCCTTGAACTGGCGCAGAAACTCTTCTCGCTCGTGCTCCACGACCGCGCTGTCGGGCACAATCTCTTCCGCCTCGGCCTGCACTGGCCGCTGGGGCATCTTCGGCACGATCGCCGACACGCGCTCCGCGTGCTGGCACGTAGGGCAGGCATCCAAGTCTGCGGGGTAATACAAGTGGCACTTGGCGCACGGTAGGCCGTATCCCGACGACTTGCGCACCGACTCGGTCGGCTTGGAAGACTCCGCGCGCCGCGCGGCAGCCTCTTTTGCGAGCGCGGCCTGCACCGCCGCTCCGCCGCTTCCTTGTTGAGTTCCAGTTGCGTTCGCCATTGTAAATCCCCTTATCGCTGGTATCTCTCACGGGTTTCGGGCGAGATCTTTAATCTAAAGACCGCTTGCCCGTACTCCTACCCCCCGTCAGTACATCGATCAGCACTGGCCAGGTGGTCAACCTGGCCGCGCCCCTTTTCCTATCGAGAGCTCGTTTCTCTTATCAACTTCAGCAACTCTTCCCGCCGCGCGCGGTAGAGCGTACGTTGCGGATCGAGCTTGGCTGCGATCTCAATCTCCGACAAAGCCTCCGGGTAGCGATCCATACTCATAAGGCAGGCCGCCAGTGAAAAGTGATTGTCCGCGGAAGCATTCACCCGCAGTGCCTCGCGGAATTCCCTTTCCGCCTCATGCAATTGTTGCTGCTGAAACAGCACGGTCCCCAGCAGATGGTGGCCTAAATCGGAATCCGGATTGAGCGAGACTGCCACTCGCAACTCGTGCAGAGCCTCTTCCGGCTTGTCGTCCAACAACAGCACCTGCCCCAGCAGCCGGTGCTCGTTGGCTCCTGCTGGATTCTCATGCACGGCCAGCCGCAGCTCAGCTACTGCCGCGTCATAGTTGTTCTTTGCCATGTAGGCACTTGCCATACAGGCGTGCCCTTGCGGCCACTCCGGATGTTGCCGGTACAACTCCTTCAGCTCTTCAATCGCGGCATCGAAATTTTTCTGATCGCAATATGTGTTTCCCAAGTTGTTTCGTATGGAAGCTTCTCCGGGAGCGATCTTTTTGGCTTCCCGATACTCCGCCACCGCCTGCGGCAGATCCCCTTGCTCATGGCGGATTAACCCTAAATTCGAGTGTGCTTCCCAGAATCCGGGCCTCAGACGGATTGCCTGCTCATATGCCGCCACCGCACCCGCAACATTGCCCGCCGCGTGCAGAGCGATCCCCATGTCGTAATAGGTGTCCGCATTGTCCCGATCGCGCCGCAGCGACTCGGCATAGGCGTGAACCGCAGCCTCATACTGCCCCAGCGAATAATGCGCCAGTCCAAGATATTGGTAGGCTTCAGAATTCTTCGGATCGATGCTCAGCGCGGTGCGCGCTTCGGCAATCGCGTTTGGCCCGTCATCCAGCCGGTAAAACAGGTACGCCATCGCGCTGTGGTTTTCTGGCAGGTCGGGCATGAGCCGTAAGGCCAGCGCCAGTTCGTCGTAGGCGTCGTCAAGTTGTTCCTGCTGGCGCAGGATCACCCCGAGCGCAAAATGCAGCGCGGTATTCTCGCCGTCGCCAGCTACAACCTCGCGCAAATCAATCTCGGCCTGATGCCAGCGCTGCTCCTGTGCCTCCTTAGCCGCTTTCACCAGCGCGGCTGGAATCGCCCGACCAATCTTGGCGGACTGCACATTTCCGGACCCCACGACCCGGAGCAGTTCCTTCCCCGCCCCCGCGGCTTCCAGTTGCCGAAGTTCGCTGTGAGTGGGCAAAGTCGACAGCCCACGCTCTTCCACCAGTCGCACCAGCCGAGTGCTGGATACGCCACCCACCAGCCACCCCGCCAGTTGGGTCGTGTTGACGGGCTGTACCTCAGCGGCATGCCCTTGCGAAGTCCACGCCGCCACCACCAGCATGCTCAGTAATAAAGAGAACGCAGCCTTTACTCTCACCGGACTCCCCAACTTGTTGGAATGGCTTGCCAGTAGCGGCTCTTGCGGGAAATGCAAACCTGCAGAAAGCCCTTCTGAAACATAGCCCGCCCATGAACTCGAAGGTAAGGTCACGGAGGTAACCAGCATGAAAAAACGGTCCAATATCGTGGAAGAACGGCACTTCAGCGCCGCGTTCAAGCCCAGAGATTCGACGCCGGGCACCCTCAGAAAAGGTTCGTATCAGGGGCACGCTCGGGAAGGATTCGTTCCAGGGCAAAACTTCAGTTGTACCTCGGGCTACACCGCGTTCGAGTCCTTGGGCCCGGCCTCCCCCGTGATCCAAATCACACCCTGCCGTGGCAGGATTCACCGCCTCCCCCACCCCCATTGAGCTAAAAGATTGACAACACTATCCGATCCGCAGACCGTCGTTGCCTGGTCCTTCCCTGCGATCTTCGAATAGCGTATGATTTAGCTTGCTTGTTTCCCTCGGAGGCTCCGATGTTCGAAGGTCTATTTCAACCGATGCACCTGCTGGTCATCTTCTTTATTGCTCTGCTGGTGTTCGGTCCCAGGAAGTTGCCTGAGCTTGGCAAAGGTCTAGGTGAGGGGATCCGTGCACTGAAAGACGGCATGAAGGATAATCCTCCCACACAGGCCTAACGACCGATCAGAGCAAGAAGAAAACCGAAATCAAGAGCTAGATCGACTCCTCGTCGCAAGGTACTCGGACAGCGACTGCTGCCCCTTCGTCTTCGTTTCTCTCTCAATTCTAGAATTCTGGGCTCCCAAATCCAATCACTCTGCAAGTGGAGGTAGGTCGTGCTTCGTCAATTTCAACTTCTTGATCCCTGTTGCACTTTTGGATCATCTCGACCACTCTGTTCGCCGATCAGGTCACTCTGAAGAATGGCGATCGTCTCACCGGCACCGTCGTCAAGTCCGACGGCAAAGACACTGGTTCTCCACACCGATGCCGCGGGCGACGTCACGCTCAAGTTCGACGCAATTCAGGAAATCAAGACCGACGCGGAACTTCACGTCAGCTTGAAGGATGGAAAGACCGCCGTCGGCCCGGTCACGACAACCGACGGACAAGACTCGAGATCGCCACCAAGACCAGCGGCACGGTCGAAGCCGCCAAAGAGGACGTGACCTTGATCCGCAACGACGCCGAGCAAGCGGCATACGACAAGTCTCTTCACCCCGGACTGATGAATGGATGGAACGGCGGCATCAACGTTGGCTTCTCCGTTGCCCGCGGAAATAGCGAGACCGAAAATCTGGCGCTCGCCTTCAACGCCGTGCATCCGACGCTGAACGACAAGATCACGCTATACGCCAGTTCGATCAATACCACAGAACGATCTTGCCACGCCCCAGCACGGTCGCGAATCTGAATCAAGGCGGCTTTCGCTACGACCGCAATCTGAATCCAAAGTTGTTCGTCTTCGGCGCCGCCGACTTCATGAGCCAATGCGCTGCAATTTCTCGATCTTCGCCAGGTCTACACCGGCGGTTTCGGCTATCACGCCATCAAGTCCGATGCGCACCATCCTGGACTTCCTCGGCGGGTCTCAACTACACCCATGAAACGTATTCCAATGGGACGCTCCCGTCCCTGACGCCAGCGGAGCCTTTACGTCTCATATGGCAAGACCAACCGCTTCACCGCTCTGACCCTGGGCGAGGAACTGAACCACAAGCTCGGCAAGAGCACGGTGCGTCACTCAGAATCTTGGATTTCTATCCGAACATTCAGCAGACCGGGCGAGTACCGCTTCACCTTCAACTTGGGCACAGTCACCAAGATCAGCAAATGGCTCGGCTGGCAAAATCAGTTCGGCGACATCTACGTCTCCAATCCGTCCGTCCGGCTCGAAGAAGAACGATGTGATTTTCACCACTGGCCTGAACGTCTCGTTCACGCACTAGGAATCAGTCTTGCGATCGTTCGCGGGCAGTACGACCAGTTTGATCCGCGCCCGACGCTGCACAACCGTAACCTGCCTCTCCGGCGGAATCCGCATCAAAATATAGCGATGCGGATTCCGCTGAAATCCACCGTTGCGACTCTGTTTGTGGGATTCGCTCTCTGCCTCTCGCACGCCCAGATTTCACAGGGACGCAACCAGCCGCGAGAAACTCAAGGTTCAGCCCTGACCAGGAAGTCCGTCAGGCATCCAGCCGTTCATGCCGTTCGAACGCTGACTGCGGACGATCGCTTGTCCGTCATGGCCGCCGCCCTCGATCGCAAAGTGCGTCTGGCTTCCGGAGGCGATTGTTCTCATCTCGTTCACGCCGTTTACGACCGCGCGGGATTTCCCTACACCTACGCGAGTTCGGACGACCTTTATAACGGCGTCGAAGGCTTCGAGCGAGTCGCACAGCCGGAGTCCGGCGACCTGGTGGTGTGGCCCGGACACGTCGGAATCGTCATCCGCCCCTCGCGCCACATTTTCTTCAGTTTTCTGAGCGCAGGACCCGGCACCGACAATTATTCGGCGCCCTACTGGACTGGCCGCGGACGCCCCCACTTTTATCGTTACGTCAAGAACGCGCCTTGCGCAGGATGTACCCTCATTCGCGGCACTGCGAATGTCTTGAAGTGAGGCGGCGCTAGTTCACCAGCACTGTTGCTTGTTTAACGGCCGGCACCCACGTGCTCTGGCTTGCGGGGATTCTGCATGCACATAGGCTTGTTAAGTTTGAGCAGTGAGGCAGCCGCCGCGACGCATACCGATTGGTGATCTTCTAAGGCGCTCTTAGCGCGTTCCATATCGACATTTTTATAGGCTGCGAACTCCGTACTTACTCGATAATACGCCGCGCAACGGGCCTCTACGTAGTCGCTGCGCTTGTCTTCAAAGACTCGTTTCAGATCCTTGCAGATTAAGCAATTCATAGCAATCCCTCCTGCCTTCAGCAGATCCACAGGCGTGGCTGAATGCGGCGGATGTGCCCCCTCTATCGCCTCCGGTTGAGGATCTCCTGCTCGGCGCGCAACCAATCCTGCTCGTCTTGGCCGGCTTGATGACCACGGCGCTCATAGAGTTCGTAAGCCCGCTCTCTAATCCTGTCCTGTGCCGAAAGACTGTCGGTCATCATCGTAACTTCACTCGCCTCGTGCTTGGGAATGTCGACAATCTTTGGCTTCGGTTGTGTGTAAGCTTTGGCATGCATCATTGGGGGAAACCTCCGTTACTGCGGACTAAGGGGAAGGTACTTCAGATGGGCCGACTTAGCTCAGAGGATCTGAACGAGGAGAGGAACTGCTCACTCACTATTAACGCTACGCTGAACCATCATAACTGTCCAGCGAATACGGCCCAAGCTGTAGTGTCTTTCGACATATCAGGAATTACTGCAGCTTCGCGTATTCCGCCTTGGCTTCTTTCAGAATTGGAACATCGGCATCGGCGTCTTTCCATAGTGCGAAGAAGTCCTGGTAGGCAGCGCGGCTCTTCTGGGAATCACCCTGCACCGCATAGGCTCGGCCAAGTCCCAGGTGTGAGAACGACATGAGCGGGTCTGCCGGGGAAGAGCCGTGAAGAGCGAGAATTCTCTGAAACTCCTGCGCCGCTTCATTTCCCAGACCGGCCTTCCAATAGGCCAAGCCGCGAAAATACATCACCGCCGTATTCGCCTTATCGTAAGCGCTCGCCGGCTTCAGCGACTCGATCGCCTTTGCGGCGTCGCCACTACTCAGTGCAGCAGCCGCGCGCACAAGAGGCACGTTAAGGGATTGCACAACAACATCGTCGGGGCGGCTCTTGGCCACCTCAGACACCAGATCGCCAGCTCTTTTCGTGTCTCCCGCAAACGCCAGAGTGCTTGCAGCGAAGAGCTTCTGGTTGTAGTCGTCGAGGATTTTCAGCGCCGCGTCGGCCGACTCAATCGCCTGCTTGCGGTTCCCGTACAGCGCTTGCACAAACCCGCGTCCATTCAGCGCGAACGCTTCGGCACTCTTCACCTGGATTCTCTTGCCGACTTGGCCGGCCTTCGCATAAAACTCTTCGGCTTTCTGGAGCTGACCGTGTGACGCCGCCAAGTCGCCATGCCGAGAGTAGGCGGAATACTCCAGGTCGGGCTGCGCCTTGCAGAGGGCCTCCTCTTTCTCCATCGTCGCGAGATCGTTCTGTGCGAGCGCTACATTCGCCAGAAGGTCATGCAGAGACATGAATTCTGGATGCAGCTTCAGTCCCTGATTCGCCACGGTCTTAGCCTCTTCCAGCCGGTTCAATGCCGCGTACGCGATCGCCGCGCCACCGTATGCCCGTTCTTCATCGGGATCCACACGAATCGCTTCCAATGACGTGGCCAACGCCCTTTCAAAGTTCCCCAGTTGCGCATCGGTTACGGCGAGATTGATATACGAGGTGATATCTCGAGGATACGTCTGCTTGTAAATCTCGTAAGTGGCGTTTCCCTTCTCCAACTGCCCGCTGTCCTGGTAGAAATGCGCCGTGATGTAAAGTCGCTCGCGCTCGCTGGTGCGGTCCTTCAACTCGAAAGCCTTCTTACGGTATGTTTCCGAAGTCTCCAGCTCTCCGAAGTTGAGGTACACCGTTCCCAGCCGCGCATAGGCCATGGCGAAGTTAGGATCGAGATCCACCGCTTGCTTGTAAAGCGGAATCGCTGCCAGATCATTCCCAGTGGTGTGCTTTTCATCGCCGAGGGTAAATGCCTTGAGCGCTTCCAACGAGGATGTGGTGGCTTCTTCCAGCGGCTTATCAAACTTCTTGATCGAGGCCAGGGATTCCCCGAGTTTTTCCCGCAACTGCGTGGTGGATTGATCGAGCGCCTTCAGCACCTGCTCTTTGCTGTCGGCTCGAGCCTGTACCTCGGCGAGAGTGTCGCCTGTCGCGGCATTGAGGGCATCGAGCGTCACCACGTACTGGCTGCCCATACCGGCAATCGACCCCGTAAGCAAAGCTTTCACGCCGGTACGCTGCGCGATCTCGCGCCCGATCGCGGGCGTGATCCGTTCCTCGGACGCCTTTCCCATCATGGCGAGCGTCTGCCGCACTTTTTCGTCCGAGACCACATTCAAGAAAGGCGACTGTTGCAGATCAACGGCAAGCGCTTTCTTCAATGTCCCGTCAAAAACAGCCTCACCCGTGGTGTTGACAAAATCGGCGAGCAGGATCGAGTCCTTTTCCGTGATTGCCTGACTCCGGGACGAACGGAAATAGAACGCACCCGCTGCGACCAGTACTCCCGCTGCCGCGATCGGCACCAGGATCTTCCACAGCGGCCGCCCTGCGGACTCGACCATCACTGGCGTACTTGTCTGGCTGATCGGAACGCTCGCAGAACTCGTCCGTGGCCGCGACGCAATCTTCGTCGAACTCGAAGCGGACGCGGGCGCCACTACCGGACTTGAGGCCGACGGCATCTCCATCTCGCTTTGCACCGCTGCTCGCCCCGAGTCCGAGTCGCGCTTCAAGCGCTGCAAGTCAGCGCGCAGATCACCCGCATGCTGGTATCGCAGGTTGCGATCCTTCTCCAGTGCCTTATTGACGATGCGCTCGAGTTCGGCAGGAAGATCCGGATTCAGGCGCACGGGAGCCACCGGGGCTTTGTGCAGAATGCAATCAAACAGCGCGGCAGATGTCTCGCCGCGGAACGGAAGAACTCCCGTCGCCATCTCGTACAAGACAGCACCGAAGGAAAATAAGTCGGTGCGCCCGTCGATATCTTTGCCCAGCGCCTGCTCCGGCGACATGTACGCCACTGTGCCCAAAGCCGTGCCCGGACTCGTGAGGTGCGGATCCTGCTGCTCTACTGTCGCGTCTTCCAGCGTCGCGTCGGGACGGGCGCCCATCGGCGTAACTTTGGCCAGCCCGAAGTCCAGAACCTTGGCGTGTCCGCGTTTGGTCACGAACAGATTGGCAGGTTTGATATCGCGGTGAACGATACCCTCGGCATGCGCCGCATCCAGCGCGTCGGCGATCTCAATCGCGAGTGACAGGACCGCATCGAGTTCCATCGGGCGGCCGGCAATGCGGTGCTTAAGCGTGACCCCGTCCAGAAACTCCATGGCGATGAACGGATGTCCCTCGTGCTCGCCGATATCGTGGATGGTGCAGATGTTGGGATGATTCAACGCCGAAGCCGCCTGCGCCTCGCGCTGGAAGCGGCTCAAGGTCTGCGGATCGCGCACCACTTCGTCGGGCAGGAACTTCAGCGCTACGAAACGGTGAAGGCGCGTGTCTTCCGCTTTGTACACGACACCCATGCCGCCGCCACCCAACTTCTCGATGACGCGGTAGTGCGAGATCGTTTGCCCAATCATTGCAGGGAGTTGCTAAGCCTCAGGGTCGCTTCATCTTACGGACGCAGCGTCCACTCGTCAACGATTGGTCCCTCGCAGGAAACGCCTGCTCCCGAGCCGCGAGGATGTCGAAATCCACAGGCCGATGTGACATCTAACCTTGACTCTGAAATCTCGGAAGCGGAAGATTGCCAAGGCGAAAGCGGCACCCACCGACGAGAAGAAGATAGCCGCAAGTTCTTTGTTATCAAGATTTTGACCGCTAAACCCTTGGCGCTCAAGATTTTGCAGACCAATTCTGCAAAACCCGCGCCCGTTGCGGAGTTCAGAAGGGGGTGGGGGAGGGGGGTACCCGCAAAATGCTCCCGTCTTCCCAAAACGGGAAAGCTAAATCCGCTGGATTGCGGCGATCCGCGAAGATTTTCTTGGCTGATTTCCACACCTTGATCGCCGACACAGGTTGGTCGTCTGTCAGCGTGGGACGATGTCGGTTTTCAATCAACAATCAGCAGTGATCAGTCGATCCCGTGAATCTTCATGCTCGACCAGCTTATCGATGCTGAGGTCGTGGATGCCGCGGGCTTTCATATCGCTGATGTATTCCGGCGTGACATTGTGAATGCGCATCGCGATCAGTTCATCTGGATCGGGATGTGAGTAACCAAGTCCCTGCACCTTCTGTATGAACTCTGGGGAAACTCCATGAATGCGGAAGGCAATCAACTTTTCCAGGTCGATGTGATCGTAGCCGCGCTGTTTCAGTTCGGCCATCCACTCCGGAGTCGCGCCGTGAATGCGCATTGCCACGAGGGTGTCTTCATCCGGAGAATAGCCAGCCTGATGCAAGCTGCGCACCATCTGCGGAGTCACTCCGTGGATGCGGAAAGCCACAAGTTTGTCGCTGTCGGAAATCTTCAGCCCTTCCCCGCGTAGAGCCTCAATAAACGCAGAGTCGACGCGAAAGATGCGAAACGCAATCAGCTTGTCGGCATCGAGATCGTCGAGGTGTTGACCCTTCATCTGCTTGGCGAAGTCAAGGTTGACATCCTGCACCGCCATCGCGAACTGCTTCTCCTGGTCGACCGAGAACCCGATCGCCTTCATCTCGCGCGCATAGTTCGGATCGGGCTGAAAGTGGAACAGTCCAGCGCCTTCGCCGTTATTGAGAAATCCTTCACACTCGATCTTGCCGGCGTCGCGCGCAATGGTGAAGCGAACGTCCTGCCGTCCAGCCTTGGAGAAGTCAACGCCCTGAAACGAACTCGCAGGCCAATCCGACTGATGACTCGACGTTCCTCCGTGTTGATGTTCAATCAGCGAGAACTCAACCTTGCCCGCTTCGTCGGACTTGCTGATCGTCCAGTCTCCGCCGCGAACTTCCGCGGCCCGATTCTTGACGACAAACAAAACCACGCAAGATGCAAACACGATATAAGCAAAAGTCCGACGCATTCTCATAACCATCTCCTTTAAATATGTGCCAGTTGCAATCGCGTCGCAGAAAGTCATGTGGCAAAAGCTCATGTGGCGACGGCCGCCTTCGGCCGTCCAAGCGTGGGCGAAGCCCCGCGCTCAGCGCCACACATTCAGCCGTGCGCGACGTTACAGATCAGCCTTGGAATCCAAAATCCCCAACTGCCGCAACCGGATCAGCTTCTGCAAAGTCAGATCCTTGAACCCATGCTGCTTGGCCCGTTCGATAAATTCGGGCGTAACGTCCTGGATCTTCGCGCTGACAATGTCGTTGATGTCGGGCTTAAGTCCCGCCGATTGCAGGGCCTTGATGTATTCCGGCGTCACATCCTGCACCCGCATGGAGATGAGTTCATTGGCGGACGGCTTGAGCCGTAGCGCCTGGATCTCACGCACATATTCCGGAGTGACGTCCTGCACCTTCATCGCGATGACATCGTCTGCGCAAGTCGATTCCTTGCTCGTGCATTCCCTTCACGTACGCAGGAGTTACATCCTGCACCTTCGATCCCGGTCCACTCGCCGCCACGCCCGCAGCGCGCAGTTCGCGAACATATTCGGGAGTCACGCCCTGCACCTTTAGAGCGATCAAGCGATCGACGTCAGGATTGATGCCAGCTTCCTTAAGCCCGCGATAGTATTCGCCATCAGCGCCCTGCACCTTCAGCGCGATCAACTGGTCTGCGCTGGGGGTCAATCCGGCCGAACGCAGTTCGCGAACATACTCCGGCGTAATGCCCTGCACGCGCATCGCGATCAACTTCTCCGCATCAGGATGCAAGCCTTCTGCCTGAAGCCCGCGAACATATTCCGGCGTGACGTCCTGGATCTTCAAAGCGAGGAGCGTATCGATACTCAGATCGGTGAGACCTACCGACTTCAATCCGTCGATATAAGAAGAAGCCTTGTCTGCCGTCGTGTTGGCATCGGCTGCGCGCGCCGCTGACGGTTTCGGACTTGTGCTGCTCTGAGATGTCGCCTTCGCGAAGCTGACATGCGCTCCGCTCGTTACAAACTGCGGATTGAAATTCGCCCGCGCCGACGTGGGATGTGCGAGATCGATAAGCGCACCGCCAGCAATCAATGCCGCAGTGAGACAAAGCAAGGCTTCCCGTCAGTCCGATGCCGCGCATTCCAGCGCCAAGAGTCTTCAGGCCCAGGACCCGCACGATGCGCTCGGTGAGTGGACCACGATTGGCAGCCATCGCCAATACCGGAGCGCTGCGCCACTCCTCCATCAAGGTGAGAGCACGCGCATACTCCACGGCATTGCCGCAGAGTGCGACCGCCGTCTCATCACAACAGTGCTCACGTTCGGTGCGAATGCGCTGATTCAGCCACCACACCGCGGGATGATAGAAGAGCAGGGTCTCGACACATACCTGGAACACATTGACGAACGGGTCAAAGCGTTGGATGTGGGCCAATTCGTGCGCAATAACCATCTCAAGCTGTTCTTCTGACAATCCAGTCAGAGCAGTCACTGGCAGAAATACGATGGGACGGAACCATCCGATCACGGCTGGCGTCTGCATCCATCTGCATTCGAGAAATTGAACATCTCGCTTAATGCCGAGTTGAGCTTGCAGGGTGTAGCAGACTTCGAGCACCCGCGCGCAAATGACTGCCGACTGCCTGCGGCGCTCGCGCTCCAAAAGAAAAAAGCCGCCTGCGGAGCGAAGGCTGAAGAAAGCGACGCCCAGAAGCCAGGCTTCCACCAGCCAGGGAATCGCGTCCAGCGATGGCGTTATCCGCGAAGAGAGCGTCGGACCACTCGCCGCGGAGGCGTCCCTCGCGATGGGCCAAGCGACCGCGGCGAGAGGCGACGACTTCGCAGTAACGGAAGCAAACGCATGCTGCTGGTAAACCAAGAAGGTCGCTAAAGGAGCGAGCAACATTAGAGCCAATGCAGTGACTCCCACGATGTATCGAAGCGAAGTGCGGCGGCAAAGAGCCATGGCTGCGGCAGCTAAGGCCGCAAGCGCCGTTCCCTGCCATAGAAAGTGCAGAAGAGCCCAGCCCAAGGCCTGCATCACGCCAGGGGAAAACCAATTCATCATCGTGGTAGTCATCGGCGATTCCTTTCGTAGTCGTCGAGCAGGCGGCGTAGTTCGTCAATCTCTTCGGGCGAAGCTTTCCGGCCCGCGAGCGCGTGCATCATTAATTGGCTGGCCGATCCTTCGAAGACCCTCTGCAGCATGTCTCCGGCAAGCTGCCGCTTGGTCTGCTCGGCGGGAAGGCATGCTTCATAGACGTGCGCGCGCTGGGTTTCGTTTCGCCGCACCGTACCTTTAACCGTCATTATTTGCAGGAGCTTCAGCACGGTGGTGTAGCCCATAGATTTTTTTTCGCTGAGCGATTCGTGCACTTCCCGCACCGTAGCGGGGCCCCGAGTCCAAAGAACGCGGAGAATCTCCAGCTCCGAAGCAGTGGGTTTCAGCGGAGAGCGTGTCATGGGCAGCAACGTACTACGAAGAGATTCGTAGTGTCAACGAAAATCTTCGTAGTTTGGTAATTTCTTTCTGCTATTGCACCGTTATGTTTCCCTGATACCTTGTCGAGCCTGGGGAAAGATCCTTTTGGGGTTCAAAATTCTCTCAGTGTGAGGACAAGGAATGAAAGCATCCAAGGTAGCGCGCGTACTGATTGGGGTTTTTGCATTTGCGGCTTTGTGGGCTGTGGGCGCGGATGCCGGCAAGTCTGCAAGCGTCAACGGGTATGTCCTGGACTCGGCTTGTGCCTTTACCAAGGATTTGAAGAAACCGATCAGCTCGCAATGTGCGCAGGCCTGCGCCAGAGCTGGATCGCCACTCGTCATCTTGGCGGACAGTGGAACCATATACTGGCCGATTGCCGACACCACGCCTTCGGCGGGGCAAAACGAAAAGCTCATGCCTTTCGCGGGGCAGAGAGTTACGGCTAGCGGCAAGGTGTTTGCACGGGGAGGGTCTACGGCGATTGTGATTGAGAAGATTGGGGTGGAGAGCGAGAAGAAATAGGGTGGTTTCGGGGTACTCGTCCGAATGCGGGTGGATCCTATGGCCCCTGCTTCTATTGGCCCTGCTCGCCGGGTTTTGCCCTGGCTCGGACAGCCGAAGCGGCTGTCGCTACGCGAGATTCATAGATTCGGGTTTGTTGTGCCTCACTTCTTTGTTTGCTAACTACGACTTGGCAAGAACGTCCACTACCAAGTAGAGTTGTCGGCGTCTTGTTTCAGGTCTCAAGTCCCATACAACAGGAGTCCGCTCCCATGCGTCACGCAGTCATTGTGATGGCGGCAGTCTGGTGCCTTGCGCTTTTCGGGCAAGCACAAACGGCCGAAGAGCTCGTGAACAAAAACATCCAAGCCAAGGGCGGGATGGAAAAGATCAAAGCCATTAAGTCGGTGCGCATTACCGGCAAATTGAGCGGCGGTGGTGGATTCACTGCTGCAGCCCTGCAGGAAAACCAGCGCCCCAATCTGGTGCGTGAAACCTTTTCGCTGCAAGGAATGACGGCCGTGACCGCATACGACGGAACGACCGGCTGGCAGATCCAGCCCTTCGGAGGCCACAAAGATCCTGAACTGATGGGTGAAGATGACTTGAAGGATCTTCTGCTGGATGCCGATTTCGACGGTCCTTTGGTCGACTACAAAGAAAAAGGCAACACCGTGGAGTTCATGGGGCACGACGTCGTGGACGGGGACGACGCGCTGCGTTTAAAAGTGACGTTGAAGGATGGCGACATCGTCTACTACTTTCTCGATCCGGATACCTACCTTGAGATCCGCAAAGAAGTGCAGGAGTTCATCCGCGGCTCGGTGCGCGAGAGCGTGTTCGAACTGGGATCGTATAAACCTGTCGCCGGCGTGATGTATCCGCATTCCATTTCTCAAGGGTCGAAGGCGAATCCCGCGCAGCAGACAACAACCGTCGAGAAGATTGAAGTCAATGTTCCCATCGATAAGGCGGACTTTGCCGTACCGGCCGCGCTGAAGCAGGCCCCTAAGCCCGACGCCGAAAAGAAGTAAGAGCGACGGACAGAATTGCCCCTATCTGACGAAATCGAATTCGAGGACTTTTACTCATGATTGGTTGCCGAAGAACAACAAAGACATATGGCTGGCTGTTGATCGTTTTGCTGTGTGCAACTCTCGCTTCTGCCCAGAGCGGTTACAAGTTTGACGCCGCTACCGTGTCTGGACTTCCGGCGCGCAATATCGGATCAGCGACGATGAGCGGCCGGGTTGCTGCGATCGATGCCAACGAACAGGACGGGCGCATTACGGTGTTTGTTGGAGCGGCCAGCGGCGGAGTCTGGAAGTCGGTCAACGGCGGCACCACTTACAAGTCGGTATTCGATCGCGAGAGCACGCAGTCGATCGGCGCCGTGACGATTGATCCGTCGAATCCGAAAACCGTCTGGGTTGGTACCGGAGAAGCCTGGGTGCGCAATAGCGTGTCGGTCGGCGATGGAGTCTACAAGTCCACTGACGGCGGCGAAAACTGGACAAACGTCGGCCTAAAAGATAGCGAGCACATTGCGAAGATTCTTGTGGACCCAGGCGATGGAAATAACGTTGTGGTGTGTGCCATGGGGCATCTTTGGGACGACAACGAGGAGCGCGGCGTCTATAAGACTGGCGACGGCGGAAAGACATGGAAGAAGGTCTTGGCCGGCGCCAATGGATCGTCAGGCTGCGCGTTACTGGCCCAGAGCCGGCAGGAACCGAAGACGATGTACGCGTCGATGTGGGACTTTCGGCGGCAAGGGTGGACGTTCCGCTCAGGAGGCTCGGGCAGTGGTTTATTCAAGTCCACCGACGGCGGCGATCACTGGAGTGAAATTCAAGACAGCAATGCGAAGGGACTTCCGCCGAAACCCTGGGGCCGAGTTGCGATTGCTGTGGCACCTTCGAAGCCACAAGTCGTGTACGCCAATATCGAAGCGGAGAAGGGCCGGGGGTTGTACCGCTCCGACGACGGCGGAGCTAACTGGGCGAAGCTCGACGCCAGCAACTTCATGGTGTGGCGTCCATTTTACTTCGGCAACCTGATCGTTGATCCGAAGGACGAGAACAAGATTTTCAAGCCGGACCTCATTCTCTTGTACAGCACCGATGGCGGCAAAAGCTTCAACGTAGTTTCAGGCGGGGCGCATGGGGACTTTCATGACGTGTGGATCAATCCCAAAAATCCCAACATTGTGATCGCCGGCGATGACGGCGGGTTGTGGCGCAGCGAAGACGGCGGGACGCGCTGGAAACATCAGATGAACCTGCCTATCTCGCAGTTCTATCACGTGAGTACGGACAATGCCGACCCCTATCACGTGTACGGCGGGTTGCAGGACAACAGTTCGTGGGTGGGAGATTCGTCGTACCCGGGCGGCATCTCTAACTCTCGTTGGGAAAATATGTTCGGCGGCGACGGCTTTTGGATGTTTGAAGACACGTCGGATCCGAACTACATCTATGCCGAGGCGCAGGGCGGAGAAATCGGACGCGTGAACCGGTTCACGCACGAGATTCGCGGGATCAAGCCGTTGCCCAATTACGGTGAGAAAAAGTTGCGCTTCAACTGGAACACACCCATTCACATGAGCCCGAACGAGAAAGGGACTGTCTATATCGGGGCTCAGTTCCTGTTCCGGTCGCGGGATCACGGGCAATCGTGGGATCGGATTTCGCCTGACCTGACGACTAATGATCCGGAGAAACAGAAGCAGGAAGAATCGGGCGGCGTGACCGTCGACAACTCGTCGGCGGAAATGCACACGACAATTTATTCCATCTCTGAATCACCCAAGAACGGGCAGGTCATCTGGGTGGGAACCGACGACGGGAATGTGCAGCTTACGCAAGATGGGGCCAAAACGTGGTCCAACGTGGTCGGGAACGTGAACGGGTTGGGCAAGAATTCCTGGGTATCAACGATTGAAGCCAGCCGCTATGACGAGGCTACAGCGTATGCGACTTTTGATCGCCACACCTTCGGCGACATGAAGCCTTACGCCTATAAGACCACCGACTATGGCAAGACGTGGACGGCATTTCCCCTGCAGGAGAGCGGCGTGCACGGATTCACCCATGTGATCAAGGAAGACTCGGCGAATCCGAATCTGCTGTTCCTGGGAACGGAAGTTGGGTTGTGGATCTCGGTGGACGGTGGCCAGCACTGGGCACAGTACAAGGGCAGCAACTTCCCCGCTGTTGCGGTGGATGACATCGCGGTGCAGGCCCGAGAGAGCGATCTGGTGCTGGCAACGCATGGACGAGGCATCTGGATCATCGATGACATTTCGGCGCTGCGAGCGCTTACGCCGGACATGATGGCGAAAGAGGCGGCTTTAATCCCGGGGCGGTCGATTCAGTATCTAGATACATTCGGAGGCTGGCCGGAAGGCGATGAATCGTTTAGCGGCCGGAACCGGCCGTCAGAGGCGCAAATCACCTATTACCAGAAGGGCCGCCATATCTTCGGAGACTTGAAGATTGAGATCCTTGACCAGAGCGGGAAATTGATTGATACCGTGCCGGGAAGTAAGCATCGCGGGTTAAACCGGGCGGATTGGTCGATGCGCGTGAAGGCTCCAGCGGTTCCCCCGGCGGCAACAGCGCTGTTCGAAGCCGCGCAAGGTCCACGAGTTCTTCCGGGGACTTACACGGTGAAGATGACCAAGGGAGACAAAGTCTATACCGAACAAATAAACGTGGTCGTAGATCCTCGTGTGAAATTCACGGTGGAAGATCGCCAGGCGCAATTTGACCTGACGATGAAGATCTACCACACCATCGAGCACATGACCTTCGCCGTAGAGGCGATTGAAGGTGTGCGCAATGCGGCGAATGCGAAGGCTTCCAAGTTGACGGAGAAAGATCCGCTGCGGAAGCAGTTGCAGGATCTGGCGGCCAGGTGCGATGAATTGCGATCGAAGATCGTCGCTACCAAAGAAGGCGGTATGGTGACGGGGGAAGAGCGCATCCGCGAACTTCTGGGACAGTTGTACGGCACGGTCAATGGATATGAAGGTCGTCCGACGGAGTATCAGGCCGCGCGGGCGGACTCGCTGGCGCACGAACTGGAGGACGTGATTGGCGATTTCCAGAAGCTGACCCAGAAAGAGCTGCCCGGACTAAACAACGGGCTGAAGAAGAAAAAGGCGGAGCCGATTTCTGTGCTTACCGAAGCTGACTGGCAGAAGAAGCGGGATGCCGAAGGCAGTTCGGGTGCGGGAGCCGGGATGCTGAGCTTTGAGGGCTTCCGGCGGGAAATGGACTAGCGCTAACTGTCTCACGAATAAGAAATGCGAGCGCCTCGCCGTTATGGTGAGGCGTTTTTCTTTGCCAGTGTCTTCTGGTAAGCGTCCTAGAAGTGCGGGTAGTAACGCGACCCGATGCAAGCCGCCTTTTAAAACCATCAACCCAGATTGATTCCAGACGCGGGTGCGAGTAGATTGGTCTGTCCCCATGGCACCGAGCAAAACACTTCAGGAGATTCTCCATGTTGAAACGATTTACTGCGTGCATCTTTCTGCTGGCAGCCTTCGTAACGGCCTCGTTCGCGGC
The DNA here is from genome assembly GCA_963725565.1 of uncultured Acidobacteriota bacterium. GTDB lineage: Bacteria > Acidobacteriota > Terriglobia > Terriglobales > Acidobacteriaceae > Sulfotelmatobacter. The sequence continues at coordinate 231,196 of CAVRZL010000005.1, forward strand.
CGATGAAAATCAGAATGCCTGCAAGGGCGATCCGAACAAGTGGCAACAGCTTTTTGACGGCAAAGATCTGACGGGATGGAAGCATGTCGGTCCGGGCGGCGACACGGTGGAGGATGGCCTGATTCGCACCCATGGCGGAATGGGCCTGCTCTATTGGACGGCCGGCAAAATCGGCAATTGCATGATTCACGTCGTGTTCAAGATGCGCGACGAGAACGACAACTCTGGAGTTTTCATCCGCATTCCGGTCGAGCCCCGGGAAGAGTGGATGCCCGTGCACTACGGCTACGAAGTACAGATCGACAATCATCCGGAAAAATCGAATGAGGATGAATATCACGAGACTGGCATGTTGTACTCGTTGACCAAGCCGCTGGCGAAGAATGCGTGGAAGCCGGGCCCGGAGTGGAACACGATGGAGATCACGCTGGACGGGACTCGCACGATCGTCATGCTGAACGGAGTGAAGGTAACTGACTACAAAGAGGGCGATCCGGTGCCGGAGAAGAAGTTTGACTTCGAGCCGCAGCGCGGAACGCGGCCCGACCTTCGGGTGGTTCGGACTGCAGAATCACAGCGACAACGACATCGTGTTCTTTAAGGAAGTGGCGATCAAACCACTGAAGAAGTAGAGACGGGCAAACCCAGGCGCAGTTATTTCAAATCGGAGGGATTGGGATGAAACGGATTCTTTCACGACGCGCATTCTTGCAAGGCAGTGCGGCAGTCGCAGCCGGCGGGCTGCTGATATCAAAAACCGTGATGCTCGAAGCCAAGCCCATGCTGCGGGCGGTGGCGCCGCAGCGATCGCGTTCGCTTCGGCATGATCGGAATCGGCATGCAGGGATCTGGCTTGCTTGGCGGGCGCCATCACAATTCCGGGAATCGAGTGCGTCGGCGCGGCTGATCTGTATGACGGCCGGCATACGCTGGCTCGGGAGATCACCGGAAATGCAAGCCTGCCGACGACCCGGCATTATCAGGAACTGCTCGACCGCAAGGACATCGATTGCATCGTGGCCGCGGTTCCCGATCACTGGCATCGCCGGGTAGTGGTCGATGCCTGCAACGCCGGCAAGGACATCTATTGCGAGAAGCCGATGTCACACAACGTTGCCGACGGCTTCGCGATGGTCGAGGCAGCGCAGAAGAACAATCGGATCGTGCAGATCGGGTCGCAGCGCGTGAGTTCGGTGCTGTGCGCAGAAGGCGCGCGACTTATATAACAAGGGTGCGATCGGCGACGTGGAGATGGTGGAACTCACGCTGGGACGCAACGATCCCACCGGGGCATGGGAATATCCGCCGCCTCCGGATCTTTCTCCGCAGACGCTGGATTGGGATACCTGGCTCAACGATGCGCCGAAGATTCCGTTCAATCCCCTTCACTTCGCGCGCTGGCGCTGCTGGAAGGCTTATGGCACGGGCGTGGCCGGAGATCTGATGGTGCACCTGATCAGCGGCATGCTGGTGACGCTGGGCTGGAACGAGATTCCGCGGTCTGCGACGGCGATGGGCGGCATCTTCCGCTTGAAAGATGGCCGCAACATGCCGGACTTCCACACTGTACTGTTCGACTATCACGGCATTCCGGTTTATGTACGGCTCGGACCTGGGCATGCGAAACTCCGGAACTGGCGCGCTTCATGGGGCCGAAGGGAATTCTCGATGCCGGCGAGTTTGAGTTACGGCACTCTCCGCAAACCGGCATGGATACCGACCCCAGCTATTACACCTTCAGCTTCCCGGCGAAGATGCGCGAGGAGTACGTGAAGCAGTGGCATGCGGAACATGATCCGCAACTCGGAAAAGAGCCTACGCACGAGGATACCCTGTACAAGGGGCACGACTGGGACGACGTGCGTCCGCACCTGAACGTGTTCTTCCAGGCGGTGAAGTCGCGCAAAGCTGTGACCGAGGACGCGGTGTTCGGGAACAACGCGGCCATCGCATGTCACATGGCGAACGAATCGTATTTCCGGCAAAAGCCGGTCACGTGGGATGCGGCGTCGAAGACAATCAAGTCATAGCATGGGAGGCAACATGCGTTGCACACTTTCAGCCGGGCAGAACCGGAAGGCGATTCCGGTACTGCTCGGCTTTCTTATTCTGAATGTTTGTGCTCTTGCTCAGGATCTGCCCACCGCGAAGCCGGAGGCGGTTGGGCTCTCTTCGGACCGCCTGGAGCGGATTGCGACTGCTGTGCAAAGCGATATCGACAGCAAGAGGATCGCTGGTGCTGTGACTTTGGTCGTCCGTCACGGCAAGGTGGCATGGTTCAAGTCGCAAGGCATGATGGATCGTGAGGCCGGCAAGACGATGCCGACCGATGCGATGTTCCGCATCTGCTCGATGACCAAACCCATCACCACGCTTGCCGCCATGATGCTGTATGAAGAGGGCAAGTTTCTGCTGGATGATCCGGTATGGAAATATCTGCCCGAGTTTAAGAACGCCAAGGTGCTGGTCAAGCCGGCTACGGGCGCGCCGTACACGATTCCGGCGACCAAGGAAATCACAGTCCGCGATCTGATGCGGCATACGTCGGGAATCACCTATCAGTGGAACGACGATCTCGGACCGATGTATGAGAAGGCCAATGTCGCCAGCGGACTGCTTCCCTACGAGGGAACAATCGGCGACAGCGTGAAAAACCTGGCGGGACTTCCTTTATTGTTCAACCCGGGAGACCGCTTTGAGTACAGCCTGGGCGTCGATGTGCTGGGACGATTAGTCGAGGTCTGGTCGGGCAAACCTTTGGATGAGTTTTTCCGAACGCGAATTTTCGAGCCGCTGGGGATGAAGGATTCTTACTTCTTTCCTCCGGAGAACAAACTCGGCCGACTGGCTACTGCATATACCTATTACGCGGATAAAGGTTTGAACCGATTCCCCGATACTCCGATCCGGGAGGGAACCTTTGCCTATTCGGCGGATTATCCTGCGCGCGGGCCGAGGAAGTTATTCTCCGGCGGGGCAGGGCTGGTTTCGACGGCCATGGATTATGCGCGCTTTTGCGAGATGATGCTGGATGACGGCAAGGTGGGAAATACGCGCTTGCTCAGTCGCAAGACGGTGGAACTCATGACGCACGATCAACTAGGAAAGATCGGACCCGAGCAAGGTTTTGGACTGGGATTCGGAATTGATGGTGTTAAAGCACCGCTTTCTGAGTTGGGTTCAGCCGGCGAATATAGCTGGGGAGGATTTTTCTATACTGCATTCACGATCGATCCGAAAGAACAGATGATCGTCGTATTTATGGCGCAGTTGCATCCGACCGGGGATTTGACTTTGGATCGGCAGGTGCATGAGCTCGCTTATCAGGCAATCAACGATTAACCCCGCGAGATCAAAAGCTTTAACCACTAAGGACACGAAGGTACACTAAGGAAATCTGCTGCCTCGCTAGCGGCATCGCTTTGATTGCTTCCTGTGCGGCAGAGCGGGTATATCATTTGTGATAAGGCAGTCGTAACAACCGCAGGTGTAGTTCCCTCGTTTGGAGTTCGGAATGGCTACGATTCGGCTGGCTATCAATGGGAAGTCCTATCCGGTTGATGTCGATCCTCAGACCAATTTGCTGACGGTGTTGCGCGAACAACTTGATCTGACCGGCAGCAAGTACGGTTGCGGCGAGGGTCAGTGCGGCGCATGCACCGTGCTGATTGACGGGAAAGCTCAGCGCTCGTGCATTACGCGGGTGGGCACGGTCGCACAAAAGCAGGTCACGACAATTGAAGGGCTCGCCGCTGGCGACAAGCTGCATCCGGTACAGCAGGCATTTCTCGATGCCGAAGCGATGCAGTGTGGCTACTGCACCTCGGGAATGATCATGTCCGCAGTGGCACTGCTGCAGCGAAATTCCAGTCCACGACCCCAAGAGATTATCGATTTCATGGACGGCAATGTCTGCCGCTGCGGGACCTATTCGCGGATTGTGCAGGCGATTCAGAAGGCAGCTCAGATCAGCGGGAAGTCAGCTTCCGCGAAAGGAGCCAGCCGATGAGCGATGCACCTCAAACGCAAGTTTCGTTGGAACCCGAGCGGTACGAACTGCGCGAGGCTCCACAATATCGGTTTGATGTAGACCGGCGAGACTTCTTCAAGTTCCTCGGCGCAGGCGTTCTCGTCATCTCTGCTTTGAAGCCGGTTGCTTTAGCTCAGGAATCAGGCGCAGCCAGGCGGCGGTCGGGAGAGTCTCTCCCGAAAGAAATTGACGCGTGGCTGCACATCGGAGAGGACGGTAGAGTCACCGTGTACACGGGGAAGGTTGAGGTTGGTCAGAATATCCGAACGTCGCTCAGCCAAGCCGTTGCAGAAGAGCTGCATGTCCCGCTGCATAAGATCGAATTGGTAATGGGTGATACGCAGCTCACGCCTTTTGATATGGGGACCTTCGGGAGCCGCACGACTCCCACCATGAACTTGCAATTGCGGAAAGTTGCCGCTGCGGCTCGCGAGATGCTGATCGGGCTGGCGGCAACGCAGTGGCAGGTGGATCGCCAACGGCTAATCGCCGCCGAAGGCAAGATCATCGATCAACAGAACGACCGGTCGTTGGACTTTGCAGCGCTGATGAAGAATCAGCAACTCGTACAAACGGTTTCTTCTGATCAATCCCTGATTCCAGCTGCGAACTGGAAAGTGGCTGGCCAGTCGACACAGAAGGTGGATGGGATTGAGTTTGTAACAGGGCGCCACCGTTATCCCTCAGATCAAACGCTGCCCGGCATGCTCTATGGCAAGGTTTTACGACCGGCTACTTTCGACGCGACGTTGGCATCTATGGACGCGCAACAAGCGGAGCAGATGGGGGCCACGGTTGTGCATGACGGAAACTTTGTGGGCGTGGCAGCGGAAACGTCTGCCTTAGCCGCACAAGCGGTTGCAGCCATTCATGCCGAATGGAAATCTGCTCCGCAGACTTCCAGCAAGAAACTGTTCGACTATCTGCGGAAAAATACTGTGGAGGGCAAAGATCCTACTGGCGATGGAGACCGTTACGACAAAGGATCTGTAGATGACGCCTTGGCCTCAGCCGACCACAAGTTGCAGAACACCTACACGGTCTCCTACATCGCTCACGTTCCGTTAGAGCCGCGCGCCGCGCTGGCGAAATGGGACGGTGACCAGCTCTCCGTATGGACCGGCACGCAGCGCCCTTTCGGAGTTCGCGGACAACTGGCCGAGGCATTTCGCATTCCGGAAGACCATGTGCGTGTGTTTATGCCCGATACCGGTTCTGGCTACGGGGGCAAGCACACGGGAGAGACCGCGATTGAAGCCGCACGCCTGGCACGGGCGGCGAAGCGTCCGGTGAAAGTTGTGTGGACGCGGGAAGAGGAGTTCACATGGGCGTACTTCCGTCCCGCGGGCGTCATTGATGTGAAGAGCGGTGTTCGCAAAGATGGAACGATTACCGCCTGGGAATTCCACAACTACAATTCCGGTTCGGCAGGAATTCGCACGTACTACGAGATTCCCAATCAGCGAATTGTGTTTCATGAGGTGAGCTCCCCTCTGCGGCAGGGCTCGTACCGGGCGCTGGCGGCTACGGCGAACCATTTCGCACGTGAGTCGCACATGGACGAACTGGCGCACGCGGTGAAAATGGATTCCCTGGAATTTCGCCTGAAGAATTTGAAGGACGAGCGATTGCGAGCGGTGTTCGAGGCCGCCGCGAAGCAGTTTGCCTGGGGGAAAAGCAAATCTCCCGGACAAGGCTTCGGGATGGGGGGAGGATACGAGAAGTTGGGCAATATTGCCACCTTCGCCGAGGTCCACGTGGACCATGAATCAGGGGAGGTAAAAGTGGTGCGTGTCGTATCGGCCTTTGAATGCGGGGCGATTGTGAATCCCGACAACCTGCGAAATCAGATTGAGGGATCGAATGTACAGGGACTCGGTGGAGCACTGTTCGAAGCCATCGAATTTGAAAATGGCAAGATTCTGAACGGCAAGCTCTCGCGGTACCGCGTGCCGCGCTTCAGCGATGTTCCCGGGGTGCTGGAGACTGTGCTTCTCGATCGCAAGGATATTCCATCGGTGGGTGCAGGCGAGTGCCCCATGGTGGGCCTGGCGCCGGCGATAGCGAATGCCATATTCGATGCTACCGGCACGCGTCTTTGTGCGTTGCCGCTAGTGCCGCACGGGCTGAAGATGTCTTGAGCATTCGCTGCTTTCTTGACTTGAGTGGGCTGTTCTCCTAGCATTGCCCACTGATTCACAGCAGCACAACTTTTTCTTTAGTCAAACCAAATGCAATCCTGCAGGAGCGATCATGACTGAGTTCTCCCGAATCAACCGCCGAGATTTCCTGGAAAAGTCCGCCGCAGTCGTAGCCGGAAGTGTGGTCGTGCCGAGCACAGCGCTGTCCTACGAAAATATCGTCGGAGCGAACGACCGCATCTCTCTGGGGCACATCGGAATTGGCAGCCGCGGAGGAGACCTGGATCAGATCGCGTCCAAGTTGAAATCAAGCCACAACGTGGAGATGACTGCGGTGTGCGACTTGTGGAAGGTAAATCGAGAGAAGGCCGCGGCCACCAATGCCGGCTACTACGGAAGAACTCCGCGCGCGGTCCAGCACCTGGAAGAACTGCTGGCCATGAAAGATATCGATGGCGTCCTGATCTCGACCCCGGAGCATGCCCACTCTCCGATTTTGAAAATGGTCACGGAAGCGGGCAAAGACGCTTATGTCGAAAAGCCTATGGGAAACGTTCTGTCGGAGGCCAAAGCGGCGCGCGATGCCGTGCTGCAGGCGAAGACCATCGTGCAGGTGGGCACACAACATCGCAGTGAGCCTTACCAGCAAGCCGCGCATGACGTGGTGCGAAGCGGAGCGTTAGGAGACATCAGCAAGATTGAAATCGTGTGGAATTATCACGGGCCGCGGTGGCGCGGACGCCCCGAGGTGAAACAGATCCGCGAACAGGATACGGACTGGAGCAAGTGGCTTCTGACCAAGCCGGCGCGTCCATTTGATCCGCAACGGTATTTCGAGTTTCGTCTCTACCGGGAATTTTCCAGCGGCATTCCCGATCAGTGGATGAGCCATGCGATCGACGTGGTGCACTGGTTTATGGACGATAACTTTCCGACGTCTGTCGTTGCTCACGGCGGCGTCTTTGCCTGGCATGATGGGCGCGAAAACGCGGACACGTTCGAGGCTCTGCTGGAATATCCCAAAGGATTTCTGGTCAGTTATTCGACGAGTTTCGGCAATGACGCTCCCAGTTTTACGCGCTACATGGGCAAGAAGGCGACGCTCATCAACATCGGTGGAGAAGGCAGTCCCCGGTACCAACAGGTCGAGGAAAAGGGGACGCACGAAGACGACACGGACATCGATCAGAAGCGGCAATCGAAATACATTTCGCTGCCGGGAGAAAAAGGCATGCCGCCCATGGGCATCGATGACTTGACGCTGGAGCACATGGCGAACTGGTTCGACTGCATGCGCTCGCGCAAGCAGCCCCATGCCTCGGTGCATGAGGGCTTCGCACATTCGGTGGCGTGCATGATGGCGGCCGAGTCGTACTGGAACGGCCGGAAAATATTCTGGGATGCAACGACCGAGACGTTCTCGGACAGCAAACCCGCCGCGTCTTAGAGACCGCAGGCGCGAGCATTTCCCAGGCACTGGCCAACGACGCGAGCGTAGTCGGCGATCGCGATCTTCGGATCAACAATATCCGGATGCCAGACCTTTTCCCATTCAAAGCAATAGAAGCCTTTGTATCCGATCGACTGCAGAGCCTTGATCTGGCGCTCGATGGGCACATTGCCGCGCCCGGTCAAAACGTACTTGCGGTCTTCGCCGCTGCCGGTCGAGTCTTTCAGGTGCGTGTGGTGAATCCACCGGCCCAGTTCCTTGACCGTGGCTTCCGGGTCTTCATTGGATGTGGCATACGTGTGATGCGCATCCCACAGTAATCCGACATGCTCGGAATCGGCGGCTTGTAGGACCTCTTTCAATGTCACCGACGATGTGAAGTGATCGTGCGATTCGATAATCACCGTGACGTTGTGAGGGCCGGCGTAGCTTCCGAGTTCGTGCAGTCCCGCGGCTACCCGCATTTTGGTGTCGTGGTCGGGCACAGGATTTTTGTCCGATTCCGCTTTGCCGCCAAAGACGCGTACGTACGGAGCGTCCAACGCTGAAGCCAGATCGATGAAGCGGCGTGCGTCCGCTAGCTCTTTACTGTGCTTCTCGGGATCGTCCATATACAGATTTGCTGAACTGCTCACACAAGCGATACGCAGCTTGTGGACGCGGATCTGGCTCTTGGTCTGGGCAATATGATCGGCGGCAAAGATGGGGTTGGAGGGCAGATCCATATTTCGCTTCAGGCCGCGGAGTTCAATCGCGGCAAATCCGTGGTCTTGGGCGTAGTCGAGAATCTTCGTCCATTCCCAATCAGGACAGCCGAGCGTGGAAAAAGCCAGCGGGATGCGGCTTGCCGGCGCTTTTGCAGTTAGAAAGGGCGGAAGCACGACAGGAGTCAACGCAGCGGTCGAAAGCAGTTTCAGAAAATGCCGGCGGGTGTTCATGGAACCTCCTAGAGTTCTGCTTTTTTCATCTGCTGCACAGCATAGTCACAGGCCCGTGCGGTGAGAGCCATGTAGGTCAGGGACGGATTCACGCAGGATGACGAGACCATCGCTCCTCCGTCGGTGATGAACAGGTTCTTGATGTCGTGGGCCTGGTTAAAGGAATTGAGGACGGACGTTTTGGCATCACGTCCCATGCGGGCGGTACCCATCTCGTGAATGGAAAATCCTAGCGGCTCATCCAGGGCGTAGGGTTCGATGTTGCGGGCGCCCACCGCGGCCAACATCTCAGCGGCGGCAATCGCCATATCTTTGCGAAGTGCAAGTTCGTTCTCGCCCCATGAACAGTGAATCTTCAGAGATGGAATGCCCCAGGCATCCACGGTTTCTTTGTCCAACTCGGCAAAGTTTTTGTGGTTGGGCAGACACTCCCCATAGCCATAAAAGCTGAAACGCCAGGGGCCGGGGCGGCTCAACGACTTTTTAAAGTCCGCGCCAAATCCAAGCTGAGTAATGCCGCGCTCCCAGCCTTCGCGGTGGCCTGATCCCTGGAAGCCGTATCCGCGAATAAATTCAGGTTGCCTGGTTTTCACATTGCGGAAGCGTGGAACGTAGATACCGTTGGGCCTGCGGCCGACGACGATGCGATCTTCAAGTCCGGGAATCGTCGCGTCCGCGCCGCCGGCTTTCACGTGGTCCATGATGTTGTGGCCTAGTTCCCCGCTGGAGTTCGCCAGACCTTTCGGGAATTCCGGCGTGGACGAATTAAAGAGAATGCGAACCGACTCCAGAGCGGAGGCGCAGAGAAATACAACTTTGGCGCGAAACTCCACGGCGGCTTTCGTGCGCGCGTCGATGACGCGAACTCCAGTCGCCTTGCGAGTCTTGGAATCGAAGCTGACGCTGTGCACCACGCTAAATGGGCGCAGCGTCATGCGCCCGGTCTTTTCGGCAGCGGGAAGAGTAGCGTTCACGCTGCTGAAATACGATCGCGTGATGCATCCCCGTTCGCATGGACCGCAATAGTGGCAGGCGGCTCTCCCCTTGTGGGCCTGGGTCAGAATCGCGGAGCGTCCGATGGTGAGCACGCGCTCGCCGCCGAAATGCTTGGCCAGACCCTCGCGCACGTACTTCTCCGCACAATTCAACTCCATGGGCGGGAGAAATCTGCTGTCCGGTAACTGTGGAAGACCCAACGCCTCACCGGAGATTCCGATGAACTCTTCGACGTAGGAGTACCAGGGTTCGATATCGGCGTAGCGGATGGGCCAATCGATGGCAATTCCGTCGCGCAGGTTGGCTTCAAAATCGAGATCGCTCCAGCGGAAGCTTTGCCGTCCCCACGTGATGGAGCGGCCACCCACCTGCCGACCGCGAATCCAGCGGAATTTGGTGCCAGGCGCGGTGGTGTAGGGATTCTCTTTGTCGCTGATGAAGAATTTTGACGACCATTCATCGCAGGCGTAACACGTCCTCTGAATCGGTTGGTCCGCCAGTTGATTCCGGCGATCACCGAGGCCGCGGAATTTCATCTCCCACGGCGGAACGTGCTCCACAAAATCCTGCTCAGGCGCGATCGGACGGCCGGCTTCGAGCACGAGCGTCTTCAAACCTTTTTCGGTTAATTCCTTCGCGGCCCAGCCCCCGGTCATTCCGGAGCCAACTACAATCGCGTCGAAGCTAGTCTGTTCGCTCACGGCTGCTTAATGGTCTCCTGGTTGAGAGGTGCTGTGTCGCAGCCTTGATAGCGATCAGGAATAATCTCGAAATTCAGTTCCTTCGTCGCACCAGCCTCGGAGGTGTAATACGCAGTCAGGGTAAGGCGACGAAAACGGGAATAGAAATCCGCATCGATCACGAATTCACGGTCCGCTGAGCGAGTACGTCCGAGCCCAGCATTCGCAACCATCTTTGCCCCGAGATCGACGAGTATCTCCGATTGCTGAACAGGCGAACTATCGGCAAAATTCTCGCTAAACAACTCCTGGGAACGGGAATCAACCTCTGCAAGGCCATGCAGAAAGTGCGAGCGTTCGGTCTCGTCATACCACTCCGTCAAGATGAGGTCGATGAAATCGACGACTCCCACGTCGGTTGCACCGGGAGTGTCGGTACGAGGAATGATCTTCTCGGCCATGGCCTTGACAGTCGCATACTGGTGCTCGTTCAGCGTGCGAGGAGTCGCCTGATCGGCGAGCAGGGCTCGCGCTTCCCGCAGCACAACCTGCAGGCTACGGGGAGTCAGTTGCAGCGCGGTTCCCGTGGCCAGCAACCGAAGGACTTCGCGTCTATCCATGAAAGAGATCTCCGCTTTGAGGCAGCGTCTTCATGTTACCGAATTCGTCGATCTTTTGTTGCGAGGCCGTGTACGTCCCAGAAATCTGCGCAGTGAATTCGACTCCACGTTCTTGACCTCTGGGGCAAAGGCCTTGTTTCTTGGGAGCGCTGCGGCGCGGCTGAAGCCGCACCCCTTCAAATCGTCTGGCCTATTTAGGCAGGCTGATTAGGTCTGTATTCGGATAGTAATGATCGAGGATCTCCCGGTAGCTGGCGCCCGCTAGGGCCATGGCTTTAGCCCCAGACTGACAGAGGCCGATGCCATGTCCGTGGCCGGTTCCTTGCAGAAGAAGTTGGCCGCCGTCCTTCTTTGACACAAAATCATTGCTCGGAACCGAACTCCAGCCCCGGCGGCGAACTGTTTTGATGCGTGAGGATTCATCTGAACTGTGCAAGGCCGCAGAATCTAGTATCGGCAGTCGGGAGGTCCAGTGAGCGGGATGCAGGCGGCAATACTGGCAGTCTACGGAGTAGTAAGGGTACGACGCGGAAGACATTCCTAGTTCGGCAGGCGTCCGAGTGCGGCCGCTGCAACTGCGAGTGTACATGGCGGTGACAGGGCGATTCTTGTAGGCGAGAACCATGCCCTGGGTTTCTGCAGCCGCCTGAACGGCGAGGCTGCCGGGGACCGGAAGGTCGCGGAAAGTCTGACAATGCGTGGTGTCGCAAAAATCGAATCCATCATGACGGCCTCGGCCCGAGACGAAATACGAGCGCGCTGCAATGGCCTGCGCCTTCAAAGCATCCAGCGGAGTGTCGGGCAGGCTTTCCGATGACACAACCGAGGCGACAGCGGATTCGATATCCACTTTCAAGATCGCAAGCAAGGTGTCACCTGAGGGACGGATTTCCAGGGTTCCGTGGTAGCGGCGGGTGATCTTGCCGGGGATCGCAAGGTTGAGGTCCACCGGTCCCCCATTGCGACCGGACACGATGATTTCAGATGTGGGGAGGGGACGCGGGCCGGATGTCAGAGTCATTCCTTGCAGTGTGAGCTCAACTTTAGCTGATTGAAGACCGGAACTCTGCTCGAGAATCTCGGTCGTGTGGTCCATTTGCAGCACCAAAGCCTGCCCCGGCGTCGCGCTGACCACAAACTGTTTTGGGTGGAACAAGCCGAGCACGCTGATATGAACTTCATAGCCAGCGCGATCGGCGCTGGAATGGGCGAAGGCACCAGGGAGACGTGGGCCGGACAGAGCCACGGCCAAGACGAGGGCGAGGGCGGCCGCTGCAATTCGCCGGGAGGAAATCAAAGCAGGATTGGAAAATTTCCTTCGCATCCGGCTAATCTCCAATGTGCCGAAGCATCTGGCCTGCAATCTTTGCTGCCTGGGCCCCCGGAATTCCGTGCACGCGAACCATGAGCAAGATTTTCGGATCATCCGCAGGAAACAGCGCCACCGTAAAGCCATCGCCGGGAGCATGAGGAGAATGAGTGCACGCCGCCGTGCCGGTCTTCACCAGAGCACGGGCAGAGGGCAGAGCCCGATCCACTTCCGCGCCGGTTCCCTGCCGGGCTGAATCGGCCATGCCGTTCAGGATCTGGCTTACGACAGGATCTCTCCTTTCCTTTGCAAGTTCCACATAAGCCCGGGCCATATGTAACGGAGAGATGTGCCACTGCGGGCCAAGACCGGCGAGTGCAGCACCTGACGTGTCTCGGTCGGGAGAGTCAAGACCATAACGCGTCGCAATGAGCGATACATCCGCCGCAGTCAGATCTACGGTCAACATGCGGAAATATGAGTTGCACGAGGAGGCGATCGCCGACGTGAGATCGACCCTGCCGTGACCGCCGGGACGCCAGCATCCCGATGTCGTTCCAGCACAAGTGTGCACGGGATACACGAACCGATGATGCTCACCATAGGCCAAAGCGGCGAAAGGCTTGGTCAGCGAGCCCAGCGGAATCGGCTTATCCGGCTCTGCCCATCGCGAGGCGAGCATTTGGCCGCTGCGGGCATCGAGAAGGAGAAAGGAAATTTCACGACTGGGAAAATCCCGATTTAAGGTCTGTGCAGCAGCTTGCTGAAAGAGTGAGACCGGCTGGGCGTCGCTGCTGTCGATACCTGGGCCGCCGCCGCGGGAAGAAATAGGCAGAAGCAGGACCAAGCTCAACATCGCAACATGTTTTATCGGGACCATTTGTAGCGAACCGTTTGATGCACTTTGTTTCCTTCGCTATGAACTTCGATTGTTTCGGCGGTCACACCTGCCAGCGTTGCACTCAAGCTCGACATGTTGCCGGAAAAGAACAGCGGCTGCCGTTCGCTTCCGCCGCCGTTCGAAATCGTTTCATTGGGCCGGTCAACGAGTCTCGTGAAGCGTGCGAAGTTATTCCGCTCGCGCTCGTGATTAAAGCCGGCGATCAGGTCGGCGGGATTTCGATCTGACTTGTGGCTGAAATTCGCCAGCACGGATGCCATCAATGCCGGATGGTCGCTGACGATGAGATATTTTCCGCGAACCGCAACGCCCAGCGGCCACAAACCATCCAGTTGCTGGTATCCCGGCTTGGGTAGCCAGTTCGTCCCTAACTGGCTGGCGGTGAGGCCGGGACGCACGAATTCGGCAATGGCTGCCTGAACAGCAGCCTCGTTCCAATCCGCTGTGGCCGCGAAAATAATCGCCGAATGAATCCGGACAAAAACGTCAGCCGGGTCGCGGTCGCTGGACTGCAGCTGAAGAGAAGCCAGGATCGAAGTATTCTTCAGCAGTTTTTTCAGCTGTGACTCGGATTGCGTGCCAGTCAAAGACGTGCCTGGAGCAAGATCGATCCGAGTTTCGAGATCGGAAGCGCTTCCCTGTTCGCCCGAAGAGAGCTGCACCTGAGGTGCGAACTGAGAGGCGGGTGCGGGCCCCAGATGCTGCGCGAGAATTTTGGTTTCAAGCAGCGCGTAACATGCATCCGAACTGGGATTGGCAATGCTGACGTAGAGGCCTGCATCATCCGGGATCAACCGGGAGAGATCGGCCACTGCGGCTGAAGAATCGCCTGAAGAATCGTGCTCCGGTTCTTTCTTGCGGATCAGTACACGCTCTTCCCTGTACTCATTATCGAAGCGAAACAGATCCGACACAGCGGCCGAGTATTGGGAGAGGTCCGTGATATTCTGCTGCACCCAGTAGGTTCGGAAGTAACCGTTTGGGACCAGAGTCTGCAAGTCCATCACCATGCGAAGTTCGCCGGCTTCACCCGCGGCGGCGGTGGACTGCGTCCACAATGGTTCCGCCTCGACAGTTCGATTCTGCTTGCCTGAGATCAGTTGCAATGCCCCCGCCATCAAATCTTCGCGCGTCGCCAGGAGCAGGTAGTCTCCAGCGACCGCAAACGCAACTTCGCGCTGCGACTCTGAATCTCGCCGAATGTAAAAGTCCACGCCCCCTGCGTTCCTGGGCTCGAACTTGGATCGCGTTTGCCATAACGCGGTCTGCATGGACTTGGCGGAAGGCAAATCGGTGATGTAGAGGAACTGCAACTTTCCAATATCGTACAAAGCCAGGGCGCTCCGTTGTCCAGATACCTGGGAAAGGAAATCCATGTCGGGCGGAAGTCCGGCAGCCGCGGCAAACTGGTCGCCGGCGCCTTTTAAACGGAGAAACAGTCGCGAGCGAGAAAACATCTCGTTGCTATCACTTTTGACCCACTGCTTCTTCTGCGGCGAGGAGTTCCAGTCGTGAAGCAGCGAGGAAAAGTCTTTGGCTTCCAGGTACAACAGAGGGCCAGCCGGAACAAACTTCGCGAACGATGCCTGTGGCGGTGCAACCGCGCGATAGGCCGCCCTTGCTATGGCGGCGCAGGTTAGAGCTACACACAAGAATATAGCGAGACGTTTCATTGCTTCGCTCCTCGTTCAGCGGTAGCGGCCTGGGTCGGTGGAGCGGCACGCGCCAAAAGCCTGGGACGAACCACGCGATCCTGTTCCAAGGACTCGTGCAAGATTGGCTGTCGTGCAGCATTTTCACGCTGTACTCGCAGGGTCGTCTTTACGGCGGCAATCTTCTGATTCAAAGTCTTCAACACAGCCGGAGACTTCTCCAGGCGTCGAGCGGTCTGGTAATAAGAGAGGGCATCGGCAGGGCGCGAGAGACGCATCATTACATCGGCGATCATCTGGGAGACCTGCGCCTGCTGGGCCCGGGATAGTTGCGTCTCCGTCGCGCTCAGTATGTTCCCGTCGTATGCACTTTCTTCTTCATCTACAGAACTCACAATTTGCTCCCCTTCGTTCTCGGCGGGAGGGTTATGCAGGAATTGCGTCTGAAAGAGCTGTTCAAGAATTGCAAGCGCATATCGGTCCGATTGCTCTCCAGCCGACGCTTGGAACAACGGGACGCGAGCCGGGTTACGGCGCGGAAAGTCGATGACGCAGTGGCTGAGAAGCTGAATCTTCAATTTTGTATCCGAAAGTTTCTCAGCGGCCTTGATGCGAGCTTCGTAAAAATAAAACTTGTCAGCGGCGGCTGCCGTGAAGGCTCCGGCGTCTCCGGCCAGCAGGTTGAGTTCTCCGCTGCCCAAGTCGGCGTGGGTGTGTCCACCGACTGCGGTGGCGGCTTTGAGACGGATGTCATAGGCCGACGACTGCGCCGAGGCGACCGTGGCAAGCGAATCCACAGCAGCACTCGCATCTGTACCAGCGACCAGTCTTGCCTTGGCAAGCCGCAGACGATACGCCGGCTCCCACGGTGCTGAGGTGACGAGTTGCTCAAGGAATTCGACTGCTTCAGCATTGTGCCCCGTCTTTTCCAGCAAGCCTGCTGCGGAATCGAGATTCTCAAACGGCGCCCCTACCGCCACAGACAGTCGCCGAAGGAGATGGAGCGCCCCGGTGGAGTCACCAGAGGCGAGGCGAATTTCCGCAAGACCCAGG
The DNA here is from genome assembly GCA_963725565.1 of uncultured Acidobacteriota bacterium. GTDB lineage: Bacteria > Acidobacteriota > Terriglobia > Terriglobales > Acidobacteriaceae > Sulfotelmatobacter. Next base: position 246,966 of record CAVRZL010000005.1, read on the forward strand.
AAGTTCGAGGCAACCAGCTTGTGCTCTTCAATCTCGCGAGCGAAGACGATTTCGAGAATTTTGCGCGCGGATTGTTTGTCGCCGGCTGAAAATAACTGGCGTGCCGCCGTACGGAGAAGTTCCGAATTCGGGGTCTTTGAGGGATCGACACGATACCCCTCGAGCATCGAATCCAGAGTTCCCAGCTGGGCGGCAACCTGTATTTCCAGCGGGATGAGTGTCGAATTTTGCGCATCGCGCGTTTCCTGAGGCAAGGCGGCAATCGCTGAGGCAGCGGCAGAATACTGCTTCGTGCGAACCAGGTACTGAATCCAGCGTTCCTGCCAGGTGCCAAGTTCGTATTGGGCATTCTGACGAAGAACACCGTCGGACTTGCCGACAGCATCCTGTTTCAATTCGAGGATGCGTTGGTAGATCGGTGCGCGCTGCGCCAGCGGAATCCAGGAAGCATCAGCCACATCGGCCAAGACGCGGGCAGGATCGGACGCTGAGGAGGACATGTCCACGAGCCACGCCGTTGCCGCCGCAGAATTCAACTGCGCGGCATAAGCAGGATGCAAGACTGCGTTCGACATCCACGTGCCGTTGTGCCGGAGGTAGGTGCGGACGATTGCATCCGCGTCTGGCTTGAGCTCCGAAAAAAGATGGTGAGTGCGAAGCTGGTCGCACGTTCGGCCGAAATCTCTCCAGAAGCTTTCTGGAACTCTGGCGCTGTTCAGTTGCTTGGACAGTACCGCAAAAGCCTGCTTCCACTGCGCAAGCGCTGCGGAGCGATCGCCTTGCTTGAGGTAGGCAAGGGCGAGACTGTCATACAGGTCCGGCCGATCCGGCGAGAGTTCGAGCGTATGGTTATAGTCGGCAATGGCGCGGGGAGAGTCGCCGGCTCCCGTGTAATATTCCGCCAGCGTCTGGTATCCAGATGAACTGACGGGACTCTCCTCCAGAATGGCGGGTAGAAAGTCTTCCGCGTTCCCCACCTTCGAGACACCCAGATATTCCCCGTAGCGCGAACCATAATAGAACCAGGTATTGCCGGCCAATTGCTGGGCCCGATCAACGGGCTTGTTCAAGCGCGCTCCGATGGGATCGTCACCCAGAGCACCCAGGAAAGAATTGTTTACCTGCGGTGTTGGCTCGGCGAAGTAGAGTCCGACCAGAGCGCTATAAGCCTTGTTCCAAACCGGCGGACGCTCTTTGCTGCGAGCCTCGACCACCGCATGTGCCAGCGCTGCACTGCCGTGAACGACCGCGTAGTTGGCGGCTTGTTCACTCGACGCCGCGGGCCAGCGGGATGCGATGCGCACGAGTTCGTCTGGCTGCCTCTCCAACAGTAACTGGAAGAGTCTTTCCTGCCGGCTTGGATCCAGACTGCTCATAGAAAATACAGCGGACAGGACACGTAGTTCATTTTGCTCGTCGCCTGCAGAATGATACGCATCGGCCGCGGCCAGCAGCGGAGAAGTACGGGCAGTCCACGGGATTGCGGCCGCGAGTTGTTCCATCTGGGTAGCGAGTTCGACGAACCGCCCTCGACGCCGTTGCAGGTCCACCAGAGGCTGAGTGTTGAGATAGCGATTTGCCTGGTTGGACCGGCGCATCAACGAATCAAATCGCCAGTGAGCTTCCTGATCCGCAAGATTGGCATTGACAGCCAGCGGAATCGTGAACGTTTCGACGTCATCCAGCGACATGACGTTGTGGATTGATTCTGCGAAGCGCGCAAAACCGAGGCGCTCCTCAGGCGTGAAATACATATTCACCACCGTTCCCATTTCCTGGAGAGCGCTCGCCATGCCGGTGCGCGCGGTGTCGATCCGGTTGTGGCGCATGTTCTCCCGCCACTGCGCATCGGTCAGTCCGGTGATGCCCTGCCGCCGCACTTGCTCTTTGAGCACGGGCAGGTCTGCAGACGCGGCTTCCAACGCCTTCTGCAACGTTGGGTACGCGTTCTCGTGTTGCCGTAAGCGCGTCATGATGCGCACGTAAGTCTTCGTGCCTTCCCTGTTATCGGCACCAGCAAGCAGATCTCCATCGGTTTGGGAAATGCCCTGCTCAGCGAATGCGCGCGCCTGCTCCAGCATTCCCCAAGTCTCGAGGCGACGCGCCACTTCGAAGAAGTTCGCCGGATTTTCCGGACGGCCCTCGATCAGAGCGGCTTGTAGAGCAGTAACCACTGCCTGAGTCTTGCCTTGGCGGGCGCGAACGCTGGCAAGCTTTTCCATCCACTGCGGATCTTTGTAGGCAAGCTGGTAGATGTGTTCGTAGTCGGCGGCGGCATCGTCGAAGCGCATGAGGCGCTTCTCAAGTTCGGCACGGGCGATATAGAGGTCAGCGCGGTCCGGCCGAATAGCGATCGATTTACCATAGGTATCGATCGCGGCAGAATAGTCCTCAAGATTCGTGTATGTGCGCGCCAGCACCATCGACCAGCGATAGTCGCGCGGAGATTGGGCGACGGTCTTGGCGTAGAAATCGACGAGTTGCTGTTGCCGGTGATAGCGCAGGCATACAGAGCAGCCTCGGTTACCAGTGCGTCGTCTTCGGGAAAGTTGTTGATCAGTTCGATGTACTGATCGACCGCGCCAGAGTAGTTCTTCATCCGCGTGAGAGCGGGAATCAGGCCACGACGCAGAGTCGCGATCTGCGCCTTGCGCGTGTCGGCGGGCAAGTGCGCGGCCCGGAACAGCGCGATCTTGTCGAGATAGAACTGCTCGAGACCCTGGTCGTCGCCAGCTTGCGCATAGGTATCGGCCATGGCGGCCAGGTATTCGCCGTTATAGGGCGAGATCTTTCAGAAGACCGCCCAGTAGACTCGCGCGCCTGCTGGAACTGCTTCGCCTCGGTCGATTTGCGCGCCGCTTCATAAGTGAATTGCTCGCTCAATGCCGGATAGGCATCCTTAGACGCCTGCAGGAGCACCGCAATGGCCTGCGTGTGCATCTTCATGCGCCAGTAGAAGTCGACCGTCGAACGAACTACGCCCAGAATCTTCGGATTCTCGTGATAGAGCGCTTCGACATTTTTCTGGGCTGCGGCGAAGTCCTTGCGGCCTTCGTACAGATGGATCAAGGCGTAGCGCAGTTGCAGCCGGGTCACCGGATCGGTCGTCAGCGTGGCCTGCTTCTCGATCGCGTGCTGGCGCACGGTTTCGAGGGATTTCTGTTGCGCCAGAGTTTCGATTTCTTCTGCCTGCTCGATCGACGTCGTTCCAGTCGCGAGGGAATCAAGGAAGGACTCCAACTCCGGCTTGCGATTCTGCGCTTCCAGAATTTTCACGCGCAGATTGACGGCTGTCATCGATGGAATCGGGGGCGCGATATCTTTCGCGGTCGCTTTGATCGACAAGATCGCGCAACTTGGGACGCCGCGCCAACTGGAGGAGGCGTTGTTCGGCTGAAGATTCCGGGGCGGCGAGAGCTCCCTTCACATATTCATCGACCGCTCGTCGGATAATCACGCTGGTTCTCGTAGATTGCACCAGCCTCGTAGGCATATAGATTCGGATTTGCCAGTCGCTCGCGTCCCTCGTTCAGCAGGCGGAACGCATTGTCGAAGTCGAAGTAGTCCCAGTAGATCGTGGCCGCTTCGAGATAGCCATCCGACCGGCCGGGAGCCACTCGCGGAATGCGCTCCCAGTACGGAGCGGCTTGCGTGAACAGCTCACGATCGGCGTAGATGTCGCCGATGCGGGCGATGGTTTCCGTATTGCCGGGATTGACTTGCAGCAGATTGTCCTGGATCTGGGCGGCGATCGCGGTGTCGGCAGGTTCGAAGTACGCGAGCGAACGAAAGACTGACGAAGCCGTGTTCGCGATTTCGCGACTCCGCCGGATACTGCACGGCCAGCGACTTCAGACAGCGGGGCGCTCTCTTCGAAATGCGACCGCCACAGGTTGGCATAGGCCATGAAGTTGGCGGCAGCAGGGTTCTTCTCCCAACTCGCGGCGTCGGGCGCGATTTGGCGAATCGCGTTTAGCTCCTGGTCCAATTTTCCCTTGCTGGACAGAAACGAGAAGAACCGGTTGCGCAAGTTCGGGTCTTCAAACCAGTGCTGGCGAATCAGGGCTTCCCACGCGGCCTCGTCGTAGGTGGGCGTCGAGTGATAGGCCGACAGAAGATTGCGCACGAACGCCGGGTTGTGCGGGAAGCGCTGGTTGGCATAGAGGTTCAGGCGCAAGTAGAGAACGGGGCTGCCACCAACCACGTGGGAGAAGTATTGCTCGAGGTCGCTGCCCTTGAAGCTGGCGACTGCGTCGCGGGTTAGCTTCTCGAATTCCGAGTTCCTCTTTTCGCGCAGATAAAAGCGCGCGAGTTTGTCGTACCAGGATTTGTCGGAGAAGCGCGAGATGGCGAGCCGGTAGATTTCTTCCTGCTGCGCGCCGAGCCGGTTCTGATCGAGAAAAGTGGCGAAACGTTCGTACAGGCCGGGGTCGTCGGGATTGCGATCGATCTCGCGCCGCAACACGCCGAGCGCGGGTGGAATCTGTTTCATCTGGACTAGACGCGCCAGGTAGCGCTCGAGAACCCGGGCGTATTCCGGAGAGCGCGGCCCTCGCTGCTGCACGGGCGCGTTGGCTGCGCCCAGTTGGAACGATTGGCTGACTTTGTGGCGTGGCAGCTGCGTGCTCTCGCCATTGCCGTCTTCTTGGAATTGTCCGCCTTCGTCGCCTTCGCTCCTCGTGGCCGTTCATATCAGAGAGCGGCGATACATAGCTATTAGCTGTCGTAAGGATCATTGGCAGAGCCGAGCGGAACATTCTGCGCTTGTGCGGCAAGTTCCTGAAGAACCGAATCGTAGATCGCGAATTCGTCAGCGGTATTGTCTTTGCGCGCGTAGGCATCTGCCATCAGCAGGGCGACAGATGTGCGCTCTGAAGCTTTGGGAAAATTCGCCAGAAAGTCACGGCCGCCCTGGATGACGGCATCGCTTTCGCCCGAGTTCGCGTAGAAGTTCAGTAATTGCGCGTGCAGTTCCGGGCGGCGCGCGGAATTCGGAAATTTCGTATCCAGCAGAGCTAGCAGTTCCGCGGCGCGGGCGCGGTGGAAGTACGGCACTGCGCGCTGTTCTTCTTCCGAGTACTGCGAAGCGGGTTGGGTGGTATTGAGGATCAGCGAGAGAATGCCGTTCAGATAGCCGGGGCCCTGATCCATAGTCGCGATGTCGCGATACATGGAGAGTTCGCCGGAACCGAGTCGGATGGGCGTCTCGGGCGCGGTCAGCAGGATGCTGGTGAGTCCGGCGATCGCGGTCTCCTGCGCCGTCGGGCAGGTCTTTGCTGTTGTACAGGGCAAAGTAGTAGCGCGCCGATTCGGGATAGGCGTGGATGTCTTCGAGCAGGCGGGCGCAGATGTAAAGTTCCTGCGAGGTCCACGGCGATTTGGTGGCTTCTTTGTGCACGCGGAAGTCGGCGATGGCCTGCTGCGCGACGTCGGTCTTGCCTTGCTGCTGGTAGTAATAAAAGAGGCGCGCGGTCGCGTTCAGATCTTCGGGATTGGCGACCAGCGCGGCATGAGCGTCGTCGCGGAACTTGCGCAGGTTCTGCGTGTCGCGTCAGCAGATCGAAATAGCTCTTTACCAGCTGCGGGTCCCAGAGCGGCTGAAAGCTCTGCTCGTAGACGGAGAGGCCTTCGCGCACGGAGCCTTGGCGATACTCCACCATGGCCTTCGCTCTGACCGGGAAAATCTGATCGTCGGGAAACTGCTTGCGATAGTCGGCGACGAGATGGCCTGCAGCCGCATATTCCTTCTGGGCGACCAGAAACTCCAGGAAGCGCGCGTAGAGCGATTGTTCCTGGGGATAGCGGGCGATCCAGGCGCGATAGTGGCTGATCGAAATATCTTTCGGCAAGCCCTTGCGCCTGAATCACGTCGAAAATTCGCTCGAAGGCCTGCCAGCATTGCTGCTGGCGGGTGCGGTTAACTTCTCTGCTGCGATAGGTGGTGCGGTTGCCACCAGCGAGAGGGTCTTTGATTTCGTCGGCTGGACGCAAGCGACGGTGATAGAAATCGGCTAGCGCAAGTTGCGCGTTAATTTTGTCGGAGGAATTTTCGACGTAGGCCTTCCAATCGGATTCGGCGGCAGTGAAGTCGAGTTGCTGTTCGTCTTCAAGCGCGCGCAGCGAATAGAGTTCGGCATTGCGCGGCTGAGTCTTGATCAAATCGCCCAGCGCGGGGCGCGTTTCGCTGGGAGGCCGGCGAAATGCAACCGCGCCGTTCGGCAACGACATCATGCGGAAGAAGACGGCTTCGAGTGCACTTCTGGCTTCGACGTTGCGAATCCAGGAGGGCAGTTCGCCAAATGCCGCGATGATTGCGCTCAGAGCAGCGACCAGTACTGCCGCGCACGACCCAGACGCGCTCGCCCGTGGAAGGAATCAGGGAAGTACTTCAATCTGCACCTCCTGCGTACCGATGATTGTGGGCGATATCTTCGGCCGTGACGGTCAGCTTGTAGGTGCCCGGAATGGCCTGCTCGGGAATCAGCAGGGCCCCGGTGTTCGCGGCGGCTTTCGCATCCCAGTGCAACGCGACCGGCACAGCCCCATCCATGCGCGCGACCAGAGTGCGCGTGCTCTCCGAGGCGTTGACTTTCAGGTCGACCGACTGCCCGCGCTGGAAGCGCTTGCGGTCGAGCTTCACATGCACGACCGGCGACTTGCTGGCGATTACGAATGTCTTGGACTCGCGGTAGGTGTGCCCGACCTCATCGCGCAGAATCAGACGTACCGTGTAGGTTCCGTCCTGCATGTCCGTGGGGGCCAGGAAGCGGGTCTGCCAGATGTCTTCCGACGACAGATATCGCAGCGGCTGAACGAGACCGAACGGGAACAGCGCAATGACCGACTTGATGGACTCGTCGGTCTTGACACGGAGAACGGGATCTCCCGGCCGGATGACGCGCGGCCGCAGCAGAGCACGCGGCACCGCCAGGAAGGATGTGTAAGGCGTCACGAACTTGTACTGGCGGGCGAGGCGGATGATCTCATCGATCGTGGCCTGGTCTTCGCCGTCGCGCTCGATCTTCTCCAGCAGTGCGTCCACCCGGGCGCGCGCCCACAGCCGCGGCAACTGTGGGTGGTCGAAGGATTCGCGCGGCAGGCTCGCTTTGCCGGAGATCTGCAGAGCGTTGCCATCGCGCACTCCGTGAACAGTGAAGCTGACACCTTCTTGCGGCTTCTGGTAGCGCCCCACCCACGATGCCATTGATCCAGCGAATGTCGCGGCCTGAAGCGGGTACACCGTATCGACGGAACTGGAAGGTTCAAGAGCGAGATCTAACTGCCCGACGGGGCTGCGGCCAATCTTCGACAGAAACGAGTTCAACTTGAATTCCATCGACTCGGTGGATAGAACGTGTTCGAGCAATCCATCCTGTTGCGCGAGCAAGCGGAAGAGAGGCAGATTGGCATCATCGCCAACCGCCAGAATGTAGGTGCGCGGACGCTTGCTGTCAGGAATCTGTTTCCAGGCAGAGGCATACCATGCGGATAGCTTTCTATTCTGGATCGGCCCGCGGGTCGCGCCGCCATCGCTCAGAATGACCAGATACGCGTTGCCGGTTCCGGATGCGGTAGCTTGCTCGAGGCCGGTTTGGAGCGCACGTTGCAGATCAGTGCCGCCGCGCAGACGACTGGCGCGCACGGAAGCGATGGCTTTCTGAATGTTGCCAGGGTCGGCGGAGGCAACGGGCACGACCTGCGTCTCACTATTAAAGAGAATCAGTCCGAAGCGATCTGCCGGGCGCAAAGTGTGCAGCAGTGTTTCGAGTGCTTGATAGCTGCGCTCGAACTTTTCCCACTGCATCGATAACGACGTATCGAACAGGACGACGATCGTTTTGGGAGCGCCTGCGGTTGCGCTTCCGCTACTCGCCGCGCTGGCGTTTCCCAATCCGACCAGCGCCTGCGCTTCGAAAAACCCGGGCTCATTGTTACTGCGAACTGGCGACATTTCGGTGGGCGAGGGCTGACCGCTGGACGGGTTCCGATAGGTCAGCAGTTGTACAGTATCGGAAGCCGCCGGATCGAGATCGTAGGTCGCGACAAAGTCTTCCGCCAAATTGACATTCTGCCCTTCGAAATGGCCCTGTACCAGGTGTGGTGTGTTCTGGTCGATCTGGAGGGGAAACGTCTTGGCGGGCGCAAAGAAGTTGTGGATGGCGTGCGCCGTGTGTAATTCGAAGTTGATTCGGAAATGAGCCGCTGATTGTGCCGAGTAGGCGTCGGGCCGCAGCGGGATCGCAAAATATGATTTCAGATTTTCTACTGGAATGGATTCGTGATACTCGATCTCGAGTCGCTTGGTCCCGTATCCCGGGATCGGAGTGATCCGGGCGCTGAAGACCGAACTGCGTTTGGCTTCCTCGGCTCCGCGCTCGCCCATCTGCAAAAGTCCGGGATCCACCGCCTGCTGCTTCAGCTGGTTATAGATTTCTTCGGCGCGCTTGCGTTCGAGGATGACAGCGGGCAGGCGCACAGGACCGTCCCAGGTCGCGAAATCAGAAATCGTGGCGTGACTGGGCAGTGCAAAGACGTAATTGCCTTCCTCAATGCCGGGGGTATGATTCGCAAAAATCTGGCGGACGAATACGCGGGCGTCGCCGTTGTCGATGCGAACCGTAATTTCCATCTCTTCGAGCGAGAGGATTTCGGGGTTCGGTTGCTGTTTGTTGCGTGGAATCAAGACCCCGGCGTCAGCGAAAAGAAGTGGCGCCGCCAGCAGTGCGATAAGAGCGGTGATGAATAGTTTTTTCATGGGTGCAGTTTCTGCTCTGGAATTCGCACCAGGCCGTTATCGGTGCCGATGTAGACGTATCCATTCAGAGAGGCGAAGGCGGTAACGCTCAGAGATGGCAGGCCATCGCGGATCACTGACCAGCGCTCGGAATGGCGGTCGTAGACATACAAACCGTTTCCAAGCGTTCCTGCCAGCACATAGTCGCGGCTCACCAGCATGGCATTAGGGTTGATCTCGCTCGCTCCCGAAGCTGTTTCGTAGGCGTGGAATTTTCCGGAGGAATCCAGGCCGAGTACCCCCGCGCCGTAGGTACCCACCATCCACTCCGATCCCACGGGAACAACGGCGGTGATCCAGTTGTGCTTCAGGTTTGACGTCGTGGTTGTGTAGTTCACGCGGACATTCCCGAGCGTGAGTTGCGACAAGCCGCCCAGGGTTCCGGCCATAAGGTCATCGCCGGAGACTCCCAGTGCATACACATGGTTGCTGATCAATCCATGGAAGGCATACATGCTGCGAACTCCAGAGGCATCGAGGAACGTGAGTCCCGAGGGCGTCCCCAGGGCCAGCCCGCCGCGATAGGGCACAACATCAGTCACGTGATCGGCAATCAACCCGTCGCCACGGGTGAGCACCTGCTGTTCGCTGCCGGAAGGGTCGAAGCGCACTAGTCCGTTCGCGGTGGCCACATCGATGGAGTTAGTCTTGGCATCCGCAAGGATGCGGTTCACGCAGAATACGTGCTCATCCTCCACGTGGCGGACACGGCCGGCATTGGCGGCGAGGAGATCGAGTCCGCGATCGAAATAGCCGATCCAGAGTTGTCCATTCGTATCCGACGCCAGAGCTGAGATATTGCGATCGGTCAGCACGGCGTCGCCGCCCTGAAGGACGCGCTCCCATCCAAATCCGTGCGGGTTCATCCGGTACAATCCCCCGCGGGCCAAAGCAAATACCACACTGCCCGAGTTAAATAACTGTCGCACTTCGACTGGTCCCGTTGTCGATGCAAGATTGGGATTGGACCGCCGGCCTCCCATTTGGATCGGGATCACGCCTTCATCCTCAGATCCCACGTAGAGGATTTTTGGCGTGGGCAGCAAGGCGGTGGCGAGGACGCCAAGCGCCAGGGTGCGCGAGAATCGCCCATCCTCGAACACGGCGACTCCGGCCGCCGTGCCGACATAGGTCGTGCCTCCAGAAATTGCGAGGGACTGTACTTGTGAGTCGGGCAGGCCTTGAGCTTCGCCAAAACTGTCAACCTGCCCGGCATGGAAATGGAGCACGCCCCGATTCAGAGTTCCAACCCATAAATCGGATTCGTTGCCAGCCAGACTGGTCACATAAACGGCGTCGAGCATGGGATGCAGGACGGTGATTCTCTTCCCGTCATAGACCAGCACGCCGCGTTTCTTGGTGCCGAATAGAAGATGTCCGGATGGAGTTGGCAGGATTACGTTGATGGCCCGCCCATCAGCGCTGGTTGGCACGATCTGCCGGAAAGCTCGGCCGTTGAAGGCCAGGAGTCCACTATCCGCAGTCGCGATAATTAACTCCGGCTCGTGGGTGTCAGCCAAAACTGCGCTAGCCAGCCCCACCAGGGGTGAGCCGGGAAGCTCAGTCCCGACTGGATATTGGTGAAGCAACCCACCTTCGGGGCTGTATTCCAGCAAACCCGCCGGACCTGCAATATAAAGATGGTCCTGAAACCGGGCTGCCTGCACGAAGACTTGAGGAGAGCTCACGACTTCAAATCCGGGGTTGGGTACCGGAGAAAGGGGATGAACCGCAAAGCGGAATTCGCTTCCCGCTTGGACTTCCTGGCCCGCGATTCGGACGACCCGGGAAGCACGCCAGACAACCGATGCCCCGACTAAAACTCCGACGATTGTGCCGACGGCAAGCACCGTTCGCACGGAGAGGATAGGAAACCGCTTCATAGGTCCTCTGGGCAGGACAGGGAACTATAAACCTTCAACCCGGCCCTGCAAATCAGAAAGCAACGCGTGACCCATAGCAGCCTCCCCTTTCGATACAAGGACTTGTGAAGAAGTAGGACAAGATTTTGCTGTGTTTGGGAAACCATACCGTATCAGGATTGACACGATGGACCCGCTACACTTTGGGCTGGTTTTGAAACCGCGCCATCGCACCGCAACTATTCGCGTTCTCGAGGGTTTGAATAGGTAAGGTAAAGTTTGTTCAAGAGACGAATGGGGAAGCCGTACCCTGCATCTAACCCCATACGCTGTAGTTAGTTCGCCGATTTAGAATGGCCCTAACGGGTATTACCTCCAAGCTTGGGATTGCATTGCCGGCTTCATGCTGTTGCTTCAATATGTGCACAGCAGCAATACCGGCCGCCCGGAATGATCCGGGTGGCATAATTTGATCTGACCCTATGCATGCTAGGTTCTTGCTGAAATTCGCCGTGACGGCGATGCTGTTCCCGCTGGCCGGAGGGACGGCTGCAGGACAAGGTCCGACGCTCATCAGTCTCGACCAGGCTATTCAATTGGCACTGGCGCACAATCACGACCTGAGGGCAACCCGAACTCAGATTCTTCAGAACCAGGCGCAGGAAATCACGGCAAACTTACGCCCGAATCCCACCCTTGGCATAGACACTCAGTTCGTCCCGTTCTTCAGCCCCCAGGATTTTTCCGGCGACAATTTGAATCAGACCCAGCAATTTGACGTCGGAATCAGCTACCTGTTTGAGCGGGGCAAAAAGCGCCAGCACCGGCTGCAGGCCGCCAGGGACCAGACCGCGGTCACGCGCGCACAGGTAGCCGATGCCGAACGAACGCTGGCATTCAATGTGGGCCAACAGTTCGTCAGCGTCTTGCTGGCCGAGTCAACCCTGCAATTCGCCCTGGAGGATCTGAAAGGCTTCCAGCAGACCGTCGACATCAGCCAGGAGCAGTTCAAGGCGGGATATATCGGTGAAGGCGACTTTCTCAAGATCAAGCTCCAGTTGCTGCAGTTTCAGACTGACGTCTCGTCGGCGCGCCTGGCGAAGGTGCAGGCCCTTACCGGACTTCGGCAGTTTCTGGGTTATGACGCCGTTCCCGCCGATTTCGACGTGATTGGAGATCTCGCCTACCAGCCAGTCAAGACCAAGGTGGAGGATCTGCAGGCGCGAGCGCTACGAGAGCGTCCTGACTTCCGCGCCGCGGAATTAGGAATCACTGCAGCCAAGAGCCAAATGGCACTGGCAAAAGCGAATTCAAAAGTCGACGTCAATGGCACGTACGACTTCTCGCACGTTTCCGGAGAGAGTACGGCATCGATTTTCGCCAATTTTGCCTTGCCGATCTTCGACCGGAACCAAGGCGAGATCGCGCGCACCAGGTACGCGCTGACCCAGGCGCAGGAGCAGGAGCAATCCGCCAGCGACACGGTTCTCTCTGACGTCGCCAATGCGTATGAGGCCGTGCGGAGTAACGATGAAGTCGTGCAGCTCTATACCTCGGGGTATCTGAAGCAGGCGCAGGATTCAAGGGATATCAGCGAGTATGCTTATAAGCGCGGCGCGGCCAGTCTTCTGGATTTTCTCGATGCCGAGCGCAGCTATCGCTCGACTCAACTGGCGTATCGACAGGCTTTGGCGTCATACATGACCGCACTGGAACAACTCAAGGAAGCGCTGGGATCGAGGAACCTGCCATGAATGCTCGCCGTACTCGACGGTACAGGATCTGGATCCCGGTAGTCGGGGTTGCAATGCTAACGCTGGGACTCGCCGGCTGCGAAGGCTCCGGCTCGAATGCCTCCGCCAACACCAAGAACCCGAATAATCCCGAACTCTTCACCATTCCGCCGGAGCAGATGTCGCACGTGCAGGTGGTGAAGGTCGAGCCCACGACCCTGACTCGATCCCTGCGGCTTACGGGAGCGGTGGCTTATAACGCGTTTCACACCACTCCCGTCCTCTCGCAGATAAGCGGGCCGGTCAGCCGAATCGCGGTCGTACCGGGCGAACATGTTCATCAAGGTCAGGCCATGCTGTTTGTGGCCAGTCCGGATTATTCGCAGCTCCGCACCAATTACCTGAAGGCGAAGGATGCTTACGCTCTGGCCCAAAAAGCGTATGCGCGCGCCAAGGATTTATACGAACACAAGGCGATTGCCGAGCAGGCTTTGGAGCAGGCCCAGTCGGCGGAAGCGCAGGCCGGCGGCGACCTCGCCGCAGCTCAGGCTGCGCTCAAAGTGTTGGGGATTACCGATCCTGACGCACTGGTGCAGGCCCCGCCTTCCTTTGAAGTTCCGGTGAAAGCTCCGATCAGCGGGGAGGTGGTTGAGCAGGATGTGGCCGCAGGACAACTGATCCAGCCCAGTGCCACGCAATGTTTCATGATCTCTGACATGAGCAGCGTCTGGGTGCTGGTGAATGTGTATCAGAAGGATCTGCCCTACGTGCGGGTGGGGGATTCCGTCAGCATCCAGACCGATAGCTACCCAGAAGTGTTCCATGGACGGATCGCCTATGTAGCGGCTTCTCTGGATCCCAATACGCGCACCTTGCAAGCTCGCATCGACACCAGCAATCCGGGCGAGAAGTTGAAGAAGGATATGTACGTTACCGCTACGGTGAACGCGGGCACGATCAAGAATGCGATCGCGCTTCCGGACTGCCGCGATCCTCCGCGACAACGAAAATCAGCCTTTCGTCTACGTCGCGACATCTTCCAATCAGTTCGGCAGGCACCCGGTGACAATCGGGGAGAGCCTGAACGGACAAACGGAAGTCACAAGCGGGCTGAAAGCGGGCGACCAGGTCATTGGAGACGGAAGTCTTTTCCTGCAATTTGCAAATTCTCTGCAGCGCTAGATGACGCCAAAATGTATCAACTCTAAGGGTCGGCAGTCAGCGGATACGGCACCTGAATGATCCATCGAATCGTCCAAGCGGCTCTGCGGCAACGGTTCCTCGTGCTGATGCTGACCGGGTTCATCACGGTCGGGGGCATCATTTCGTTTCAGCGGATGCCCGTGGACGCCTATCCCGACCTCGCCCCGCCGCAGGTCGAAATCATCACGCAATGGCCGGATCACGCCGCTGAAGAGGTCGAACGCCTGGTATCGCTTCCTCTGGAACTGGAGATGAATGGCGTCCCCCACATGCAGGTCATGCGGTCGATCTCGCTTGTACGGACTGTCTGATATCCGGTTGACCTTCGAGGACAGCACGGACGATTACTTCGCGCGCCAGATCGTCTTCGAACGGCTTGCTTCAGGCGACACTTCCAACGGGCGTGACTCCCACTCTGGCTCCTCTGTTCAGTCCGAGCGGCCTGGTATACCGCTATGTGCTGGAAAGTCCCGATCGCAGCCCACAGGAATTGAAGACCATCGAAGACTGGGTTGTGGAACGAGCCTATCGTTCAGTTCCCGGAGTGGCGGACGACTCCGGCTTCGGCGGCACGACCATGCAGTATCAGGTGCTGCTCGATCCGTCTCGAATTTACGGATATCACCTGACAGTTCCGCAGGTGACGCAGGCCCTTACCGCCAACAATGCCAATGCGGGCGGCGGCTTTTATTCGCAGGGCGGACAGTTTTACTACGTACGCGGCATCGGATTGGTCCGCAATACGGAGGACATTGGAAATATCGTCGTCGGCGCCAACAAGGGCGTGCCGATTCGCGTGCGCGACATCGGGGAGGTCACGATTGGACACGCGCCCCGCTTGGGTGAGTTCGGCTTTCAGAAAAATGATGACGCCGTGGAAGGCGTCATCCTCATGCTGCGCGGCGAGCAGACGCAGAATGTTCTGAAAGCAGTCGAGGCAAAGACGGACGAACTGAATCGTCATGATTCTTCCGCCCGACGTCAAAATCCATCCTTACTACGACCGTAGCGAACTCGTCGATCTGACTACGGACACGGTCGAGGCCAACCTGTTACGCGGTATGGTGCTTGTGCTGATCGTGCTGATCTTCTTCCTGGTCAGCTTCCGCGCTGCGATCATCGTCGCGATCACCATCCCTCTATCGCTGCTGTTTGCGTTCATCGTCCTGCACGCCCATGACGTGGCGGCGAATCTGCTTTCCATTGGCGCCATCGACTTCGGCATTGTCATCGACGGTACGGTGGTCATGATCGAGAACATCTACCGGGAACTGGCTTTGCGGGAGGGCCAGGATTACAAGCTCAACGACGTCATTCTCGCGGCAGCGAAAGACGTGGACCGACCGATCTTTTATTCCGTCGCAGTCATCCTGGCCGGATACTTGCCGATCTATGCACTCACCGGTCCGGCCGGGAAGTTGTTCCATCCCATGGCCGAGACCATGTCGTTTGCGCTGGTCGGAGCGCTGATCCTGACGCTTACTCTGATTCCGGTATTGGCTTCGTACTGGTTCAAGGGTGGAGTGCGAGAAAAATCGAACCGCTGGTACGAGTGGATGAAGGCCAAGTACGCGATCCAGCTTGATTGGGCACTCGCGCGCCCTAAAACCACGCTGGTCATCGCGACTCTGATCTTCGGCGCAACCCTGTTACTGGTTCCCTTCATCGGCGGAGAGTTCATGCCCCACCTGGATGAAGGCGCCCTCTGGGTGCGGGCCACCATGCCCTACACGATTTCGTTTGAAGAAGCCAGCAAGATCGCTCCGCAAATCCGGGACATCCTGATGTCCTACCCGCAGGTCACCGTCGTGGGATCGGAACTGGGGCGCCCGGATGACGGCACCGATCCCACCGGCTTCTTCAACTGCGAATTTTATGTGGGATTGAAGCCGTACAAAGACAAGGCCTGGCAGGGCGACGTCAGCGACAAGAAGGAATTGATCGAATCCGTCAACAAGAAGCTGACGGCTTACCCGGGAATTATTTTCAACTACACACAACCGGCCGAAGACGCCGTGGATGAGGCGCTCACCGGCCTAAAGAGTTCGCTCGCCGTAAAAATCTACGGCGAAGATTTGGCTGTTCTTCAGGACAAAGCCATCCAGATCAAGAATACCTTGGCCAATATCCCCGGCTTCACCGAGCTCACGGTGGTACGAGAACTCGGACAGCCGAGCCTGCTGGTCGATGTCGATCGCAACAAGATCGCGCGCTACGGAATCAACGTGGCCGATGTGGAGGCGGTGATTTCCGCCGCCGTCGGGGGACAGGCAGTCACGCAGGTGATTCAAGGTGAAAAGTTGTTCGATCTCGTGGTTCGCATGCAGCCGCAGTTCCGCAGCAGCGCCCACGAGATCGGAAATCTGCTAGTGGGCACGCCTGACGGGCAGCAGATCCCGCTCAGCCAGCTTGCCAATATCACGCAAGGCAACGGCGCATCGTTTATCTACCGCGAAAACAATTCGCGCTACATCGGGGTGCAGTACAGCATCGAGGGACGTGACCTGGAGCGAGCCGTGCGCGACGGTCAAGCAGCCGTCGCGAAAGTGGTCAAGCTGCCCCAGGGCTACCGGATGGATTGGGGCGGCGAATACAGCCAGTTTCTAGCGGCGAAGTCGCAGATGTATTTCATCGGTCCGCTGGCAGTCGTGCTGATCTTCATGATCCTGTTCGCGCTTTATGGGAACTTCAAATTCCCGGTGACGATCGCTCTCGGCGTAGTCATGACGGAACCGGTCGGCGCGCTGATCGCGCTGAAACTGACTCACACACCGTTCAGCGTGTCTTCGGTTTTAGGTCTTCTCGCATTGCTGGGAGTTTCGGTTGAGACCGCAGTGATCCTGGTGTCCTACATCAACAAGCTGCGGCAGGAAGGATTGGGAATCCGCGAGGCGACGCGCGAAGCTTCCCTGCTCCGGCTACGGCCCATCATGATGACCGCCCTGGTCGCCTGCCTTGGCCTTCTGCCCGCCGCCCTGTCGACGGGCATCGGGTCCGATACGCAGAAACCGTTTGCGATCGTCATTGTGGCGGGACTGATCTCCCGGCTATTCATCGGCTTCTTTGTCAACCCAGTGTTGTACGAGATGGTCGCCCGTGACGGAGACGTTCTGCAGATTTAGTGTTGTGTCCGAGAAGTAAGCGCTAGAAGTGCTTGCGGTGAATCCGAGTCAGCGTTCTTGGCCGCAGGGGCTGAGACGGTTGAGAAGTGTCATCAAATGCTCTCCGGCTGGCTTCGCGGTAGATCGCCAGGGGCCTGGTCAATGAGCACGATGGCGATTTAACGCCAACTACGAAACGAGCGCATCCAAAATGAGGAGTCTCGCTCGTTCTGTCGCCTCGATTAGAGCGTGCAGCTCGGGAGTTGCTTCTGGAGTAATTAGCTCGCGCACTTGCGGCAGTCGCGTGGAGATGCTCCTCGATGCCAGGGTTCGGAAGTTGTATTTCTCCGGGTCGGATAGGGAGCCTAATCCCTGTTCGCCCCTAGATGCCAGTCCGGCAATATCAGCCAAATAGAGAATCAGTTCGCTATGAGCATGACCAGCGATCCGCGCCTGAGCGCACTCCTTGGACGGAAAAGGCCCCTTCGCGAGTACTTCATCGTAAAGCCGCCTCAACGTGTCTGAATCAGAGATGTTGCGTGGGGTAACGTAGTCAAATCCGATCTCGTTTCCGTAACCGATACTCTGTGGTTCGGCACGGCGCTGGAGAACACCTCGTGCGGTCAAGTCTTCAAGAATATCTGTCACCCGTTTCAGTATTAGCTTCCGCTCTTCATAATCCAACCCTTCCACGCGCTTCCACAAAGCTGCTTCTTTGAGGACTCTCCCAGCTGTCCAGACGATTTTTCTGTGATGTTCAGTATGGACGATCAAGGTGAGGACTCGATCGGCGGAAGGCGAGATGGCATCTACAAGCTTAGGCCGAATCACTCTTTCAAGTTTAACTCCTTCAGCCACAAATCGTAGTTTACGAAACTATCGCTCATGGCGTTCATTGACCTCCCTGTGGGGCCGTGCGAACTGGTGAACAGGCGCTGTGGGGCCTTAATGACACTTCTCGGAGGACCTGCGGCATCGCTAAGCGATGCCCTGATACGAACCTCGAGTTTTTCTCGCAGCCTGTAAAACCGTATCATTTAAATCGGTTGGACTATTCCGCTAACTTGCGCGGCATGAACCAAGGTGCAAGACAATAATCTCGCTCGTAAAGGAGAGGCGCGTTAGCCAGGGATGATCCGCACCGCCACCAGCGACGACTTTCCGGGCACAGAATTCTCCACCGTAGTGGTCAGCAGAAGCTGGAAGTAAGACGGAATAGTTTTGTGATCGGGCGACAGATCCAGCAACGCCTTGCGCAGTTCGGTCATACGCTCTGGATTGGTGAGGTATTCAATGGCCGCCTGCGATCCCTGCGTGTAGATTCCGTAAATTAAGAGGACTCGCTTCTCCTTAGTCTCATTCGGCAACATCAGCACGACCGCGTAGTCGCGCGTCAGTTGATTGGTTACGCTGTCGAATTCCGGTTTATAGACGGCTTGCTCTCCGGGTTGCGGCTTCCCGTTGAGGATCAACCCGCTTTGGAAGTGAAATCCTTCTACGTTCAGAAAGACCCGGCCGCTCCACGCCTGGTTTCCTCCCAGCAGGATCGCGTTGTCTCCCTTGATTTCATCGAGATTTACGAGTCGTGATTGCTGCACGCGGCACTTCTGCCCCACACTGGAGAACATCTCGCAGAGATTGACCACTCCGAGGGTTTCGCCCACAGAAGTAAAGTCAGTCAGGCTGGGGACGAACACGAAGCGTTTTAGTTCGCGGAAGTGAATCGTGTCGCGAAACTCGGGAAGGCTGGACTTGGGAATCTCGTGACCGCCAGCCAGGGTCTGCGGACTATCGCCATCATGGGCTGCGCGCAACAGAGGATGGTTGGGAATCGTAATCAGCGGAGCATCCGACGGCGGAAGAAAAGGTTGCCAGAACCAGTTCAAACCAGCGGGCAAGCTGTTGTGGGCGGAAGATGGCGCAGCGGTTCGCCTGGACCAGTTCGACGAGAACAGCAAGGCTGCCAGCACTATACAGAGCACTCCCAAAACCACCGAGAGCAGGAGGAGTGGACGGCCTGCACTTCGCTCCTGAAGTTGCGGCGCAGGTATCGGGAGGTCGGGAGCCGCCGTTTCGGCGTCACTGTGGCGGCTGAATATAGGAACGTAATGGCCGGCCGGAAGATCGAGACGAAGGGGGTTTCCCTTCCCGTCTTCCTCATAATATTTCTTGAGCACGCGGCGGATCTCGTACGCCTGCACCCGGACGATCGGATCTTTCTGGGGATCAAAATCGACACCGCGCTCGTAGACCTCTACTCCAATCAGGTACTCATTCAGCTTTTCCCCATTCCCGGCAAAGGCTTGCTCGGAGACGAATTGGAGAAAACGAGTCTTCTTGGGAGAATTGGCGAAATACCTGCTTTCGAGGATTCTGCCCAGTTCCTCCCGTTTTTCGAAGAGAGGCAATTGAGGCGCGGAAGTGTAAACAGAGGCCACCTAGGATTCGGACCGCAAATCGGTAGAAGTTAGAACAACTTGCCCCATGTCCCGGACGGACGATAGCACTGGCGATTGCCCATCGTCAACGCACTCGTTAGGGCTTAATTTCGAGGACTCTATAACGGTTAATTCTACGTTATTTGCGGTTATTCGTTACGAGCAAAAGGGGTCTGCGCGTAGGTTTTACCCACCGCCGCGCACTTCAACACGCAGATACGAAGCTGTCCGGGGCTACGGCCGGACGAAACTGCGTGATTATGGTCACGCAGTAGTCTGCGTTCGATTACAGGCCTCCCTTTAGCCGCCTGATCTACTGGCTTGAGAGGAATATGAGTAGATCTTAACCTCTGCATAACCCTCATTACCTTGAGGAGCAGATACAGCTCGATCTAGATATAGAGAGTGCCCCCGCAGTCAGAATGCTCCGTAGGGTCCCAAAGGTGGATCGCCTGCCTGATTCTGCTGGCACCTCTTGCCTTTCTAACGGTGACATACGCAGCCGGTCAGGAGTTGTCCGTGACCAGGCGCATTGATCAGCCGATATTGACGAACCGTTCCGAGGGCGCGCAAGACAACAAATACGGGTTTGAGGGTGGCCGGGTGCTCAAGGTTAGAGGCACGTATCACCTGTTTACCTCCGAGATGGTGGGGGATCCGCATTGGGTCAAGATGAAACTGGGCCACTGGACCAGTCAAGACCGGCTCCACTGGACGCGCCGGGCGACCGTGGCGGAATCCAGCGGTGATTTCACCGGGAAGGATCCCCGGGCCGCGCTCTGGTCGCCTCTGCCCGTCTATGACCGGGCGGAAAGCCGCTGGAACCTGTTCTACGTTGCTTATCAGGCGGCTCCAGACACTCCGCAGCGGTGGCTGACGAATTACGAGGGGCGAATCTGGCGGTCAGTTTCAGTAACTCCCGGAGAAGATGGCATCGACGGGCCATACAAAGACGTAGGGATCGTGATGCAAAGGGGCAAAGACTCCGACACGTGGGAGGGACTGCAAGGCACTGACTCGTTCTTTCCTTACCGCGTCGGCGAGCGTTGGTATGCGCTCTACGGAAGCGCCCATACGGAGAAGCTTCCAATCTCGCTATGGCAAGTTGGCCTGGCGAAGGCTCCCAGTATCGCCGGACCCTGGAACCGCTGCACCGAGATGAATCCTTTGACGGTCGAAAAGCGCTTTATCGAGAATCCGATCGTTTCGCAGCTCAGCGACGGGACGTACATCGCGGTCTACGATACCGACGCTCCCAACGCGGTTGGCTACATGCGCTCCGCGGATGGGATCCATTGGGGCCAGGGACAACACTGGGTGGTTCAAGAGGGCAATGGCGTGTGGGCCACTGAAGTAAGGACACCGCTGGGCTTGATCGATGAAGGAAATGGACGGTTCACGCTGTTCTATACAGCGAACGAGAAAGTGAACGGAATGCAGCCCGACGCAAACGGCATCGTTACGACGCCGGGCTCGATGGGGATGGTAGAGCTTGAGTGGAAGAAATCTGGTAACAGCAATTAGGCGAGCCATTGCGATTACGCTTTGGCGATGTTGGAACTCACTGGCGGAGGCGATATGTTGACAAACCAAACTTACAAACAGTTCCTCACCCTGTTGGTCATCGCAATGGCGATCCTTGTGGCGCAAAGCGCGACTGCCCAAACGAATCGCGCCTCGATCACCGGAACCGTAACGGACACGTCGGGCGCAATCGTGCCTGGAGTAGAGATCACAGCCACGAATAAGGGTACGAACGTTCAAACGAAAGCGGTGTCGAACCAGGATGGAATTTATGTCGTCCCGAACCTCGTCCCTGGACCTTACTCGGTCGAGTTCAAGAAAGACGGATTCGAGACCATTCAGCATCCATCCGTGACCCTGGAATCGACCGTAGTGGCCCGTCTTGACGCTGCCCTGAAAGTTGGAGCCGTCAATTCGACGATTACGGTAACGACTGACGCGCCCGTGCTGGAGTTGGAACGACCAACCGAAGGCACGAATATGAAGGCCAGTGTGATCAATGAACTGCCTTTGAGCATTTACGGTGGTGGACGATTTGTCGAAAGCTTTGCGGTGGACATCACGCCCGGGTACTCCGTCTACAGCAGCCCCTATGGAGCGGTGATTAACGGTGGGCAGTGGTTCACCAAGGATTACACCGTTGATGGTTCATCTGGAACCGGCGATATCCCCGGCAACTCGATGCAGAACGGCCCGACAATGGAAGCAGTGCAAGAACTGCAGGCGCAAACCAGCGGCCTGGACGCGCAGAGCAGTATCACCGGCGGCGGCGTGATAACCATGAGCCTGAAGTCGGGAACAAATAGGCTGCATGGTTCAGCTCTGCTCTACGGGGCTAACGAATTGTTCGACGCGAACACTTGGGGAAACACGGGGGGCAAAGCCAAGCGCAGAGCTTGGGACTATGCCTTCAGCCTGGGTGGTCCGATCATCAAGAACAAAACGTTCTTCTTTGGCGCGTTTGAGCGCTATACGCAAGTAGACCGCAGACTAGGCGACTATTCCAGTTTTGTCCCGACGTCGGACTTTCTGAGCGGAAATTTCAGTGGATTGTTGGGATCTCAGCTATGCACGCAAGCGGACACCAGTGTCGGCCCGGACTGCACCAGTGCGGGAACCTCGCCGATCTCCATTCTGAACAATGCAGGCCAGACGGTTCCGCTGCAAGAGGGCATGATCTTCGATCCGCTGACGGGAAATCAATTCACCGGCAACATGATCGATTCCAGCCGGTTCAGTTCTGTAGCGCAGAATATCAATGCGATCTACCAGAAATCGTATGTCCCCCAAAGAGGGGGGCTTCTTACCCCGAATGACCGGTTGCCCCTGAGCAACTCGCCGACGCAGACGCCGAATGAAGTGGTGATCAAACTGGACCATGTGCTGACCCAGCAGGACCATCTTTCGGGATCGTGGATCTATGACCATAAGCCCCGCACACTGGTCGATAGCGGGGGTGTCTGGGAAGCGGGAAGCACTGATGGTGGCCCGCTCTCGGCTGCACGAGACAATTTTTTCCGCTCTCATCAATTTCGCGCCAGTGAATCCCACACGTTCTCGCCCAATCTGCTGAACGTGCTGAATTTCACCTACAACTACGATTGGCAAGGCGATGAGCCATCAGCGGCAGGCAACTGGTCGTCACAGCTCGGTTTTGGCAACACCGGCGCCACGAACTTCCCGATCATCTCGTTCGATGGCGCGCAAGTTGGCGATAACAACAGTTTCAGTGAGACTTTCATCGGGAATTCGTTCCAAGGCGACTTCTCTGGCGCGAATATCATCACGGGCGACACTGTCACTTGGACCAAAGGGCGTCACAGTCTCACATTCGGGGGTGATTTCACCGCACATCAAGTGAACAGCCACAGCGGATCGGGTGCGCTCGCGTTCAATTTTGCGAACAATACTACTGGCGCGCCCAGCCAAGGCTACGCCCAGTATGTGGGATTCGGTTTTGCCAGCTATCTTTTGGGCGATGCGAATTCGGCAAGCCAAACCACGCCGTACAATTTGTATGGGCGGCAAAAAGCCATGTCGCTCTTCGCCCAGGACAGCTACAAAGTCACCCGCAAACTCACCTTGAACATGGGTTTGCGTTGGGACTACACCTTCCGATTCCATGAGAAGTACGGCCACTGGGCAAACTTTGATCTGACGCAAATTGATCCTAACTACGGGGTTCCGGGAAAGCTCGTCTTCGCCAAGAATGGCAGTGATAGCTTCGAGAAGAACGAATACGCAACAAACTTTGGCCCACAACTTGGCTTTGCTTATTCCCCGCTGAATAAGCTCGTTTTGCGCGGCGCATTTGGAATTATTTACAACCCAGCGGGAGTTGCGTACTTCCAGGGCACTCCAAACGGCTTCGCTCCCGGCTTCAAAGGAATAAACCAGACCAGCGCCCCTTTCAACTGGGATAGCGGTTATCCGGGCGTGTTCCAACCCGGCAGTCAAAACGTCGACCCTACGTTTTTGTTCCCGGACGTTACGGTTGATCCTCATGCCCTGCGCGTCGGCTACAGCGATGCCTTTAACATCGGAGCGCAATACGAACTGACGCCCGATATGAGAGTCGAAGTTTCCTATATCGGCAATCGCGGTCATCGTTTGACGGATACGTCTCTGGCGTGGAACGAAGGACCAACTTCCACTTTCTTGCGTCTCGGCCAGCAATATCCTGACCTGAACGGTTTTAACCATTACGTTTGCAGCCAAGCCGACGCGACGAGCTATGGTGTGTCCTATCCATACTCCGGTTTCTGCGGTCCGGTCTTATCGGCGATTGCTCCTTATCCGCAGCTGGCTCAAGCTGAATCCAACTACTGGTACTATCCGAATCTGCTTTACGTCGGACTTCCGCGAGGGCAGAGCTACTACGATTCCATGATCGTGGACTTCGTCAAGCGTACCGGTCACGGCCTTACGCTCGACATGAGCTACACGTGGTCACGGCAGGAGGGCGATACATATTCAGCTCAGCAGGAAGGCAACGGCTACTACACAGCAATCCAAGACTTCAACAACATCGGGGTCGCTGCGCATTCCCTTACTGGTTACGATCTTACCCATGTGGTGAAAGGCTATTTGACATACGAACTGCCTTTCGGCAAGGGGCGGCGATGGATGGGGAATCAAAACCGATGGGTAAACGGAGCCTTGGGCGGATGGAATATGACATGGCTGCTGAAATACAACAGCGGCCAGCCCTTCCTTATATCGGCGCAGAACCCTTACTGGCCGCAGTGGGGAAACATTTATCCCAACTACGATCTCAGCGGATTTAAAGGGCCGAACGATCCCAGAAAATTCCCGACGCAAACTGTCTACATCCCGGGTACAGTGGCAACTCAACCCGCCGTCGGACAACTTGGCCAGGGACCGCTGTCGCTTGGAAGTCTGCGGTGCCCGGGTTCAGCCGATGAGGATGCAAGCTTGCTGAAATACTTCCCGATGGGCTCCGACGGGCGGTACAAGCTCTCATTCAGGGCTGAGTTCTACAATATTTTCAACCGCCACTATTACGATATCGTCGGTTGCGGAGGCAGCCGCGCTACGGTGGGTGCCGGAAACTTTGGAGTGATCAACGGCGTAAACAGCAACCCGCGGTTAGGACAGTTTGGCTTCCACTTTGAGTTTTAGCTGCATTGAAGATCTTTACCGGGCAGTCCCGGGATTGCCCAGCTTTCTCCTTGCGATCGATGATGAGAACCTTCGGACTGCCATTTCGTGGTAGGCAGCTATACGAGATCGTGTTGGTGCTCGCCGTTCTGAGCCGGCCGTTGGTCTTCGCAGGCCCTACTGCTCCTAACTCTCCAACGGTCTACTACGTCGACTCAGCTTCGGGAGACGACGGAAACTTGGGCACCTCTGTCGGGACGGCTTGGAGATCTTTGCCGAAGGTCAACGCCACGACCTTTCTCCCCGGCGACCGCATTCTGTTCAAGTCCGGCGGAGTCTGGACGGGGCAGCTCTGGCCCAAAGGCTCTGGAACTCCAGAGCATCCCATTGTCATCGACAAGTATGGCGGTGACGCTTTACCCATCATCAACGGCGCCGGCCTTGCCGAGGATGCGGTCTTGCTCAAGAACCAGGAATATTGGGAAATTCGCAATCTCGGAGATCACCAATACCGGATCCACGTCCGCGCTACGCCGCGGCGGTTCACGTCGATCGCGGAGAATTTCGGCGACCTTCACCACATCTATCTCCAGAATCTCACCATTCACGACGTGAATGGCAACTTCAAAGAAAAGGTCAACGGAGGCATTCACTACAGTGCGATCGGCGACTCCAAGCCCAGCCGCTTTATTGACCTGCGCATCGAGAACAATCACATCTGGCACGTCGATCGCAGCGGCATTTTCGGCTGGTCGACGCATTGGATGCGTTCGAAGTGGTATCCCAGCCTGGGCGTCGTAATTCGCAATAACGTGCTCGACGACATCGGCGGCGACGGCATCGTCAATGTCGCCACCGACGGTGCACTGGTCGAGCACAACGTAGTCTCCCACGCCAGCCAGCGTTCGCAGGACTACAACGTCGGCATCTGGCCGTGGAGCGCCGACAACACCATCATTCAGTACAACGAAGTCTACGGAACGCACGGCCAACACGACGCCGAGGGTTTCGACTCCGACTGGAACAGCCGCAACACGATCATCCAGTACAACTACAGCCACGACAACGACGGCGGCTTCCTGCTGATCTGCAACGACGGCTCCCAGAGCTCCCGAGAACAGCGCGGGAAATGTCGGCACGATTGTCCGCTACAACATCAGCCAGAACGATCACCACCGCGGCATCAAGCTCTCCGGTCCGGTGAAGAACACGCTCATCTACAACAACACGATTTATGTCGGGAAGGACGAGAACGTCGGATGTAGTGCTGCACACCGATTGGACCGGATGGGCCAGCGACACCTACTTCTACAACAACATCTTCTACGTGGAAGGAAACGCGCGAGTTCGGCTACGGAGTAACGGGCAACGAGGACGGTTCGTATGACAGCGCGCCCGGACCAGGCAAGAGCGCGAACAATGTTTACGATTACAACGTGTATTACGGCGTGAAGCCGGAAGATGATCCGCACGCTTTGACCGCCGATCCGTTGCTGCTCAATCCCGGTAATGCCACGACAGGGCCATCTGCTGTCGCGGCATATGAATTGAAAAGCCACTCTCCCGCGATCGACTCCGGCAAGACCATTGAAAACAACGGCAGCAAGGACTTTCGCGGCTTGACCGTGCCGCAATGCAATTCAACCGATCGCGGCGCCTTTGAATCGCGGGAATGTGCCGCGCGGCAATCTGTCCATCCCTAGTCATCAGTCCAATGCGAGGAAATATGATTCCAAGGCTTCTTAAGTGGGCTGTGGCGTTCTGGGTTCTAATTTCTGTCTCTTCGATGTTTGCACAAAGTGTCTTCCAACCCGACAAGATGGAGACCGTCCTCTACGGCGTCGCCTACTATCCCGAATACATGCCCTACGAGCGCCTCGACAAAGATGTCGAGCTGATGCAGCAGGCCGGCATCACGGTGGTGCGCATGGGCGAATCGAGCTGGGGACTGTGGGAGCCCGAGGACGGGCAGCTTCGAATATGCCTGGATGGATCGCGTGGTCGATCGCATGCAGAAGGCCGGGATCAAGGTCATCATGGGCACGCCGACGTATTCCATTCCGGCGTGGATGTACAAGGAACATCCCGAGATCGTGATCACGCGCTTGGACGGCCAGCGCCATCACTTACGGCATTCGCCAGAACACCGATCTGCTCAACCCCACGTACCGCTTCTATTGCGAGCGCGTCATCCGCAAGATCGTCGAGCATTACAAAGACAATCCGGCAGTCATCGGCTATCAGATCGACAACGAAACTTCGTCGGCCGGCGCCGCCAATCATGACGTGCAGGCTGGATTCGTCGAGTACCTGCAAACGCAAATTCAAGACCGTCGACGAACTCAACAAAGACTGGGGCCTGAATTACTGGGGCCAGCGCCTCAACGACTGGACCGAGATTCCGCCACAGGATGGCATCATCAATCCCGGATGGAAGCTGGAGTGGGAGCGCTACTCGCAGTGGATCACCACGGACTTTCTCGCGTGGCAGGCATCGATCGTCAATGAGTACAAACGCCCCGACCAGTTCGTCACGCAGGATTTTGCGGGTCCGCCGCGGCCTGAAGTGAATGAGATACGACGTCTGCGAAGAGTCTCGACATCGTCGCCGCCAATCCTTATCACGGCACGCAGGACGAGTTCGACGGCGAGGCGCTCCGTCCTACGCTGGGCGACTACAGTCGCTCCCTGAAGCACACCAACTATCTGGTTACGGAAACCAATGCGGAAACGATCGGATGGGACTCGAAGAACCAGTTTCCGCCATACGATGGCCAGCTTCGGCTCGACGTGTACACCCATCTGTCGTCGGGCGCGAACATGGTCGAGTACTGGCACTGGCATTCGATTCACTACGGACAGGAGACTTACTGGAAGGGCGTTCTCGGCCACGATCTCGAACCCGGACGCGCCTACCAGGAGGTCAGCCGGACTGCGCACGAATTGCACCGTATCGGGCCGCAGATCGTCGACTTCAAGCGCACGAATCCAGGTCGCCATTCTCTACAGCAACGACTCTTACTACGGCATCGAGTTCATGAAGTTCAGCGATCACGCAGACTACCGCACGGTCCTGCAGCAGATGTACCACGTGCTCTACGGAACAATGTCGGCGTGGATTTCGTGTTTCCCGGAGAGCACGAATTTTTCGGATTACAAAGTGATCGTGGTGCCGCCGCTCTACGTCGCCAGCGACGCGCTTCTCAACAAGCTGGTCGATTACGTTCGCAATGGCGGTCACGTGGTGATGGCCTTCAAGAGCGGGTTCACCAACGAGTTCGACACCGTGCGCTGGACCACGATGCCCGGCCGCTTGCGCGAGGCCGCAGGCTTCCACTACCAGGAGTTTTCCAATCTGCGGCAACCTCTGGCGCTGAAGGGCGATCCCGTTCCACTTGGGACCGACAACAAGGTGTCGGATTGGGCGGAGATGCTTACTCTCGATTCTGCAGAGGGTCTCGCTTTTACGACCATCCGTTCTTCGCGAAGTATCCCAGCCATCACGCGGAATCACTTCGGCAAGGGAATCTCTCACCTACGAGGGAACGGTGCTTAGCGACAAACTGCAGGAAAAGGTGCTACTGGACGTCCTGCAGGATGCAGGATTGACGGGGCCCGATCAAACGCTTCCACCAGATGTGCGGGTCAAGCATGGCGTCAATCGCAGCGGCAAGACAGTTCATTACTACCTGAACTATTCCAGAGCGCCGCACGCTTTCGGATATCCTTACGCTTCCGGCATGGACTTGTTGACTCAGGCCGCTGTTTCCCACTCGCAGCAAGTCACATTGAAGCCGTGGGATCTGCTGCTGATCGAGGAAAAATGAAACTTGCCATCGTGAAATCACGTGCATTGATGGGTCTCGCCTTCCTCGTCTGCCTGGGAGGATTTCCACTGAGAAGTTGGGCCGACCCAGTTCTGCCGACCCTGTTCAGCGATCACATGGTCGTCCAGCAAGGACGCGAGATCCATGTTTGGGGTAAGGCTGATCCTGGCGAACGAATTACCGTTTCATTTGCTGGTAATACCGCAACGGCTCTGACCGACGCCCACAGCTCATGGAGCGTTCACCTTCCAGCCATGTCCGCAGGAGGGCCGTTCACCCTGGTGATTCGCGGCAAGAAGGACATCGCGATTAAAGATGTGATGGTCGGCGAGGTTTGGGTTGCCTCTGGCCAATCCAACATGGCCTTTTCTCTCGACCGCGCGGAAGGCGCAGCGGTCGAAATTCCGAAGGCGGACTACCCCAATATCAGGCTCTTCACGGTCCCCAAGAAAATAGCTGTTTCAGCGCAGGAGAACACGCTGCCCGCGCGCTGGCAAGTCTGCACACCCGAATCGGCTAAGAGCTTTTCTGCGGTAGCGTATTACTTTGCTCGGGAACTTCATCGCAAGCTGAACGTGCCAATCGGCATTGTGGAGAGCGTCTGGCCAGGTACGCCAATCGAGGATTGGATCTCACATGAGGCGTTGCTATCGGAGGCGAGCCTGAAGCCGGTCTTCGACGAATGGAACCATGCGACACCGGCGCAGAAAGATTTCGCCGAACATCCTCTGGCTTTCCAATTGGAATTTGACAACTTCGAATTGCTGGCGGCCTCTGGGAATGCTTCAGCTAAGACAATTGCGAACTTCGATGATGGTTCTTCGCGCCTGACCACGGGAGGTTTATTTTCTTACTCCTGGGCTGACACAACCAGCACTGCGTTCGATCTCGTCTCACCCGGCCATGGCGGCGAGGGCTTGGCGGCTCGCGTTGCCGGTCAGCTCGACGGAACGCAGGACGCCGTCCTGTCCGCAAATTACAAGCTGGATGGTTCCACCATTGACCTTAGCGCTTACTCGGGCGTTCGCTTCTGGGCGCGCGGGAATGGCTCGTTTCGTTTCCGGTCGAAGCAGCCAACCATTACTGACTACGACGACTATGCCACCCCTGTATTAAAAGTCACCGCGGAATGGCAGCCAGTCACGATCTTATTCCGCGATCTGCGGCAAGACGGGTGGGGCGTCTCGTTACCTTTCACCCAGGATGCGCTGGCAGGCTTTGCCATTGAGAATCTGACAACGCTCGAATACCCGCCAATGCCGGTCTCGTCTCTATACGACGGGATGATCACTCCTCTGCTTCCCTACCCATTCCGAGGCGCGATCTGGTATCAGGGAGAAAGTAACGCTCTCAAGGCGCGTCAATATCGCAAGCTTCTCCCCAGGCTGATCCAAACCTGGCGGCAAGCCTCTCACCAGCCCGACATGGAATTCTTGATTGTGCAGCTACCGAATCACGGCGCCATCCCGGAGGAACCCGGCGAATCCGCGTGGGCCGAATTGCGCGAAGCCCAGTTGATGACGATCAAGCAGCTCCCGCACACCGGAATTGCGGTCACCATCGACGTCGGCGACCCAAACGACCTACATCCGCATCGCAAGTTCGAAGTGGGCCAGCGGCTCGCGTTGTGGGCGCTGGGAACGACGTTCCAGCAACCGGGCGAATATTCGGGACCGCTATTTGAGTCTGCAAAAATCGAGGGGGATGAGGTGCGTGTGCGCTTTACTCACGTAGGCACAGGTCTCGAGGCCCGAGCTCAGACTGAACTGCGTGGCTTCGCCATTGCGGGAGAGGACCGCAGATTCCACTGGGCCAAGGCCAGCATCGACGGGGACGTGGTTGTAGTATCCAGTGAGCTCGTCCCTAAGCCGGTGGCGGTGCGCTATGCCTGGGGGGACAGCCCACAATGCAATCTGTTCAACCGGGAAGGCTTACCGGCTTCACCCTTCCGCACGGACGATTGGCCGGGAATAACGAGCGACCACTGAAGCGCATTTCAAGTACAGCCAGCAAGCTCGCGGGCTCTCTGCGATGTAAGTGAGCCCGCAACTTGACCGATCATTTGTTCCCCGTCACGGAATAACCACCCGGATGGGAGTGGGCTTCGCACTCTCCATGCCTGAGAGGTTCACCGCAGTAGCCGTGTAGTAGTATGTCGTGCCGTTGGCAGCGCTGGAATCGCTGTAGAGCGTCGATGCGATAAGCCCACCCAAGTTGATCTTCTGCCAGTTGACGCCGTCCGTTCCACGATACAGGTTGTAGCCCGCGATCTCGGTCGATGAGGAGGCGCTCCAATTCAGATTTACGAGGTGCACCGCTGCGGCCTGGACCGCGACAGTGTATGAGACCTGAGACGTGTGACCTCCGCACCCTTTCACTAATGCCGTGAAGACGTAGGAACCGGCTGTCGTCGGCGTTCCTGACAGGCTCAGCACTCGCGTACTACTGATCGGCGTAAACGTAACGCCCGTCGGCAAGGTTCCAGTGACGGTCCATAGGTATGGCGTACATCCACTCTTCGCCGTGATCGCGGCGGAGTAGGGCGCGCCAACAGTGCCATTGGGCAGCGATGAGGTGGAAATAGTGACGATAGCGCTGGCTTGCAGGCAAAACAACAGCAGGGATGAGAACAGCAATGAAGGTTTCATGGGGGAGTTTTAAAACCTCATTCAACGGATTGGGCGGCGTGCCCTGAGACTGAAAATATCGCGCAATATCAAAGCTTCTCGTAGGGACGATCACATCCACATGTGATCAAAATCACAATTCGTCGTAAGTCTGTGAAAGGCCTAGTCCCAACTTTGAGGCTTTGACTCACACGTAAGTTCAGCGAGAGCCGTGTCAAGGTCATGGCGGAAAGTAACTCGTAGAAATCCAGCGTTGCTGGCAGCGTCACATTTGGTGCTCGCAAGAAACTCTCGGCGGGCTATGCACCTCAAATGAACTCGGTTCACGCAGAATGCGGCGATCATTTTCATGGCTACGGTCTTCCAGCTTGGGCTCTGGACGCTCGCGCCATTTAAGGCCTGCCATCCGTGCTATCCTGCACTGTTTCGTAATCGTTTACGGTCCTCGCTATTCGATGCTGGCGGTATGGCTCCGCGGAACTCGGCAGGATCACCTATGAAAGTTCAGGCTAGGCTGCAACCGCTTTTTATCTCCGTCATTGCTGTCGTGCTGAGCACTTCGGCTGTGCTGCAAGCGCAATGGGTTCCCATGAATCCAATTCGGGAAGTTCAGCAGACATCGGACGGAGTGACCTTCAGCATGGGAACGGGCACCCTGAAAGTTCTAGTGTGCTCGGAGTCGATCATTCACGTGATGTACTCTCCTACGACTACGTTCCCCACCAGAGCGGACTATGTCGTGATCAAAGAAAGCTGGCCGACTTCGAAGTGGACGATGCAGTCCAGCGATGATGCCGTCACGATCAGCACGACCCTCCTCAAAGTCACGGTCGCGCGCAAGGATGGCGCCATCAGCTATGCGGACCTGAACGGTAATCCGCTGGTAACGGAGTCGTCCCGCAAAATGACGGCTGAGAAGGTCAACGGGGAGGACACCTATCGCGCCGAATCTTTCGTGAATATCTATGGCTCCCATGAGGGCCTGTATGGCTTAGGCCAGCATCAGGCGGGAGTGTGGGACTATCGCGGCGAGTCGGTAGACATTTCGCAGGACAACAGCAACATCGCCGTGCCGCTGATGCTCTCGAGCAAGGGGTACGGCATCTTCTGGAATAACACCTCCCGCAGCCGATTCAACAACCGGTTCGCGAATTATCTCTACATCAGTTCTGAAGTTGCGGATGTCATCGATTACTACTTTCTCTATGGACCGGAGTTCGACAAGATCATTGCCGGCTATCGAGAACTAACCGGACAGGCGCCCATGTTTGGAAAGTGGGCGTACGGCTTCTGGCAGTGCAAGAACCGCTACAAATCGCAGGACGAAATTCTGGGCGTGGCTAAAAAATATCGCGACCTGCATATTCCTGTCGACAACATCGTGCAGGACTGGTTCTGGTGGAATCGTAAGGGAGAGTTCGCATTCAACAAGAACTATCCCGATCCAAGAAGCATGATCGATCAGTTACACCGGGAAAACTTCCACTTGATGATTTCCATCTGGCCATTTTTTGAGCCGGGCTCCACAAACTACGATTACATGGAGAGCAAAGGCTGGTTCGTCGACAAGTTCAAGTTTGCCAAGCCGCCCTATCACACCAACGCGATGGCCGTGTACGACGCAACAAATCCGGAAGCCCGCAAGTATTACTGGGATCAAGTGAATAAGGGCCTGTTCAGCATCGGTGCCGATGCATGGTGGATGGACACCACCGAACCTGAAACCGAGGGGCAAGAAGAGAATATTCTACTCAACCACAAACTCGCCGCCGGTAGCGGGAATCGCTATGTCAACGTCTATCCGCTGCTCGACACCCAGGCTGTCTATCAGGGGCAACGTAGTGCGTCGGACCAGAAGCGCGTGTTCATTCTGTCACGGTCAGCATTCGCGGGATCGCAGCGGAATGCAGTGACAGCGTGGTCGGGAGACATCAATTCGGATTGGCTCAGTTTCCGGCGGCAGGTTCCGGCAGGCTTGAATTTCGCACTTTCCGGAATTCCCTACTGGACAACGGACATTGGCGGATTTGTCTTCGGCAGCCCGAGCGATCCAGCCTTCCGTGAACTTTTCGTGCGCTGGTTTCAGTACGGCACCTTTAATCCCATCCTCCGCGTGCACGGCACTCGCAATCCCGATGAAAATGAATTGTGGTCATACGGACCGGACGCACAGAAAATCCTGGTTAACTTCGATCGACTGCGATATCGCCTGCTGCCTTATATCTATTCCCTGGCCTGGATGACGACCAGCCAGAGCTACACTCCGATGCGGCCACTGGTGATGGACTTCCGCCCTGATCCGCGCGCTCAAGACGTCGGCGATCAATTTATGTACGGCCCAGCCTTCCTGGTCAATCCGGTAACCGAACCTGCCGCGACGACTCGCCAACTCTATTTGCCTCCAACGAAGTGGTACGACTTCTGGACGGGGTCCGTGGTTGACGGCGGGCGAATGATCAATGCGGATGCGCCACTCGAACGCTTGCCGCTGTATGTCCGGGCGGGATCCATTGTCCCCCTGGGTCCGGAGGAAGAGTGGTCGACGGAAAAGCCTGCTGACCCAATCGAGCTGCGCATCTATGGCGGCGCCGACGGAGATTTCTCAATCTATGAGGACGAGAACGATACTTACAATTACGAAAAGGGCGCCTACGCGACGATCCCCCTGCATTGGAATGACGCGACGCGCACTCTAACTGTCGGAGATCGCAAAGGGCAGTTTCCCGGGATGCTGGAGAATCGCACCCTCCGCGTGGTCTTGGTTCGCGAAAATCATGGAGTGGGAGTGGGCGCGGCAGATCGGCCCGATAAGGTCGTGCAGTACTCGGGGAGACAGATCAGCGTGAGGCCGTAGAGTATCCGGCGGCTGATTATTCTTTACTGCAGATCTAGAATGAATTGATGAGCTCGCCTTCCGCTCGCTTCTATGACGGCATATTTCGATTGTTCGACTGCTTCGGTGCGACTGTCGACCGTGTGCCCATCCAACTTTGATTGCTTCAGGCGCCGGTCTTTAGGGAGCAGAATGCGTAGCTCAAATTCCTCGCCGGTCCCCGTAAACTCGAGCACAACTCGATTGAGAGTCCTGTCCTGCTATAGCGATAACGGCAGTATCCGTTGGAGGACGGATATTTGACCGTTACTTCCGCTGAACGAACATCCGCGGCCTCCCATCGGGGTGCGATCCGCGTTCGACTGAACGCCGTACCCTGGTCTTCCACGCCTGCTAATCCTTCGAGTAGCGCATACGTGATTGCCCGTTCCATCCATCAGGAATGCCGCTCGAAAGATCATCATAAGGAGCACGCTACCCGCAACACGATTTCCCGTGGGAGGTGCGCCATGAAAGACGAGCCGTCGTCTTGTACCAGACGGGGGTTTCTACAAGTGGGGTTAGGCCTTGCGGCCGGAGTACCCTTAATACTCTCCGGCGCGTGCGGCAGTAGTGAACACAATTCGACTCCGCCTCCCCCTCCTGCCCGCTCCGATGCCAAAGTAGCCATCGTTTCCTGCAAAACTTACGATTTGTCCGAGGTTCAGGATGCCCTTAGCCAGGCCCTACCTCTGCTCGGGGATCTCCGAACTCTTGTGAACGGGAAAGTCGTGGACAGCGTTACGGGAGTGTGCAGGGATCTCTGGATGGAACTTCACTAGAATGCGATCGGAAGCATACTTTTGATCCGGTAGTCGTACAGTGCTAAGAGAGCTAGTCCGTTGAGAAAACGTCAAAGGACAAGTGACGAGAAGAGTCACAACTAAGACCAAAGCGACTCGGAAGCTGGAACCAAGCTGCATCGGAAAATCGACTTACTTGCCCCATGACCGAGCGGACATGAAGTATCCATCGAAAAACCTCGGTCTGGCAAGCCTTTTCGCAGCAAAGCGGAGTGCTTGTTTCGCCGAGAGTTGCGCGCGTAGCAACTGGTACCCTTCGGAAACCTAAAGAATGGATCTTGCTTAACGCAGCCGCACCGTGGAATGTATTCGTTCAACAAAGGAACAATTGGGGACACAAAAACGAAGCGCGCGCTGCTGCGTTGCCTCCACGGTCCTGCGTGAGAAAAACGGAGCTTCGTACTCATACTTCTGGAAACAGCCTTGAAGCCCATCACCATCCGGGGCGTGACATTCACAGCGGGTGAGTCGACCGACGCGGCATTGAGCCATTGGCGGTATTCAAAAGGCTACGCGGTCTATCACAACGGGAAATGCTACGGCTTTGGTATCACGAAACGTCGGGACGAACGGAGCAGCTTTTGATCCACCTGCGAAAGAGCTCACCAAAGAAGAATGGGACGAAGTCAATCGTCCACTGGAACGGACACGCGATTCGTTTGAGTTTCTGAAATAGACGCTCATTCCTAAATCGGATTCGACGCCTCTATTAGAGAACAACTCTTTCCTCACGCCACGACTGGAAATCACGAAGACCATTTTGGATGGGGTTTCAACTGGAGCGATTCCGGCAGGATTTCTAACACAGCTGTCGTTCCATTGTAAGACGTATTATCGGTTGGTTGATCACGACAACGCTATCGCAGCGACATCCTCCCGGGACTGTCAGCGGTGGGATACTTCAGGGTTGAAACAACCTCTACCATATCCAGGTAGCGTTCTCGGTGAGCGTTCTGGTTGTATACACAATGCAGACACATACGTCATTTCCTGATTCCACTCGGCTGCAATCTCCAAGTGAAGGTTCAGACTTCACCCAAGCGGACTTCTGGGCGGTGCACGTTTTCCAGCCGCAGTCTTTGCGGCTATGATGTCTGCCTATGTCCAAAGTCCGCTGGGGAATTCTGAGCACGGCGAGAATCGCCGTAACGAAAGTCATACCGGGCATGCAGAAAGGCGTATGGAGTGAGGTAACTGCAATTGCCTCACGCGACCGTGGCAAGGCCGAGGACGCGGCCCGCACACTTGGCATTCCCAAATCCTATGGATCCTACGAAGAGCTTCTGGCCGATCCGCAGATTGAAGCGATTTACAACCCCCTGCCGAACCAGCTTCACGTCCCGTGGTCAATCAAAGCTGCGGAGGCCGGCAAGCACGTCTTGTGCGAGAAACCGCTGAGTCTGACCGTTGCCGAAGCGAGAAAGCTTCTGGCAGTGCGGGACCGCACCGGAGTGAAGATCGGAGAAGCCTTCATGGTGCGCACCCACCCGCAGTGGCTGCGCGCACGCGAGGTGGTCGCATCAGGCCGGATTGGCCAACTGCGTTGTGCCCTGGGTTTCTTCAGCTATTTCAACAACGACCCATCGAACATCCGCAACATACCCGAATACGGTGGAGGCGCGCTGATGGACATCGGATGCTACCCTATCACGACGTCGCGGTTCATGTTCGGCGAAGAGCCTTCGCGCGTGTTGGGATTGGTGGAGAGAGACCCGCAGATGAAGGTTGACCGGTTGGCCTCAGCTATCCTTGATTTTCCTTCGGGTCAATCGACTTTCACTTGCAGCACGCAACTCGTGCCCTACCAGCGGAGTCACTTCCTGGGAACGCGGGGCCGTATCGAAATTGAAATCCCGTTTAACGCTCCCAATGACCGGTTGTGCCGTATCCTTATTGACGACGGGTGCGACGTGTTCGGTAGCGGCATCGTTACCCAAGAATTCCCCAGCTGCGACCAGTACATGATTCAAGGCGACGTCTTCTCTAGAGCAGTTCGCGGAGACGCTGACGTGCCGGTTTCGCTTGAGGATGCACTCAAGAACATGGCGGTGATCGACGCCATTTTCCGTTCTGGGGATTCGGGCAAGTGGGAGACGCCCAAAAGCGCGGCAGCCTGATCAAGGTTCTAGGGGAGCTGATCGGGCACTGCGGGCTGGACCTCACACTTCCTCGAAGCCGACTTCTGGACGACGTCGTCGGAGTCCGTGTGAACGCAACTTCCGGATTGCCCGTGAGAACGAAGCCGCTGGCGCGGCGGACGCTGCCGCGTGGGTGATGTCGGCAGTCCTGATTTTTGGCTCAGATAATTGTGGGTCACAAGGAGGTCCCTGTGACCCATCTACGCAAAATGATGCTGGAGGAACTCCAGCGACGTCATTACTCTGAAGCGACCACACGACGTTACATTCGCTTCATCGAGCGGTTCGCCCAACACTTCCGCCGCTCGCCCGATCGCCTGGGACCGCAGCACATCCGCGAGTACCAAGCCCAACTCTTCACCGTGCACAAACTGACTCCCGGTTCGGTGACCAACCATCTCTGCGCCCTGCGCTTCCTCTACATCCAGACGCTCAAGAGGCCCTGGAGCATTGCCGACACTCCCTATCCCAAGAAGCGCTATCGCCTGCCCACCATTCTCAGTCAGGAAGAAGTAACACTGCTCATCGAGGCTGCGCCGACTCCCTTCTATCGCACTATTTTGATGACCCTCTACGGCACCGGCGTGCGCCGCGCCGAGCTCACGCGCCTGAAGGTCAGCGACATCGATAGCCGACGCATGGTCGTGCACATTCAGGGCGGCAAAGGCGGGCAAGACCGCGACGTGATGCTCAGCCCCGTCCTGCTCGAGGAACTACGCGCTCACTGGCGACGCTTGCGCAAAAAGTCCGTCTGGTTATTTCCCGGCAACCGCTGGCACAGCGGCGATCACCCCACCGATACCAAGACTCCCTACCACGCCTGCGCCGCAGCCGCTCGCTGCGCCGG
Organism: uncultured Acidobacteriota bacterium; assembly: GCA_963725565.1. Lineage (GTDB taxonomy): Bacteria > Acidobacteriota > Terriglobia > Terriglobales > Acidobacteriaceae > Sulfotelmatobacter. The sequence goes on from CAVRZL010000005.1 coordinate 284,356, forward strand.
GATCAAGAAACGTGTCTATCCCCACGTGCTCCGCCACTGCTTCGCCACTCACTTGCTCGAATCTGGCGCCGACCTCCACACCATCCAGATCCTGTTAGGCCATCACGATCTGAAAGAAACCGCTCGCTATCTCCACCTCTCGCAACGGCACTTGCATGCCACGCCCAGTCCGCTGGATGCGCTGGTGCTGAAGAAAGGCAGGTCGTCCCAGGAGGAGTAGATGAGTCGGCCACAGTTAGAGGTGGCCGACATCATTCGCAGCGCAGGCGCAGACTTCATCGAGAGGAATCGTTCGTGGCTTCGCTGGATTCATCTGAAGGTCCTGCGGGCCATCGCGCGCTGTCGCACCGCTGCCCTGGGCGGGCATATCGATGAGTGCACCAGCTGCGGACATCGTGCCACTATCTCCTACAACAGTTGCCGCAATCGGCACTGCCCGAAGTGTCAGACCGGTGCGCGTGAACGCTGGATCGCGGCGCGTCGTCGCGAACTGCTGCCCACGCCCTACGTCCACGTCGTCTTCACCCTGCCGCCGCAACTGGCTGCGTTGGCTCTCCAGAACAAGAAGGTCATCTACGGTTTGCTGCTCCGAGCCAGCGCCGAAACTCTGCTAGAAGTCGCGCGCAACCCCGCCCATCTCGGAGCCGAGATCGGCTTCTTCAGCGTGCTTCACACCTGGAACCAGAAACTCCAACTTCATCCTCATGTCCACTGTGTCGTTCCCGCCGGCGGACTCTCCCGCGATCACGCCCGCTGGATTCGATCCCACCCTCGCTTCTTCCTTCCCATTGCCGTACTGCGGCGCGTGTTCCGCGGCAAGTTCGTCGCCGGCCTGAAGTTTGCCTTCGAACGCCGTCAGCTGCACCTGGCCGGAGAACTCGCAGCGCTCACCCATCCCAAGTTCTTCGCTGCCTGGCTGCGTCCGCTCTTCCGCAAAGATTGGATCGTCTACTCCAAACCACCCTTCGGCGGACCCGATTACGTCCTGCAGTATCTTGGCCGCTATACCCACCGCGTCGCCATCTCCAACCATCGCTTGCTCGCATTGGTGGACAGACAGGTTACCTTTCGCTGGCGTGACTCTGCCGACCACAATCGGCAGAAAGTGATGACCGTCTCGCGCGATGAGTTTCTCCGTCGCTTTCTACTTCACCTGCTCCCCAAGGGCTTCGTCCGCATCCGCCACTTCGGCTTCCTCGCCAACCGAAGGCGCGCCGCCCTGCTGCCACAGTGCTTCGCCGCTCTTCACGCCACTCCACCGAAAAACGAATCGGAAACCTCGACCGCTCCTACAGCGCACCCGCTGTGGCGCTGTCCCAAGTGCGGCGGACCGATGGCCGTCGTCGAACGATTCACGGCGGCACAACTCCAACTTCGTTCTCCACCGCTCCTGGTCACAGCTGCATGAAATCACTCGCCCACAACCCCAACTGCTGGCGCGCTTCAGCGCCCTCCGTCGAAGTGTGTCTCCGTCGCCGCTCGACACCTTCTTCATGCCCCAGAGTAGGTTTCGCTTCAACCGCCACTTCGCCCTTGCACATGCCGTCGCTTCCTCCGCCACGGAGCTCGACCACCCCGACAACCTCTACAAACCCCTCTTGCTCCATTCAATTTGCATAAGTACCGCGCCCGCCGCGCCAGCGGCTTCCTTCTGACGGCTTTTTCGAACGCGACGCCTCTCACCTTCTTTCAGCCTTGAGAACTCATCCCGGCGTCGCCTCCGAAAAAGCACTAGCGTCATTCGGAAGCAAACGCTGCTGCGATTCCGTGGTTTTTTACCAACCGGTCCGGTGCGAAAGCCTAAGTTCGAGGATGCTACGCGATCTGTCGCCGCAAGGAGCGCCTTCTGTAGGGCGGCACTTACTTTGGATCTCCTGGGCCCGGATTCCAATCTGGCTGGGTCTGTGCTCGCTCGCACATGGACTCAATCATGTCTTCTGTCTCTCTCGCATCGCGCGCGAAGATCCCGTGCTCGGTAAATTGCAGTGTCTTCTTCAATTCAGCAGGAGATTTTCCAGCCTTGAGACCTTGCTTGACCTGGTTCCACATGTCGGCAATAAAATCTCGCTGGCGGCGGAGCAGGTCCACATCGCCCAGGTCGCCATGCGCCGGAACCACGGTCTTGACGGGAAGCTGGGCAATCTTGTCGAGAGCGCGAATCCAACCGATGTAGCGAACATCCTGGTCGGAGACATTGTTCCCGTGAGTCCAGTTCACAGCCAAATCTCCGACAAAAACAACACCTTCCGCAGGCAGATAAGCCACCCCGTCACCTTTCGTGTGGGCCTGCCCATACTTGATCAGCTCGACCCGATGTTGACCGTCGTCAAATACCAGGCGGTCCGGGAAGCGAATGGACGGCAGCTCCAGATGGTCCATTTTCATATTCGTCTGCTCCCGGATGTCCTCCATCCCTTTTGTGCCTAGCTCTAGCGCAAGGTCCTCCGTACTTACAACGGCAGCGCCATGGGCGATGAACACACTGTTTCCCATGGTGTGATCCGCATGGTAGTGAGTGTTGAAGACAAAACGCACGGGTTTGGAGGTGATGGTTCTTATGTCCGCAAGGATGTGTTCAGCCGCCCACGGAAAATTCGCGTCAATAACCAGTACATAGTCGCGAAATATAACGAAGCCCACATTGGTCTGTTCGTGCTTGCTGAGGTCACCAGCCCAATAGTAAACATCTCGAGCAAGCTGATGCACGCGACTCTGGGCGTCCATGGGCCGGCATGCCCATGAAAGCAAGAAGATTAAAAACCGGAAACCATAGCTCTTTATTCGCACCGTTACTGATTTACCCGTCATAGGTGTCTTCCGCAGTATTCGTTCCTAGAAGTGTAGCTCGATCGGGAACGACAGATCGGCTAACTACCGCAGCTTCCCGCGAATCACGGTGATTGAACCGGCTGGTAGTGCGTACAGGCCGTCGGGTGCAGCGGGAATAGTGATGTTCTTGTCCTCAGCAGGGGTGTTGCAATACTGCACGAGAGCTACAGATCCCATGAAAGAATGGCTGACGTGCTTGGCATCGTCGATGATGAGACGCACCGGATGGGCGGCGTTCAAATCATGGTTGATCAGCATCAACGACCAGTTCCCGTCGGGACGTTTGACGACATACGAGGTAACCACCGTCCGTCCGAGAGCGTCCTTCAGATCCGCCGATGCCGGAAAAATCTTGTTCGCCCCTGCCTCGTGCTGCAACCATTCAAAATTAATAATGTGCGCGGAAGAGTAGGGATTATATGCGGGCGTGCCGTACGCGCCACCACCATCAGCGCCACCCTCGGGATCTAGGAGTCCGTGACCAACGGCGCCATTATTGATTGCAGGACGATAGAACGCTGTGCCGCCCTGTTCAAAGAAAGTGCCGAACGCATCGACTTCCCAGATGGAACGGCCAGTCACGCCCAGGTAGCCCGGTCCGCTTTGCCCCGCGATGATTCCACTCTCGGAGATAATCAGCGGCACCTCGGTGGGAACGCCATCCTGCCGCCACATGTGCAGCACATGCTTCATAATTCCGGGTTCCAGGTAAAGCGATGCCCAGTCGTTCGGTGGCGTGAATCCGTTGATCATGAATGGATAGTGTTCGAACGACATGAACGCGAGATCCTTCAGATGACCGTGGGCTTTCAGGTAATCGACGAATCGCTCCATCCAGGAAGTGCGGCCCTCCTCGTCCGGCCAGAGCGTGATGTCCTTATCCACGCCCTCAAAAATCGGGCCGCCCAACTTGGCGCTGGGCGTCAACTTATGAACCGCATCCGCCACTTGAATGTAGATGGCGCCATAATCTTCCGGCGTCATGTGCTTGCCGTCGCACTCTTCCCCGACTTCAATTCCCACCACGGGATAGCCACGCTTGTGAATGTAGGAAACTTCATTCGCGCAATCTTCGGGGGTGTCATAGATCGCCGCGCATGCAACTAGCGCCGCGTGGCCCATGGTCAATCCGCTGGTGAAGAAATTGTCCATGCCGTTGTATTGATCGCGGCCACCGGTGATCAGATTGTCGGCCTGGTGCCAGGGATCGACCGAAGAAGCGAAAAAGGATCCAGCCAGTTCTGCCTCCGAACCGGCGATCACTTCCTGCTCTCCAGCACCCTGCAGAACCGGCGGCGGCCCAGGTCCGGGCTCCTTGCCGTTCGGCGGATACACGATCGCGTATTTCCCCGCAGCATCGATCGTACCGGCCGACAGCGTCTGCAGGGCGTAGCCGACGCAGTTTCGAATATCCTGCGACCCGTGAGTGTCGCAAGTTCCGGAGGACTTCGACATCAACACGCGGACAAAGCGCGTAGTGACGGGCTCATCCGAAAGCTTTAGACGAACATCCCCGCCGCTGCCATTCAGCACCGCGCCCGACGTGAACGCCTTCCACATGCCGTTCGGGCCCATGTCCCAGTCCATCGCATTGTTGTCGCCGACCCAGTACTGCACCACATAAACCACGGCATACGGATTGACCCATTGAATATGGATCGCGTTGACCGCGCGCGCCGTACCCATATCGATCACCACCCATTGCGGGTGCAGCGTATCGCTCTCGCCCGTGAAGTGGCTGGTCAGGTAAGGATTGCTCTTCCAGTAACTTTGAAAACCAGCAACCAACGGCAAATCTCCGCTGGTCATAAAATCGCGATGGGGCAGCGAATACGAATAGCCGTAGTGAATCGGTTCGCCAAAATCAGCGCTGCCGACGTAGTAGCCGCTCTTCGTCGCCGGATCGCTCCATGTGCCGTTTTCGTTCCAGTGCCATGCCGACAAGCGCAACTCGCTGTTGTTGCGCATGGTGATGGAACCCCAACCCAGGTTCTTGACCCCCTGAATCACCTCGGGCTTGCTCAAGTTGTCTATTTGCGCCCTGCTCAAATCATCCATCCACGCGCCAGTAGCCGTATCGGGATAGATCGTATTCAGAACGTGCGACGGCGTTACGTCCACGTGGACCGTGGCGACGGAATCAAGCGTGCCAATCGGGGCAACCGAATCCGCCGGGAGTTCCTGCCGAGCATGTCTTGGATGAGCTGTTTGTGCCTGAGTCGTTTGCGCCTGAGCCGTTTGAGCATGGACGCGCAAAGGAAAGTGCATCGCCATCGCAATCAGCCCGAACGCCGCTACGACAACACACAACCAAACGCGAGTCGAAACCCGTGAGTCAGAACCGGCAATCATGATGTTATCGCCCAATTAAAACGATTAGTTATGGATTCTTGCACGTCGAGTTTACACGAACGGTAGGCAACTGTTTGGATCGGTGTATGTTGCCGCTCGGCGGCAGGCACGCTCAACCCGCAAGTTGGAGGCGATGTGGGGCCGCCTTGTACTCCCGGTCTAGCGCTGGCCATCATCGCTATTATCCTCATCGTTTTCCTTGTTCTGTTACTGATCGGCTCATCGCTCGCTACCTCCGTCTTCCGCAGTGCCCAGCGGATCACTGTCTGCCAGCAAGTCACACCTGATTCAGTAAACTCTCCAGGACAGAACGCGCGCGCAGGGCGACGACGATCTGCGAACGAATCTTGTTTGGGAGTCGAAGCGCTCATTGGACCCAAACGGACCCAGATTCTAAAAAGGGGGTTTGGGCAACTGATTGAAAAATATGGTAGGCACGAGGAGACTCGAACTCCTGACCTCTACCGTGTCAAGGTAGCGCTCTAACCAACTGAGCTACGCGCCTACGCGTGTTGGAAACCAGCCAACGTAGCCCTGGGAGGGCTCGAGACTGGATTTCCACTCATTTTACCACGCTCTAAACAAGTCCCTGGCGAACAACTGCAATCCGGGCAACTAGCTCCGCGCCGACACAGGCTGAGTCTTTGCCGCCACTCGACGAAGCAGGTCTGTCGATTTCAGGCGGCGGCAGTAGGCTTCAAATTCCGGGCGCGGACCTTTCCATTGCAAATCATCGACGGAATCAAAGACGGGGACATCGAGTCGCAGCGTGGCCAGAGTGCGGAAAAGGATGGCGTCATTCCAGGCAGTGAATAGAGACTCCGCAAGGGGGCGCGCGCGCCGAATCGACGGATGCCACTCCCGCCAGTCCTTCGGAATGTCCTCTAGATGCGGATACTGGGAGAAGACAAGCGCCGCGGCCTTTGGACCCCAGCCGGCAATTCCGGGGAAGCCATCGGCACTGTCACCCACCACAGCCAGGTAGTCGGGGATGGAGTGCGGCTTGACGCCAAACTTAGCTTCAACCCCGGCCTCATCGCGCAGGATTTCGCGCCGCCGATCGAGTTGTACGACTCGTGTTCCGACGACGCACTGACTGAGATCCTTGTCCGGCGTGCAGATCAACACCCGCTTCACGCGGTCGTCCTGAGCCGCCTTCGCGGCGGCCGATGCCAGCGCATCGTCCGCTTCGAAATACACCATCGGCCACACCGTCACTCCCATTGCCTGTAGTGCTTCTTCGAGAATGGGGAACTGCGAGAGCAGTTCCGCAGGCACGCCTTCACTCGTCTTATATCCCGGATAGAGATCGTTGCGAAACGATTCGACTACGTGGTCCGTCGCCACACCGAGGTGAGTTGTCCCGGCCTCGATCATGGAAAGTATGGAAGCAACGACGCCGCGGACCGCCCCTACTTCCTGACCACTCGTGTCTCGTGCCGAGGGCACGGCATAGAAATACCGGAACAGTTCGTACGTTCCGTCAATCAGGTGGACGTCCATTGGCTCAGGCATCTTACTGGCTATCCATCGCCATGAAAAGGTTATTGAGCGACTCCGCGAGCGTCGGGTGAGCGTAGGTTGCGTCTTTCAAAACCGTATATGGAAGCTTGCCCATCATGGCAGTTTCGAGCACAGACATGACTTCTCCGCCCTCGATGCCCAGGACAGCCGCGCCCAGAATCTGGTTGCTGTCCGCGTCAACCACGGCCTTCATGAATCCCCGGGTCTCGTCCACTTCGAGGGCGCGAGCGACCGAGGTCATGGGCAGCTTGGCCACGCGAATATTTCGACGCTGAGCTCGGGCCTCGGTTTCGGTGACGCCGATGCGGCCGAGTTGCGGATCCATGAACACGCAATACGGTACCTGGCGACCTTTGGTAGACGCGCTCTTGTTTTCCAGAAGATTCGAGCGCAGGATCCGGAAATCATCGTACGAGATGTGCGTGAACGCCGGACCGCCCTTGATATCTCCCAGCGCATAGATTTCTTTCGAACTGGTCTCCAGACGGTCGTTCACACGGATAAATCCGTGCTCGTCGATCTGCACTCCCGCAACAGAGAGATTCAACGTATCGGAATTCGGCTGCCTTCCCGTAGCGACCAGCAGATGAGAACCTGTCAGAGCGGTCGAGCCTTCCTGCGTCTGAATCTGCATATGGATCGCTCCGCTTGACTGCTCGACGAACCCGGCCTTTGCATTTAACCGAATCTCTACACCATCCTGCCGCAGGATCTTGGCAACCTCTTCGGCGATGTCTGGATCTTCCCGCGTGAGCAACTGGTTGCCGGATTGAACGATGGTGACTCGGCTGCCGAAACGCCGGAACAATTGTCCAAACTCCAGACCGATATACCCACCGCCAAGAACCAGGAGGTGTTCGGGGACTTTCCCGAGTTCCATGATGGAGATGTTGTCGAGATACGGTACGCCGTCCAGTCCGTCTAACTTAGGCCGAGATGCGCGTGTGCCGGCATTGATGAAGATTCGTTGCGCCGACATCGTGCGCTGACCTCCATCTTTGAGGCGGATGGCTACGCTCCGCGTATCGCTGAAGCTGGCCTCGCCAAATATTAGTTCGAGGTTTGGTGTCTTCTCGAGTCGTCCCTGGCTTCCATTGCGGAAGCCATCCACGATATCCCGCTTACGTTGCCGGACCTTCTCCAGATCGATGCTGATGGGTCCTGTGTGCACACCATAATCGGACGCCCGGCGTGCGAGATACGCGACCCGACCGCTCGCCACCATCGTTTTCGTGGGAGTGCAGCCTTCGTTGATGCAGGTACCACCCACGTGGCTTCGTTCGATGAGAGCAGTGCGCAGACCCGCTCCGGCCAGCGCCATGGAAAGCGGCGTGCCTCCCTGCCCAGAGCCGATCACAATGGCGTCGAGGTGTTGAGATTCCGTCATGCGGCATGCTCCTGATTGAATTCTCGTCATCGCAGAATGACTTGCGATTGCTCCTGCCCCAGCGCCTAAAGGCGCCACTCATTTTGCCGCACCATGGCGCGGCTGAAAGGCCGCGCCCTTTCAAATATGGCCGGAATCAGCATTTCCCTGCAGCCTGCTAGAACCGGGAAACGAGGAATAATCCGATCCCGATTGCCACGAGATCTTCCGGGATGGCGATGGCGAAGTCGGGAACGCGCAATCTCCGAACCAGTCCTACACGGGCGTAGTAGCCGCCGAACGCGCCGGCGACTCCGCCGATGGCTCCAAGCAATGCTCCCAGCCAAAGAACTGCTCCGCCGGCGACAGCCAGGCATGCCCCACTCAAGCCACCAGTCACGATCCGAGCGGAAAGCCCGACGGCAGCCGTCCGCGGCGGAGTCATGGGCAATTGATCGGCCACCAGTTCAACCAATGCCAAGAGTGTGAAAATGGCGACCGTCCACGTCGATCCCATGAAACTCAAGGGAGAGCTTTGCAGATTGATCCAGCCGAGATGTGCGGCCCATGCCACCACGGCAGGCGCAGTGAGAGACCGAAGTCCGGCCACGATACCGATACCGAACACCAGCAAGAATGTGATTGCGGAATTCATTGACTTTCTCCGACTTTCAAAACTGAAAAGGGACAGATTGGCCCAACTAGTTGGAAACTGCCGCCACCGGCAACCACACCTGAAAACAGGTGTCGCCTGGTGTTGATCGGACTTGAATCGTTCCGTGATGCTTCCGCACGATTCGCGCCACGGTATCGAGGCCCAGACCGGTTCCCTCACCCACTCCTTTGGTCGTAAAGAATGGTTCGAAGATGTGGGGCTGAACTTCCTTGGAGATTCCCGGCCCATTGTCGCCAATCTCGACCACCACGCACTCGTCGTCGCGATAAGTGCGTACGCGCAGCTCTCCTTTGCCTCCCATGGCATCGATCGCATTGTCGATGAGATTGGTCCACACCTGATTGAGTTCACTTCCGAAGGAATTCACGAGAAGAGGCACGGGCTGGTAATCGCGGTGCACGGAAACCCCACGCTTGAGTTTGTGATTGAGGATGGTGAGAGTATTTTCCAGCGTCTTGACGATGTCTACGTTCTGAACCGGCGCCTGGTCCATGAACGTATATTCCTTGATCGCCTTGACCAGCTCGGAAATCCGCGAGGTACTGCTTTCCAGCTCGTTCAACAGGCCTGAGATTTCTATGGACGTGGAAATCCTCACCAATGCTGCCCGTGCCGTGTCGGCATCAAGAGCTGCAAAGAGCTTCTCCAATGCATCCGGCTGGAAGTTTCTTCGCGCCAGGTCGGCCGCAAGTTGCCACAAGTCATTCTGGCCGTGACTGCGAAGGAGCGAATCGATCTGATCTTCCAGGTCGCTGGCTTTCAGCGGATCGGGTGGAGGGCCATCCGTTTGTACGAGGGAAGCCTCCAATTTTTCGATCTCTGATTTTTGTGTGGCCGTGAGATCGAGCCTTCCGAGTTCGTGGCTGGCGTCGCGAACCTTCTTAAAGAGATCGCGCAGCTGCCCGGTAGCTCGTTGCGCAGCCGATGCGGGATTGTTGAGTTCGTGCGCCAATCCGGCAGAAAGCTTGCCCAGAGCCGCAAGGCGATCGCGCTGCTGTTCGAACCGCGTCATCTCGCGAATACGGTCCGACATTTTGCCGACCAGCCGCGTCGCCAGTTCCGGCATCTTTTGGACTAGATCCGGAAAACGCGATGCCGGAAAGCGCAATACGCGGCCTTCTGCCATGGCGCGACCGCTCAGCGTGTAATTCTTCATTCGAGAAAATGGCAGAAGGCCGGTAATCTCTCCCGCTTTCAGAGGAAGGACAACCGCTTCGCCGGCCAGTTCACCTCGCCCCTGAAATTCTCCCTCGAGCAAGACAAACATGTTCTCGGCGGGGTCGCCTTGACGGGCGTAGGTATCGCCCACCTTGAGATGTTGTTCTTTCGCCTGGCTCAGGAACCAGTCGATCTGGTCGTCGGGCACGCCCTCAAAGGAAGGAATCTGCCGGAGAAGTTCGCGGGTTTCCACCATTAGACCTTGCTCAAGTACTGATGGATGAACTGCACTGCCACTGATCCCTCGCCTACGCCTGAGGCGACTCGTTTCACCGACCCGTGCCGCACGTCACCCACGGCGAAAACTCCGGGGACGCTGGTTTCCAAGAGAAAAGGATCCCGGTCGAGTGACCATCCTTTCGGGCGTTGGCCACCGTGCATCACATCGGGTCCGGTAAGAATAAACCCGCGATCGTCGCGCAGGATGGTATCGCCGAGCCAATCCGTCCGCGGAAGAGCGCCAATAAAAATGAACACTGAACTGGCCGGCACCCGCTCTAGCTTGTTCGTATCGGAGCAGAGCACCGAAATTTCTTCGAGATGCGTCTCCCCATGGACTTCGGCAACACTAGCATGACTCCACAACTGTATGTTGGGCGTTTCCTTGATCTGATCAATTAAGTATTGCGACATCGTGCTCGAAAGCGATTCCCCACGCACGAGAATGACGACCCGCTCCGCGTACTTGGAAAAATTCATTGCGGCCTGGCCCGCGGAATTTGCTCCGCCTACCACGTAGACGACCTCGCCCTTGCAGGACAACGCTTCAGTGGTTCCCCCGCCATAATAGACACCCGCGCCCTGCAGCCGATCGATTCCGGGAGCATCGAGCCGCCGCCACTGCACACCCGTCGCAATCATCAGGGCATGACAGGAGATTTCGTTGCCATCCGCGAGCTTGATGATGCGGTACGAACCTTCTGTCCGCATGTTCACTGCAGACTGCGGAGCAAGAATTTCTACCCCAAAACGGCGCGCCTGAACGACTGCACGCCGAGCCAGATCCCCGCCGCTCAGGCCGCTGGGAAACCCGAGATAGTTTTCAATACGCGAACTCATCCCCGCTTGCCCGCCCGGAGCCTCGCGCTCAACCATCACCGTGTGCAATCCTTCTGAAGCTCCATACACAGCCGCCGCCAAGCCGGCAGGACCACCGCCAACGATGGCAAGGTCGTAAAAACTCGTTTCGGCCCGTGTACGCAGACCCACCTTTTGCGCGATCTCAGTCGGAGCAGTGTTGAGCAGCTTGGCTCCATCGGGAAACAACACGATAGGAAGCTCACTCGCATCATCCCCCAAAGCCTGAACCAGACGCTGGTTTTCGGGATCATTCGCGGAGAACTCTACGTCGATCCATTGATATGGAACATGGCTGCGCGCCAGGAAATCGCGCAGTTCGTAACAGCGCGGAGACCACCGGGTCCCCAGCACGCGAATTCCCTGAAAAGTCGGCCGGTACGACGCTCCCCAATCATCGAGAAGATCGTCGAGCTGAGGATAAAGGTGTTCGCTGGGTGGATCCCAGGGCTTGAGGAAGAAATAATCAATGTTGGCCTGGTTAATGGCGCTGATGGCGGCATTGGTATCGGCGTAGGCAGTCAGCAAGGCTCGCTTGGCGTCAGGAAATATCTCCCGCGCGGCCTGCAGGAAGCCCACGCCATCCATGTGGGGCATCCGTTGATCAGCTAAAAGGAGCGCGACTCCATCGTTTCGAACTTTAAGGCCGTTGAGCAAATCCAATGCCCCTTGCGGCGAATCACTGCTGATGACGCGGTACTCTGCCCCGTACTGCGACCGCAGATCACGCTCAATCGCCCGCAGTACATCCGCATCGTCGTCGACGGCAAGTAAAACCGGTTTCGCCATGATCGCTATGTGCTCACAAAACTATGAAGAGTCCCCACTTCGGCCTGAATAGTCCGATTAGATACACCAGGTCCGATTTGGTCGCGTAATTATCGCGTCCACTTCTCGCATCTGTGCGAAGGCGGGCCTTTTCAGGCCGATGAGCAGTCTTAAGCCGCCAACTCGCCGGCTTCCATCTGATCTACGTAGCACCAGACCCAGGATTCTCCGGGTTCGATCGAACGAATCAGCGGGTGTTTCACCGCATGGAAGTGTTTCGTGGCATGTTTATTCTTGGACGAGTCGCAACAGCCGACGTGTCCGCAAATCAGGCACAACCGCAGATGCACCCAGGTGTCCCCGGTTTTTACACACTCTTCACAAACATGCGTGTTGGTTTGCTTGATCTTGATCTGATCGAGATGCTTACATTCATTTCGCATTGGCTCCTCCACAAGATCTAGTCTGGTCAAGTGACCTCGGTCACGTGACGATGGACCACAATCACATCCAAACAGCGAACTCTTCCGTGAAAATAATCTCGGAGGTTTTCATACGTGTTGCGGCTTGATTATCTTTCTTGCGTGTTGACTATTTCGTCCACGATCTTAGTTGGGCGCCGGTACTGGGAAGGCTGGGCACTGGGTGCAATCAACTGCGTTATCCTGTGCATCATTGGCCTTCGAACCGAGCAATTGGGCCTTATTCCAGCGAATCTCTTTTGCATGGTGGTCAGCGCCATCAATGTGCACTCCTGGCGCAGGTCTCGAGTTTCCTGACAATCCGCTTCGGACTCATTCGGCGACGAGCAGGTTCTCGGCGAAGGGCCACTGTTCGTCGATCCATTGCACCTCGCAACGGAACCCAGCCTGTCGGGCCGTTTCAAAGATCTCGCCGGCCGAGTATTTGTGGCTACTCTCAGTCCATATGGTTTCGCCCTCCTGAAATTCAACGACGACCTCTGCCGCTGGAATGGTCACAGTCTGTCGGCGCTTGGACTGCAAATGCATCTCGACGCTACGCAATTCGGCGTTGATTCTTGCAACGTGCTTAAATTGAGCCAAATTAAAATCCGCGTCCAATTCACGATTCACCCGGCCCAGCAGATTTAAGTTGAACGCAGCTGTCACGCCCAGTTCGTCATCGTAAGCCTGCAGTAACTGCCAGCCTGGTTTTTCCAGATCTGTCCCCAAAAGCAAGGAGTCCCCTGGCTGCAGAATACATCGGACTTCTGATAGGAAGTCAACCGCTGCGGGCCGATCGAAATTGCCGATGGTGCTGCCCAAGAACAGAACGCACAAATGCTGCCCGCTCTTACGATATGCGGCCACCTCGAGCAACCCGTCAAGGTATTCGCGCTCGAATCCCAGGATGCTGATCGCGTCGATGTCGCTCAGTTCCCGCTCGCACATCACGAGCGCCGCGTGTGATATTTCGACAGGATAGTAAGTCGTCCGCTGCCTGCGGCAGAATGCCTCGAGTAGCCACCGGGTCTTCCGCCCACTACCGCTGCCTAGTTCGGCTACGGCCACCGGTCCCTCCACCCGATCTACTATTTCTCTTGCGTGCCGTCGCAATAATCGCTCGTCGGCTCGGGTGAGTCCATACTCCGGCAAATGACTGATCACTTCAAAAAGAGCCGAACCCACATCGTCGTAGAGATACTTCGAGGACAGTTCCTTTTGACCCGGCCGCGTCAGGCCGGCACGCACATCGGCGGCGAAATCGTATGTTGCATTGGCAGGAAGACTATGAACCAGCATATTCAGCTCCTTCGTTCAAGAATTCACACAGCGGAAGCCTGCGTACACGTATTGGTAATGCGCCTGAAACCAGTTGCGGAATGAGGCCCGCAGCATGCAGGCGGCAGTGCGCGCAGAACCTCCCTTCATGACGAAGTGCTTGCCATCAAAAAAATCAGCCGAATATCCCCGGTAAAATGGAAACGGTTGAAAACCTGGCAACGGCGCGAAAACAGTAGACGTCCACTCCCACCCGTTGCCGGCCAGACCTTCCACCCCGAATGCGCTCTGCCCCGCCGGGTGTGCGTGGACAGGGGCAGGATTCCAGCGGGTCAGATCAAAATTCCCCAAGCTATTGTCTGGAGCATAGCGGCCCCACGGATAACTTCTCTCGACACCATCCGGAGAGCCGTAAGCAGCGCGGTGCCACTGCTCTTCCGAAGGAAGCGACTTCCCTGCCCATCGCGCGTATGCCGCAGCCTCAGCATGGCTCACATAAACTGGCCAATCCATAGGGAGCGGGATTTTTTCGAACATGGTGCGGTAGAGCCATGCGCTCCCATCTTTTTCCCAGAACACGGGATACGACACTGCCGTTGCCGTCTTCCAATTCCAATCGCGGTCACTCCAGAGTTCTCTGTTCTCGTAGCCGCCTTGATTGACGAAATCAAGGAACTGCTGATTGGTGGTCATGTAACGATCCATCTTGAAAGCGGGCACGTCTACGGAATGAGCTACAAACTCGTTATCCCAGCCGAATGTCCTTGAATCACGCCGGAGGCCCAGCGTTGCCGGGCCGGCGGGAATCGGCATCATGCAGTGTTGAACCGCGGAATTAATTGCGATAGGCGCATCGCTCTGCGGAATTTTGCGCTCTATCGGCAGTTGATGCAGCATATACGCCAGAGTCTCCACATGCATGAGGCGGTGCTCGATGGCGACGTTCAGCAACGTCTCAATCGAAAATCCATCGCGCGTCGGCAGATCCGAGTCCAAAATGCCACTGGACAACTTTTCATCCAGTGCGGCTCGAATCTGCTGAACATAGTCATGAACCGTGGAAAGGGATGGCCAGTCAGATGCCTGATCCGAGGGCAGCCCACCGCCCACGGGATCAATGCCGAACGCGAATAGTCGGTCGAATTCGGGATGAAAACTCTTTAGGCCAAAGACACCCTCGTGCAGTAGATTCCAGTCAAAAGCCTCAAGGTGTCCGACGTAAAAAATGATGCGATGGCGCTCAGGTATGGGGCGCTCGAAAATCGAGTCCGGCTTTACGATTGCAAAAAGCGAATCACTTCGTCGCCTCGCATCGAGGAATTTGTCCAACAGTACATGCCCGGTCACAGCTTGAGCAGTTGGCATTCGCGTCTCCTACCGACGGGTTGAGGATGGTACCGGCCGAACCGACTGCAGTACCGGCGAGTGAGGGGTTTCAGGGAATGCCATCGCATTCGCCCAGCGGGAGCGACTGAAGATTCCGCCATCGTGATAGAGCGCTTGCCGGGTAAAATCAACAGAATGAAAATTCCGGTTTTCCATGTCGATGCCTTTACAGATCAACCCTTTAAAGGGAATCCGGCGGCGGTCTGCCTTTTAGACTCGTGGTTAGATGACGAAGGGATGCGCAAAGTCGCTGCAGAAAATAATGTTTCTGCAACCGCGTTTCTGGTGCCCTCGAAAGGGGGATACGCTGTACGTTGGTTTACCGGCCGATCGAAAATCAGATTGTGTGGCCACGCCACCCTGGCGTCAGCCTATGTTGTGCTCAATTTGCTCCAACCGGGACTCGATCGCGTGCAATTTTCCACAAAATCTCGGGGGGAACTGACGGTTCGCCGCGACGGCGAATCACTCGCCATGGATTTCCCGGCAGCAATTGCAAAAACTTGCACATACCCGCCTGAAGTGATCCGTGCCCTTGGCCCATCGGTCGACATGTCCGATGTGGTGGAAGTGTTAGAGGTAAACGATACGTATCTCGTAGTGGTGAATTCGCGGAATCTAGTTCAAAACCTTCGCCCTGATTTTGCGCTCTTGGAAAAACTACATCCGCATGCCGTATCGGTTACAGCTTTGGGGGAGGACTCAGATTTCATTTCGCGCTATTTCGCGCCGAGTTACGGTATCCCGGAAGATCCCGTCACCGGCTCCGCCCATTGCATGCTTGTACCATACTGGGCCCAGCGCCTGGGAAAGCCTATCTTGCACGCCCGGCAATTGTCTGGGCGAGGAGGCGAACTCTGGTGCGAACTGGCGGGAGATCGAGTAATCCTGAAAGGCAAGGCGGTCTACGTCATGAAAGGTACTCTGACGATCTAGCGAAGTTGTAGTTATGGGGCCAAGTGTTTCCGTCTCAGAAATTCCCTTACCACTTCCTGCGTATCCCGGTGCTGGCCATCGACCGCGTAGTTCATCTGCCGCATTTCTGCGTCGGAAATCTGGTTCGCGAGTGCATCCAGGGCCAGCTTGACTTCGGGATACTTCTGCAATAAGTCCTGGCGCACCACGGGCACCGCCTCATACGGAGGAAAATAGTGGCGATCATCCGCCAGGACAAATAAATCCAGTGCCGGGATGAGCCCATCCGTTGCGTTGCCGCCCGCGAAGTCGATCTGGTGATCCTTCAAAGCGCGTGCCAATAGTCCCAGATCCATGATGCGCGGGTGCTCCGCGAAATGCAGCGAGTAGGTTTCAACCAGGCCTCGGTACCCATCGGGCCGCTCCATGAATTCATAGCCGAACCCGGCCCGCCAATGCGGCGCGTACGCTGTTGCTTGCGATAACGTTTGGAGATTCAAACGACGCGCATCTTCGCCGCGAATCTCCATGGCAAAAGTGTTGTTAAAACCAAACGCGGGGCCCAGCGTCAGCTGATAGCGGTGTTCATATTCATCTTTGACCTGCTGGTAGACCTCACCCTTATCACCGTGGGCCTGTTCCTTCAGGACCGCAGTCAATGCCGTTCCCGTGTATTCCGGATAGAGATCGATTCGCCCCGACAGCATAGCTTGCTGGCAGATGTAAGTTCCCGCGAGATAGAAACGGCGCTCGACTTTTAGCTGAGTGTGAGCCTCAATCTGCTGTGCGATAAGTTCGCCCAAGATGAAGGACTCGGTGAAATTCTTCGATCCGACCACGATGCGATCCGAGTGAGAGGGCGAACACGACAAGAAAAGAATGGCAGAGACCAGGACCGCTCCGATAGCAGGGCCACAGCGAGTCATCGCGCGCGCAACCGCCTCTCGGCCCATCCCACTCCGACATCGGCGATTAGCGCGAGGATTGCCGCCGGAATCGCGCCGGCCAGAATTACGCGATTGTCGACCATGGCCAGCCCGCGAAAGATGAACTCTCCCAGCCCTCCGGCCCCGATCGCAGCCGCAATGGTGGCGAGTCCCACGGAAATCACGATGGCCACGCGCACACCCGACAAAATGACGCTCACGGCCAGCGGCAACTCCACCTGAAATAAGAGTTGCGACTCCGTGAGTCCCATGCCGCGCCCAGCCTCCAGAACCGCCGGGTCGACGCCGCAAATGCCAGTGTATGTATTTCGGATGATTGGCAAGAGCGCGTAGAGCGTGAGCGCCAGGATCGCCAGGCGCTCAGATCGGTCGCCGAGCCAGGGCACGGGAAGCAGAAACCCGAAGAGCGCGAGGCTGGGAATCGTTTGAATAATGTTGGCGCCCGCCAGCACTGGTTGATTTAATCGAGGTCGGTGCGCAATTACGATTCCGAGAGGGATTCCGATCAGCATCGCGAATGCGGTCGACCAACCTACGAGCCAAAGATGCTCCCAAGTCAGTTCCATCACCTGGGTATGGTTTTGCAAAATGAATCGAATGACGTTCACGATGCACCTCGATTTGCGGCCGACTCCAAGCCATCTCCAAATGCCCGCACGTAGGCCGCCGCCCACGGATCGCTGGACTTCACAAATTCTTGCGGCGTCAGCACCGTGACTAACTTTCCCGCTTCCATCAGAGCAATTCGCGATCCCAGTCGCAGAGCTTCGCGCAGGTCGTGGGTCACAAAAACGATCGTCTTATGAAGTCTCTGCTGCAGCAACAACAATTCTCGCTGCAACTCATCGCGCGTGAGGGGGTCCAGCGCCCCGAAGGGTTCATCCATCAACAGAATCTCCGGGTCGGCAGCCAGCGCCCTCGCGACCCCGACGCGCTGCCGCTGCCCACCGGAAAGTTGATGCGGGTAACGCGTTGCAATCTCGGAGGTCAGTCCTACCAATTGCAACAATTCCTGCGTCCGTGCCCGTATCTTGTTCCCAGGCCAACCTTCAATCTTTGGAACGAGACCAATATTTCGCTCGACCGTGAAGTGCGGGAAAAGGCCGACATCCTGGATTACATAACCAATACCTCGGCGCAAGCGGATCACGTCGACCTCCGCAATGGACTTCCCATTGACCCGGACCTCGCCGGAACTCGGCGTAGCTAGACGGTTGACGAGCTTCAGGCTCGTCGTCTTGCCTGAGCCGCTCCGTCCCAGCAGGATGAGGGTTTCCCCCTTGGCAACCTGCAGATTGAAGCCGGAGAGCACTTGGGTCTCCCCGACGCGGAACGAGACATCGCAGAACTCGATGACCGGAGTTGTTGTGCTGTCCTGCATGTCCGCCAAGAATACCGGAGTTCGCCACTCAGACCCAAGACCTTAGACCCCCGTTTGTGGTGCTCTGGTCTCCCGATTTGCAATGCACGCTACTCCCAGCGACAATCTTGTCATGAGCCATTCAGGGGCTGGCACACTAGGCAATCACTCTGAGCGCCGCGAAATATTTGTGCCCGGAGCCCTGGTTATCGCCACTTTGTGCAATCCCCGGGAAAAGTTTTGGGGCATGATTCTGGCACTCGCTCCCGAGGGCTTGAGTTTGAGTGGAGCGGAACTCGCCTCGTTCGAAGATCTAACGGTGATGGTGCGCGATGGCGAGCCCTTCACGCCTGCGGTCGTATTCTTCCCCATGCACCGTATCGAACGCGTGGAACTCGATTTGCCCGACGGCAGTTTGCCATCTCTTTCGCAACGTTTCCTCGCCAAGACCAGTCTGGAACCTTCCGCGGTCCTTGCACCGCCGAATCATGAATTCCCATCGCATGTTTCCAAGGAGCATGCGTGAAGCTCTCGCAGATTCTGACTGCCCCCAACCAGCTCACGCTTCTGAGGATGATCTTCGTCCCCTTCATTGTGATTCATCTGGTGGATGGACACTATTTGTGGGCATTGGTGGTTTTCGTCGTCGCTGGATTCAGCGACGGACTGGACGGCCTGCTCGCCCGCACTCTTCATCAGCAGACCTTGCTCGGGCAGTATCTTGATCCGATCGCGGACAAGCTCTTATTGAGCACTATGTTTCTGGTGCTTTCCATTCTTCATAAGATTCCCTGGAAGTACGCGGTGGTCGTCTTCAGTCGTGATATTTCGATTCTCGCTGCCAGCGCTGTATTGTTCGCGATTGCCGGTCTCCGGAACTTTCGGCCCAGCATCTTTGGGAAGGCCAATACCTTCTCCCAAATCAGCGCGGTGTTTTTTGTGCTTCTGCTGCAGATCGTCCCGCTGCGCTGGGTTTGGATTGCCCGCACGGTATTTCTGCGCGCGACTTTCATTTTCACGATCGTTTCTGCGCTGCACTACCTGATTCTGGTGCAGCAACGTCTGCGAGATCACACACACGCTCTGCCCCCGGCGCCGCGTCCCGCCCCGGAATGAGATTTGACCCGCTTTTCCTCCGACCCCTAGAATCTTAGGTTCCTCTTCGCGTCACCCCATATGGCCCTTCGCCTCTTCAACACAATGTCGTCCCAGGTCGAGGAGTTCCGCCCTCTGATTGACTCCGAAGTCCGTATGTACGCCTGTGGACCCACCGTCTACGACTACGGGCACATCGGTAACTTCCGCACATTCGTAGCCGTGGATCTCCTGCGGCGCTTCCTTCGCCAGAGCGGCTACAAGATTCATCACGTGATGAACATCACAGACGTGGACGACAAAATTATCCGCAATTCGGCGCGCGATGGGGTGAGCGTCCAGCAATACACGGCAAAGTATGAGAAGGCCTTCCTGGAAGACGCTGCCATGATCGGCATCGAGCAGCCCACACTGGTGCGCGCCACCGAACACATTGCGGCGATGGCCGACTTTGTTGCGACGCTGGTAGACAAGGGAATCGCCTACCGCACTGAAGATGGCTCCTACTACTTCCGTATTGCCAAGTTTCCCCAGTACGGCAAGCTGTCGAAACGAGATTTCAGCGGCATGCTCGATGGCGCGCGGGTGGACGTCGACGAATACGACAAAGACAGCGCGCGCGATTTTGCCCTGTGGAAAGCACCGAAACCGGGCGAAGCTTCCTGGGAAACTAAGATTGGGCCGGGGCGCCCAGGTTGGCATCTGGAGTGTTCCGTGATGTCGATGCAGCAACTGGGCGACAGCTTCGACCTGCATGCCGGTGGGGAGGACCTCATCTTTCCGCATCACGAAAATGAAATAGCGCAGTCGGAATCCATGACCGGCAAGGCCTTTGCCCGCTTCTGGTTTCACGCCCGCTTTCTGCTGGTCGAAGGCGAGAAGATGTCGAAGAGCTTGGGAAACTTCTTCACTCTCCGCGATCTGGTTTTGAAGGGCCACAAACCCTCGTCGCTCCGCTACCTGTTGACATCAGTTCCCTACCGCAATCAACTGAATTTCACCTTCGATGGCCTCAAGCAGGCCGCCGTTTCGGTGGAGCGCCTGAGAAATTTCCGCCTGCGCCTGACGGCCGGCAATTTTCCTGCCGGATCGAATCCGCAACTGCAGACACTCGCGACCACAACGGTCGATCGCATCCGCGAGGCGTTAGAGGACGATCTGAACACGGCGCAAGCCCAGGCCGCGATCTTCGAGATGGTGCGCCAGGCCAATACTGCCTTCGATACTGGAGATGTCAAACAAGACGATGTTCCTCCCTTGCTGGCGGCCCTGACCAAGTTCGACGAAGTGTTCGCCGTCCTGCAGGACGACGATATCGCAAAGATGAAACGGGTGCTGGATTGGGCTCAGGCCGAGGGCCGCGAGAAAGACGTCAGCAAGGAACTGCTCGAGGCCGTTCAGGCCGGAAAGCTGTCTGACGCTGACATCGAGGCGAAGATCGCCGAGATGAAAGCGGCCCGCACAGCCCGTGACTTCAAGAAGTCCGATGCGATTCGTAACGAGCTCGCGGAGGCCGGAATTCTTGTGGAGATTACAAAAGACGGCATCCGCTGGCGAAGGAAATGATCTCCTCTGCGCCGGCCAATCGTTTCCTGCATCAATGTTAAGGTGACTGCTGATAGCTGGTGGCTGCGTTTGTGAAATCCTTCGACGAATACCTCCGCGACGCAGAACAGGCCCACGGACACCTTTGTGCCGGCCAAGTTCTGGGCGTGCGTCTCGCCATGCTTGGCTTGCAGAAGCTCGGGATCGACGATCCGCACGGCAAGGACCGCAAGCGTCTAGTCACCTTCGTGGAGATTGACCGCTGTGCCACCGATGCGGTGGCCGTCGTCACCGGATGCCGCCTAGGCAAGCGTGCCCTGAAGTTCCGCGACTGGGGCAAGATGGCTGCCACCTTCGTGGACGTCTCCACGGGAAAAGCGATCCGTGTCGCGGCTAAAGAGTCATCCAAATCGCTCGCCCGGCAGATGCATCCTGAAATCGAGAACAAAAACAAGCAGCAGATGCTCGCCTACCGCGAGATGTCAGACGAAGACTTATTCGCCACGCAGTGGGTGACGGTCGAGCTGCCACCCGAAGAATTCCCGGGATACAAGGGCGAGCGCGTCGTCTGTGAGCAGTGCGGTGAAGGAATTAACTTCCGCAGAGAAGCTCGACGCGATGACAAGGTCCTCTGCCGCGCTTGCGCTGGAGAGCAGTACTACAAACCCGTTGCAGACTAGCCCGCTTGCTCGTACGCATGCGCGAGCCGCAGAATCGTCCCCTCATCAAAGTGCTTCCCCAGAATCTGCAATCCGATCGGAAGCTTCTCACGGGTCTCTCCGCAGGATACGGAGATTCCCGGGATCCCTGCTAAATCGGCTGTGACCGTGTAGATATCCGCCAGATACATCGCCAACGGGTCGTTCGATTTCTCACCCAACCGAAATGCGGCTGTCGGACTGGTCGGGGTCACGATCGCATCGACCTTGCGAAAAGCCTCGTCGAAATCGCGTGTGAGCAGAGTTCGTACTTTCTGTGCTTTCAGATAGTAGGCATCGTAGTAGCCCGCGCTGAGCGCGTAGGTCCCAAGCATGATGCGCCGCTTTACTTCCGCCCCGAATCCCTCGTCGCGGCTGCGCCGGTACATCTCTGACAGCGTTTTCACGCCGCGTGCTCGATGGCTGTAGCGCACACCGTCGTAGCGCGCCAGGTTTGACGAGGCTTCGGCCGTTGCGATCAGGTAGTAGGTCGGAATCGCGTAGGGAGTATGCGGCAAAGACACCGGGACAATCTCGCAACCCAGTCCCTTCAACTTGTCGATCGCGGTTTCCACCGCTTGCCGGACTTCATCGTCGAGTCCATCTCCAAAATATTCCTTGGCGACACCTAGCTTCAGCCCACGGACTGGCTTATCGAGTTCGGCCACGTAGTCAGGAACCGGCACATCGGCAGAAGTGGAATCCATCGGATCACGCCCTGCGATCGTGCGCAGCACGGTCGCTGCGTCCTTCACCGTCTTCGCCAACGGCCCAATGTGATCAAGCGACGAGGCGAACGCGATCAGGCCATAACGTGAAACGCGTCCATAGGTGGGCATCAGACCAACAACGCCGCAGAACGACGCCGGCTGCCGGATCGATCCTCCGGTGTCCGATCCCAACGTGACTACGGCCATGTCGGCCGCCACGGCAGCGGCGGATCCGCCCGAAGATCCTCCCGGAACGCGGCTCAGATCACGCGGATTGCGGACCGGACCATAACCCGAGTTCTCGTTCGACGAGCCCATGGCAAACTCATCGCAATTCATTTTGCCCAGTACTACGGCACCGGCAGCTTCAAGACGCGCTACAGCAGTGCAGTCGTAGGGTGGAATGTAATTGTCCAGAATCTTTGAGCCTGCGGTCGTGCGCACGCCGCGCGTGCTCATCACATCTTTAATCCCTACGGGCACTCCCGCCAACGGTGGCAGAGCTTTGCCCTCAGCGGCCATGCGGTCGATGCGATCTGCCTGCTCCAGCGCACGTTCTTTCGACAACGTCAGAAAAGCGCCGATCTGACCGTCTTCTTTCTGAATACGGGCGTAATGCGCCTCCGCCAGGGCAAGCGCGGTCGTCTTGCGCTCTTGCACTGCAGCGCGGGCAGCGTCGATGGTGAGTGCAGTGAGATCCATCAGTGCTCTTGTAACCGACTTCTAAAGCTAGCGTTCGATCACTTTTGGGACACGAAAGAAATTTTCATCGGCGTCCGGAGCATTCGCGAGCGCCTCGTCGTGCGGCAATGACTTGCGCAGGCCTTCGAGCACATCTTCGCGGTTGGCGTAGGCAAATCGGTCGCTTCCCTGCTTCGCCTGGTCCACTCCGTAGCGATCCGACACCTGGGCCATGGGCGGCACGTTCGACGTGTCGAGTTCGTTCAGGCGATCGATGTAATCCAGAATCGAATTCAGGTCGCGCAGCATTCCGCTGCGCTCGTCATCGGTCAAATCAAGATTGGCGAGGTCCGCGACGTAGGCAACGTCTTTTTCAGTAACTTTCATGGGAGGTTCGAGCGAATTTCCTCAGCGATTGGCTGCGCTCTCCGGACGTGAAACTACGAACTCGATTCTGCGAACTATTTCGAGCAGTGTACCGGTTTATCGATGCCACATACCTCGGAGCCAGCGCCTGCAGTTCGGATCGCCAGCCAACATCCGGCACAGCCACGTGCAAGACTCCGTCCTGGTAACTCAAGGCGCGGGTTCGTTCCGCGACCGCCGAACCGCACACCACAGGCCATGCCATGAGTGGCGCCTGGGTGGGAGGCACCTGGCGCAACGATCGCGCGACAATTTTTTCTAGCTCTGAGCCGGCTTGCTGCACGTTGCGTTCTGCTCCGCTCGCCCAGATATAACCGGATAGGACGAACGTAGATTTTAGCATTCGTCGCCATCAACAGCCTGTGCAAAGTCAGATGGGAAATTCGCGCCGCACAAATTCCAGGGCGGCATCACGCGAGGGCAGTCGCCCCTCCAGTTGCGCATCCTCAACTGCGGTCAGAATCTCTTTGAATTTTGGCCCAGGAGTATGCCCAGCTGCGATGAGATCGTCCCCCGTCACCAGCGGCGCGGGACGCATCTTCTCCGGCGGAATCTCCGCTTGTTTCTGGCGGATGAACTCGTAAGTACTCAGGATGCGATGACTAGCCAGGCTGTCAGCGCGGTGCAGGGCCAGATGCTCGTCGAAAGCAGGCATGCGGATGAACTTCTTCAACGTCGACTCCTTCATCCGCGTGGCATGCCCGAAGCGCATGTGGTTGTCCACCAGCGCAAGGATCTGAGCCGTGTCATCATTGGAAAAGCGCAGGCGCCGGCAGATTTCCTCCGCGATCTTGACGCCCACTTCCACATGGCTATCAAACCGGATTCGATCGGGCGCCACCCGAAAGGTCGCAGGCTTGCCTACGTCGTGCAGCAATGCGCCCCATGCCAGCGTGAGTGGACAGGGTTGCGGCAAGTGGTCGAGCAGCAGCAGCGTGTGCACGAATACATCGCCCTCCGGATGAAACTCCGGTGGTTGCTCCACCCCGTGCATCAAGGCAATTTCAGGCAGTACATGACGCAGCAGACCGCTTTCATCCAGCATCAGAAAAGCGCGACGCCCATGCCCTTCGGTCAGCATTCGGGTCAGTTCATCGCGGACTCGCTCCCGCGACACGACTTCAATCTGATCGGCAAGCTTCTGGATCGCCGCAAAAGTTTCCGGGGCGATGCTGTACTCGAATCTCGCCGCAAAACGCACCGCGCGCAACATGCGCAACTTGTCCTCAGCGAAGCGTTGCTCGGGGTCTCCGATCGTACGAATAACGCCAGCCTTCAGATCATCGCGACCGCCGACATAGTCCAGAACTTCGCCGCTCACGGGATCGAGCAGCATCCCGTTGATAGTGAAATCACGGCGGGCCACATCCTCGCGCGGATGCCGGCTGAACCGTACTTCATCCGGATGGCGCCCGTCCGAGTAGCCGATGTCGCTGCGAAATGTGGCCACCTCGACGGCTACGGTTTTTGAGGGAGCACCGGTTTCATCCTGCCGCTCACCCGCCGGCGCGGGCACCAGCACAACTCCAAACTGCGCCCCAACAGCGTAGGTTTCGGGCAAGATATCCATCACCTGCGTGGGAGTGGCGTCCGTCGCAACGTCGTAGTCCTTAGGTTCGCACTCGAGCAGGAGATCGCGCACGCATCCCCCCACCAGGTACGCCTGAAAGCCGTGCTGGCGGAGAGCTAGAACGACGGACGTAGCAAAGGCTCTCATGGGCCGCGAAACTGAATTCTCGGGTTGCAAGTTTATGATAGCGCTCTGGCGCCACGGTTTTCCGCGGCATCGGCTTGGCTGACGGATTCCACTAATATAGAGGCTCATGCCCGACGCCTACATCCTCGGTATCGAAAGCTCCTGCGACGAAACCGCGGCGGCCGTGGTGCGTTCGGGCGAGCAACTGATCTCCAACGTAGTCGCCTCGCAGATCGCTACCCACCAGCCTTACGGCGGCGTTGTGCCGGAATTGGCATCGCGCGAGCATTTGCGCGCCATCGTGCCCGTGGTCCGCCAGGCACTAGCCGAGGCCAAACATACGTACGGCTCGGTCAATGCCATTGCCGTGACTCAAGGCCCCGGCCTCGCCGGAGCTCTGTTGGTGGGCATCAGCTATGCGAAGGCTTTGGCCTTCGCCCTCGACAAGCCACTGATCGCCGTCAATCATCTCGAAGGCCACATTCACGCTGTGCTGCTGGAGGAACGGCAGAAGGGGAACCACGATCTGCAGTTTCCCGTACTTGCCCTCGTCGTCTCCGGCGGACACACGCATCTCTACCTGGCGGCGCAAAAGGGACATTCCTGGACCTACGAAAATATCGGCCACACGCGCGACGATGCAGCTGGAGAGGCTTTCGACAAAGTCGCCAAGTTGCTTGGACTCGGATATCCCGGGGGGCCGGTCATAGACCGTCTCGCCCCGCATGGCGATCCGAAAGCCGTGAAGTTCGCCCCAGCCCAGATCAAGCACCGTGATCGGCGCGGCCGCAGCGATGGCAAGGCAATTTCGCAAGAGGACAATCGCCCACGTTTCGACTTTTCTTATAGTGGCATCAAGACTGCGATATTACGTTTCGTCGAATCCCACGGCATGTACAGCGCAGTGGCATCCCGCCGCGAAACACTCGCTAGCATTCCCAAACCGAAGCTGGAAGATTATCTCGCTACCTGCGACAAGCAGACTCTCGATCTCATCGCCTCATTTCAGCGCGCAATCGTGGACGATCTCGTGGGCAAAACCCTGGCTGCTGCCGAAGGCTACAACGTCGCCACCCTTTTCGTGACCGGAGGCGTCGCCGCGAATCAGGAGTTACGGCAAACGTTTGAGCGCGAGGGAGCCAAACAAGGCTTGCCCGTCTATTTCCCTTCGCGCCCGCTTTCGACCGACAATGCCGCCATGATCGCGGCCGCGGCCTATCCTAAATTTCTGGCCAAGGATTTTGCAGCGATGGATTTTTCCGCCGAAGCGAGTTTACGGCTACGATAATTTCAGCTCCTCACGAAAACACCCTCGATACGAACGAAAGTCAGATCTCGGTTTCGTTCGCCCCATCTTCGATATTCATGTCCTTGAATTCGCTGGACTCGAAGATCTCGCCGCACTCTTTGCATTCCACGAACTCGGACTCTTCATCGCGGCTCACGATTTGGACGCGCGGGTGCTTACAGGGCTGCTTCATGCTGGCGCTTTGAGGAGAAGGGGTCGGCTTGGAGGTCATAAATCCGGAAGTGCTCGTAACAATGGCTGAGGAGCAGGTTTCGCCGGAATTTCCGGTATTTTAGACCGGCTTTGCCGCTTGTCAAGTCCCCTGCGGTTACGAGTCCGTGAATTTGTGACGCAGAGGTGCGAAACGAACCCGCTGCCTTGCGGGCCATTTCCGATCAATTTCATCGCATAACCCTAATCCATTCAACCGTAGATACTTACCACTCGGCAGCTTCTTTGCTCGTTTCCCCGGCGACCCTTGCCCATCTGCCTTGGCCTGACGTAGAATGAATTACGACGGAAAAGGTCGGATTTATATGCGACTCTTTCTATCGGGCTTTCAGAAGGGCCAAATTTGCTAAAGCTGACCAAAAAGGCCGACTACGCGCTGATGGCGATGAAGCACCTTGCCGAGCATTCGAGCGAGGGCTCCCGCAGCGCGAAGGATGTCGCGGATGCGTACGGCATCCCGCCCGGAGGCCTTGGCGAAGATTTTGCAGCGCCTAGCGAAGGCTGGGCTTCTGCAGTCGCAGCACGGTACCAATGGCGGATACATGCTGGGACGGGCAGCGCACACGATTTCGGCGTTTGAAGTGATTCAGGCGATCGACGGACCTCTGTTTATCACCTCCTGCGTCACGGTTCGCGGAGAGTGCGATCAGAGCGACCGCTGCAACATTCGCGAGCCCTTACGCAAGGTAAACGAGAGCATTGAGGCGGTATTGAAGCGCATCAAGATTTCGCACATGCGGGAAGAGCCCGAAGTAGCCGCCGCGAGCCAGGCTCCCAAGACGGCAGAATTAGTAACGATTAGCTGAGCCCAGGAAAAGGCGACATTCATCCAAAGTAGGAGAGGCAATCAATGAGCACGGATGTGAAGATCCCCCAGGCAGGCACGCAGTCCCACAGCAGCAGCGACCAAGGTGTAAAGCTGCCCATCTACATGGACAACCATGCCACCACCCCTGTGGATCCGCGGGTGTTGGAAGAGATGCTGCCCTATTTCATGGAGAAGTTCGGCAACTCCGCCAGCCGCAACCACTCGTTCGGTTGGGCCGCTGAAGAGGGCGTCGAAACCGCCCGCGAGCGTATTGCCAAGCTGGTCGGCGCCACCACCAAGGAGATTATCTTCACCTCCGGCGCCACCGAGAGCGACAACTTGGCGATTAAGGGCGTCGCCGAGATGTATCGCGAGAAAGGCAATCACATCATCACCGCGGTCACTGAGCACAAAGCTGTGCTCGACACCTGCAAGCGGCTGGAAAAGTATGGCTACCGGGTCACGTACATGCCGGTCCAGAAGGACGGGCTGATCGATCTCGACGACCTGAAACGCGCCATGGACGACAAAACGATTCTCGTGACGATCATGGCGGCGAACAACGAAATCGGCGTGCTGCAACCGGTTGCGGAAATTGGCAAGCTCTGTCGCGAGCGCGGGGTCATCTTTCACACTGACGCTACGCAGGCCGTCGGCAAAGTACCGACCGATGTGAACAAGCAGAATATCGACGTGATGTCGATTTCAGCGCACAAAATGTACGGACCGAAAGGCGTAGGCGCGCTATACGTCCGGCGCAAGAATCCGCGCGTGCAGTTGTCGGCCATCATCGACGGTGGCGGCCACGAGCGCGGCATGCGCTCGGGCACGTTGAACGTCCCCGGCATCGTTGGACTCGGCAAGGCCTGTGCGATCGCTCAGGAAGATTTGCCGCAGGAATCCTGCCGTCTGGCGGGTCTGCGCAACCGTCTGCGCGACCGCATTATGAATCGCCTGGACGAGACGTTCATTAACGGCTCGATGGAACATCGTCTGCCCGGCAACCTGAATATCAGCTTTGCTTATGTTGAAGGCGAGTCGCTCTTGATGGGCATCAATGACATCGCGGTATCGAGCGGATCGGCCTGCACCTCGGCGACGCTGGAGCCATCTTATGTATTGAAGGCTCTGGGCACAGGCGATGACCTTGCCCACAGTTCAATTCGCTTCGGTATTGGCCGCTTCAACACCGAAGCCGAAGTAGATTACGTGGCCGACCGTGTCATTGAAACGGTCGAACGGTTGCGCGAACTTTCTCCGCTCTACGAGATGGCGAAAGAGGGCATCAATCTGAAAGATGTAAAGTGGGCGGGAGAAGCACACTAGGTGCGAGGTTGCAAGGTTGCAAAGTTGCAAAGTTGCATTCCTTGATTCGACTCGAAACCTTGAAACTCTGAAACTTTTGAAACTTTGAAACTTCGAGGTTAAAAATGTCATACAGCGACAAAGTCATTGATCACTACAACCATCCCCGCAACGTCGGCTCGATGGATAAGCAGAGTTCCGACGTGGGCACCGGCTTGGTCGGCGCTCCCGAATGCGGTGATGTCATGAAGCTGCAGATCAAGGTCAACCGTGAAACCAACGTCATTGAAGACGCCAAGTTCAAGACCTTCGGTTGCGGCTCGGCCATTGCCTCGTCTTCGCTGGCCACCGAGTGGGTCAAGGGCAAGACAGTTGACGAAGCTCTGGCCATCAAGAACATGGACATCGTGAAGGAACTGTCGCTTCCTCCGGTGAAGATCCACTGTTCGGTGCTGGCTGAGGACGCAATTCGCGCCGCGATTGGGGACTGGAAGAAAAAGCAGGAGACTGCCAAGCCGGTTGCCGCGGAAGCGAAGTAGCCTGGGTGTCTCGAGCTTCGAGTCGCGAGCTGCGGGCACCTGGGGTTGCTCGTAGCTCGAAACTCAAAGCTCGGAGCTAATATGACTACCGCAATCGAACAAACCGCGCCGCAGGCCACCGCGAAGGGAATCCTCGTTACGGAGAAGGCGCTCGCCAAGGTGCGCATTGCCATGGCGAAGGAGAGTATCTCGCCCGAACAGGGCGGCCTGCGTCTGGGCGTGCAAGGTGGCGGATGTTCGGGTCTGAGTTATAACATCCGCTTCGACTCGCAGCCCCGCGAACGGGACCGCATATTTCAGTTCGGCGACGTGCGGGTCTTTGTCGACCCGAAGTCGTTTATCTATCTGCACGGGATGACCCTGGACTATCAGGAAACGCTGATGCAGCAGGGTTTCGTCTTCGTAAATCCACAAGCCACGAAGTCGTGCGGCTGCGGGACTTCGTTTTCTGCCTGATGCTTGTGGCGCGGACACTCCTTTCGGCTCCGCTCAAGGCAAGTCTGTCCGCGTCTGCCTGCGCCACCGACAACCTGGTTGAGCGAAGAGCAGTTGAACCGGCGCACTAACGGTGCGAGGAGCTAGCAGTGACCAAGTCTTTTCTTACTGAAATCGGCGCCAAGCCTCTACCGCAGGAAACTCACTCCTGTTGGTCCTGCGGGTCCATGCGCGCCGCCCATTTCTGCGATTCCTGCGGCAAGGTTCAGCCTCCGGCCCCTGTGGATTACTTCTCGTTCTTCGGCCTGCCGCTGAAGCTCGATTTGAATGTCGCAACTCTGGAAAAAGACTTCTACGAACTGAGCCGCCGCCTTCACCCCGATTTGAACGCACGCGCCGGCAGCCAAGAGCAGCAATGGAGCCTGGAGCAGAGCTCCCTGCTTAACGATGCCTACCGCACACTGCGCGATCCCATCAAGCGCACCCAGTATCTGTTGAAGCTGGAAGGCGTGGAACTCGAAGAGCAATCGAAGACTGCCACTGAACAAGCCCGCGCTAGCGGAGAAGTGAAGAAGCAGATCGTCCCCCCCGATTTGCTGGAAGAAGTCTTCGAGCTCAACATGCAACTGGAAGAACTAAGCATGAACAAGAAAACCGGCGACGACGATCCGGCGTTAAATACAGAAATTGCAAAACACAAGGTTGCACTCGAGGCTAAATTCGAGAATCTGCTGCAGGAACTGCAATCATATTGGAAAGACTGGGATGCACTGATCGACCGCAATGCAAAAGGAAATCCGGACGCTGGACGAAAACAGATTATCGGCAAGATGGTGGATGTTTTAAACCGCCGCAACTACATCCGAAACCTGGTGAGGGACGTAAACAGCGCGCTTGAGGCGTGAATCAGGAACGAATATGCGAATGAACGAATATAGCACTCTTGGACGCTCCGGCCTGCGGGTTAGCCCGCTCTGTCTCGGCACGATGACCTTCGGTACCGAGTGGGGATGGGGGGCGGAGGAAGACGTTTCGCGCAGCCTGTTCGACCGCTACATCGAATCCGGCGGGAATTTTGTTGACACCGCCGACAGTTACACAGGGGGTAAGAGCGAAGAACTGGTCGGGAAGTTCATCAACGATCGCGGCCTGCGCGACCGCGTGGTCCTGGCCACAAAATTCACTTTCAATGCAGAGCCCGGCAATCCCAACGCCGGGGGCAACGGGCGCAAGAACATCTATCGCGCCCTGCACGGCTCACTGCGCCGGTTGCAAACCGACTACATCGACCTCTACTGGTTGCACGCCTGGGATACCGTGACTCCCGTCGAAGAAGTAATTGCCACCCTGAGCGGTCTAGTGCGCGAAGGCAAGATTCGGCATTATGGGTTCTCGGACACGCCGGCCTGGTACGTTGCACGCGCCCAAACCCTCGCCGAAAAGGAAGGCAAGGAGCGTTTGATCGCATTGCAATTGGAATATTCCCTGGTCGAACGCAATATTGAGCGGGAGCACATTCCTGCAGCGCAGGAACTCGGCTTGGGTATTTGTCCCTGGAGCCCATTGGCCAGCGGCTTCTTGACCGGTAAATACAAGAACGATGGCAAGAACTTTAAGGGCGATGGCCGCCTGGAGAAAGTAAAAGATTCAGGAAACCCAACGTTCGCACGCTTCACCCAGCAAAATTGGAAGATTCTGGACGTTCTTCTCGACGTATCCAGAAAACTCGGCCGCTCTCCGGCGCGGGTTGCCTTGAACTGGGTTGCCACGCAGCCCGGTGTGACGTCCACGATTCTCGGCGCGAGCAAACTCACGCAACTCGAAGACAATCTCAGCGCGATCGAGTTTGAGATTCCCTCTGAGCTTCGCAATCAGCTCAATGAAATCAGTGCTCCACCGTCGATTCATCCCTATATGTTCTTCGAGCCATTCATCCAGGGAATGATTCATGGGGGCACAAAGGTCCGTGGCTGGAACTCTGGGGCTACACCGCTATCCACCCAAGCTCCGCAGGATCAAAAAACTGATCAGAAAACTAAGGGAGCAGCATAGTCGAAATGGGTGCGGATCACATCGTCGGCATTGACCTGGGAACAACGAACTCGCTGGTCGCGTTTATGCAGGGGGATACCCCTGTCGTAATCCCCGGCGACGACGGCCTGAATCTCGTTCCTTCCGTGGTCGCGCTCGACCAGAGCAATCAACCGATCATCGGGAACTCAGCTCGTAAGAATTTGATTGAAACGCCCGAGCGCGCGGTCTATTCGGTCAAACGCTTGATGGGTCGCGGGGTGGAGGACATTCAAGACGAATTGAAATTCTTCCCCTTTCGCATCGCGGAAGACATGCAGCCCGGAGAAGTACTTCGCATCAAGTTGGGCGATAAGACTACAACCCCGCCTGAAATTTCCGCGCTCATTCTTCGCCAACTCAAGCGCAACGCCGAGCGTTTCTTTGGGGGTCCGGTCTCCAAAGCCGTAATTACAGTACCGGCCTACTTCAACGACGCGCAGCGCCAAGCCACAAAAGACGCCGGCCGGATTGCAGGACTCGATGTGCTGCGCCTGGTGAACGAACCCACGGCGGCATCGCTCGCATACGGTCTCGACAAGAAGCAAAACGGCATCGTCGCGGTTTACGATCTCGGCGGCGGCACTTTCGATATTTCGGTTCTAAAGCTGCACGATGGAATCTTCGAAGTGATCGCAACGAACGGCGACACCCACCTCGGCGGCGATGACATTGACAATTTGTTAATCACGATCG
The DNA here is from genome assembly GCA_963725565.1 of uncultured Acidobacteriota bacterium. Taxonomy (GTDB): domain Bacteria; phylum Acidobacteriota; class Terriglobia; order Terriglobales; family Acidobacteriaceae; genus Sulfotelmatobacter. The sequence continues at coordinate 316,739 of CAVRZL010000005.1, forward strand.
CTCTCGATGACATCCGCGGTGATCTCGGCGTCGACCTGCGTAGGAATGCGGAAGCAGTGCAGGCCATTCGTAAAGCCGTCATCGATGCGAAGATCGCACTGTCATCGCAGCTATCCGTAAAGCTGGACATTGAACTGCCGACTGGCAAGCACTATCAGCGCGAGATTACCCGCGAGCAGTACGAGCAACTCATTCAGCCCATCATTGATCGTACCGTCGGCCCCTGCAAGCAGGCGTTGAAAGACGCCAATCTTAAACCCGAGCAGATTGATGAGGTCGTGCTGGTGGGTGGCTCTACGCGCATTCCCAAGGTTCGCGCCCTGGTGAAAGAATTATTCCATCGTGAGCCCCACACCGGCTTGAATCCAGACGAAGTCGTCGCCCTCGGCGCCGCGGTGCAAGCCAATATTCTCGGGGGGGGCTCCGAAGCCACGCAAAACATGCTGCTGCTCGACGTGACTCCGTTATCCCTGGGCATTGAAGTTGCGGGCGGGGTTACGGACAAGATCATCCTGCGCAACTCTACGATTCCCGCTTCGGCCACTCAGTTCTACACTACGCAAATCGACGGCCAGGCGAACGTTGCGATCCATGTGCTGCAAGGGGAACGCGAACTGGCCAAGGATTGCCGCTCTCTCGCGCGGTTCGATCTCAAAGGAATTCCGCCGATGGCGGCCGGCATCCCGCGAGTCGAGGTCAAATTTCTAATCGATGCCAACGGCATCTTGCACGTCTCCGCGCGTGAGCAGCGCAGCGGCAAAGAAGCTGAGATTCAGGTCCAACCCAGCTACGGCCTCACGGACGAACAAGTTGAAGGGATGATTCTCGACTCCTTCGACAACGCGGAAGAAGACTTCCGACACCGGCAATTGATCGAAGCGCGGAACGAGACCGCGACCATCCTCGCGGCACTCGACAAAGGAAAAAAGAGTGCGGCCTGGGGACAACTCACAACCGACGAGAAGAAGCAGATCGCTAAAATGGAGAAAGCGCTCTCCGCCGTCAATGCGGAAGACGATTACCAGGCAATCCGCAAAGCGATCGATGCCTTGAACCAAGGCACCATGCGCTTGGCTGAACTAATGATGGACACGGCAGTATCAGGAGCACTCAAAGGCAAGAACATGGATGAGACGGATTTGGGCGAGGGCCCGACCGCACCGCATCCCATGGCAAAAGCGGAGTTTGAATGATTGAGTCTGTCATCCTGAGCGAAGCACGACGGAGCGAAGCGAAGGCGTGCGTAGTCGAAGGACCCCTACCGCATCACATGTTGTGAGGACGGTAGGGATCCTTCGACTGCGCGGATTCGCATAAGAATGCGAATCCGCTTCGCTCAGGATGACAAATGCAAGTTTGAGGAGTGAGTGATGGCTGAAGAAAAAACACAGGGCGCTGGAACTGCCACCGAAGAAGCGCCCGGCGAAAATACGGTACAGGTCACCTTCCTGCCCGAAGGCAAGACGGTGCAATTCGAGAACGGCAAACTGCCCTACGAAGATCACGGCAAGGAGCAGTCGCTGCTCGACGTGGCGTTAAACTTTGGCATTCCGCTCGACCATGCCTGCGGCGGCAATTGCGCCTGCACTACGTGCCATATCTGGATCAAAGAAGGCGCTGAAAACCTTTCCGAAATGGACGACGACGAGGCCGACCGCTTGGACATGGCTGCCGACCTCCAGTTAAACTCCCGTCTCGGCTGCCAGGCTCAAATTACCAAGCCCGGTAAAGTCGTCGTAGAGATTCCCGCGTGGAACCGAAACTACGTATCTGAAGAGCACTAGGAGAAGGTTGCAAAGTTTCAAAGTCGCAGGGTTTCAAGGTCAGAATGCGGACCATCATTTCCGAAACTTTGAAACTTTGAAACCTTGAAACCTTTAAACAGCAGAGGAGCACTGCGATGGCAAAGAAACTAACCTGGGATGACGCCGAGGATCTCGGCATATTGCTTTCCGAAACGCATCCAGAACTGGACCCGCTGGCCGTCCGCTTCACCGATCTTCATCGTTTCGTCACTGAGTTGCCTGATTTCGCCGGCGATCCAAAAGCTTCGAATGAAGGCAAACTGGAAGCAATCCAGATGGCATGGCACGAAGAATTCCAGGACCGCACTCAAGCCTGAATGTCCGTGGAGCATGTTCAGGCTCCGAAATCACGTTTTTACATTCTTGTGACAACCTCGATCTTTGAATCCCTTACTCTTTCTTTCAACACGGGCCCAAAAAGCCCATCTCTCTCTCGTAAGACTGCAAAGGGCACGGCGGCTCACCTCCGTGCCCTACTTCTTTTTGTGCCAAATTTTGTGCTGATCTAGCGCGCGGAAACTGGCGCCGCTTCTTCCACATTCGCTTCCCGCAAGAACTTCGCTGCCTCTTCCGGCGGCGTGGGATTGATGTAGAAACCCGTTCCCCACTCGAATCCCGCGGTCTTCGTCAGCTTCGGCATGAATTCGATGTGCCAGTGATAGTGGTCGTTCGTCGGATCCTGCACCGGAGAAGTGTGTATCACCAAGTTGTAAGGAGGATTGTCGAGCACCCGGTCAGCCCGGCTCAGCAGATCCTTCAAGGCTCGGGCCAGGTTTTCGAACATGTGCGAAGAGGAATTCTCAAATGCCGACTCGTGCGTCTTCGGCATGATCCAAGTCTCAAACGGAAAGCGCGGGGCATATGGGGCCAGCGTCAGGAAATTCTCGTTCTCCGCTACCACCCGAGTTCCGCCGTCCATCTCCTGCCGGATGATGTCGCAGAACACGCAGCGTTCCTTGTAAAGAAAATACTGCTTCGCACCCTCAAGTTCCTGCGTGACGTTGATAGGAAGAATCGGCAGCGCAATCAATTGCGAATGGGCATGCTCAAGCGAAGCTCCCGCCGCTTCCCCGTGATTCTTGAAAATCAGGATGTATTTAAATCGGCGATCTTTCTTCAGGTCGAGGATCCGATCGCGGAACGTCCACAGGACATCTTCAATCCGCTTAGGAGGCAGGGTCGAAAGATTGGCGTTGTGATCGGGAGTTTCGATGATCACCTCGTGCGCCCCAATCCCGTTCATCCGGTCAAACATTCCCTCCGCTTGCCGGTTCAGATTGCCTTCGATGCCCAGTGCGGGAAACTTGTTGGGAACGACTCGCACCGTCCATCCTGGGGTATCTCGCTGCGGCGGTGGTCCGCCATTCGGGTTTGGACGGTATGCCTGTATCTCGGGCGGGGTCTTCGTCTCATTGCCGTAACAAAAGGGGCAGAATCCCCCCTTGATCTTCATGTTCTCCCGAACAAAATCGGTGGGGCGCTTGGCCCGGTCCGTGGAGATAATTACCCAACGGCCCACAATGGGGTCTTTTCTCAGCTCAGGCACGTACAGATCCTTTCAACGAGGATTGCGCAAACTTCATATCTTACGCCGCCAGGGAGGCATTCCGAAACACTTCGATCTGCGGGCGGGAACGGCGACCGTCATAGTATACGCTCACAATATCGAACCTCCACTGGCACGTCGGTGGCAGTTGTCTCCTATACTCCCGAGCCACTTCAGCTATTTCTCGCCGCTTGTGCCGGTCGACAGCGGCTTCCGGAGTCTTGACGTCGTGGGATGTCCGGGTTTTAACTTCCACAAAACACAGGACATCGTTTTCCCACCCGATGAGATCGATCTCTCCTCTACAGCGCGGCGACCTAAAGTTGCGTGCCACCATCGAGTACCCGAGGGTTCTCAGGTGAAAGTAGGCTTCTTCTTCTCCATGCGTTCCAATTCGCTGGTGCATCGGCCTTGCGTCTGCCGGAAGAACCCGCTCGCCTACCCAATCCAAACTCCTGATGATCTTTCGCGTGATGACGGCAGGAAGCATGAGAATTCAGAATTAGACTAATCATCCCGGCAAGCGATGGGATGTGATCCGGCTCACGAATCGGTGACCGAAGTTCCAAAACAGGAAGGACACGAAGTAGCCAGGAAAAGAAGTTCTGAAGCCTTCCTTCGTGGACCTTCGTGTCCTTCGTGGTTAAAGCTTTTGATGTTGGCTTAAGCGCCGACAGCCTTGATGCATTCTTCCAGCACATCCACAGCGACGTCTGCTTCCTCTTTGGTAACCACGAGCGGCGGGCAGATCCGAACCGTGCTCGGCCCACAGCCCAGGAAGAGGACACCGCGTTCGAACGCCATTTCCACGATGCGGTCGCGCTCCGCAGCGCCATATTCCTTGGTGACCTTGTCCTTCACGATCTCGACGCCGATCATCAACCCGCGCCCGCGCACGTCGCCGACCAACTTCAGTTTTGAAGGCCAGTCTGCCATACGCTTCATCATGTGATTACCGACGCTCGCTGAGTTCTCGAGCAGATGCTCTTTCTCGATCACATCCAGAGTGGCTAACGCCGACGCGATACAGACAGGATTGCCGCCAAAGGTAGAGGCGTGGGAACCCGGGACCCAATCCATGATCTCGGCCTTTGTCATGGTGACGCCGAGAGGCATGCCGGACGCGATTCCCTTCGCCATGCAGACCATATCCGGCTCAACCCCGGTGTGCTGGACGGCAAACCATTTTCCCGTGCGCCCCATACCGCTCTGCACTTCGTCAACCACCAGCATGATGCCGTGACGGTCGCAGATGCGCCGCAGTTCCTGCATGAAGATCGTTGGCGCAACGACATAGCCGCCCTCGCCCTGCACCGGCTCGACGAAAATCGCCGCCACTTCTTCCGGAGCCAGCGTGGTCTTGAACAACTTCTCTTCGATAAAGCGGGCACACCCAAGAGCGAAGTTGTCCGCATCCTGCGTCCCGCCAACACATCCGCGGTACACGTCGGGATAACGAACGTGGGTCACACCGGGTACGAGCGGAGCGAAACGACGCCGCTGCTGTGGCTTTGACGCAGTCAGCGACAACGCTCCCATCGTGCGCCCGTGGAAAGCCCCGAAGAACGCGATCACGTTCTGTCGCTTGGTGTGATAGCGCGCCAGCTTCAGCGCGCATTCCACCGCCTCAGCACCCGAGTTGCCGTAATAAATCCGGTGCGGACCCGCCATGGGCGCGATCTTTGACAGCCGTGCCGCCAGTTGCACCATATTCTCGTAATAGAAATCCGTTCCGGACATGTGAATAAGTTCGCCCGCCTGCTTTTGAATGGCGGCCACCACATCGGGGTGGCAGTGTCCGGTCGAGGTCACCGCGATGCCGGCGGAAAAATCGAAAAATTCGTTCCCGTCGACGTCGGTGACGACGATTCCTCGCCCACTCTTGGCCACCATCGGATAAGAGCGGGTATAGGACGGGGAGATATATTTCTCATCGCCCTCGAGCACGCGCTTGGCGTTGGGTCCGGGCAGAGCGGTTTTGATCTTGGGACCGATAGCGGTCATGGTCTTGGTGGTCATGGTAGTTTTCCTCCGTTAGACAGCGGCCAGTGGAAATTGGCCTGTGATCGTGGGGTCGGACCTCGGGTGCAGCTCTGGTTCAAGCTTTGCAAAAACCGAAGCGAATCAGGCAGAGGAAGGTGTTAGTCGCTACCGAAGAGGCTGGGACGCAGACGCGAAGGCAGATTGGCTCGATACCGTCGCGGACACACCAGGCAGTGCAGCCAACACTCGGCTGACGCCAGCATGGCAAGACGCGAATTGGAGTTTTTGCGCAGCATCGCAATCGTTCAACATTACTGATTGATTATATCGGGAAGCACGCAGCGGCGTAACCCCTTTTTGGTAACCAATGGTTGAGGTCGCACTCAGACCCGCCGTAGAGACGCAGCTTGCTGCGTCTTGCCAGCAGTATCGATGAACCAGAGCCCGGAAGGCTGCCGGCCGAGACGCAGCAAGCTGCGTCTCTACGACTTTTGACTTCCCGCCCGCCCACGCCGTAGCATGGCTCACCACAGGCTGGGGACTGGTCCTTGCTCGACCAAACGATCTCGCATTACCGGATCATCGAGAAGCTCGGCGGCGGCGGTATGGGCGTGGTCTACAAAGCCGAGGACACCCGTCTCGGCCGGTTTGTCGCCCTGAAGTTCCTGCCCGAGGATCTGGCCAAAGATCCTCAGTCCCTCGAGCGTTTTCGCCGCGAAGCCAAAGCCGCCTCAGCCCTTAACCATCCCAATATTTGCACGATCTATGACATCGGCGAGGACGCTGGCCGCGCCTTTCTCGTCATGGAGTATCTCGATGGTCTGACTCTCAAACACATGATTGGCAGCCGGGCGCTGGAGTTGGAGGCGATCCTCTCGCTGGGAGTCGAGATCGCCGATGCTCTAGACGCAGCCCACGCCGGGGGCATCGTACATCGCGACATCAAGCCCGCCAACATCTTCGTTACCAAACGTGGACATGCCAAGGTGCTCGACTTCGGTCTCGCGAAGGTAAAGGCCGGACAGCCGGGAGAAGTTCCTGACGTTACCGCGCCTTCCACGGTTGTCGTGGACGAGCACCTTACCAGCCCCGGATCAACCCTGGGCACGGTCGCCTACATGTCCCCCGAGCAGGCCAAAGGCAAAGAACTTGACGCCCGTACCGATCTATTCTCCTTCGGCGTTGTGCTGTATGAGATGTCCACGGGTACTCTGCCGTTCCGCGGAGAGACGTCGGCCATTATTTTCGAAGCCATTCTAAATCGAGGGCCGGTTTCTCCCGTTCGCCTGAATCCCGACCTTCCGGCGAAGCTCGAAGACGTCATTAACAAGGCTCTCGAAAAAGACCGCAATCTGCGCTACCAGAGTGCCGCCGATATCCGCGCCGACCTGCAACGGCTCAAGCGCGACACTGAAAGCGGCCGTGCCATCGCGCACAGTTCCGGTTCCGTGCCAGCTGCCCAGGAGCCGGTCTCGCAACCATCGGCAACTATTCCGTCCGCATCGAGCTCGAGACCCGCGGCTGCCTCCGCCTGGTCGCAAGCGGCAGCACCGTCTTCGCAATCAGTCAGCGCTGCCGCCCCTTCGAAAAGTCGCTGGCAGATTCTCTTACCTGTCGCTGCGGGGGTCCTGGTCGTGCTGGTCGGCCTGGGGTTATATTTCCGCTCGCATCATTCCGCCAAGCTCACCGAAAAAGACAGCGTCCTATTGGCGGACTTCGTGAATACCACCGGCGACCCCGTGTTTGACGGCACGCTGAAGCAAGCGCTCGCAGTTCAACTTGAGCAATCGCCATATTTGAACATCGTCCCCGAATCCAGGATTCGCGAGGCCCTGCGCTTCATGGGAAAACCGCCGGAACAGCGCGTCACGAACGATATCGCTCGCGAAATCTGCCAGCGCGAGAGCATCAAAGCGATGCTCACGGGGACAATTTCCAGTCTGGGAAATCACTATGTTGTAACCTTAAACGCCCTAAACGGCTCAAGCGGAGACTCGTTGGCTACCGAGCAGGTCGAGGTCGACAGCAAAGAACAGCTTCTGAAATCGCTCGACAAGGCCGCTTCCAACCTTCGACAGAAGATGGGTGAATCGCTGACTTCGGTGCAACAGTTCGCCAAGCCACTGGAGCAGGCCACCACTTCATCGCTCGAAGCCCTGCAGGCTTTTACCCTTGGCCAAGAAGAACACCAAAAGATGAGGGACGATACCGCATTACCCCACCTCAAGAGAGCCGTGGAATTAGATCCGAACTTCGCTCTCTCCTGGGCCACGATGGGAGTTTCTCTAACCAACATGGGTCGAAACACGGAGGGCGGACAGGCGCTGAAGAAGGCATACGATCTGCGGGACCGGGCTAGTGAGCGTGAGAAGTTTTATATTCAAGCGCATTACTACGACGAAGTCACGTTGGAACCGGAAAAGTCGCTAGCGACGTACGATGAATGGCAGCAGACGTATCCGCGAGACACTACCCCCTACGACAATGCCGCCCTGGTGTCCTCCGCACTAGGCCGCCCAGAGAAAGCACTGGAATATGCCAGCCAGGCCCATCGCATCGACCCGCAAGATCGCTATGCCTATGACAATATGGCTGGCGCTTACGAGGCTCTGAACAGGTTTGATGAAGCCAAGAGTATCGCGGACGAGGCGGTTGCCAAGAAGTTCGATGGCAGCGGCATCCGCTTCGTGCTACTCGATCTGGCCTATATGCGGGGCGACCGTGCTGCCGCTGGCCAGCAACTGGAGGCAACAAAAGGCACTGTGCTAGAGCCATTCATGCTCTTTTTCAATGCCGGGTGGGAGACCTCCCAGGGTAAAGTCAAAGCTGCGCGCCAGATTTGGCAACGAGCCAGCCAATCGGGGATCAGCTCTGGCGCAAAGGACTTCGGTGCCGGAATCCTGGCCCTCGAAGCGTACGACGATGCCTTGTTCGGACTGCAGGCTGAAGCCCGTCATGAAACAACCCTTGCGCTCGAAATCTCCAACGATCCAGATACTCGCGGAGGAGCCGCCATAGCCTTCGCGATGCTGGGCGACGAGCAAAAATCGGCGAACCTTTTAGCCAGCGTCCAACGTGACGCTCCGGAAAATCACTTCATCCAGAGTTTGATCGTTGCGCAAACGAGGGCCGCTCAGCTACTCCAGAAGAACCAGCCAGCGGAAGCGGTCAACAGCCTGGAACCTGTGCGCCCCTACGAATTCGGGACCGGCCCGCGCGCCGTCGGTGTCGGACCGGTCTTTCTGCGTGGCTTGGCCTACCTCAAGATGCACGACGGCGCCAAAGCAGCCGTCGAATTCCAGCGCATTCTCGACCACCGCGGCGCGGCGAGTTTTGCCGCCGAATATCCACTGTCACATCTCAACCTCGGACGAGCCTATGCTCTGCAAGGCGATAACGCCAAGGCGCGTACAGCCTATCAGGATTTCTTTGCCGTGTGGAAAGACGCTGACAGCGATATCCCTATTCTCAAATCCGCGCAAGCCGAGTACGAAAAACTGAAGTAATCCGGTGAATCGGTTCGTTGCCAGTCGATACCAACAAAGGGTTCAGTTTGAGCAGCAATCCGTGTTGGTCCGTTGTAAATTCGTGGTCAGTGCCTTTGAACTTTAGAATCCAACGAACTACCCCGCTCGTCTGATATCTTTTAGCGTTCCCCCTGTTTTCACGCCCATGCGTTCCGCTCAGCGCCCAAGCCGGTGGATGGTGATCTTTGCCTTCGGGCTCGTGTACCTGTTTTGGGGCTCCACGTATCTCGGTATTGATATCGCTGTCCAGAACATTCCTCCCGCCTTGATGTGCGCTCTGCGCTTTTCTGTCGCCGGTGTGGTGATGCTCGCCGTCTGCGCCGCAACCGGACGTAGAATTTTCTACTCTGCGCGCCAGATCGGACTGGCTGCTGTGGTCGGACTTTTACTGCTCATGGGAGGCAACCTCACTCTCTCTTACGCAGAATTGGCGGTATCGACTGGGCTGGCGGCACTCATTATTGCCATCACCCCACTCTGGTTTCTCGTACTAGATTCCCTGCTGCTTGGCGACCATCACATTTCCGGCCGCGGCAAAGCGGGGCTCGCCTTCGGAGTTCTGGGCCTGTTCGTCCTGTTCTGGCCCGAACTGCAAACTGGTACGCTGGGCCACCGCGAGCTCTGGGCCTCGATCAGTTTGGTGGGCGGATCTTTCAGCTGGGCCCTGGGGTCGGTACTTTCTAAACGCTGGCAATCTGGAATGGACGTTTTTAGTTCTACCGGGTGGCAAGTCGTCGCAGCCGGCGTGGGTAACTTCGTCTTCGCGCTCTTCGCCGGCGATCTACACCACGTCACCTGGACGCCCCGCGGCCTGGGCGCCGTCGCGTACCTTGTTGTGTGCGGTTCCTGGATCGGCTACACCGCCTACATCTGGTTACTGGAGCATGTTCCGACTTCCAAGGTCTCAACCTACGCCTACGTCAATCCCGTCGTAGCCGTCTTTCTAGGATGGCTCATCCTGCACGAACGCGTCGACCGCTTCATTCTCGCCGGAAGCGCAATCGTTGTCTTGTCCGTGGTCTTGGTTACCAGTGCGAAGGTGAAAGAGAAGACACTATCGGAAGAATTGCCTGCGGTCGAAGCTGCCGGAGACTAAAAACACAATCAGAACTTTTTCGTAGCGCCGCTGTCTCGGCGGCTGTCCGGAGGGCGCCTCGCCCGCCGCACCTCCACCATCCGAAGGGCGCCCGATGATACGGCGGCCCGATATCTGAGAACCATAGCGAGGTCCGGGCCTGAGGCGAACTCATTCTTCTTCTTCCGCATCGTTGACCATATCAACGATCGTCCCACGGATCGCAAATGCCTGTTTCTCGCCCACGGCTGGCTCAAATCGGACCCGCACTGGATTTCGCTGCCAATTTGGCGCGGGGCAAGCCGAGTCTGGAGCGGCATCGTCGGAAAGTGAAGCAGTCAACATTTTCTTAAGGACCGGCTTGCGCCGCCCCATCTGCACTACAACGGCGTACATCTTCTTGCCATCGTCGGCCACCCCGCAATACGCCACGTAGTCCCGATACCAACTCGCCGCGGAATAGTAAGCATCGAACTCCGGCAAGGTGATGGGCGCAACCCGCCCCGTCGCACGATCCACGAGCAGCCATCCCCCACGCTGCCATTGCCAGCGCGGACCAGTGTCCTCCGGAAGCCCGTCATTCACGCGAAATGCGCGGCGCGCAACAAACAGGTGTTCGGTGACATCGTGGGGAGCACCGACAATGTACTCTTTAACGCGTCCGTCCACGACCAGCGCCCGAACCTTGATCGCGAGAGGTTTGTCCGCGGTTCCTGCAAAGCACTCCACCCCGATCCACTTGCCAAATGTGATGACGTGTACTTTAGTTGCGGCTGCTACGAATGTTGCCAGCGATACGACACAGATGGCAGTGATGGTTACTCGAAAAGTCCAACCCCGTTCCATGCCCGTTAGCGTAGTTATGCAATACCCAGCGGGCAAGGTTGCTGATCACAAAACAATCGGATATGACCCAAATTGGGAATAGCCAATGCTGTTCATTGCTGTTAGTGTTGCAGGCGAATTTTTCGCGAGTCTGAGCTTAAACCATAGATTTCGCGTTAGAATCTGAAGGAATAGAAGGCCGATCTTCTGATGAGCCCATTCCCCCACTCCCACCCTCGCTTCGGCGGCCGGACAACTTTGATCGGGGAAGCCGCCTCTTATAAAGAGATGGGAGAACTTCTACCAAGACGCCGCGCTCCGCGCATTCTGGTGGTCGACGATCAGGCCAGCATTGCCGGGCTGATGAGCCAACTGCTCACCATCCGCGGCTACGACGTGATCACTGCCTCCAACGCCGAGCAGGCCGAGGCCGAGGTGCACCGACAACTCCCCGACCTCATCCTCTCCGACGTCATGATGCCGGGCAAGTCGGGCTACGAGTTCTGTCGCACTTTGAAAGACAATCCTGCAACTCGTTTAATCCCCTTCGTTTTGATTACGGGACTGAGCGACAGCAGTGATAAGGTCCGCGGCATCGAGGCCGGAGCCGATGACTTCCTCAACAAGCCCGTGCTCGCAGAGGAACTCATCGCCCGCGTAAAATCCCTGCTCCGCCTGAAGGAATTCACTGACGAACTGGAAAATGCGGATTCCGTCCTGTGCACGCTCGGCCTGATTGTTGAAGGCCGCGACCCTTACACGGAAGGCCACTGCGAGCGGCTATCCGTTCACGCCGCCGATCTGGGCCGTCATCTGGGCATGGACGAGGATTCCATCCTTGCCCTCAAGCGCGGCGGGTATCTGCATGACATCGGGAAGATCGCCGTCCCCGATGAGATTCTCAAGAAAGGCCGGGATCTCACGCTCACGCCCGCCGAGTGGGAGGTGATGAAGCTTCATCCCATCACCGGCGAAAATATTTGCAAGCCCCTTCACTCGCTGGCCTTGGTTCTGCCGATCATTCGCCACCATCACGAGCATTCCGATGGCTCCGGCTATCCCGACGGGCTGGTGGCCTCGGAGATCCCCCTGCTTCCCCGGATTCTGCAGGTTGTCGATGTTTACGATGCGCTCCGCACCGCGCGCTCCTACAAGCCGGCCCAGACCCACGAACAGGCAGCCCAGACTATGCGCGAAGAAGCCAGCCGCGGCCTCTGGGACGCCGACTTGGTCGCTGAATACTTTTCCATGCTGGAGCTGAAAAGCCAAGTAGCGTAGAGCAGTGGTCAGTGGTCAGTGGTCAGTGGTCAGTCAACCCAACTCGGCGCCTTTCTTCGTGTAACTTCGTGTCCTTCGTGGTTAATGCATTGCCGTGCACTCTTCGTTTGCTGAAACCTCCAAACCAAATACAATGGCAAAGCGCTGATAATCGACCTCAGCGATCACGACAACTTCTTGAACCCGACTCATAGCATCGTCATTCCCGCATACAACGAAAGTGCACGCCTAGCCGCCAGCCTCGAAAGGGTTCTCTCCTACGTTCACAGCCAGCGGTGGAATGTTGAAGTCATCGTCGTGAATGACGGCTCGCGCGACAACACGGCGGATATCATCCGATCCTTCGCGGCCAAAGATCCCACACTTCGACTGGTGGAGAATCCCGGCAATCGCGGCAAGGGCTACAGCGTCCGCAACGGTGTGCTCAATGCACAGGGGGACATCGTTCTGTTCACGGACGCGGACCTCTCCTCGCCGATTGAGGAGGCCCCAAAGCTTCTGAGTGCTCTGGACGACGGCGCGGATATCGCGATCGGCTCGCGTTGGCTGCGCGCCGAAACGCAGACGCAGCGCCAGCCACTGCACCGCCAACTGTTCGGCCGCGTCTTCAATCTGCTGCTGCGCCTCACGCTCGGGCTCAAATTCAAAGACACCCAGTGCGGATTCAAAGCCTTCAAACGGCCGGCCGCACAAGCCATTTTCCCGCTGCAGAAAATCGAGCGCTGGGGATTCGATCCTGAGATTCTCTTCCTGGCGCGAAAGTCGGGATTCAAGGTCGAGGAGATTCCCGTAGCCTGGGGACACAGCGGCGGGACGCGCATTAATCCTCTGATCGACGGCGCCCGCATGTTCTTCGGAGATGCTGCGGGTCCGCTGGTATTCGCTGACCGGAAAGTATACACGGCAGCGCTAGCCCGCGCCTGACCGCGGCCGTTATTGAGGCAGAATCTTTCCCCTTGACCGCCTCCACCACTCGCCGCCCCATCTCGGCCGTCGAGATTGCCGCATGCGACTTCCCCGCCAGATCCGCCGTCCGCGCGCCTTGCGACAGGACTGCTGAGACCGCGTTCTCTATGCAGGCCGCTTCTTTCTCCAAATGAAAGCGAATGCCGCAACAGCATCGCCACCGAAAGAATCGCTCCCAGCGGATTCGCGATGCCCTTGCCTGCAATGTCCGGCGCCGATCCGTGCACCGGTTCGTAGAGTCCGACCGGGCCGCCAATGCTGGCCGAGCCGAGCAGGCCCAGCGATCCCACGACGCCTCCGGCCTGGTCGGACAAGATGTCGCCAAACATGTTCTCGGTGAGCACGACATCGAACTCGTGGGGCGTCTGGACGAGCAACATGGCCGCCGAGTCGACATACTGTGTGCCAGAGCTTCACCTCGGGATAATCCTTCGCCGATGCGCGTCACCACTTCGCGCCACAGACGCGAGCACTCGAGGACGTTCGACTTATCCACCGAGAGAACTTTGCGCTTGCGCGTTGCATCGCCAGCTCGAATGCCACGCGCGCAATGCGCTCAATCTCCGGTTCGCTGTAGCGCATGGTGTTGACGGCAACTGCGCGATCCGGCCTCGCCCTCGATCGAGCGCGGCTGGCCGAAGTAGGCTCCGCCAAGCAGTTCGCGGACGATCATGATGTCGGTCCCGCGCACGATCTCGGCGCGCAGCGGAGAGCAATCTTCCAGCGCCGGAAAGAACACGGCCGGACGCAGATTGGCGTACGCTCCCAGCTCTCGACGGATGCGCAGCAATCCCGCCTCGGGCCGCAGGTGCCCAGGATTGTGATCGAACGCCGGACTGCCCACGGCGCCCAGCAGCACGGCCGAAGACGCCAGGCAGGCCTGAATCGGTGTCCGCTGGCAAGCGGATCGTTCGACCGTCGTGAGCGCGGCTCCGCCGATCAGCTTTTGCTTGAAGCTGCAAGTTGATGGCCAAAGCATCCGCCACGGCCTGCAAAACAAGCGACGGCTTGCTCAGTGACTTCCGGACCGATGCCGTCGCCGGGAAGAACAGTGATATTTAGAAGCATGAGGAATTTCGTAATTGGGAAATTGGAAATTTTGCAATTGGTAATTCTACACGCGCCGTGGAAAAGAAAGCCGCGAACCGGCGATCAAAGCGACTCTTACAATTTCCCAATTACCAAATTACCCAATTGCTCAATCCGCTACACTCCCCAGAGGTAGTCTTCCTGCTGTGTCTGCTCGTGATGGGGATCTCGTGAACCGGCAAAGGCACGCCAAACGCGTTGGTCTGTGCCGCTGCGAATGGCTTCTGCCAGACTCCGTCGGTGGAGCATTGACCACCGCTGCGTTGCCGCCGGGACGATGGGCTCGATCAGCGGCGTCGCCGATCCTGAGGGCTTGTGCGTGTCGCGAATCAGTTCCAGCAGATGATGATCTTCGACATGCTTGATCTTGTCCGCCAGCCGCACGAAGCGGCGGTAGATGTCGTCCAGCGCCCGCCGGTCAAACTGGTAGCCCAAGTTGCTCGCAGCGCATAGCTCAGCGCGTGACGTCCGGAGTGCTTGCCCAGCACCAGCTTCGAATCGGGCACGCCGACCGATTTCGGCGTCATGATTTCGTAGGTCAGCGGATTCTTCAGCACGCCATCCTGATGAATGCCCGCCTCGTGGGCGAACGCGTTGCGTCCGGTGATGGCCTTGTTGGGCTGCACCGGGACGCCCGTGATCTCGCTCAGCATCTGGCTGGCGGCGAAAATCTGCTCGCTGACCACGCCGGTCTCGTAGGGGTAACGATCCGGGCGCACACGCATCGCCATCACAATCTCTTCCAGCGACGCGTTGCCGGCGCGCTCGCCGATGCCGTTGATGGTGCACTCGACCTGCCGCGCTCCCGCGGCCACTGCTGCCAGCGCATTGGCGACCGCCATGCCAAGATCGTTGTGGCAGTGCGCGGAGATGGTGACGTTCTCGATTCCCTTCACCCGCCTCGCGGATCATCGCGATCAACTCGCCGAACTCCGAGGGCACGGTGTAGCCGACCGTGTCAGGAATGTTCAGCGTGGTGGCGCCCGCCTCGACGACGGCTTCGAGCACGCTGGCAGAGAAAATCGGGATCGGTGCGCGTCGCGTCTTCCGGCGAAAACTCCACGTCGTCGCACAGCGACTTGGCGAGCCGAATGGCTTCACGCGCCTGCGCCACGCACTGGTCGCGCGTGATGCGCAGCTTGTATTGCAGGTGAATGTCGGAGGTCGCCAGAAACACGTGAATGCGCGGACGCGCCGCTTCCTTCAACGCTTCCCAGGCCCGCTCGATGTCCGGCCTGCAGGCGCGCGCCAGGCCCGCAATGATCGGACGCCGCACCACAGCCGCGATCGCCTTCACCGACTCGAAGTCGCCCTCGGAGGCAATGGGGAAGCCGGCCTCGATCACGTCCACGCCCAGGCGGTCGAGTTGATGCGCCAGCCGCAGCTTTTCCTGCTGGTTCATGCTGCAGCCCGGGGACTGCTCGCCGTCGCGAAGAGTGGTGTCAAAAACGGTAATTCGTGCTCGCTCTGTCCATAAACCCTTCCTGTAGCGCACCTGGCGCTGGCGTCTGCCGGCTGTCGCGAAGGGTCGCCCTCGCCCCGTCAAACGGCTCAGCCTCCGCCGGACGAAGAAAACCTACCTTTGCTGTCCTCTATGGTACGGATAACGAGCGTAGAAGCAAAACTTATATTTCTTCAGTAACCATTAGATATTATTGTAGTATAAGTATTTCTAATAGTTCGTCGAAATCAATTAAGGAGGCGCCATGGAACTCTCCCAACTGGAAGTCTTTCTCGCCGTCGCCCGCGAGCACCGCTTCTCCCGCGCCGCCGACAAGCTTTTTCGCACTCAGTCGGCCGTGAGCCAGACCATCCGCAAGCTGGAGGACGAACTCGGCGAGGCCCTGTTCGACCGCTCCTCCCGCGAAGGCGTATTGACCGATGCGGGCAAGGTTCTCTACGAATATGCCGAAAAGCTGATCAATCTCCGCGGCGAGGCCACGGAATCTCTTTCGGAACTCCGCGAACTGCAGAAAGGCAAGCTCGTCATCGCGGCCAACGAATTCACCGCTCTTGTACCTGCTGCCCGTGCTGGCCGAATTCCGCCGCCTGCATCCCATGATCAAGATCACGGTCGAACGCGCTCTGGGCAGCCATATCCCCGATGACGTCTTGCGCTATAGCGTCGAATTCGGCGTACTCTCCTACGAGCCTCAGGAAGCCAGCCTGCACTCGGTTGTTATATTCCTGGACGAACTGGCCTTCGTGGTTCCGCCGACTCATCCGCTTGCGTCCGCTTCAGAGATCAGTATCCGTCAGCTCGGTGCGGAATCGTTCGTGGCCCACATCGTGTCTTCTCCGTATCGTGAGAAAGTGATCCAGCTCTTCAAGAGCCACAAAACACCGCTGCACATGGATCTCGAATTGCCCACATTGCAGGCCATCAAGCAATACGTCGCGATGGGAAATGGTGTAGCTTTCCTGCCCGAAATCAGTGTGGAGAATGAAATCGCTCGCGGCGAACTTGTCCGCATCCCGGTCCGCGAACTGCAGTTGAAACGGAAGCTGCGCCTCATCTACCGCAAAGACGCGAACCTCTCCCACGCAGCCCGCGCCTTCCTGAAAGTTGTAGAAGCCATCGCCCTGGAACGCAAAGGCCGCTACCGTTTCCAGCGTGAGAATTAGGGATTCCACAAAATCATACGGAGCAGAGGTGATCTCTGCTCCGCATGATTCTGAAATCTACAATCTGAAATCTGCAATCTGACTTCAGTCTTCTAACAATCCGCGCAAATTGTCTCCTCGCGGAACGATTCCAACGCAGAGTCCAGGCTGGGGTGCACCTCAACCACCGAATCCAAATTCGTGAGATCCAGCAAGGTCCGCACCACGTGATTTGCCCCAGCACACTTCAATTCCGCATTCCTCTCTTGTGCCCAGGTTTGCAATAGTGCCAGTTCGCCAATCCCGGCGCTGTCAATGGAACTCACACCGCTCAGTTCAAGCACCAGTTTGCTCCCGCGCTTCAGGACGTCTCCCACAACCCGCGACAACGCGACCGCTTCATCGCGATACACAATTCGTCCCTGGCAATGCACGATTATAACGTCCCCACGATTCCGAGTTTCAAGACTGAGTTTCAACTTCGACTCCTTTGCTGCTCCACAGACAACCGGGCCAGCCGGATGCCCCCAAGTTTGCCAATTGATATCCATAGGTTGCATGTTACTGGATAGACGCGGATGGTCACGTTTTGGCACCATCAAAATCTGGTAAATTTTCTGTGATTGGCTACCCGCTTTAGACTGCCGGGGCGGACAAAATTTGTCACCCGAGACATCTTGGCCATCCGGTACACTGCATCTAACGGATTTCGTTGATTAAATTGCCCTTTTTTGCCGGCGCGACCGCCGGGGAGGAATATTTCGTGTCGAAAACTGCTGCCGCTGTGCTGGCGTTCCTCGGCTTGATGCTGTTTTCCGTCCCGATGTCAGCACAATTTAACGGACTCTTACCCAGTGGAAACGTCTACGCCGGCGTCTCTTATGGCCAACTCACCAACGTCGTGAACAAGCAAAGCTATCGCGGATGGAATGGCTCATTTGAGGACCTCCCCTTCGCTCGTTTTCCTCGTCTCGGCCTGGTGGTCGACGGCAGCGGCTTCTATCGTAGCGGCGTTAAGCAGTACAACATCGTGGGCGGCCCGCGACTCTCTGCGAATATGGGGAAGTGCGTCCCTTCATTCATGCCATGGCTGGCATCCGTCACTTGGACTCGAGCGGCTTCGTCTATAACCCGCTAGTAATCGATGTGGGCGGCGGCCTCGATTACAAGATCCCTTTTAAGAATTTCTCCTGGCGCTTTCAGGGCGACTACATGCACACGCATTACGCCAGCGCCACGCAAAATGACTACCGCGCTTCGACCGGAATCGTCTGGCGGTTCTGACCCTACCGATAGTTCATTAGACCCATTCTGTGCCACCGATTTCCGCCGCGGTGCATCCAAAAACTTTCCGGTTCCTTAAGGTTCGGAACGCACAGAAAGGATTGGATATGCGCAAGCTTATTGGGATCATCGTTATTCTGGCGGGCTTCGCCACACTCGCCTCGGCCCAAATACCAACGGCGGGCAATATTTTCGCTGGATATTCTTATTACAGTACCGACGTCGCCGCGCGGCGCAGCGGTCTCAATGGATGGGACGGATCTCTGGAAGGTAAAATCTTTCCCTTCGTCGGCATCGTCGCCGATATCAGCGCCAACTATGGCTCGCTCAATTTCACTCCCCCAGGCGTAGCCTGTCCAACCAGCGGTTGCCCTTCCAACATCAGCACGCATGTGGACAACGTATTGTTCGGACCGCGGGCGTCATTCTCAGTAGGAAAAATACGTCTTTTTGCTGAGGCTCTCTTCGGAGTCGGCCACGCGAGCACCAACGGCCTCGGTTCCGATACCTCCTTCGCCAGCGGGCTCGGCGGCGGTCTGGATTATCGTGTCTTTCATATCATCGGATGGCGCTTTGAGGGGGACTACATCCACACTAGCCTGTTCCACCAGGCGCAGGGCAACGCCCGCTTCTCCACCGGCGTGGTAATCCACTTTTGATGACTTCAACAAAATAAAGCAGGATTCAGCTGGTTGACTGAATCCTGGTCCTTGTGGCCACTGCAAAAATCGTTAAGCGGATCTCGGGGGAGCGCTCTCCGGCTCCGCCCAATATTTATGATCCCGCAGAAAATACTTCTCGTTCCAGTAATTCATCGCGGTCTTCAGGAAGAGCCATCCCACCCGCATCCTTCCCATACGCTCGAACCGCCGATTTGTTGTATAAACTCCCCCGCGTACGACCGCAAACCGTTTCCGCTCCACCTGCTGGCTTAACCGGTAATCCTCGGCAAACAAAATCTGCTCGTGAAAACCACCCAGTTCCCAGAATTTCTTGCGGTCAAAGAACATGAACATTCCGGTGGCAAACGGCCGGTGCAGATACGACAAGTACTGGAACAAATCGTTGCCAAAATACAGCAGCTTGTCGGCCCAGCTACCTTCCTTGCACAATATGTTCGTGGTCAGGCAGTGCAGTTGCTTGCTCTGGGCCTTCTCCACGCAGCGCCGGACCAGAGATTCGTCGGCCAGTTCAATATCCGCATCCAGAAACAGGATGTATGTAGTGTCGGCCTGCGCCGCTCCCAGATTCCGTCCCACCGAGGGCATCCCCCCGCGGATGACGTTTACATGCAGCCGGTCGCGAAATCCCAGCACGATCTCAGGCGTACCATCGGTTGAGTTCGCGTCAGCGACCAACACTCTCGTACTCGACATCTTCGAGTAATCCTGCTTCGTCAGCGAAGTCAGAAGCCGCGGAATCAGCTTCGCCTCGTTCTTCGCCGGAATCACGATCGTTAACTCGTTCGCATTCCTGCTCGTTAAACTCATGGATTTGTACCCCCATTTCATCGATCGTCAGATAAGTAAGTCGTGAATCGACCCAGCCACCGGAGTTGTAGTAGCTAATGCCGTCTTGCTCCACCTGCATCGCTTGATGAGTGTGCCCACAAAAAATCCGTTTGGCCTCATGATGCCGCGCGTACGCTAGCGCTCCTGCCGCCACTTTGGACGACATGCGCAGCCAGCGGGTATTCAGCCGGTCGATGAGTCGCGCGATCGGCTTGTGCTTGAAATCCAATTTCTGTAACTGCAAATACAGCGACGTTCCCCACCTGCTCAGCCGCAACCGATTCACCTGGAACCCGTCGAACTGGTGTCCGTGAATCGCGATATGCCGCAGCCCGCGATATTCCCAGGTATAGTCCTGGTACACACGCACTCCCACTAGATGCGACATGATGTTGCTCAGTCCGTGATCGTGATTCCCTTCGACCCACACGACCTCAATGTTGCGCTTGGGATTGGATAGCTTCCGGATGTATCCCAAAAATTTCCAGTGCTCCTTGGTAAGGCGGGCGAAGTTGAGATCGGCGAATATGTCGCCCAGCAGAATCAGCCTCTGGAAACGGTTCTGCTTGAGCACGCGCGTCGCCTCGCGCGCATGGCTCGTCTCCGCACCCAAGTGCAGATCCGAGAGGATCAGCGTATTGCAGAACTGCAGATCCATACCCCGGTTGTAGCAGCCAAATGTTACGGATTGATTAACACTGCATCAATTTTGGTGCATATGTAACTGCGAGGTAACCGGGGAAAGAAGTCCTGAAAGAATCTCCTGAAGCAACATCGCCGTGGCAACAGCCCATGTGGGGACAGCCGCCCTCGGCTGTCCGGTCGAGCGAAGCTCGACTAATCTCGTCGCTGCCGATCCTGCAGGTCCGAGGTCCGAGGTCCGAGGTTTGGCCCTGGGGCCCTGCCCCTGCTTTCCTCTGTACCTTCGTAACCTTGCATCGGAATATAGGATTCCTATACTCACAACATAGGATTCCTATACTGCAATTCTGGAATGAATATGACCAAGCGCATTCGCTCCAAAATCACCCGAGGCAGCGGCGAACTGGCCATCCTCTCTTTGCTGGCTGAACAGCCACTTTACGGCTTCGAAATTTCGAAGCAAATCGGCGAACGCACCGGCGGCGCACTCAAGTTCACCCTCGCCTCCCTCTATCCGCTGCTCTACGAGATGGAGAAGCGCAGGTGGGTGGAAGGCCACTGGCAGGTCAACGAAGCCGGACGCGATCGGCGCTACTATCGCCTCACGCCAACAGGACGCCGCCAGCTCGCCCCATTGCGCGAAGAATGGCGTTCCTTCTTCCAGGCCCTGGATAGCCTGGCCGGAGTCAGTCATGCCTGATTGGAAAAAGTTGGTACGCGAGCGCTTCGCCTGCTCAGCACCGCAGCCGTGCAGCGAAGAAATCGTCTCGGAATTGGCGGCTCATCTCGAAGAAACGTACGAGGTCGCGCTCGCGCAAGGCCAAAGCGAAGCGCAGGCAGTCGAACTTGCATTGCAGGAAGTTGAAGACTGGCGCGTTCTGTCCACCGAGAATCACCGCACCAAAAGCCTTTGGATGCCGGCCCTACTCACTCTTCTGGGCGCCAGCGCCTTATTGATGCTGATTCAGTTTGCCGGACTTCAGCCTCGCCTCGTGTGGATCGAAGGCGCCGGCGTTGTGTTGTACTGGCACTGGTTGGCGGGCTTGCCTGTCTTCGGCGCTCTCGGAGCGTACTTGTCACAGCGGGCTCAGGGCACGACTTGGGCGCGCCTCGCCGCCGGGCTGTCTCCGGCCCTCGCTATGCTGATCACCATGGCTCTGCTGCTGCCCTGGGGCCTGGCGATCGATGGCCTCTCTTTTCTCCGCTGGATTCAGTTCGGAATCATGCTGCTCATCTGGGTATTGTTCCCGGCCCTGACTCTTTTGCTAGGTACCCTGCCATTCCTGGGAAGCCCGCGCCACACCGAAACGATCGGCGCGTGAAGCCGGCGCCGAACACCGAAAAAGCGAAAGTCGTTACCCTGAGGTCTGAGGTCGGAGGTCCGCCTTATTGTGCTGGCGGCACAAACTCCTTCGGCTTGGCCGAACCCTCGCCGAAGAAAAACATCTCCAACTGCTTCACGATGACTTCCTGATCTTCCCGTCGCGCCGGGTTCAGCCGGTACTCGTTGAGCAGCATCTTGCAGTGCTCCATCCACATCCGCCACGCTTCCTGGGACACGTTGTCGTAGACCTTCTGACCCAGTTCGTTGTCGAATGGCGGCTCATCCAGCCCCGGCATTTCCTTCTTAAACTTCACGCAAAACACGGTGTGCGCCATAATTCCTCTCAAAAATAAAGTCAAGATTATCTTACAGGAGACAAAACAAACCCGGGTGCCCCGTCCTTGTCCCTGCGCCTTCTGCAGGGACAGGGCGGGGATTTTGACTTTGCGGAGAACGGACTTCCGGCCTACTCACCTGGACCGATTCAATCGGACCCAGATCCACCCCGCAATTCCCCACATCCCCAACAGCGGAATCAAGCTCGCGAGCCCACGCAGACCGACCAACTGCCCCAGATTGAAAGCTCCGTACCCGCCGCTCGCTTCCGCAACCGTCAACATCGACTCCCGATTCGCCGCCATCTGCCCTGACCAGAACGCCGGCCACGCCGTATGCACCAGAGGACAACTATCCTGCATGGCCAATTGCGAAGTCGTCGCAACCACCATCAAAGCTACAAAGACGCTGCACACAGCAAGCCCAACCAACACGCGGCGCCACCCCGGCGTCACACGCTCCCACACCACCGCCAACCCCAGACATAGCAGGGGAATTGAAGCTCCCGCGTATCGCGGTCCAAACGTCAGCCCCGCCTTCCACCAGTAGAATGATGCGTTAAATAGGAAGTAGTAGGCCGCGATCCCGCCAGCCACGAATCCCGCGGCGCGATTCCTTCCTTTCGCTAACCACCACAGTCCCACCGGGGCCGCCAGCATCACCGGCGAAGCGACGAATAATCCGCGCGCACATCCAAATAAAAGTTTCAGCAGCCGGTCCGGGTGAGGATAAGTCAGCCCCATGTAACCCTGCTGCTGCATAAACGAAAACGAATTCGGATCGTAGTAGGAGTAGCTCGGACGAAACGCCCCAAATGCCGCATGCAGGTAGCCCAGCAAAACGACGATGCAGAATCCAGCCCCGACGCTCACCCCGGCGATCACGCGCCAGCGCGCCGCATTGCCGCGCGGCCAGGCTTGCGACAGAGCCAGAAGCGCGAGCATGGCCGAGGCCGGCGCCGCTGGGTACTCAGTCACCGTCGCCCATCCCGCGGAAACTCCCACGGCCAAGGCCCAAAGAAAATCCGCTCGTGCTCGGGCGTTGTCTCGCAACTGTACCGCCGCCGCAAAGGCGAATACCAGGCACGCTCCCACCAGCGCATGCGCCCAAAATAAACTCGCATAGGCCCAGATCGGCGTGCCCAGCCCCATGACCAGCACACTGAAGGCGGCTCCTGCCGAACTCGCTCCAAAGCGCAGCCCGAGAAAAAACAGGCACACTCCGGCAAGCGCGGTCGGGAGCGCTACTGCAAACGCGCTGGCCCCGTAAGACAGCGCAAATTCTCCGCGCACCGATTCGGGATCAGTCGCGGTAATTCGCAGTAACGGCCGCGCGGCGAGAGCAAAGGGCACCGCCAGAAAGACCAGCCCGGGAGCTTTGTCGGAATAGTAGTGCCCCCGAAAGTGGGCCTTGTCCTGTGTGTTCTCGTGGTAAGCGTCAATCTGCAACGTGTGCTTCTCGACGATGGCGCGCAGCAGATCGAAGCGGGAGTTCTGATTCCACCCACCGCCTTCATAGAAATATGTAAAGGAGAGAAAGAGGACAACGCCCAGCAGAGCGGCTAATTTCAGATTTAAGGAAGGATTTTCGGGAAGACGGGTCATCCAGTTTTCAGCCCGGATCTGATCTACCACACACGCCGAACAACCACTCCGCCGCTAACGATGTGACGGGATAAGTCACCGCAATCCGTTGGTGGGCCCACTAGGATTTGAACCTAGAACCAACAGATTATGAGTCTGCTGCTCTAACCGTTGAGCTATGGGCCCGCGAACTCAATCTAGCATATTCGCGGGTGGTTCTCCGTAGCGCTGGCGTCCCGCCGGCTGTCCGGAGGGCATCTTGCCCTCCGCCTCGACAGGCTCAATGGAAACCGGGGTGCCTCCCATCAGAATCCAGGTTTAGTGCGCCGACGCCTTCTCCGCCCCCAGGCCTGTATTCGACCGCACCATCAACTCGTTGAACTTGTGCTGCGACGTTGGCTCGTGACTGATCAGGGTCCCGACAATCGCCCCAATAAATCCCAAAGGAATGCTCAGGATGCCGGGATTCTCCAGGGGGAACCATGCTTTGGCCTGGATCAAGTGCCGCGCTGCGCCGGTGACCGTTGGAGGATCGATCGCCATCAAGCTCGGACTCACCAAAATCAGTCCGATCGAAGCTAGCAGTCCCACTGCCAGCCCGGAAACCGCACCCATGGTATTGAACCGCCGCCAGAAAATCGACAGCACGATCACTGGCAGGTTCGCCGATGCAGCTACCGCAAAGGCCAGCGCCACCAGAAATGCCACGTTGGCCGTCGGACCCAGCACGATGGCAATCGCAATCGCCACTCCTCCCACCACAAACGCCGAGATCCTCGCCACTAGCACTTCTTCCCCCGGCTTGCGTTCTACCCCGCTGTGGATCACGTTAGTCCAGAAATCGTGGGAGAACGAGGTCGTGGCGCTGATCGTCAATCCCGCCACTACGGCGAGGATCGTCGCAAACGCGATCGCCGAGATGAACGCAAAGAAGATGCTCCCGGCCAGCGCGTTTGCCAGCAGCGGCGCGCTCATATTCGTGCCCCCATGCACCTTGATGAAGTCGGGCCCGACAATGGTGGCTGCTCCGAATCCCAGGAAGGTCGTCATGATGTAGAAGCTTCCAATTAACACCATCGCCCAGACCACGCTATGCCGCGCCGTCTTCGCGTCGGGCACCGTGTAGAAACGGACTAGAATGTGCGGCAATCCCGCGGTTCCGAAGATGAGCGCGAGCCCGAGTGAAATCAGGTCAAGCGGCCCGTATGGGGGCTTGAAGCGCAGCCCCGGCGTCAGGAAGTCTTTGACCACTTCCTGTCCCTTGGCATCGTGATAGGTTACATGCGAAATGGCACCAAAAAATTCGCCAAAGCTGAAGTGGAAGTGCGCCATCACCAGGATGCTCAACAGGAGAGTTCCCGCCATCAGCAGCACAGCCTTCACTATCTGCACCCACGTGGTTGCCAGCATGCCGCCGAATACCACGTACACAATCATCAGGATGCCCACTCCAATCACAGCCTGGTTGTAGGTGACCTTGCCTGCGAGCAGCAGTTTTACCAGAGCTCCAGCGCCGACCATCTGCGCGATCATGTAAAACGTGCTGACCGTCAGCGTGCTGAGAGACGCCATCGCTCGCACCGGCCTAGGTTTCAGCCGGTAGGCCAGCACGTCGGCCATGGTGTATTTACCTGCGTTACGCAGCGGTTCCGCAATCACCAGCAAGACTGTCAGGTACGCAACCAGCCAGCCCACGGAAAACAGAAAGCCGTCATATCCCTGAAACGCGATGATGCCTGCGATCCCCAGGAACGACGCCGCACTCATGTAATCGCCCGCCACCGCGATTCCGTTCTGCCAGCCCTTGATCTGCCGGCTGGCGGCAAAATAGGCACTGGAACCCGACGAGCGCCTGGAGGCCCAATACGTAATGCCGAGCGTGATCGCGATGAACACCAGAAACATAATCAGCGGGATATTCGACATGGCTACTTGCCTCCCTTGTCGTTTTCGGCCCTCTCGAGAATGTCCTTTGCCAGGCGGTCGAAATCGTTCGCCGCCCTGACGTAAAGTCCCGCAATGAGCCACGCCACAAAGAATTGTGACAACGCAAACAGGTAAGCCAGATTCACCGGCCCGATCACTTTGGTTGACATGAACTCGGGAGCGTACCCCACCAGCACGGGCAAGGCAAAGTAGTACACGACGAAGAATATGAATGCGGGCACGATGAAAATCCTCTTCGTCGCCATCAGGTCCTTGAATGCCTGGCTTTCCGCGATCTCGTCCCAGGTTGACTGCGACGCCTCATATTGCTTTGACTGAACAACGCCCGAATCTCTTGTGGCGTCTGCCATAGATTTCCCTTCTTCCATCGAGATGAAAGTCTCCCCAATTCTCTACGCCGAGGCTTCAACAGCGACTGACCGCAAGATTACTCCCGCCTGTCAAGTTGCCCGAAGAAACGGACACGGGCACGGTGCGCATCCAGTACGCTGCCATGCCCGTGTTAACAGATTGTTAAAAACTGAACGTGGGACCAATTTCCGTTCGAATATCCTGCCATTGCCGCGATGGCACCCCACGGTAGAGCGGGAACGGTGTAACGCCCGTCGGATCCCCGACGGCTCGCGTACGGTAGTACGACTGCTCCCATGTGAACGTGACCAGGCTATTCATCTTCCAATTCAGGGTAGCCGCCGCCAGATCGTTCTTTTGTCGGGTGTTCCCGATCTTTCGCACATCACTGGCGAATGCATCATCGAACGCATAGTGAAGATACAGTGTCCATCCCGCGTTCCGCCCGCTTGGATCGGCTTCGAAAATGCGTCCCAGGGGCAATCCGACATTGATAAATCCACCCTGCGATCTTACCGGTCTCTGGGGAGCAATTGCTCCGGCGCCATTCCGCAACCCGAACACCACCGCCGACGACCCGTCGTTTGAGAGCCCATCGACCAGAGGCGAACCCGAATCAAATACTCCCTTGTCGTTGTAGTTGGAAAGCAGGCTGCCGACGAAGTACCAGCGCAGGTCCGCACCCCTCCAGTACTTTGTGCTGATCGTCAGCCACCGCGTCGGCAGTTGCAGTTCTGCGGTATATCCCCAGCGCGCGCTGCTCACCTGCGCCCCGGTCGCAAACGCTTCCTGAAATACCGTTGCATTCGCCGGACAACCCGCCGTCGTGGCCAGGCACAATGGCACATCCGCGGCGCGCACCAGTGCGGTTCGATCGCCATGCACCCCGCTGAAAATCAATTGCGCTGGCGCCACAGCTGGAGCCCGATCCAGTTGCCACTGCGTCACGATGCGACCCTGAATCGCCGGCCGTGCCGAGTCCGCACCCTGCCTCTCGCCATATCCCAGCTGATTGTCGATAGCCTTCGGATCGTTCCCATAGGCGGGCATGACCACGGCAAATTCGGGTTGGAAAAAGAGGTTGCGCGAACCTCCGATTTTGCGTCCCACCCCGAATCGGAATTGCGGCGCCCGCTCGTACAATGTTCCGAATCCCAGGCCCATCCCGGTGGTCTCATAGATCGCTGGCAGCGTGGACGAACCAAATGGAGTCCAATCCTGGCCAAACAAGGCAAACGCGCTGGTCGTTTCATTAAAGCGATGATCGACTCTCCCGTAGGCCAGCCGGATCGACGCCTGGCTCGACCGTACCGTCGATATATTCCGGTTCAAGTCCCGCGTGAAATTTCCCTCGAAGTCGAACTCGAACTTGCCCGTAATGGATGTATTCTCACCCGCATCGGGCCATTCGAAATTCGTCCCCAGTCGCATAAACCGCGCCTTAGCGTGAAACTCGGGAGCTCCGTTCGGGCCCGGATCAAACGCCATCATGCCCGCGGTCGTCCCAGTGTTAATGAAACCGGGCAGCGGCATGTCGGTTCCATAGGGAGCCGAGCTGTCATAAATCACACTCGCCTTCACCAGCCCATATAGTTTGATCTTCGCCCCGCTCCCCAGCTTGATGTCAGGCACTATCCCATTGACCGCAGACGGTTCTAATTGCAAAACTCGCAACGGCGCGATCGCAGGGACAACCTTCGCTACTGGAGCCTTCGCCGGAGTTGGAGTTTGAACGGCCTCTGACGGCGCGCCTTCCACTACGTTTCCTGACGCACGAGGCGAACGTGCTGCGGATAAATCACTCGCGCTCAATATACCCTTGCGCGCCAGTGCTTCCACCAGTAGCTGAAACTGCGCATCATGTCCCGCGCTTTGAACCGCGCTGGCCTCGCCCGGTTCCAGCACGCCTTTCATAACTAGCACGCCGAGCAGCGCCGTAATGTTCGCATCGGCTCCAGCCGTAGTCAGTCTGGAACTAACGGAAGCCGGCGGCATTTCGGTCGACGCCAGATTCGCGCTTGGTTTTGTAACAGGCCCATTCTTCTCTCCGGCAACCAGCGGTCCGACCGCCAGTATCACCAACAAAAAAATGCGCGCCCATTCCTTCAACATCCGCATAGCGAGTATTCCCTTCTGGGTCGGAGCAACATCCAAGTTCTGCCTTACTGCAACCGTGCCCGGAAAGGCGAAATTGCCTAACGCCCGAGGTTGGGCACAATGGAGGTCACACTAGGTTGGCAATACTCGATTGAATGTGCGGGCAATCAGTACGGCTGGTGACTTCAATCACTGAAGCTGCGCGGCGCCGCCATGGCAGCGAAGAAAAA
This sequence comes from uncultured Acidobacteriota bacterium, assembly GCA_963725565.1. GTDB lineage: Bacteria > Acidobacteriota > Terriglobia > Terriglobales > Acidobacteriaceae > Sulfotelmatobacter. The sequence goes on from CAVRZL010000005.1 coordinate 344,742, forward strand.
GGCGTCCCACTTTGGGACGCCTTCATGAAGAATCGAATGCGCAGGTGCTTGGCCTAAATTCTCGCGGCCTTGGACAACGTTTTGCTGCGCGCCGCGAGGTCCGCTATGGGCGGCACAGATTCCGGCTGAGTTACTTTATTTTCCGGCAAAGTGGATCCATTCTTGAAAGCCTCGACTAACATCTCAATCGCCAGATCGGTGTTCGGACGGATAAAAATCGTGGCCGCCAGCGTGCCGTTCTTCACCCAGGCTTGCCCGGTGTTCGGCATGCCATCGCAACCGGTAATCGGAATTTTCATCCACCGCGCCCGCTCCATCTCGCCGATTTCATTGAAGGCTTTTCGCGCGCCCATCGCCATGCTGTCGTCTTGCGCGCCGACCAGATCGATGTGGCTCTCCAGCGAAGTGCGCAGGCGCAGCCAAGAACTCACAATGCGGTAGGCACCCTCTTCGGTCCAATTGGCCCGCATCGTCTTGATCTGAATATTCGCCGGCTTGGCCTTCATCATTCCTGCCGAGCGCTCTTTTGCCGCCGAACTGTTCGCCGGTCCCTCGATGTAGAGCATTGAGCCGCCGTTTGGCAGCAACGCCGCAAATTGCTGACCTTGGATCTTTCCTACTTCCTGGTGATCGGAGCTGATCGCAAACACCGGCACTTTGAATGTCCGCCGCAGTTCGTGCACATAATCTACCTCATGATTCAGCACGACCCAACCAATCCCTGCCGCAGCCGCAGCTCGCGCCACCTGCGGAAAGGCTGTCCCGCCCGACGGTTCAAACATGATCGCGTCCGGACGCGCCACCGAAGAATCCTGCACGTAGTGCAGAAGCTGCTGGCTCTGGGCCAGGGCATCGTTGTTCGCGTGAATGATTTTCACATCCACACCGAATCGCCGCGCAGCCTTTTCCGCCGCCGCCGCCTGCTCCTGCTGATAGTCGTTGTCGTTATTGGTGAGTGAAACAACAAAGGTGAGCCGTTTCATGACAAGGTTCCTTTCCCCGGATCATAGGCTGATCCCTCCGAGTAACCAACGTGACTGGAGTAACCTCATGCGGTCCAATACGGACCTGGGAATTCTCATTTAAAGGAGGAGGATGTGGTCCGAAAAGCGAACCAGCTCCGCGGTCGAAGGGTCGATTGCAAAAGATGCTAAGCAGAACGTGAAAGGCGCCCCGAATGGGAGGCCGGAAATCTGTATTTAGTTTTAGACGGCAAGGCTATGTCGAATCAGGCCCCGGCGCCCGCACCCTTCGCGGCTTCTCCGACAAACGCCTTCAGTCCCGTCTCCAAGATCTTCTGGCTCGACTCTGTCAAACTCACAAACCGGAACGGCTGCATCCATCCTTGCGTCGCCCACATCGGAAAGAGCATTTGCGCCTTGCTGCGAATCGTCTGATCCTTGATGTGGAAGATCAACTCCACTTCCAATTTCTCATCCAGCGGCTTTTCCAGATGAATGACTCCGCCTGAGATGGAAAGTTGGTGAAATGCCCCTCGCAGAGAACGCTTGTTGGGCAACCGCACCAGTACGAGCAGGGATCCCCGCAGCTTTATGCGAAATGGACGCTCGGTCAATTCTTTGGCTGGCACAACCCGCACCGTCGATTCTGGCTCTTCGGACATAGGCTTGCCCAAAGTATGGCAGCGCCAGAACGGTTGACGAAGTTACCAAAGAACAACATTCGGAATTGTTTCTTCGATTGCGGCCTGTGGAGAGTTTACTTGCGCCCGAGAGGAGCCTCGGCCCCATGGGAGAACACGTTGTAGGGCCAGACGCCCTTCTGCGAACTCGCGCGCGCAGCCGCGGCTGCCTTGGCGCTGTCCTTCTCAGACAGCGGAGCTCCGTTGTTTGGAGCTGGGTTGCTCTGCGCTGCAACCCTCCAGTCTTCCGGAGGGTCCGCAACTCCCCACACATTTCCGTGCGTATAGAGGGACGCACCAATCAGAAAGTATTTTCCGTCTGTGCCCACAGGAAGGCAGTTCGCCACCCGCGCGGTCACGCTGGCGCCGCCCGGCAAGTCACTGATCATGATCGGGGTTTCCAACTGCAGCGCGCGCGAACTGCGAAACCCGCAACCCTGCGCGCTCGCCACCAGCACCACGCACTTATCGGCAAAAGGACGCATCCGGTCGAGGCTGACGACACTCACCGGAATTTCTACGCGTACGCGCGTGCTTCGCCGCATCGATTTGGGAGTCGAGATTTCCATAAACGCCCGCCCGCGCCGGAAACCAGGTTCAAGCGCGAACCTTATTTATTGTGGCAGATTGAGCTCAGGCCGGATGATGACAAAGGTAACCCCGCGTCGTAAACCGCCGGGCGCAGGTTAAAGCCAACTCCACCACAGCTTGACTTAGTCATTTATGAACTGGCCACGAACCCCTGGCATTCCGCCGCGCCTGCTTGATACCTGATCGAATGCCCGTCTCTACCACTCGTGCGTACCGAGCTCGATCCATCGCGTCCATCGTCGCAGCCGCTACACCGCCAGGCGTGGCCGCCTCGTGCAAGAGATGCCGCAAACTTTGCTCACTTTCCCGCCAATATGCTATCCCGTCGCCCAACGCATGTGCCGCAGCCACCAGCGCCGTCGCGCGATCCAATCCCGCTCGTTGCGCCGCTTCTGACAACGTCCTCAGCGCGTGATACCCGTGACTCGACGAATACGTCACCGTAAACGCGTCAAACTTCCGCTCCGAAACCTCGACCACCTGTCCCACTCGCTCAAAGAATCGCCGTACGCTGATGCGCTCTTTCTTGGTCACACCGCGATAAAAACTCAACGCCGTCAACCCACGCCCGACGCGGCACACTGGGCTGGGCATCGCGCGCACCCACCGTGCCGGCACCGCAGCCTGCAATGCGCTCAGCGGAATCCCTGCCGCCAGGCTCACGCATAGACCCGGCGCTCCACCGCATTGCGCGATTTCCCTCAGAATTTGTCCGACCGACCCGGGCCGGATCGCGAGAATCAGCAGATCCGCGCGTGCGATCGCCGACTGTAAATCGTGCGCAACCTCTACTTGAGATTCTCGACGCAGCATCCGCAACTTCGCCGGGTTGCGATCGTAAACTACAATTGCGCTCCGATATCCGCTCAGCCGCAATCCCGCGCACAGCGCGCTCGTAATTCGTCCTCCGCCGAGGAAAACGACAGCGTTCTTGCGAGCGCGAGCCATCAGTCGGCCGTCCCTCCACCGTCGACAACCAACGCCGCGCCCGTCATGAACGACGAATCATCCGATGCTAGAAACAGCACCGCCTTCGCGATTTCATCGACCGTTCCTACTCTTCCCAGCGGGCGATTCGCGCATCCCGCGATGTATTCTTCCCACTTCAGTCCTCGCATCTTGGCATCCGTCGGAAGCATCGGGGTCTCCACGTCGCCCGGGCAAATGCAGTTCACCCGAATCCCCTGCGCGCCGTGATCAATCGCCATTGCCTTGGTCATCAGCACAACGCCGCCCTTCGACGCGCAATATGCCACGGCATGATCGCCCCCCACAATGCCCCAGCCTGACGCATTGTTGACGATGACCCCGCGCTTCCGCGCAATCATCCCCGGCAGCGTGTACTTCGACATGAGAAACGTTCCCTTGAGATTTACATCGATTTGTTCATCCCACTCGCGCTCCGAGCACTCCAGTGCGGTCTGCGGGTAGTACACACCTGCATTGTTGAACAGGACGTCGATTGCGCCAAACGCATGCACCGTCTCGTCCACAGCACGCTGACAATCGGACGCCGAACTCACGTCCGCTGCGATGAAGGTGGCTTCGCGACCCAGAGCCTTGATCCGCTCCACAACCGCCGCGCCGCGTGCGCCATTCCGTCCAGTGATGGCGACCTGAGCACCCTCGCGAGCGAACAGCAAAGCTGTGGCTTCGCCAATCCCCGATGTCCCGCCCGTGATCAGTGCAACTCTATCGCCCAGTCGCATCTAGCTACCTTCGTGATACTTCGTGCCCTTCGTGGTGAATGATTTTGACACCCTCACCGGCTAGCCAATCCGCCCGCCGTCTCTCCCCCATCCATGGTGAATACCTGCCCCGTGGCGAACGCCGCATCGTCCGAGGCCAGATACGCAAACAACCCCGCAATCTCCTCCGGTGACGCATGCCGCCCTAGCGGAATCTTCCCATTCACCTCCGCCAGCATCGCGTCTGAATATTCCGCGCGCTGCATCGGCGTCAACACATACCCGGGAGCAACCGCACAAACGCGAATCCGAGGCGCCAGTTCCAGAGCCATCGACTTCGTCAGTTCGATCACTCCCGCCTTAGTCGCGTTATAGTCCGCGTAATACGGATAGCCCATCACGCCATTGGTGGACGCAGTTTGAAGAATGACTCCGCTGGCGCGCTCCCACATATGCCGTGCCGCGGTCTGCGCCACGTAAAACACGCCCGTTAGATTTACTGCGATGACGCGATCCCATTCCTCCGGAGTGATCTCCAGGAACTTGTGCCGGATGCTGATGCCCGCATTATTGATGAGCACATCGACGCCATCCATCACACGAATTGCCTCGGCAAACGCTGCCTCGACCTGCATCAGGTCGGTGACATCCGCAATGATGGCCTCGCCGAGAGCCGGCAGTTCGCGCTTAATGTGGTCGCAGGCGGACACATCCCGATCCAGCACGCACACCCGCGATCCCTCGTCGAGAAAGCGAGCCGCAGTGGCGGCGCCAATTCCGCTGGCACCCCCAGTGATCAGAATGCGCTTGTCTTTCAACCCTCGCATGAAGTCTCCTTACATCGAATCAGTCAAAATTGAATCACGTAGCGACAGCCGCTTCGGCTGTCCCGCCGGAGCGAAGCGCGGCGGCCTCGATCCACCGGCGTCGCAGCGCTCCGCCGGACAGCCGAAGCGACTGTCCCTACGTGAGCATCTCAGCATCCCTTCGCTCGCACCGCAATCGTATGCGGCACCGCTCGCAACTCCCGCATTAACTCGTCATCGCACGGACGGTTGATGTCATAGATCGCGTATCCCAGCGTGGCGCGGGTCGACAATACCTGGCGCTCGATGTTGATCCCGCGGTCTCCCAATATATCGTTGATTGCCCGCAAGATTCCCGGCACGTTGTGATGGATATGCATCAGCCGGTACGATCCCTCTTCATACTCGAGATGACACTGCGGCAGGTTCACGCTGAGCAGCGAATCGCCGGTCTTTAGATAGTCGAGCAGCTTCGCCGTGACAAACGAGCCGATATTCTGCTGGGCCTCTTCCGTCGAACCTCCCACATGCGGCGTCAGGATCACATTCGGCAACCCGCGGAGTGCGCTCTCAAAACCCGCGCCAGACTCCGGCTCCGAGGGAAATACATCGATCGCCGCCCCCGCAATTTTGCCCGTCTTCAGGTGGACGGCCAGCGCCGCGTGATCTACCACGAAGCCACGGCTCAGGTTGAGGAAGCACGCGCCATCTTTCATCGCGCGGAACTCCTGGTCGCCAAACAGATCCTGATTCTCCTTCTTGCCGTCGACGTGCAGCGTGACCACATCGGAACTCTCCAGCAACTCACGGAAGCTCACGCCGCGCGCATTGCCGCGCGCCAGCACGTGCGCGCTGTCGTAGAACACGACCCGCATGCCCATCGCCTCCGCGAGATCCGATAGTTGCGAGCCTATCTTGCCATAGCCCACAATGCCCAGCGTTAGCCCACGGACCTCATGCGCTCCTGCGGCCGACTTGTTCCATACGCCTGCATGCATTTGGGTTGATGCTGCAAAGGTCCGGCGCAGCAGCAGGATGATCTCTCCCATTGCCAGTTCCGCCACCGAGCGCGAGTTGGAGTGCGGATCGTTGAATACCGCAATCCCGCGCTCATTCGCAGCCTTGCAATCAATCTTGTCGACGCCGATGCAGAATGCGCCCACCGTGACCAGATTCTTTGCGGCATCAAGGACAGCTGCGGATACCCGCGTCTTGGAGCGCACGCCCAGAATCGCTGCGTCGCGGATTTTTGAGATCAGTTCGCGCTCGTCGAGTGCTGCCTTGTGCGACTCCACGTCATATCCCGCATCGCGAAACCCCTGCACCGCAACCGCGCTGATGTTCTCCAGCAACAGAACTTTCAAGCCCCCTCCGTACCGATAAGAAAAATGCTGTGCGTATCAATCAATTATTATCTCAAACGCTCGTGTAGGGACGGACGCCTTCGTCCGTCCAAGCGGCCCAGCCGTACCGGGCCGCAGCGCCGCCACTCCGGCAAAAGGCTCCTCTCATCCGGCGCGAATTACTTTGGTAGGGATCCTTCGACTCCGGAACTGGCCCGCAGTCGCGAGCCAGTTCCTCCGCTCAGGATGACATTCGGACGACCGAGTGTTCCTGGCTTGCCGGCTGGCTTCACGCGGCGTGGTGCTTGGGATAGCGGCCGATGATTTTGTTGAGGAGTCCGTGGAGGGCATGGAATCCGTTGTGGGGGAAAAACATGAAGGGGCACTCGCCGGGGACGACTTCGATGCCGTGCGCGTGACAGAAAGCGACGGCAGAGGGGGTGACGGCTCCGCCGGACCCCGCGCTGTAGAGCCAGATGCGCCGCACACCGGCTTCGGCGCAGTCGGCGACGACACAGTTTGTGACGTCGGCGGAGGTCATCAGCAGCGCGGCCTCGACCGGAGGCTCTATGTCTTGCACGCGGGCGAAGCACGGGTGTCCGAGAACATCGGTGGCTCTCGGATTGACGGGGACAACGTCGTATCCGCGGCGGATGAGTTCGTTGAACAACATCACGCTGAAGTGCTTGGGATCGCGCGAGAGACCGACCATCGCCAGGCGTTTGACCGAGAAAAAAGATTGGATAGTCTCGAGAGAGACAGAAGTAGTGGACATGGGCAGACTCCTCGGAGTGGACGAATCAGGGTATTCGGAGTCGGGGCCGGCTGCCGTGACTTTGATCACCGCGGCTTGGGGATTCCTCTCGAAGACCGAGAAGGGTGGGAACATAGACGACTAAAAGGAAACCTCGCGTCCCGATACAACCGGGCCGCCGGACGGACGAAGGCTCCGTCCCTACATGTTCAGATCTCCTAGATCGGACGGCCTTTGAAAAAATAGATCAGTTCGATGATGAGGATGACGACAACCATTAGTTCCAGAACAAAGGCGCGGGACTGGTTGAATTGCTCGACCATGAACCGGTAAAGATCTTCGGCAGTCTGCAGCTTTTCTTTGACCAGGTCTTTGTAGTCGGGCACTCCGACCTTGGCGGCACACAGCTTATAGAGCCGCGCGGAGAACATATCACTGAGAAACTTGATGGCATTGTCGGCGCGCTCGGTGAGTTCGTTGACATCGAGCAGGACCGTGTGCAGTTTGGATGCAGCGCGAGCGGTGCGCCAACGTCCCCAAAGGCCGGTGCCCCCGGCATCGAGGAAGTCGTAAACGTTCTCCAGTTCTTTGGTCAGAAGCTCGTCATAGTGGCGGAATTCGAGCAACTGTGAGTTAGCGTATTGCAGAAGCTGGATGGCGGTCTCGGCGCCAACGGCCGTGTCGTAGAGGAAGGCGGCGTTCCATCCGATGACGGCCAGATCGTTGGGATAATACGAGATGCGCGAGCCGAGAATTTCCTGGCGCTCGCCTTCGGAGAGGGTGGCCATCTCTCCACGAACTACCTGGGCAATCTGATTCCGCTGCGAGCTCAGCAACTCGTCGGCGCTGGGCGAACCATCGATCTCGCGTACATGGAAGATGAAGTAGTCCTCTTGCAGCCACTCTCCCGGGTAAGGCTTGATCAGGGCAGGGGCAGCATGCTCGAGTTTCTTTCGGGCGACCCGCGAGGCAAGCTTTTCAAAGCTGGTGTCTGAGGTCCAGCGACAGGAGAGTTCGATCAACTTCTCCCAGTCTCCGCAGAAAGGCAGCTCGAACTCAAGGCTGATGACGCCGTAGTCGTAATACTTGATCTCCCCGGCAAGGCGCTCTCCACTATCGAGAATCAGGGGTTCGAGGGTCTCCTCGACGGGAGGACGCTGGTAGCGCACATACGCGGGAGCCTTCTTGAAGCTGGCTTCGGCGGTGCGCGCGGGAAAGATCTTGCGGAGTTCGTCCAGGCGGATCTCTTCGCAGACATCGAACTGGATCAGGACCAAGACGGATCCCCGCAGGGGACCGGTGGCCTGCGGCTGCGTGGACTGCTGGACGTGCGTGGTCAGAGCCTGCGCAACATCGGTGCCGGCGATGGTTGAGATGTCCTGATCCATATGGTGCTTGCCTTGCGAGGTAGCGTGCGTGGGAAGAAGCGGCGTTGTCTTTATGATTATCTCAGGAGAGAGGCTAGTCCGGGTAGATGGCGTTAACTCATTGAAACTAAAGGCTATATAGGCTATACCTGTGCTTTGCGCGATCCTTGACCCGGTACCACAAAATCCCGAGATGGCGGCGCCGGACGACGAAAACTACCGACTAGCGCTTGCGCCGCGCAGCATAGAGGAGGAGGCTGCCGGCGGCCAACGCTCCCAACCCGATTCCGGCTCGCTTCATCGACGCCTTCACCTCCGTGTCGCGCTCGCGGACTAGCTGTGACTCGGGGTAGGGATCGTCCTTATCCATGGCGGACGGCTGGAGGGCCATCTGCAGGACCTCGGCGACGTGCAGAGCATGCCGGTCCGTTCCCTGGGCGATCTGCTCGCGGCAGCTGAATCCATCCGCGATGATGAGCCAGTCTTTGGGCGCGCTGCGGACCGCAGGGAGAAGTTCGAGCTCTCCGATGGCGGCAGAGACTTCGTACTTGTCCTGTTCGAAGCCGAACGATCCCGCCATGCCGCAGCATCCCGGTGCGGGAGATTGAAAGTTGACGCCGAGGCGATGCAGCAGAGATTCCTCGGAGGTCATCTTCATGATTGATTTGTGGTGGCAGTGTCCGTGTAGAACGGCCTTCCGGTTGAGCTGCGGGAGTGGGGCACCGGTGGCGTTCTGCTCGAGGAATTCGCTCAACAAGAAAGTTTGCTTGCTCAAGGCCTGGGCGCGCGCATCGTGGGGGAAGAGATTGATGAGCTCGTCGCGGAAGACAGCAACGCAACTGGGTTCGAGGCCGACGACCGGGATGCCGGCTTCGATTTCAGGCTCGAGTTGATCGAGAATCTCGAGCAGTAAAGATTCGGCGCGGTCGAGCATGCCGAAATCGTAGAGCGGGCGTCCGCAGCAGAGATTGGCTTGCGGGACCAGCACACGGTAGCCAGCGGTTTCGAGAACCTCGACGGCGGCTTTGGCGGTCGAGGGGAGGAAGTAGTTGTTGAAGGTGTCGGCCCAGAGAAGAACGGGGCGGGCATCGAGACTCCCACGTCTCGCAAGGGAGGCGAGACGTGGGGCCCCCTCGTGGATTGACCAACCACTGGTGCGACCGAACCATTGCTTGAAAGTCTCCGGCGCGAACGCGGGGATGCGGCGTTGGGGAGGGATGTGGCCCAGAAACTTAACGACATCGCTGAGGAACGGAAGCTGCGTTGTTAGATTCACGAGGCCCGGTACGTTCGATGCCAGGCGCGCCCAGAAATCGATATTGCCGAAGGCATAGGCATTCAACGGGCGCACACGGCCTTCGTAGTAGTGCGAGAGGAACTCGGCTTTGTAGGTGGCGACGTCGACGCCAACGGGACAATCACTCTTGCATCCCTTGCAGGCGAGGCAGAGATCCAGCGAATGCTTGACCTCCTCACTGCGCCAGCGGTCCCGAATGACTTCACCCTGGGTCATCTCCCACAGAAGGTGAGCGCGGCCGCGAGTGGAATGCTCTTCTTCGTGCGTGGCGCGCCAACTGGGGCACATCACGCCGCCTTCTTCCCGCCGGCACTTGCCGACACCCACGCAGCGCAGGGCGGCCTGCGAGAGGCTGCCGTGATCTTCGGGGAACTGGAAGCGCGTGGCCGGCTCCCAGGGAGCATAGTTCGCGCCGAGCCGGAGATTCGCATCGAGTTTGTTGGGCTCGATCAGTTTGCCGGGGTTCATCTTCCAGTCGGGATCCCATGCCGATTTAAATTTGCGGAACGCTTCCATCAGTTCGGGGCCGAACATCTTGGGAAGGAGTTCGGCGCGAGCCTGTCCGTCGCCATGCTCGCCGGAGAGTGATCCGCCATAGCTGACGACGAGATCGGCAGCTTCTTCCACGAATTTGCGGTACTTGGCGATTCCCTCTTTCGACTGCAGGTCGAAATTCAGGCGCGTGTGCACGCACGCGTGGCCGAAGTGTCCGTACAATGAGCCCTTGTAGTTAAAGTCGGCCATCATCTTGCGCAGGTCGCGAAGATATCCACCAAGTTTTTGGGGAGAGACTGCAGCATCCTCCCATCCCTCCCAGTTCAGCGGCTCGCCGGGGACGTGCGAGGTAGCTCCGAGGCTGGACTCGCGGACTTCCCAAACGCGCTTGGCTTGGGCGCCTGAGTAAAGCTTCACATTCGGCGGACTGGGACTGCGGCGAAGAGCGTCGATGAGGCGCTGCGCCTGCAGCTCTGCGCCGGGCAGCGACTCGGCGCCGAACTCGACCATGAGCCATCCGCCCCCTTCCGGGAGCAAGGCGAGTCCTTCGGAGTTGATGCCTTTTGTGCGCTCGTAATAAACGAGCAAGTCGTCGAAGCCTTCGAGGCCAATGGGCTTGTACTCAAGGACTTCCGGGATGTGATCGGCACATTGATAGATGTCGGGATAGGCAACCACCAGCAGCACGCGCTGGGGTGGACTCTCGACTAAACGGCAGGTAGCCTCGAGGGTAGTGGCGCAGGTGCCCTCGGAGCCGACCAGGGCGCGTGCCACGTGGAAACCGTTTTCGGGGAGAAGATAGTTCAGGTTGTAGCCTGAAACCCGGCGGGGGATGTTGGGGAACTTCTGGCGGATCAGGTCGCCGTATTGATCGGCGATTTGCTTTAGAGCGTCGTGGATTTGATCGCGGCGTCCCTTGCTGCGGCCCGATACTTCCGGGCCGCTTGGGCGGACGACGGCGTCCGCCCCTACACGAACCTTTTCTTCGCCAACCGTCATTCTCACTCCGTCGTAAGTGACTACATCGAGGGTTTCGATGTTGTCGTCTGTCTTGCCGGCCATTACGGAGTGGACGCCGCAGGAGTTGTTGCCGATCATGCCGCCGATGGTGCAACGGTCGTGGCTGGCGGGATCCGGAGCGAAGGTCAGGTGATGCTTTTCTGCCGCGTTGCGCAGATGATCGAGGACAACTCCGGGTTGCACGCGAGCAATCCGGCGCTCGGGATCGATTTCGAGAATCTTTCCCATGTACTTCGTGAAATCGAGAACCACGGCGACATTGCAGCACTGTCCGGCCAGAGAGGTTCCGCCACCGCGGCAAAGAAGAGGAGCGCCGAATTCGCGACAGACGGAGATGGCCGCCAGAACATCATCCGCGTCTCGAGGGAGAACGACTCCGATCGGGACCTGGCGATAGTTGGAACCATCGGTGGCGTACAGGGCACGGCTGCTGTTGTCGAAACGGACGTCTCCGCGGACGTGCGAGCGCAAGGCCTCGGCTAATCCCGCGGTATCGTTCATGGCGGACCTGGGAGACACCACGGGATCGACAGCCTTGTCTTGCATGGGCCCTTTACTGATTGGATTTCTTACTCACGCTTGTGATCTGAAACTTCGAGCCGTCCCCGTCGGCTTCGACGTTCACGGTTGTCATGTTGGGTGGATCGTTGGCGACGATGGTGCACCGATCCTGGTCCGACGTTCGGACAGTAGCGCGGGGGAACTTGGATTTGTAGAAGCTGCAGACCTTGTCCAGGGAATCGCTGCTTGCAAAGCTGGCGGTGACGGTGTGTATTGGCCCAAATGTGGCGGACGATGCGCCTTCTTTTTGCACCTCCGCACCGGGGTAGAGTTCAATACCCAAGTCCTTGGCGGCCTGCTCCGGATCTTTGGAAGTTTCCATCCTGCCGAAGGGCGTTTCCACTTTGACGTTGTCGCCTTCCTGCGTAACGTGCGTGCGCTTGGCCATCCGGATACCCACGAATGTGAGCGCAGCCAACCCGAAGATTCCGATGACCACGATCACGGCAACGATGATCAGAATGGTCTTGAGCGCATTGGAACCCCCGCCCGTTACCGGAGCAGGACTGGAGCTGGGAGAAGCCGTATATGCAGCAGGAACGGTGGAGGCGGCCGGGGCAGCGGTTCCCGTGACGGCAGCGCCGCATTTATTGCAGAATCTGGTTCCTTCTGCCAGGGATGAGCCACAAGAATTGCAGAATGCCATAAGAAGCCTCTGGAACTGGGATTTCCTGTCGACGCGGCGAGTATACCGCAGATTGATTCCTGCTTGCTGCTTTGCAGATTGACACTGCGCGTTCAGGACGGCCCCGCGACAGCCGGCAGGATGCCGGCGCTACAAACCGCTCAACTCCAACTGCGGGTGCCGTAGTCGGCCATGGCCAGGACTAGCAGGATGAAGAGGAAGAATACCGTGGAGATGACCACGAGTTTTAAGAGCTTTTCGCCGGCGCCCTTCAGATGCATGAAGAAGAGGGCGACCAAAAGAGCCTTCGTCGTCGCGATGATGAGCGCGACCGCGGAGTTGTACACGCCGAGGTCGATCTTGGCTACTTCGTAGGTGAGGAAGGTTCCCACCAGCAGGGCACCCCAGACGGCGAAGTACGTTTTCAAGGGCGAGGATTTGGAATGGTCAGACATGAAAGGCCTCAGGTGCGATCGTTCTCCATGGATAGGCTTCGTGCCGGCGACATCCGTGATGGACGAGATCCTTCGCTCCGCCTGAAATACGGCTCCGCTCAGGATGACTCCCATCCGAACTCTTTATTTTTAGAACCATCGCACTCCTCATGGGTGCCTATCGATCAGGTACAGCAACGGGAACAGATAAATCCACACGATATCGACGAAGTGCCAGTACAAGCCGCCGATTTCTAATGGCGTGTGATACTGCGGAGTAAAGCGGCCTTTCCACGCCATCCACAAGAGCCACGTGAAGATACCGAGCCCGATGATCATGTGCAGGGCGTGCAATCCCGTCATGATGAAATACAGGGCAAAGAAGATCTCGGCATGGCGCGGGTTGGCGTACTGTACCGGATCGCTTCCAGGGATCTTTTCATGGTCGAAGCTGAACGTCGCGCCCGGAACGTGATGTTCGTCGAACTTATCTTTGTATTCCTTGCCTTTAATCCCGAGGAAGGCGAGACCGAACAACATGGTGAACACGAGCATAGTGATCAGGAGCGTACGACGCGCAGTCTGCGCGGCCCAGATGGCTAGCACCACGGTCAAACTGCTGCAGATCAGAACGGCGGTGTTTGTGCCTCCCAGGAGCGCGTCGATGGACTTGCTGGCGGCCGCAAAATCTCCGAAGTACCATCGACGATAAATCAGGTAGGCGCAGAACAGGCCGCCAAAGAACATGACTTCGGTCGCGAGGAAGATCCACATCCCGAAGCTGGAAGCGTTGCGCTGCTGCTCCTCAGTGGCGAAGTGGTGGAGAAGCGCCGGGTTGTGCGTCTCACCGTGAGTTTCCCCATGAACGGCGACAGAGCTATCGTGCAACGGGGACCTCCTGTTTCTGAGGAGCATCGATCTCGTCGTAGTTGTACGCTTCCCAGGTGACGACGGGCTCTTCTTCAAAATTGAAAGTCGTGGGCGGAGAAGCCGTCTTCCACTCGAGCCCTGCGGCGTTCCACGGATTGTCTGGCGCAGGCTTGCCGTAGCGCATCGACCACAGGAAATAGATCATGGGCAGCAGGTAGCCAATACCGAGAACGGTCGATCCGGCGGTCGAGAACACATTTAGGATCTGGAACTCCGGCATGTGGCTGTAGTCGGCATAACGGCGCGGCATGCCCAGATAGCCGAGGATGAACTGCGGGAAGAAGGTCAGGTTGAAGCCGATGAATACGATGAGAGCGGCGAGTCGCGCCCATCCTTCAGGGTAGAGCTTGCCGGAAATCTTTGGCCACCAGAAATGCATGCCTCCGAGATAGCCCATCAGCGCGCCGCCGACCATGATGTAGTGGAAGTGCGCAACTACGAAGTAGGTATCGGTAACGTGAACATCGATGCCCAGTGCCGCCAGGAACAACCCAGTGAGTCCGCCCATGGTGAAGAGGCCGATGAATCCGAAGGCGTAGAGCATAGGCGCGTCGTAATGGATCGATCCTTTATAGAGGGTCGCGGTCCAGTTGAAGACTTTGACGGCGGAGGGAACGGCGACGGCATAGCTGAGCAGCGAGAAAACCAGCGCGGCGTAGACAGAGATGCCAGCGACAAACATGTGGTGCGCCCAGACGAGGAATCCGAAGACGGCGATCGCAATGGATGAAAACGCAACGAAGCTGTAGCCGAAAATGCGCTTGCGCGAGAAGCACGCGATGATCTCGGTGACCACGCCCATCGATGGCAGAATCATGATGTAGACGGCCGGGTGCGAGTAGAACCAGAACAGATGCTGAAAGAGCAACGGATCTCCGCCGAGTTTGGGATCGAAGATGCCGAGGTGCAGGGTGCGTTCAGCGGCGACCAGCACGATGGTGATAGCGACAACCGGCGTTCCGAGAATCTGGATAATGCTGGTCGCGTAATGTGCCCAGATGAATAACGGCAGGCGCGACCAGGTCATGCCGGGAGCACGCATGCGGTGGATCGTCACTACAAAATTCAGCCCGGTGAGAATCGAGGAGAATCCGGCAACGAAGATGGCGAGTCCGGCTTCTACGATCTTCGTGTTCGTGTACGCGGTGCTGAAGGGCGTGTAGAAAGTCCAGCCGGTATCGACTCCGCCGGTCAGCATGCAATGCACCATCATCAGACCGCCGATGATGTAGAGATACCAACTCAGGAGGTTGATTTTGGGAAAGGCCAAATCCTTGGCGCCGATCATCATGGGCACAAGGAAGTTTCCGAGCACGGCGGGAATCGAAGGGATGAGGAAGAAAAAGACCATTACCATCCCATGCTGCGTAAAGAGCTTGTTATAGGTATCGGCCTGCACCAAGTCGCTGGCTGGCGTGAGCAGCTCGAGCCGGATCAACAGGGCAAAAAATCCGCCCACGAAAAAGAAGAAGGTGATCGAGATCAGATAGAGGAGCGCGATGCGCTTGTGGTCGGTGGTAAAGAGCCACGAACCGACGCCGTAGTGCTTATTGAGATAATTCTCGCGCTCGACGGGTTGAACGGTTGCCGTTGCCATAACTATTGCACCTGACTTTTCTGAGCCGGGACCTGGCCTGGCGCTCCGGGTTGCGGCGGAGGCGAGGCGTCGCTGGTCTTGGTCGTTGCCTGTCCGGCTGGGGACATCGATTTCACGTACGCGACCAGCGCATTCAATTGTTCTTCACTGACGAGTCCCTGGAACGTGGGCATGACGGGCTTGAAGCCGTTCACGACCTTGGCTCCGGGATCAAGTATGGATTCGCGAATGTAATTTTCGTCGGCGGTCAGGGTGCGCCCGTCCTGCAGCAGTACCGGCTTGCCGAAGACTCCCTGTAAGTTCGGCCCCCGCCCTTGCGTGTCGGACCGATGACAAGTCACGCATCCGAGTTCAGCAAAAATCTTCTCTCCGGTAGCCGAGAGCGGGCCGTTGGAGCCACCGCTCATCCACGCCTCGTATTGCGCCGGCTCCAGCACGACGATGGAGCCGACCATCCCCGAGTGTTGCGTGCCGCAGTATTCGGCGCAGAACAGGTGATACGTTCCTGCCTTCGTGGCGCGGAACCAGGCGACCGTGTAGCGCCCGGGCAAAACGTCCTGCTTCATGCGGAAGGCCGGTACATAGAAGCTGTGGATAACATCTTGCGATGTCATGATCAGCTTGACGTCGCGCCCGACGGGGACGTGCAGTTCGTTGATCTCGCGCTGACCTTCGGCGTGTTCCAGTTTCCACATCCACTGCTTAGCAACGACGTAAACCTCGGTGGCATCGCGCGGAGGAGTACGCCCTTTGAAATAGACAACGGCACCCCAGGCGAAGATGACCATAAACACGCCCAAAGGAATAATGGACCAGGTCAGTTCCAGCGGCGTCGAGCCTTCGATCTGTTCAGCCAGGACTCCCTTGCGATGGCGGTAACGTGCCGCGAAGTAAACTACAGCCGTAAAAATGAGGAGAGTCATCAATCCCGACACGATGAGCAGGAAGATGAACAAGGCATCGACGTTGCCCGCCATGCTGGAGGCCCGTTGCGGCCACAATGGAAAGTTATCGAACATGTTTCCTTACTTGGTTTCCCTTTTAACCCAATCCTGCGTGACGCGGTTTCGTATGATCCCAGGACCGGCGCGGCGCGATCCGTTCCAGGCGCAGGAGAACGACAATCAGACCGGATAAGAGCACGATGGTGAGCCCTCCGCCCAGCTTCAGCATGTTGCTGACGACCGCGCCGTATTTCCCGGTCGCGGGATCGTAGTGATAGCAATACAAGAGCACCTGATCGACTGCATTGCCGATCTTGCTCTGCGAAGCCTCAACCAGCCCCATGCGCAGATCCTTCGGGGGGAACTCCACGCCGTAAAAGTAGCGCGAGATGTGGCCTTGGGGCGTCAGCACCATGATCGCGGTGGCGTGCGCATACTGGTTGCGCTTCTCGTCGTATTGGTACTGGAAGCCGACCGCCTTGGTGAGCGCGTTGATCGATTCGGCGGAGCCGGTCAGGAAATGCCAACCCGACGCCGCGCCGGGACGTCCATAGCGCTTGAGATATTCCGCTTTCTTAGCGGCGGCGATCTCCGTAGTCTCTTTGGGATTGAAGCTGACGGTAACGACGTCGAATTCGTTGCCTACTTCGAACTTCACCAGCTTCATGGAAGCGCTCAGTCCGGCGAGTGCTTCTCCGCACAACATGGTGCAGTTGTAGTAAACGAGGTTCAGGATGAGCGGCTTCTTTCCGAAGTAGTCGCCCAGTTTGACCGGACGACCCGTGTCATCGACGAAAGCGAGATCCGGAGGAACCTGTGCGTCAAGATGCTGGTCAATACCGACATTCTCCAGATACGGCGGGCGGACCGCGGACGGCGGCGACATGATGCCCTTGGACATGGTCTGCGCCATGGCCTGGGCCGATGCGAGTGCAATCAGCGCAAGGCCTAGGGCGAAAACTCGGCTAGCGTTCCGCTTCCTGACCGCGGCTGTCGAGCTGTGCTCGACCGGACGGGCGAAAGCCTGCCCTGAGCCTGTCGAAGGGGCGCCCGTCCCTACACAAGCGATCGCAACCATCGAACTGTGTTTCCAATTCTTCACTTGTTGTTCCCTTTTCTTGTTTGCGGCTGAGCCTTGGCTGACTGAGTCGGCGAAGATTCCCCGCCCGGCTGAGTGCGCACCGGCAGGCCGCGTTGCGCCAGCAAATCCATTGCTCGATCGATTGGAATATGGACCGTGCCCGCCTTCTGATCAACCCAGCCGTAGGTGCTCAGCGTGTCCTCTTCGTGGAGGCGGATCTCGTTGAGTTCCGTGCGCTCGTTCACTTCCAACTGCGGCGAGGGAAAGCCTTCTTTCAGATACTTCTCGTACTCATTGTTCTTGTATTGAGGCGGAATGCGGCGAGTGTCCGCAGGAGCGTTCTTTACCAGCGGGCTGACGGGAGGCTGCTCGGCTTCAAGACGCTTGTCCAGATACCAGAACAAGCCATTCGCGATGAAGTACACGGCGAGTCCAGCGACGGCCAGGCCCGCAAGAAAGTAGAGGACACTGGCGACCCCAATGTCGCGACGCTCGTAATCGCCGTGTCCGTTCGAATTCGCGGGATGTTTAGGATCGCTCATGCGTTCTCAGGGATTCCCAGAGGGTGATTCGGGTCCGCCTCGAAAACTTCTCCGGCGGACGGATCGTAGGCCGGAAGAAGTGGCAGTGCGCCCAGGTTGCGGAAGAAAAAGGCCAGCCAGAATCCGCCGATGGCAATCGGTACGACGATATCGGCGATCGTAATGCTGAAGGTCTTGGAAAAATTCGGCTCGATGATCCAGAACAGATCGACGTAACGCATGATCATCAGCCAGATGGCAAGCCATACTAACTTGCGAATGTTGCGCTTGAACGGGCGCGACAACAAAACCGCAAACGGGATGGCGAAGTGGAACAGGACCAGGATCAGGGCGATGCTGCCCCATCCGCCGCTCAGGCGTTTCAGATAAAAAGTGATTTCAGAGGGCAGGTTGCCGGCCCAGATGATCAGCCATTGCGAGAAGCTGAAGTAGGCCCAGACCATGATGAAGGTGAGTATCCATTTACCGTGGTCGTGAACGAAGTCGGGCTTCAGCATCTCTGACATGGGCTTGTAGTTGCAGAGAATGCGCTCAACTACCACGGCGAAACACATAGCGGAGAGCATTTCGCCGATCAGGATGATCAAACCAAAGATGGTCGAGATCCAGCTCGGGTCAAGCGACATCACCCAATCGATCGCAGCAAACGAGATCGTGAACGCGTAGAGGATGAGGCCCGGTCCGGCAACGGCTTTGAACTTTTGCGTGTTATCGGGGGCGCCGGGGTCATCGGTCTGCTTCGACCAATGCGACAACAAGTACGAGAGCAGGTTCCAAATCGCGAAGTAGATGATGGCGCGAATCAAAAAGCCCGAAAAGTTCAGGTAGCTGTCGGTGATGAACTTGTTCTTGGCGAGGTGCTCGCGGATGTGCTCGTCTTGAACGGAGGCGAGCGGCATGGCCCAGGGATAAACCTGATGCTGGGCAACGCCAATGACGATTGGGATAAAGAGTATCGCCAGCAGCGGCAAGGTTCGCATGGCTGCGCCCAGGATGCGGCGGATGACCATGCCCCACCCTCCGCCGGTCAGGTGGCGGATCATCACAATCGCCATCGAACCCAGGGACACTCCCAACCAGCACATGAAGCCAAGAAGGTAGGCGCGGTAGAACTCGTCAGGACGAGTAACGGCCAGGACAATGGCCGCGACGCCAAACACGACGCCGACAATCAACGACCGCTGCGCAATGGTCTTCACCACCGGCGGTGCAGTCAGATCGAGTTGCTTCACGGGCGCCGGACTCATTTCTCTTCCTTCTTCTCGTCAGATTTCGTGTCGATCATCGGCAAAGTAGCACCGGATCCCGGCTCGCGGAATTTCGGAGATGTCGATGGGACTTGCTGCCCTGCGGGCACATCGTTCATGGTTGCGCTTTGGCTTAGCTGCAGCGCGCGGATATAGGCCACGATCTTCCAGCGATCCTCGGGAGGAATTTGTGAGGCGTAGTCGGGCATGATGCCGAAGCCGTTGGTCATCACATCAAAGAAATATCCCAGCGGCGCCTTCTGCAGACGCGGGATGTGGTACGACGGCGGCATGCGGGAGAACCCGCGCGATGGGACGAAGCCGTTGCCGTCTCCGACGCGCGAGTGGCAAGGCGCGCAGTAAATGTTGAAGCGCTCCCGGCCGCGTTCCAGAACTTCCTTGGTGACGGGGAATGGCATTACGTCGCCCGGGTTGTTGCCGATTTTCCCGGTGTAGAAATAACTGTCCGCGTGCAGTTGTCCGCGGGCAATCGTGCCTTCGACTAACGGGCGAGCCGAACGCTTGTCGGTATAGAAATCGCTGCGCGAAAGAGGGTTCTCGCGCGGCTGCACGTGCATGTCGATGCGGCAGGCGGTAGTGAGCGCGATCAGCACTAGTAGAACTACACAGGAAACCGCCGTCGAGCTTTGCTCGACTGGACGGGCGAAGGCGCCCGTCCCCACACGGCCGTTGCCGCTGCCTGCATTCGCAAATTTCTGGACGGTGCTCATCTAGCTGGGCACCTCCGAGACTGAGCGGGGCTCTAACGCCTCCATGAATCTGCGAGTGTCGGCCGGGTTGTACTTTTTGTCGGACGAGAACACGATCAAGAAAAAGCGATCTTTCGATGCCGATGAGAACCGTGGCACGTTGAACACCGGGTGATACGGCATGGGCAATCCATTCAGCGCCAGCATGCCGAATACGGCCGAGATCCCAGCGAACAGGATCGTCATCTCAAACGTGATCACGATGAAAGCAGGCCAGGAATGCGGAGGCTTGCCGCCGATGTTCAGAGGGTAATCGACCGCCGACATCCAATACTGCATCAGGTATCCGGTCAGGCCGCCGATAATGCCGCCGATCAGCACGACCAGCGGGACTTCGTCGTGATGAAATCCAATTTCTTCCGCCAGGCCTTCGATGGGAAACGGGCTGTAGGCGTCTATCTTTTTGTAGCCGGCCTCATGCGTTTTGCGGGCGGCGTCGACCAGGGCCTGCGCCGAATCGAATTCGGCCATGATTCCGTAAATGGGATCTCGCTTCGCCATTATTCCTTCACCTCCGCTTCGGGCAGGAGGGTGCGCATTTCAAAGATGGAGATCGCCGGCAGAATGCGCAGGAACAGGAACATCAGCATGAGGAACATTCCAAGAGTGCCGATGAATGTCATCCAGTCCCAGCGCGTGGGGTAGTACATACCCCATGAAGAGTTGAGGAAATCGCGATGCAAGCTGACGACGACAATGATGAAGCGCTCCAGCCACATGCCAACCAGAATCACGCCGGAGATGAAGAACAAGGCGACCGGACTGGTGCGTAGCTTGCGGATCCAGAGCACCTGCGGGATAAAGATGTTGCAGGCCAGCAACGACAGATACCACGGCGCATATGGACCGTGCAGGCGGTTCCAGAGTGTGAAGGCGTCGTAGCGGTCGCCGCCGTACCATCCCATGAATGCTTCGATACCGTACCCGTAAGCAACGATCAATCCGGTCGCGAGCATGACCTTGGCCGAGTTCTGCAGGTGGCGCTCGGTGATGAAGTCTTCGAGACCGTAGATCTTGCGGATCGGGATCGCCAGCATCAACACCATCGCAAAGCCGGAATAGATGGCTCCCGCGACAAAGTACGGCGGGAAGATGGTCGTATGCCATCCCGGAACGATGCCGACGGCAAAGTCGAAACTCACGACCGTGTGGACGGAGAGTACGAGCGGCGTGGCCAGGCCGGCCAGCAGCAGGTACATGGTTTCGTACCGATGCCAGTGACGGGCCGATCCTCGCCATCCCATGGAAAACATGCCGTAGACAATTTTCAGCGCGCGGTTTTCGGTCCGGTCGCGCAGAGTGGCGAGATCAGGGATCAGTCCGGTGAACCAGAATAGTGCCGAGATCGTGGCATAGGTCGACACCGCGAAGACGTCCCACATCAGCGGGCTGCGAAATTGCGGCCAAACCCGCATCGTGTTGGGGTACGGGAACAGCCAGTATGCAAGCCACGGACGGCCCACGTGGATCGCCGGGAAAATTCCGGCACAGGCCACCGCAAACAGAGTCATGGCTTCGGCGAAGCGGTTGATCGAGTTGCGCCATTGTTGTCGCAGCAAAAGAAGGATGGCTGAGATCAACGTTCCGGCGTGGCCGATACCGATCCACCACACAAAGTTGACAATGGCGAAGCCCCATCCGATGGGGATGGTCACGCCCCAGATGCCGATGCCCTTGAGCACGAGGTAGCCGATGGCGAACAGCATCATCATGGTCAGCATGAAGCAGATGCCGAACCCGATAAACCATCCGTTCGAGGCCGGACGGGTCAACACGATAGCGCTGATTTTTTCGGTGACCGTGCCGAAGGTGTGGCCCGGCTCGATCACCGGCGCCTTATCGAGATCGACCGCCGATTTGTATTGCTCTGCCATGCGTTCCGCTGAATCCCTCAGGGGCTAAAGCCCTGTTTCTTCCGAATCTCAACGCCCGGCTCAAGCCGGGCTCTTCCATCAAAACCCTGACAGCCGAAGCGGCTGTCTCTACGTATTCCTACCCCTCCAACTCCGGGTTCGGGTTTCTTACTTCTGCTAAATATGTCGTTCTTGGGCGGGTGTTTAGCTCGCCCAGGAGGCTGTAGTTGCGCGCCTCCGCTTTCAACTTTGAAACTTTGCTGTTTGGATCGTTGATGTTCCCGAAGATGATTGCTTCCGCCGGACACGATTGCTGGCACGCCGTCTGCAATTCATCGCCGACGCGAATCTCTTTGCCCTCGCGCACCGACGCCGTCTCGGTATCGATCTTGCGTTCATTGATGCGCTGCACGCAGTAGGTGCACTTTTCCATGACGCCGCGGCTGCGCACGCTGACGTCGGGATTGCGCATCATCTTGTACTGCGCGGTCTCCCAATCCTGGAAGAGCAGGAAGTTAAAGCGGCGCACTTTATACGGACAGTTGTTCGAGCAGTAGCGCGTGCCCACGCACCGGTTGTAGACCATGTCGTTCAGGCCTTCGGTGGAGTGATTCGTGGCGCCGACCGGGCACACCACTTCGCAGGGCGCGTTCTCGCACTGCATGCACGGAACAGGCTGGAAAAATGCCTTGGGATTGTCGCGGTCGCCCTGATAGTAGGCATCGATGCGAATCCAGTGCATGTGGCGGCCGAGCAGTGTCTGCTCCTTGCCAACCACGGCGATGTTGTTCTCCGACTGGCAGGCGACGATGCAGTTGTTGCAGCCCACGCACTTGTTCAGGTCGATCGCCATGCCCCAGGAGTACATCTCTTCTTTGTAGGGATACGGCTTGTAGAGCGTGAGCTCCGCGGGGACCTCTTCTTCTTTCGCGAAGTTCGGCTCTTTCCTGTATTCCTCGAGGCTGGTCTCGCGCACCAAGGGGCGATGGCCGCCGTCGGGCGTGTCCATCGACTGCATGCCTTGCGTGGAGGCAAGCTGGTAGACCTCTCCCGTCTTGCGGATCTGCACTCCGCTGGCGATCCACGGTGCGGCGCTGGTGCGGAGTTGATAGGCGTCAAAACCTTGCCCGGTGCCGACGCGGCCGGCGCGCTTGCGTCCATAGCCCAGCGTGACGGTAACGGAGTTGTCGGGATGTCCGGCTTGAATCCAGACTGGGCCGGTAACCTTCTTGCCGTTCAGCTCAAGCTCGACGACGTCTTTCGTAGCGATCTGCAGGCGCTGCGCCATCTTGGGGCCGATGAGGACGGCGTTGTCCCAGGTGAGCTTGGACATCGGCTTGGGAAGTTCCTGCAGCCAGCCGTTGTTGGAGAATTGCCCGTCGTAGATGGTCGGGTCGCGGCGGATGTTGAGCTCGATGATGGGCTCGCTCCCAACAATGGTCTCCATCTCACGCCCACCGACCGGCTTCAACGAAACCTGCTTAGACTGTAGCGTCGTTCCCTCGACCCAGCCATCGTGCAACGACTTGCGCCAGAACTGATCGAAAGTCTTGCAGCGGAAATTGTCGCAAACGTCAGGAATCTGCTTCTGCCAATAGGCACGGACGAGATCGTATCCGGATGCGTCCGCCTGCCCTGCAAGTGTGGCGACGAATTCGAGCGGGCTCTTGGCGTTATACAGGGGGGCGATCAGCGGCTGGATGATGCTGGCCGTTCCGTCATAGGCGCGGGCATCGCCCCAGGCCTCGAGCTCATGAGTGCCGTTGACATGCCATTGGCAGAGCTCGGCGGTCTCATCATTGTAAAGTCCATAGTGAACGCGGAGCGGTACTTTGTTGCTCTTGAGCGCGTCGGCGAAATTCAGGTCTGCGGGAGCATCGTAAGTCGGGTTGCCGCCGAGGATGATCAGCAGATCCACTTTGCCGCTGTTCATATCGGCGACGAGTTCTTTCAGCGAGTTTGTCTGGTTGACCGGGTTGGCGTCGACCGGATCGGAATAGAAGACGGTCTTGCCGACGTTGCCCAGTTGATCGTTGAGCCTGTGAGCGAGAGCATGCATTTCCGCTGGCTGATGGTCTCCTGCAATCACGACCCCGGCACCGCGGTGGGTAACAAGTTCCTGGAAGCATGCAACGGCAAAATCGCTCCCGCTGTGCACAGGGCCGCCCTGCCCTTGCCTACGCTCGCCGATCATTCTTGCAATTTCGAGAATCTCGGATGCGCGGGCAGGCCAGCGATGATCCGCCTTCGCCCCGGTCGAACTCGGCGTGCTCTCTATGACGTACAGGCGGTTCATGTTCCCGCTGTCGGGATCGCGGCGCTTGGCGAAATCGCGGATGTAGCGCGTGTTGCCGGGGAATCCGGCGTAGAGGAAGTCGGCGTCGAGCGAGACGATTACGTCCGCCTTCGAGAAATCGTAGCGCGTCTCGACTGGCTGTCCGAAGGCCAGCTTCGCGCCTTCAAGCACGTTGTCGCGATTGACCGGCTCGTACACGTGCCACTTCGCTTGCGGATACACCTTCAGGAAATTTCGCAGTTGGTCGGCGAGCGTGGGCGAAGAAATGGTCGGCGTCAGAATGCGGATGCCCGCTCCCTGCAACGCTTTCTGCGCGCTCAATGGTCCGCGGATCGCGCTCAGGAATGCGGGGAACGAGCGCTGGTCGCCCATCGAGACCACGCTTTGCGAGCGGTCGGGATCGTACATGCCGAGGATCGAGGCCTGGGTAAAGACATCCGTCCCGCCGAGCGACGCCGGATGAAGGTCATTGCCTTCGATCTTTGTTGGCCGCCCGAGATGGCTCTCCACCAGCACCGGACTGGCATATCCACCGAGCGTAACCGCGGTGGCGTAGTACATCGGCTTGCCGGGGATGACGTTCTCCGGCTGGCGAACATAAGGGACAATGGGCTCATTCGGAAGCTTGACGCAGCCGGTCATGCCAGCCAGGCCGAGCGAAGCGCCCATGACCTTCAGGAATCCGCGGCGCGAAACCGTGTCGAGCCATTCCGACGCGCCCTTGGGGAATTCGCGGTGAAGGGCTTCTTGAAACTCGGCGCTGCCAGCGAGTTCTTCTAATGACCGCCAGTATTCCGGCCCGGTTTTTTCCCGCGCGTCGTGCGCCGTAGCGGCGTCGAGCTTTTCGCGGACGATGCTGAGGTCCAGCGTGGACTTCTTGCTGGGACAGATATCCTCGGCCTTGCCGCCGCTATGTTGTTCGTTCATCTTCATGACGCTAGCTCAACCCTGTCATCCTGAGCGGAGCGAGAGTTCGCGAAGCGAAATCTCGCGCAGTCGAAGGATCCCTTTTCTCTCGAACTCTGCACATGTCTCATAAAGGTATTCTCCCCATAACGCCGAGGCCATCGAGAGAACGCCTTGCAACCGCCGCGAAATGGAAGCGACCGCGGGGTCCTTCGACTCCGTATTTGCTTCGCTTCCCGAAACAAATACTCCGCTCAGGATGACAAGTAGCACAGTTAATCTTCATTACCTGTGACACGTGCTGCAGCTGGTGATATCCATCACGCTGCGCACGTTGTACTTCTTTACCAGCGCTGTTCCCAGCGCCGTTTGATCGGTAAAACTCTGGCCGTCGACTACCACTGGATTCCCCGTGCTCGGCGGCTGGTAACGCATGTTGAAAACCTGGTCACGCGGGCGCAGGTGATTTTGCGGAGCGCGATGGCAGCCCAGGCACCATTCCATCTGCAACGACTCCTGCTGGTACATCAATGGCATGGTATCGACCGGACCGTGGCAGGTATTGCAACCGACTCCCTTGGTCACGTGAATGCTGTGGTTAAAAAAAACGAAGTCGGGAAGCTGGTTGACACGCGTCCACTGCAAAGACTGTCCGGAGCGGTAACTGGCGCGCACGGGCTCGAGCAGCTGGGCGTTGGTCCAGATCTGCGAGTGGCAGTTCATGCAAGTTTTGGTCGGAGGAATTCCGGCGAAGCTCGAAGTTTCAACCGAGGTGTGACAATAGCGACAATCGATGCCCAGTCCAGTGACATGATGCTGGTGGCTGAACGGCACGGGCTGCGGCTTACGCACGCCCGCGTAGGTCATGTAGGGAGATCCCTGGACCGCATAGGCGACCCATCCGAGAGCAGCAACTATGAATACAGCGCCAAAAATGGTGGCGCGAGACAGCGTATTCGTGCTGCGATGAAAGATCTGAGGCATTCTCTTATGAGAGCTGGTTGAAGAGACCCGGCGGATCGTCCGCTGTTAGTTGCGACGGTTGCTGTTCCGAGTGAGAAAACCACCCACTGGTTTTCGACAGTGACTGCGAAACTGGAAATTATAAATATTTCCCCGAAATTTGTCGCGCGTTTTTGAAAATTCATAAACAAAAATTTCGACGCGTGCGCCGCCGAAAATGTTGTTGAGTTTTTCAACGCAAGAACACCTAGCTTCTAGCCGTGCCGCGTCAGTGTTTGACGGTGAGCTAGAAGCTAGCGGCTAGGAGCTAGAAGCTGCACACGTCTCAGAGTGCGACCGAGTGCGAAACTACGCTGCGCTATCTCAGATTCATTACCAGCAATTTTGGTTCGGTCATTTCTTCAATGGCATAACGTAAACCTTCACGGCCAAGGCCGGAGTCTTTAACCCCGCCATAGGGCATCTGATCGATGCGGAAAGAAGGCACGTCTCCCGCAATCACGCCGCCGACTTCGAGCTCTTCGTAAGCCTGAAAGAGCAGCTTGGCGTCGCGGGTGAAGACGCCCGCCTGCATGCCGTAGGCCGAATTATTCACCTGGCGCAGGGCCTGATCGAAGTCCTTGTACGGCTCAACCGTCACTACCGGGCCAAAAATTTCATGGCAGTTTACTTTCATGTCCGACTTTGTACCGGTAAGAATTGTCGGTTCGACGATCAGACGATCGCGGCGACCACCGCAGAGCAGGCGGGCGCCTCCACGCACGGCCTCGTCGATCCAACTAGCCGTTCGGATCGCGTCACTCTCGCGAATCAGCGGGCCCACATCGGTGGACTCATCGAGCGGATCGCCGGCCTTCAGCTTCTTCACACCCTCGACGAGCAGATCGGTAAACCTTCCATATACCGAGTGCTCCACCAGAATGCGCTGCACGGAGATGCAGGTCTGGCCGGCGTAGGCGAAGCCTCCGGTGACACAGCGTTCGGCGGCGTAGGCAAGGTCGGCATCGCTGTGAACGATGACGGCGGCATTGCCTCCGAGTTCGAGCACGACTTTCTTTTTCCCGGCGCGGCGCTTGATGTCCCAGCCGACGGGAACGCTGCCCGTGAAACTGATCAGCTTGATGCGGTCGTCGGTGACGAGGAGGCCGGCGTCTTCATTGGAGAGCGGGAGGACGTTGAGGCCGCCGTCGGGCCAACCGGCCTGCTGGACGCATTCCGCCAGAAGCAGCGAGCAGAGCGGCGTTTGCGGCGCAGGCTTCAGGACCATAGAACATCCGGCAGCAATCGCCGGAGCGACCTTGTGGGCCACCAGGTTGATCGGGAAATTGAATGGAGTAATGCCGGCGATCGGACCCAGCGGAAAGCGGCGCACGATGCCCCAGCGTCCGGCAGTGAACTCCTGCCAGTCGAGGGGCAGAAATTCTCCGTAGATGCGGGTGCTCTCCTCGGCCGCCACGTTGAATGTAAAGACGGCGCGGTCCACTTCGATGCGGGCGGCCTTGATGGGCTTGCCAGCCTCTTGCGCCAGGGTGCGGGCAAATTCTTCTTTGCGCTCGGTGATATGAGCCGCAATCCGGCGCAGCACGCGCTGGCGCTCGAAGGCGGGTAATCGGCGCGTCGTACCGAATGCCTTGACCGCGGCGGCGATGGCCGCCTCGGCGTGCTGCCTGCGCCCTTGCGTGACCCTCGCGATTAGAGTGCCGTCGTAGGGGGAGTGAATCTCGACCAGGTCGCCGTCCTCTTGCCAACGGCCGTCCACAAAGAATCCGTGTGTCGCAACTGGCGCGATCGTCATCTCTGCCATGATTTTTCGGAGCCCCCATGAAACCCACTGGCCTCATTATAGGACTTTCTGAGATTGAAACCGCGAGACAAGGGTTGCTGAAAATCTGCACCACGGAGGACACAGGGGATATTGAGGAAAATCCGGGCGCTTTACAATGGCTCGGCGGCTTATGAACAGCTTGGGAACCATCACGGATCTGTCCTCCCGGTTTCGACGGAAGGAAATTTCTCCGGTTGAGGTTACTCGCGAGTGCCTCGGCCGGATTGAGAAGCTTAATCCATCCTTAAATGCGTTCATTACGGTGCTGGCCGACTCGGCAACACAGGGGGCGAAGGCCGCCGAAGCCGAGATTCTGAACGGGCAGTGGCGAGGACCGTTGCACGGCATCCCCATCGCTTTGAAAGATCTGATTGATACGGCTGGGACTCGCACCACAGCGGCCAGTGCTTTGTATGAACAGCGGGTGCCAACCGTCGATGCAGATGTTGTTCGCAGGTTGCGGCAGGCCGGTGCCGTGATTATCGGGAAAAACAACCTGCACGAATTCGCCTATGGCGGCAGTTCGCTCATTAGCCACTTTGGAGACATGCATAATCCGTGGGAGGTGGGACGAATCACGGGAGGATCGTCAGGAGGTTCGGCAGCAGCGGTGGTCACGGGTATGGCCTGCGCTGCGATTGGAACCGATACAGCTGGCTCGGTCCGGGAACCTGCGGCGTTGTGCGGATGCGTCGGTCTTAAGCCGACCTACGGGCGAATATCGAGCCGCGGGATCATTCCTCTATCCGCATCGCTGGATCACGTAGGACCATTAGCCGCATCGGTCGCCGACGCCGCGATCGTGCTGCAGGCGATCGCGGGCTACGATCCCGCTGATATCACAACGGCCGATATTCCGGTGGCTGATTACGTCAGCGTTTTGCAGGCCGGAGCACAGTCCCTTCGGGTGGGCGTGCCGCGTGCATTCTTCTTCGATGAGCTTGACCCGGAGGTTGCTTCGGCCATGGAACATGCTTTGCGTGGAATCGAGACGATGGTAGCGCAGGTGAAAGAAGTGCAGATCGATGTGCCCACCGATCGCACACTGCAAATGGCCGAGTCCTATGCGCATCACGCCAAGAACCTAGAAAAGCATGCCGAGTTGTACCAGGCGGAAACCGTGCGGCGGCTGCGTACGGGCGAGAAGATTTCGGCAGCGGAGTACATCCGAAAAAGGCGCGAATTGGAACAGTCGCGGCGAGATATCGGTAAGATTTTCGCCGACATCGATGTGCTGGTAACGCCGACAACGCCGATCCCGGCTCCGGCGATTGCCGATCTCCGAGCGAATCCGGATGCACTGCGGCCGGCGGAGTTGAAGTTACTGCGGAACACGCGTCCGTTCAACGTCTGGGGATTGCCCGCCATCTCACTTCCCTGCGGCTTCACGCAGAGCGGCATGCCCATCGGGCTGCAAATCGCCGGACCGCCCTGGCGTGAAGATCTCGTGTTGCGGTTGGCTCATGCATACGAGCAAGCGACGGCATGGCACAAGCGGCGGGGGAAATGGGATTAAGCACAGCCCCGATAGTGCTCCGAAATCGAACGGACAAAGGAAAAGCCGCCCCTGACAAAGGGCGGCTTCGGGTTCGATCGGAATCTCTATCGCTT
Source organism: uncultured Acidobacteriota bacterium (assembly GCA_963725565.1). Lineage (GTDB taxonomy): Bacteria > Acidobacteriota > Terriglobia > Terriglobales > Acidobacteriaceae > Sulfotelmatobacter. Next base: position 373,930 of record CAVRZL010000005.1, read on the forward strand.
ATTTCAGGGTTACTTCGCGGGCCAGTGAACTCTTAAGGGTAGTGGACCACTCGGCGCGCTTCTTGGCCGCATCGACCATCGCCTGATGGCTGCCGTAGTGCTTCTCGGCCAGGGCAGTAGCTTTCTCCGACATCTCATCGATCGTGCCCCAGTTCTTGTATTCGATGGCGATGGCAACCGTCCAGTCGTCGGGATGTTCGGTAACCGGGTTCGTATAGAACTTGTAATCTACGATCCATCCTTCCTTCTTGAATTCATCGTAAATCGGCTTGAAATTCTGCTTCAGGTCAGCCCAGTACTGGTCCCCCATTCCGGTCTTCACATTGACATAGACGACACGCCACACTGGACCGTTATTGAAATTTGCACTCTGCGCGACCAGTGGCGTCCCAACCGCGAGCAACATCCCAGCCAAACACAGCCACAAAACAGATTTTCTCATCAATTCTCCTCGTGCCTAGAATTAGGCCGTGACAACGACTGCACACACACGAGTCGCATAGCCGGAACCCGCCCGCATTCGGACTACGGGCTCACAGAGTCGTGCCTCCGCTCGCAAGCGCATTGCGCCATCTAAAATTTAAGATGTAACTGAGCCCCCTCGGCCGATCAACGCAGCGCACGCGAGCGTAGCGCACTCTCACATGGCAGCTATGGCCGAATCGTTGACGGAAGCTTACGCGTCGAAAAATGACAAGTCAATGAAAGGTGATTCAGACCGCGCCCCATGGACAGCCGGAGGCAGCTGGCCCCGCATAAATTTCTAGTCCACGGTTCTTACATCATCCGGAAGTGTCATCACGAATTTGCAACTACCAGTCGTCACCGTGCACGAGAGCGTGCCTCGGCGCAGGACTTTGACGGGCGTGTCGTCGGGAAACGTGAGGTGGTAGTCGGCGGTGCGCAGCGCACCGGTGAATGATTTCAGCTTTTCATCGCCGCTGATGTACTTGACGGCATCGACTCTGGCTACCGCTCCAGCTCCGCCATCTAGAAGAATAAAGAAGTCCGCATTGCCGGTCTGCGTAGCTTTGCCCAGGTCAACGGTGCTGAGACGCTCCAACTCCTCTTTATAACGCGCGATGGCGGCGTCGGCCTTCGCATCTCCTCCGGCCAAAGTGGCGAGCCGACCCTTGGTCTCAGGGATAGGGCGCAGGCCGTTCATGGAGAGAGCATAGGTACGCAGGGCACGATCTTTCTCGCCACGCTTCTCGTAGATCTGGCCGAGATGATCGCCCACTTCACCGTGATGACCGAGCGCCCAGGCCGCCGCTACATATTTTTCGGCCTTATCGAGATTCCCTTCGCCAAACTGAACCCAGCCCAGCGTGTCCCAATACGCAATCAAGGACGGAACAAGGGGTAGTTCTTTTTGCGAGATTCGATCGAGAGAGATATTTCGTAAGGCAGCAGCCGTCGCGGACACCGCAGACTCAGCGTATTGCTGCGCGCGATCGAGATGCACCTTCTTCAACGAAAGCTGGTAGGCGATGTTATTCCAGACGAGCGGCGTGGCATTCAACTCCACCGCATGATCGAAAGCAGCGAGGGCTTTGTCGTCCTGCCCGAGATTCAGATAGGCATCGCCCAGGCTGACCTGCAACTCGGCGCTGTCCGGGTTCAGCGATGAAGCTTTCTCCAATTCCGGCACAGCCAGGTCATATTTGTGCCACTCCTCGTACATCGCGCCCAGATTCGCATGGGCAAACTTATCCAGCGGATTATTCTCCAGCTGTTTATTGAATGACTTTACCGCTTCGTCATACTTGCGTTCGTTCCAATAGACGCGGCCCAGATTGTTGTAAGCGAACTCATCGTAGGGATTCACCTCAATCTGTTTCTGGAATGCCGTGATGGCCTGATCGTCCTGGCGCATCTGGAAATAGATGAGACCTAAATTGTTCCAGGCGAACTTGTTCTTGGGATCAACTTCGGTCGCGCGCTTTAGAAGCGCTTCGGCAACCGGCAGGTTCCCTGTGTCGGCAGCGGCCCGGGCACTCTCAACAAGATCATCAGCCTTCATGTCGACAGGAGGAACGATGCCACCCGCTGACGCGTTTTCGACGGAGAGTTGCTGCGACAGATCGGATCCAACGGCGCGACGGAAGGATTCGTAGTCCGCTGCGCGTGCGACCGGCAAATCGTCCTGGCGCAGCGTGAGTGTGCGACTGGCGGCAAAGACGCCGCCCTGCAATTGATAAGTGGCCGCGTATTCTGCATAGTCCCGCTTGAGTGAAAAGGCGAGCGGAGCGTGCGCCGTGTACTTGGCCGGCAATTCCAGCTTGATTTTGTAAGAGTACTCGCCCTTCGGCCCCAGCTTGAAAGGCTCGGCATCGGCGTCGGAATCGTCGTCGACCTCGGGCAGGCTGAACTGCACCAGCGGCAAAATGATCTGAGTCTTCTTCTTCGACCAATCGAGAAAGTTCACTTTAGCTACGTCATAGGAGAGCGTGAACGGTTCCCTGGTCGCCGCGGGATCGCTGACAATCAGATGGCTCACGTCGCCACCGAGCCCTACATTGATATTCTCGGCGACGCGCTGCCAGTTCGATTGCGGCACGCGCCGGAAGATCGATCGCAACAGAAGTTCTTCGTCCCCACGGAATTCGTAGTGAACATGGGCCTCCAGTTTCCCGATGTCGTTGACCTTGCCGTCGATCTCCGAGCGCTCGCTATCGGGCATCGGAGTGTCGGCCGGCGTGTCCTCCAGGTGAGGCGCAACTTTGGATGGAGGAGTGGCCGGAGGAATCACCAGTGCTTGCTTCTTCCGCAGCGTGTAGGCCAGCAGGCGGAAAGGAGCGACCTCGCTGGTGGTATCCATCCAGACTTCCTGATTGCCCATCGGCAGCATGGTGATCACGTGGTCGAACTGCGACGGCGATGGGACGTCGGGGTCGAGCTTGCGGCTCGAGTTGATCAACACGGAATTGGCGTGCAGACCCTCGGCCTCGAGTAACGAGGCCAGCAGCGTGTGCTTGTCCTTGCAGTCGCCATATTGATCGTGCAGTACATCGGAGGCGGAATGGGGCTGGTAGCGCCCTAACCCGAGCGAAAGGCTTACATATCGAAAATTCTTGGCGACGAAATCGTACAGAGCTTCGGTCTTGGCCAGATCCGTGTTTAGCCCCTTGGTCAACTCGTCCGCCTTGGTACGAACTTCCGGGGACGGCATGCGGCGATCTTTTTCGAGGCTCGCGTACCAGCGGCCGATCTGCTCCCAGGTTTCAAACGTGGTCAGCTGAATGTCAGGGCGATCGTCGTCCGGACGGTGTTTCTTCTTCTTTTTGTCTTTGGGCTTCTGGTCGTCCTCGCGTTCGAGATGCGAACTCGCCCAGTGATAAACACGGCGGCCATTCGCCTCGGTGATTTTGGCATCCATGCCCGGCTTGCACTTGAGCTTCAGATTGCGCCCGGCAGGAACATCCACGTCGAGACTTTCGTCCAGGTCGATATTGCTCTTATCGAATTCATAGTCCGCCCAGAACTGACCGGCGGCCAGAGGTGTGTGGATCACCGTCACCATGTCGTACTCGAGCACTTCGCCCGGACGGAGCCCAGGGACCGTGATGTGCTTCTGGCGATAATCCGTATAGACGGGGGCTTCACGCTCGATCGGTGCGCTCAAATCCTGCACGGCATCTTCGCCCGCTTTGACGACCGTGCCATCTTCCTTCAGCACGCGAACGTAAGGGATTTCCACGCGCTCGTTGGCAGAGTTATAGCCCTCCTGCAATTGTCCCCACTGCTGCACCCCGGCTTCGCTCTGCACCCGGATGCGGGCAACTGTTTCTTTCCGTCCCGTACCGTCCGCTTCAAAGCGATAGACCGAGTGCATCTTCTCGATGACAAACGATTCTTGAGAATAGTCGCGCCCCTTGGCCTCCGGTTTGGGTGCTTCAGGCCCCGCCGCATGTTTTTCGGCGCTGGGAGGCTGAGATTGAGCGCCGGGCGTCTGGCCTTCCGCGGCGGGGGTCGACGGGTTAGGGCTGGACTGCTGCGATGCCGCGGCAACCGCCAGCACGCAAATAATCAGGAAAGCAATGAAGCGATCACGCATAAGGTAGAAGGGATCTTACGTCTATTATCCCATGTGATGAGCGGGAATTAAGGGTGCACCGAAGGGCATCAAAGGAAACACGACAATCTCGGGTAGTGGGCAAGTCGAGGGCGGGAGGCTTGCGTCATCCCTTTCCAATCGTCATTTTCTTGTCATGTAAATTCTTTTGCCTGTAAATATTGTGATTTAAATCACATTTTCTGGGTAAAGAATCTCGAAACCGGGGTAAAATCTCGCCCAGATAGTCCTGCCTCGCCACGACGCGCAGGCAGGCGTGACGCATAACGTAAATTGCGCCACGATCTTTCCGCTGGAGGTTGTGCATGGAAGATCGGGCCCCTGTCGTCTCTCCTACCGAGCAGTCCTCTGCTACTACTACCTCGATGACGAGGCACCATGAAGGCCGCGGTGCGTGGGTTCTTACCGCCTATGGCATTTCAGGTCTCGCGCTGTTTGGAGTTCTAGCCTACTTCTTCTCGGACTTCATCTCTCACTAGTCCCGGACTGCGGTGGCGAACGGGCGTGCGCGTCCGCGGACGGGTGAGTAGTGTGCTTTTGCCTCGTTGGGCTGAATTGAGCTCCGCAGGCGCTCTGGAAGGAGCGCCTTCCGAACGTGCTACAATGAGCGGCCTTAGGTTCTCGCTTCAGCACTGAACTCCCGCAAGGAAAACGCAATACACGGAAGAATCTGTGCCCAAGACTCCTTCGTCCAGCACGACACCGATTACCTACGCTGACGCGGGCGTGGACATCACCCGCGCCAACCGCACCAAGCAGCGCATCAAGTACCTTGCTCACAAGACGTTTACGCGGGGAGTGCTCAGCGAAATCGGCGGATTTGGCGGCTTGTTTGCCGTCGACAAGGTGAAGTACACCGATCCGGTGCTGGTGTCGAGCGTCGACGGCGTCGGAACCAAATTGAAGATCGCCTTCGAGATGGATTTGCACTCGACCGTGGGCGCCGACCTGGTAAACCACTGCGTAAACGACATAGCCGTACAAGGCGCTACCCCGCTGTTTTTCATGGACTACCTGGCGACCGGGAAACTGGATCCATCTATCGCGGAAAAAGTGGTGGAAGGCATCGCGGATGCCTGCAAACACAACGGCTGCGCGCTGATCGGCGGGGAAACGGCGGAGATGCCGGGCTTTTATCCCGACGGCGAGTACGATCTGGCCGGGTTCATCGTGGGCGTGGTGGATCGCGAAAAAATTGTCACCGGCAAAGATGTGCAGATCGGGGACATCATTCTCGGGTTGCCGTCGAACGGCCTGCATACGAATGGCTATTCGCTGGCGCGCAAGCTTTTGTTTGAGGTCGCGCGCTATTCGCCCGAGACCTATGTCAACGAGATCAAGAACAAAGTCGGCAACGAGTTGATGCGCACCCACAAGAGCTACTGGCCAGCGCTGCGCAAGTTGATCGACGCGCAGTGCGTGGCCGCGCTGGCCCACATCACGGGCGGCGGCATCACCGAAAATTTGCCCAGAGTGCTTCCACGCGGGACGGCGGCCGCGATCGAGCTCGGGACCTGGCCCGTGCTTCCCATCTTTGAACACTTGCAACAGCTGGGAAATGTGCCGGAAGAGGAAATGCTCCGCACCTTCAATATGGGGTTGGGCATGCTGCTGGTGATTCCTTCCGCGAAATTCAAGAAGGCGCAATCGGTACTGGAACGCGTGGGCGAAAAGGCCTACACCATCGGGCGCATCGTGAAGGGCGAGAGGAAAGTTACTTACAGCTAGGGCAGGCCTTCACTCATGATCTGTCATCCTGAGCGGAGGTAAATCGATTCGCCTTGCGAATCGATTTGCGCAGTCGAAGGATCCCTTTCATCCAAATAGAGCCGTCGGCCTCGTAGGGAGTTCCGGTACCTGCAGTTGCTCTCCTCCGTGTCTCCGTGACTCCGTGGTGAATTATGATGTTTCCCTCAGATGAAATCTCTTGGCATCCTTCTCTCCGGACGCGGCTCCAACTTCGTCGCCATTGCAGACAGCATTGAAGCCGGCCGCATTCCGAACGCGCGCATCGCAGTGGTCATCTCGAACAAAGCCGACGCGCCCGGAATTGCGACAGCGCAGCGGCGTGGATTAGAAGCCCTGGTGATTCCCTCCAAGGGCAAGCCGCGCGAAGAACATGACCGCGAAGTCGTGACCGCCCTGAAGCAACATAGTGTGGATCTTGTCTGCCTGGCTGGATACATGCGGCTCCTTTCGCCATGGTTCGTGCAGCAATTTCCGCAACGGATTCTGAATATTCATCCTTCGCTCTTGCCTGCCTTTCCTGGGCTGGAAGCGCAGGAGCAGGCATTTGCCTACGGCGTGAAGGTTTCGGGGTGCACCGTGCATTTTGTGGATGAAGAACTGGATCATGGCGCCATCATCGTGCAGAAAGCGGTTGCCGTTCTCGATGATGACGACGAGCACTCGCTCGCGGCGAGAATTCTGGAACAGGAGCATATCGCTTATACAGAAGCAATCAACCTGGTCCTAAAAAGGGAATTCGCGATAATTGGCAGACGATTTGTGATGAATGTCACAGCTTAGCGGCAAGTGTGCTGAATACAGTTCAGATTGCAGATTTTAGATTTCAGATTGCGATGGCTACTACCTGCAATGCTGCTTCGCTGAAGGACCGCACCAGGCGGTTTGCGTTGCAGGTTATTCACTTGTGCCGTGGATTGCCCCGCAGTCAAGAAACCTCGATTATTACGCGGCAGCTTCTTCGATCAGCCACCTCCGTCGGAGCCAACTATCGTGCTGTGTGTCGCGCACGTTCAACCCCAGATTTCGTTTCCAAGTTGGGTATTGTGCTCGAGGAGGCCGATGAAACTCTGTTCTGGATTGAACTGCTCGTCGAATGTGGCGTCGCGAGCCCGGAAACAATCGCTTCTGTGCGCAGAGAGGCTGACGAACTCGTTTCCATCTTTGTAGCCTCCCTGCGTACGGCGAAGGGCTTAAAATCTGAAATCTGCAATCTGCAATCTCTCCCCATATAATGAACCAGTGTCGACCTTCGCTCCCGTAGACGAACAACTCACCTATCTGAAGAAGGGCTCCGCGGAGATCATCCGCGAATCCGATCTGCGCTCCAAGCTGGAAAGGTCGCGCGCCACGGGCAAACCGCTGCGCGTGAAGTTGGGCATGGACCCGACCGCTCCGGACCTCCACCTGGGCCACACGGTCGTGCTGCGCAAGCTCAAGCACTTTCAGGATCTTGGTCATACAGCCATTTTTCTGATCGGCGATTTCACCGGCATGATTGGCGACCCGACGGGGCGCTCGGCGACGCGGCCTCCGCTAAGCCGCGAGCAGGTTGAGCAGAATGCGGAAACCTATAAGACGCAGGTCTTTAAGATTCTCGATCCGCAGAAGACTGTGATCGATTTCAACCGCCGATGGATGGGCGCGTTCACCTCCGATGATTTCGTGCGGCTGATGGCGAAGTACACCGTCTCGCAGTTGCTCGAGCGCGAGGACTTTCACAAGCGTTTCCATGACGAGAAGCCTATCTCGGTGCACGAACTGCTGTACCCGCTGGTGCAGGGATATGACTCGGTGGCGCTGGAAGCGGATGTAGAACTGGGCGGCACCGATCAGAAATTTAACTTGCTGGTGGGCCGCGAACTGCAACGGTCGTATGGACAGGAGTCGCAGGTAGTACTGACGACCCCGATTCTCGAAGGTCTCGACGGCGTGCAGAAAATGTCGAAGTCGTTGGGCAATGCCATCGGAATCCACGAGCCGCCACTGGAGATGTACGGCAAGGTGATGAGCATCTCCGACGAGATGATGTGGCGCTATTACGATCTTTTAACGGATGTGCAGGTCGCCGATATCGAGAAGATGAAGCGCGAAGCGCATCCCATGCAGGCCAAGAAAGATCTGGCGCGCAGGATCGTGGCCGATTTTCATTCCGCCGATGGGGCAGCAAAGGCAGGAGAGGATTGGGCGAAGCAGTTTCAAAAGGATGAGGTGCCGGAAGACCTGGAATGTGTCGAGATCCAACTAACGGACGTGCAGGGTGGCGCAAGCTGGGCTATCCGTCCAATTGGAGGACTCGAACAGCCGGCCGAACTGGAGATGGTGCGGATCGACAAGTTGATCCGGCTGGCGGGATTAGCCGCATCGAACACGGAAGCAGCCGGTAAACACAAGCAGGGTGCGGTTAGCTTGGTCCGCATCGATGGTGACGACATTGACACCAAAAAGGAATTGGTCGTGTTTGCGCCGATTAACCAAGACCTCGTACTTCGCGTAGGTCGCCGCATGAAGAAAATTCGTATTGTTGATCCGACCGGCGGCGGCTGGAAGTGACCATGTGGGGACAGCCGCCCTCGGCTGTCCGGGCGAGCAAAGCTCGCCAGGGTTTCTGCTGGCACAATTCCCAATGTGGGACTGCGGCTCACTCCAGGCACTAATAAAAGCTAGATGACATCCACCTTGCCCTACCATAGAGAAGCGGAGCTTCGCTCCGCGGACAGCCGAGGGCGGCTGTCCCCACATGCACCTCACCATGCCTCAGGCTTTTTATCGCAGGCAGCTTCCTCATCTGCAGTGCGACTTCAAACCCCACTTCGTAACATTTTGCACGGATCACCGCTGGATACTTCCGCAGAGCGTTCGTTCCTTTGTTCTCGATTCCTGTCTTCACGATAACGGCAAGAAGTTCGACCTCCGCGTTGCGGTTGTGATGCCGGATCATGTCCACATCATCTTCACTCCGCTGATCAATTACGAAGCCATGGAAGTTTACACATTGGCAGAAATCATGGATGCCGTTAAGGGAACATCGGCACATCGAATCAACAAAGCTCTCGGACGAAATGGCAGGATATGGCAAGCAGAATCATTTGATCATGTATTGCGATCCTCGGAAGCCTGGATGCCAAAATCCAATACTTGCTTGAAAATCCTGTTCGGCGAGGTCTCGCTAAGGAATGGGGCCAGTATCCCTGGCTCTGGAGAAAGCCTGCCGTGAATCCCTTCGCACCTCCTTCATTGCCATAAACCTGCACAGCTTCGCTCCGCGGACAGCCGAGGGCGGCTGTCCCCACATAGGCCTAAGGCGGCCCCACCCACGTTCACCATGTCCTCCAGATAAGCATTTCTGCTACTCTCTTCCCCGCGCATGCGGGCGGCGGCGATTCTCGGGCTGGGATGTTCTGCCAAGGAGCTCAAGCCCTTTCAAACTGACAAGAGCATCGAACTGGCGCATGGGAATGCCTGCTCCGGGCGATGCGGTCGACATCATCTTGCTCTTCGGCGGCGACGGGACCATTCACCGGCACCTTGCCCAACTGGTCAAGCTTGGGCTGCCTGTTCTGGTCGTGCCTGCGGGCAGCGGAAACGATTTTGCCCGGTCGATTGGATTACTGCGCGTGCGCGATTCCCGAGAGGCTTGGCAGAAATTCTGCCATCGCAATGGAAACGTTCGCGCGATTGACTTGGGAGTTATTTTGCCGGATACAGGCGCCGGCGAGGCGCCCGCGCCACTGACTGCGCGCTACTTCTGCTGCGTTGCCGGTGTCGGCCTCGATGCCGAAGTGGCCCGGCGCGCGAATCGCATGCCTCGCTGGCTGCGCGGACATGGCGGATACGCCCTCAGCATGGCTCCGACTATTTTTACCTTTGCTCCCGTACCAATGACGGTATCGACTCCAGTTGAAAATTCTCCCCAGGGCTGGACCGTGCGCAGCGAGCAGCCAACGCTGCTGGCCGCTTTCGCTAACACACCCGTGTACGGCGGCGGGATGAAGGTCGCTCCCCGGGCGAAGATGGACGATGGCCTGCTGGATGTTTGCATTGTCGCCGGCGTCAACCCGCTCAAGCTGCTCACTCTATTTCCTACCGTCTATGCCGGCCGGCATCTCAATATCCGCGAAGTCGAGTATTTTCAGACCGTCCGCGCGCGCATCGAGACGGAACAGCCCATGGATGTGTATGCCGACGGAGAGTACGCCTGCCGCACCCCGGTCGAGGTCTCCGTCGAACACGCAGCCCTGAGAATAATCTCCTAGTCTGCTTCCCTGTGAGGCCGCCGAGCCGCGTTCAGCCGCATAGGCGGGGGGCGGCTGTCCCCACATGAAACATTGCCCCAAGTGCTAAACTTTCCTCATGTCTGAGCGACGTTCGCGCACCCTGCTTTGGATCCTGATCGGCGGAGGAGCGTTTTTTCTCTTCGTGCTGGCCGTCTTCACTCTGGTCTATCTCACCATGCACGCAGGCACGACTGATGCCGGCATAGGAAGCTTCGGCGATCGCATCGGCGTGGTCGATCTCGACGGAGTGATCCTTTCGCCTCAACCGGTCGTGGGCCAGTTGAAGAAGTTCGGCGACGACTCCTCTATCAAGGCCATCATCCTGCACGTGAACTCGCCGGGCGGTGGTGTAGCGGCTTCGGAAGAGATCTATCGCGAAGTGAAACGCATTCGCACCGAAAAAAAGAAGAAGATTGTGGTCTCCATTGAGACCGTGGGAGCGAGCGGCGCGTTCTACGTCGCCTCAGCCTGCGACAAGATCTATGCCGATCAGGGCAGCATCGTGGGATCGATCGGCGTAATCGCGCAGTGGGTGAATTATGGCGATCTGCTGAAGTGGGCCAAGCTGAAAGACGTCGTAATCAAGACCGGCGAATTCAAGGACACCGGCAATCCCGCGCGCGATCTCACCCCGTCCGAGCAGGCTTACATGCAGTCGCTGATCGATAACATGTTCGGCCAATTCATCAAGGCGGTGGCCGACGGACGCGGCCTGAAGGTCGAAGACGTCAAGGCCATTGCCAACGGCAAGGTCTGGACCGGGGAACAGGCCGAGTCGATGAAGCTGATTGATAGCGTGGGCGACTTCGAGAAGGCGGTCAACGAGACGGCGAAGTCGGTCGGCATCAAGGGCGAGCCGACCTTGGTCCGGCCTGACCGGGACCGCAAAACCCTGATGGATCTTTTGCTCGGCGACGTCTCGCAATATATCCCCAGCCGCGAGAAGATGTTAGAGCAACAGGTGGGCTTCTACTATCTGTGGAAATAGGTTATTAGAAGCCTCTCGCATAAGGAGCTAGGGTGGGCTGTGTCCGGGGCTGTGTCCTAGTAAGATGCGCGCTCCCAACGCACAACTTGCATTAAACCCCTGAAATTTGAGAGAGTTATGGATGCTGGCGGGGACATTCCAGATTCCGCCGCCAGGTGGCGGTCTACGGCATACTGGATTTCCGTTCGAAATTTCACAGCTTGGGGGCCGAGAGGGGCGTTATGACCAAAGCCGATCTGATTGATGAAGTCTCGCGTTTAGCAGAACTTACGCGGAAAGACAGTGAAGTGATCGTGGAAACGATCTTTGACAGCGTGGTGCGCTCGCTGCGCGCCGGGGACAAGATCGAAATCCGCGGCTTTGGAAGCTTTCGTACTCGCCAGCGTAAACCCCGTGTCGGACGCAACCCCAAGACCGGCGAGCGCGTGGAAGTACCTGCGAAGAAGATCCCTTTCTTCAAGCCCAGCAAGGAGTTGAAAGACCTGGTGAATGACAGCGCCGCTGCTGCGCCGGCCGCTCCAACGCCCCCCACGGCGTCGGCTCCCCCGACAGCGTAAGCGGAACCAACTTCGTCCGTAGAGACGTTGCTCGCAACGTCTCTTTTTCATTTGACACGAAGGCCGGCCCCTGAAGACCGCCGCGCCGCCGCCCGGCGGACAGCCGAGGACAGCTGTCTCACATCTTCCTCTTCCTCATTGTCCTGACTTTGGTTCGTTATCCAGGTACAGGTCTACCACCTTCAGCGCGAGTTCTTCCGGATTCACATCCGTGCGGTTGGCCAGCACAATCACGGTCAGCTTGTCCTCCGGAAAGCGTTGGATGGTCGTGAGAAATCCGATGGTCTCTCCGTCGTGAAACATGCGTTTGTGATCTCGGTATGGATCGAGGAACCAGCCGAAGCCATAGCTGACGCCCTTCCCGCTGGCAAACTTAGCGGGGCCGCCAGTTGGCTGCACGGGCGTAAGCGCGGGCTGCATCTCCGACTCGGTGAGCAGGGTGTGTTCGCGCAGGGCGCGATCCCACTTCTCAAGATCATCGATGGATGAATAAACGCCGCCGTCTCCCAGCACCGCCGACGTCGGGCTCTGATCGGTTTCCCGCCAGCCATCCTTCTCCTTGGTATGGCCATATGCCCGGTGCGAAACTTCATTCTTACCTTTTTCATAGGCCAGAGTGTTGTTCATCTTCAGGGGAACGAAGATTCTCTCCTGCAGAAATTGTCCAAAGGGCTTGCCTGAGACTTTTTCAACGATCATCGCCAGGACTGCGTATCCCGAGTTGCTGTACTCCCATTTCGAGCCAGGAGAAAACTTGCCTGCGGTCTGCTGCTCGAGCGATTTCAGCACGCCCGCATCGAGGATCTGCGGGATCTTGTCCTCCGGCGTGTTGGAATATTGCTTCATGAGAATTTCTTCGTAGTCGGGCAGGCCGGAAGTGTGGTTCAGCAGATTGCGAATGGTGATGGACTTCCCGTAGGCGGGGAATTTGGGAAATATGTCGGTGAGATGGTCGTCGTAGCGCAATTTCCCGTCGCGCACGAGCAACATGATGCACGCCGCCGTGAACTGCTTGGTGAATGATGCCAGACGGAAGTTCGTGTGCTCGTCGATCTCGTGCTTCGTGCGCAGATCGGTAACGCCGTATCCGCGGCGAAATAATGGTTTCCCGTTACGTACCACCAGGACCGCTGCACCGGGAGCATTGCTGGATTTCAGCGGAGCAAAGATGGCATCGATCTGGTTAGACGACACTTGTGCGGAAGATAGAACTCCTGATAGCGCGAGTAACAACGGGAACGCGATTGCGAGCCTCATATGCCCGCAATCTTACTCGCTTGCCGGCTTGGCTCCGGGCAGGCGGCTCTTTAGGAACTTGATCTGCCCGTTGTGGTTCGATTCGTGTTCGCACACGTGAAACCACTTGCAGTAATTATTCGTCGGACCCCAGCCCCAACTCTTGTCAACGGTCATCAGCCAGTTGTCGTCGCGCTTGCGAAATTCGGCCAGGGTTTGCTCCCGCGTCTCGCTTAGCAGGTTCAGGTAGTAGTCGAGATCGTGTCCTTTAATCGCTTTGCGGGCGGGTTCACCCAGTTCCATCGCCAGGCCCCACTTCTCTTTGTATGCCACCGGCAGTTCCTTGAGCGAATTCGATTCAAAGGTGTTGATCTGGTAAATGCGATCAGTGGCAGCGAGATGCATTAGCAGCGCACCGATAGTGTTGGCCTTGTCATCCAGCAGAAAGTCGAGATCCTTCTGCGACATCCCTTTCACCGACATCAGCACAACGTAGCGCATCCACGTCATCATCGAGACCAGGGTGCCGATCTGCGGCGAATACCCCTTCTTCGGCCCGATGACGTTGATGTCGGAGTCTTCCGAGCGGGCGTCAGGTGCAAAGACCAAGCTGGAGGCGGCGGTGAACGCCGCTGCAGTCATCAGGAAGTGACGTCGACTGGGGGCACATTCGGATGGGAACATAGGTAACTCCACTCAAGCGCAATCTTAATTCCAGGAAAGCGAAGGGATAGTACCACAGGATCCGCTGAATATTGTCTGCGCTTGTCACCGCGTATCACTTGAGGTTCGGATTCCCACCACGCCCATCATTCTCCCCGTCTTGCCTCTTTCGGCGCGATACGAAAATAGCAACTCCGGATGGCAATTCGTGCATAGCGGCGAGGTCTCAATGCTCTTCTTGGGCAAGCCTGCGGCCAGCAACTGCTGCCGGTTTGCTTCCACCAGGTCGAGAAAAATGCTCTTCGGCAGTTCGCTGTGTCCAGGAGCGCGTGCGGTCAGGAATAGCAGCGGATATTTCTCGCGTACCGGATCGGAGTCTTTCACTTCGCGAAACAACTTACCCGCGTAGGCGAACTGCGACTCGAACTTAGTGCGCACTTCTTCGCCGACCTGATAGCAGCATCCCTGAACTCCAGGGCCGATGACGGCCTTCATGTCGCGAGGAGAGCTGCCGAAGCAGCGATGCATCTCGCCTACGCCTTTTTCCACGATGCGCTTGACCGTCCCGCGCCAGCCGGCATGAAAAACGCCAACCGCATGCCGTTTCGTATCGACCAAAATCACCGGCAAGCAGTCCGCGGTCTGAATCGCCAGAAGGAGACCGGGCACTGCCGTGATCAGGCCGTCTCCGGGCAGCGCTTCGTTCGGAACCGAATCGACGCAGCGAATGATGTCGGAATGAACTTGCCGGAGCGTGATCAGGGGCCAGAAAGACCGGGAGGCCCGCGCTCCGCGCCGCGATCGAGTCACAGTCCCGAGTTCCTTCAGAAACGCTGCGCGGTTGCGCTCGACGGCCGATCGCGAGTCGTCCTTCGTGAATCCGAGATTGAGATCGCCCTTGCCATAGACGCGCGAGACACCTCCGACGCGGGTGGAAAATCCATGCACCAGCCATGAATGCTGGCTCAGATGACGAGCACGAAGAATTGTAAGTTTGGTTCTGTTCTTGACCCTGGTAGGCACCTATCCATGTTACTTGAAGAGGCAGGTGAGGGGGATGTGGAGCGGACACTCTTGTCCGCTGCTTTTGATTTTGATCTTGTTTCCTCTCGCGAAAGAGAGCCAGCGAAAAGACCTACCAGTTTGCCCCGCTGCCCGGCGCTCCGCTATAGTTTTAATCATGTTTGAGAACTTCACTGCCACCGATCGCTGGACCAAGAAACAGGTCCACTGCGTGTACCAGGCCATGATCGTCGCCATCGCGACGCGCCATGCCGACGCCGTAGATCTCAAGTTCCTGGTCGATGGCCGCAAGGTGTGGGTGGCGCTGCCCCATCCTGCGTGGGTGGAATACAAGAAGCGAACGGGCAAGGCCATCACCGATTCGCTGGCCCTGGAAATTGCCGGACGCTATCTGAAGACGGCGCTGGAAGCCGGCGAAGGCGTAGGCCGCGAGATGTATTCGTTAACCGTGGAAGAGACGCTGACGCATCTGGACGCAGTCGTAGCAGAGATGCAAGCCCAGCCAGCCTAGACTAGGGTCGCGTAGCGACAGCCGCTTCGGCTGTCAGGTTTTGATTCCACAATTGCCTAAATTCCAATAATCTTCGGAGAGCGCAGGCGGGCTTCGCCCTGCCCGGACAGCCGAAGCGGCTGTCGCTACGTGATCGACCTAGATCACCACTGCTTCCTTGTACTCCCCAAACACTCGACGCATTGCGTCGGAAATCTCTCCCACCGTGGCGCACGCCTCGACCGCGGTAAGAATTCTCGGCATCACGTTGACGCCGGACCTTGCCGCTTCTTCTACGCCGTCCAGCGCAGACTTCCAGGGCCCCGCGTCTCTTCTTACCCTCAAAGCCCGCAGGCGTTCGATCTGCTTCGGTTCCAGCGCAGGATCGATGCGTTGAATCGGAATCGGCTTCTCTTCCTCCAACTCGAAGCGGTTCACGCCGACGACAATCGCCTCTTGGTGATCAACTTGCCGCTGATATTCGTAGGCAGCGTTCTGAATCTCCTGCTGCACAAAGCCGCGTTCGATGGCCTTCAGCATTCCGCCCAGGACTTCGATTTTCCCCAGGTACTCAGCCGCGCGCTTCTCAATTTCGCTGGTCAACGTCTCGATGTAATACGATCCCGCAAGGGGATCAATAGTCTGCGGAGCACCGGATTCGTAGGCAATCACCTGCTGCGTGCGCAATGCGATACGGGCCGCCGGTTCCGTAGGCAGAGCCAGAGCCTCGTCGTATGAATTTGTATGCAGCGATTGCGTGCCGCCCAGAACCGCCGCCAGCGCCTGGAGCGCCGTGCGGACGATGTTGTTCTCCGGCTGTTGCGCGGTCAGGGTTGATCCGGCCGTCTGCGTGTGGAAGCGCAGCATCCACGAGCGGGGATTCTTCGCTTTGAAGTGTTCGCGCATGATGCGCGCCCACATGCGGCGCGCGGCGCGGAACTTCGCAACCTCTTCCAGGAAATTATTGTGCGCGTTGAAGAAGAACGATAGCCGTGGCGCAAACTTGTCGACGTCGAGTCCAGCCTTGCGCGCCGCTTCGACGTAGGCCATGCCATTACCCAGAGTAAATGCAACTTCCTGCACGGCGGTCGATCCGGCTTCGCGCATGTGGTATCCCGAGATCGAAATCGTGTTCCACTCGGGAACATTGTCGTTCGCCCACGCAAACATATCCGTAATGATGTGCATGGCCTGTTGCGGCGGATAGATGTACGTTCCACGCGCGATGTATTCCTTGAGCACATCATTCTGCACGGTCCCAGACAGCTTCCGGATATCCGCACCCTGCCTGCGGGCAACGGCCACGTACAACGCCAACAGGGTCGATGCCGTAGCATTGATGGTCATCGAAGTAGAAATCTTGGTGAGTTCAATGCCGTCAAACAGGCGCTGCATGTCTTCGATGGAATCGATGGCCACGCCGACCTTGCCCACTTCACCACTGGCCAGTGGATGGTCGGAATCCATCCCGATCTGTGTGGGCAGATCGAAAGCGACCGATAGCCCAGTCGTGCCATTGGCCAGCAAATATTTGTATCGCTTGTTAGATTCCTCGGCGTCGCCCATGCCCGCATATTGCCGCATAGTCCAGAGCCGGCCGCGGTACATGGTGGCCTGCACGCCGCGCGTGAACGGGTATTCGCCCGGATACCCTATTTCGCTTTCGTAATCGGAACCTTTCAGATCGGCCGGCGTGTAGAGGGCATTCACCGGAATATGGGAAGAGGTCTCGATCTCGCTCGATGCCACCGGAGCGGTCTTCACCTTCTCAGTCATCGATTTCACCTGGCGACAATTCCGCCATTACTTTTGAAAAGCAAAAGGAAACGTCAAACAACTTAGGAACGCTGCCGCTTTTTGCGAACTCTCCAGAACGAACTTAGCCCGAACCAGGCAAAAGTCAGTGTGAAGCAAACTGTGACCGCCACGCGGCCGGCTCCCGCCTGTCCGGCGTGATATTTTCCGTATTCCTTCACCGTGGCGCTCCCAAAGCTGAGCGCCATGATAAGGAAGATCACTCCGGTCACTTCCAGCCACAATTGGTGCATTACGTGGCCGAAGGATCGCGCAGTAGTACGAACCGCGCTCCAGGCCGCTTTGAGGGTGCGGCTGCGGCCGGCCTGCTGCCCGGCCACGCGTGCCACGATGCCGGCCTTTCTCCAGGTGGAGAGTTTGCTCACGCTCTCGATTTTAGCAGCCGGGAGCGCTACAATGACGCACTCTCTGGCGACAGCGAACCGTTCCACAGGCGCAGGCATCTAAAAGGAGCAGGCACATATGCAAACTTCCCCGTCCGATATTACCCAACTCAAATCCGGCATGAAGGCAACCTGGATGGCCGGAGACTTCGGGCAAATTGCGCAATTCACCGCCGATGAGGCTGAAAGCTTTGTGGGGCGCATTGGAATTGCTCCCGGATCAAAAGTTCTTGATGTAGCCTGCGGAACCGGGAATACCGCGATCCCCGCGGCAAAAACTGGAGCCTCTGTGACCGGCGTCGATATCGCTCCCAATCTGCTTGAACAAGCAAAAAAGCGGGCGGCCTACGAGCATTTGGACGCGCGCTTTGAGGAGGGCGATGCGGAGGACTTGGCTTATCCGGACGCAAGCTTTGACGTTGTGCTCACCATGTTTGGAGCGATGTTTGCGCCTCGGCCAGAAAAAGTAGCCGCCGAATTGCTTCGCGTCTGCAAACCGGGCGGAGTGATTGCCATGGCCAACTGGACTCCCCAGGGATTCGTCGGAAAGTCGTTTCAGGTGACGGCGAAGATCGTGCCGCCCCCTCCGGTTCCGCCCCCCGTATTGTGGGGCGATGAAGCCATCGTCCGCGAACGGCTGGGCTCAGGAACAAAACATGTGCAGTTCACCAGGCAGCACGCGCATTTTGCCTATCCATTTACGCCCCGCGAGACGGTGGAATTTTTTCGCCGCTATTTTGGCCCGACGCAGATGGCATTCTCTCGACTCGATGAAACCGGACAGAAAGCGCTAGCTGCACAACTGGAATCGCTATGGATGGAGCACAATACTGCCGAGCATGGGAATACGGCGGTAATGGCTGAATATCTTCAGGTGCATGCAGTTCGCGCCTGAGGCTCGATCGTGATAATTTGATTTTAGTGAGGGGGAGTCAGTGGACCCACAACTCAAGCAACTGATGAAAGAGCTCGGCGACGCGATCAACGAATCTCTTTCCGACTCGGAGCAGATCTCCGAGGTTGTCTCCCGTATCAAAGAGGGTGGCTACGACATCTTCCTCGTTCTGGAAGCGACCATCGGCGTCAGCAAGCAGGGCGAAAAGCCTTCGGACAAGACATCCCTGGTCTCCACTATGTCTACAAATCCCGAGTTTAAAATGAACGATCAGGACGTAAAGTTTCTGAAGTCGCTGCGCATCAAGATTGAAGAAGAGAAGCACGATAAAGACAAGTAGCTTCGGCGCAGCAATTCGCCATCCACGATTGATCCAATAGCGTCTTACCGCACGATTCGCTTCCCTCCTCAAGATTGGAGAATGACCCGACCCGGGGCCGTCGCGTCCCTGCAGCATTCAGATGCGGCAGGCTCCGGTGGAAGCTCCAAGCAACCTTGGGGGCCTGTGCTAACATCTACTGTTTTCCCTTCGTATCGCGCTGCAAGAGTTGGGGTTTTGTTTGAGCGATCGCGAGCAGAATCTGAGGGTCAGCATGAAAGACACGCTGGGAGTTCTCTTGGCGGGAGGAGCCGGCGAGCGGCTCTATCCCCTCACTCGCGACCGCGCCAAACCCGCAGTCACCTTTGGCGGCATCTATCGCATCATCGATATCACGTTGTCCAATTGCCTGAATTCCGGCCTCCGCCGGGTTTACATACTGACGCAGTACAAGGCGCTATCGCTCAATCGCCACATCCGCGAAGGCTGGAATATTCTCGGCCGTGAAGTCGGCGAATTTATTGAAGTACTTCCGCCCATGAAGCGGGTCAGCGATCAGTGGTATCAGGGCACGGCCGATGCTGTTTACCAGAACATTTATTCCATCGGCTCGGAACAGCCCAAATACGTACTCATTCTTGGCGGCGATCACATCTACAAGATGGATTATGGCAAGATGCTGCGGCAGCATCAGGACTCTGGGGCTGACATCACGCTCGCCACGATTCAGATCGATCCCGAACAGACGCACCAGTTTGGCGTCGTGGACGTCGACAAGGATGGACGCATTGGCGGTTTCGAGGAAAAACCCAAGATCACCCGATTGCGCTCGCCCTTGAACCCTGCCAAGGTGGGCGGGTCGATGGGAGTCTATCTGTTCAACGCCGACGTACTCATTCCTGTCCTGCTCAAAGACGCTGAGAATCCACAATCGAGCCATGACTTCGGAAAAGACATTCTCCCCAAGATGGTCGACGATTACCGCGTGTACGCCTACGATTTCGTGGACGAGAACAAGAAGGAGGCGTTGTACTGGCGCGACGTAGGCACGCTCGAGGCGTACTACGAAGCGAATATGGACATCGTTTCCGTATCGCCCATCTTCAATCTCTACGACGAACAGTGGCCCATCCGCACCCACCAGCGGCAGTACCCACCAGCGAAATTCGTATTCGCTGAGAAGGGCCGCACCGGCACTGCGCTCGACTCCATCGTATCGAACGGATGTATCGTGTCCGGAGGAGAAGTCAAGAACTCTGTCCTCTCGCCCGACGTTCGAGTCAACTCCTACTCTGAAGTCGACGACTGCATCCTCTTCTCTCACGTGAGTGTCGGCCGCCGCTGCCGCATCCGAAAGGCGATCCTCGACCGCGATGTACACATCCCCGAAGGCACTACCATCGGCTTCGACGCCGAAGCCGACCGCCAGCGCTATTTCGTCACCGAAAGCGGAATCACCGTGGTCACGCGGGATTACTCCCTGTTCGAAAATCCCGTCACTGTGGATTACTTCACGAGTGAGTAATAGAGCTAGTTCCCTGTCCACGCTTCTGCGGAGTGCGGACGCGCACCTAGGATGGCTCGCTCGCCTCTCACTTGCGCAGCTTCAGAACTGCGAGATAACATCTCTCACTGTCCGCTGGAGAGTGCTATATGTCCATCCGGGCCCTGCGCTTTCTGTTTGTCTTGTTGTTGAGCGTCTTTTGCTATCCACAAGATGCTCCCCAAGTCGCCCCTCTGCCTTACGACCCTTTGGAGCTGGCCACCGGTCCGACGGTGGTCCCGAATAGCCCCGAGCAGCGTGCCGCCGTCCTGAACCTGCTGGAACGGGCTCGTCAGAACAGCGCGATGCATACGCCTGGCATGTCTCCGTTCAGCATTAAGGTCTCGTTCAATTCCGTGGGGCGCGATGCGCGCAACCAGGGCTATGGAGAACTGGAAGAGACCTGGCTCAACGGCCAAACCTGGCGCTGGTCCGTGCGTTTCGGCGATTACGCACAACTGAGAATCTTTTACGAGGGCGCCGCCTACGATGACAAGCCCCACGGACACATGCCCCTCCGGCTGCAGATGGTGCGCAATTCTGTCTTCTGGCCGGTGGCCGGCAGTTTCGGTTCTTCTCTCATTCGCATGGCAACAGCCAAGTGGGAAGGAACGGAAGTCGCCTGCATTTTAATTTCGGGAGGAATGAACGACGCCACGGCGACTCCGGGGCGGCGGTGGGAAGAAAACGAATACTGCGTCGATCCCAAGACCGGGCTGCTCCGCATTCACTCGGAAGCGCCCGGCATCTACTCCGTCTACGATTACGATGGTAGTGTTCCGTTCCACGGCCGCCTGCTGCCGCACCAGACCACGATTGTCGAGGGCGGCACCAGGGTACTTGAGATTCATCTGGAGAACATCCAGGATCCCAGCAACGATCCCAGCCAGTTCGTTCCTACCAGGAAAATGATTTCTCATGGTCCGGGAGCGATCATGGTGGGGCCTTTCCGTTTCCCCGAGTCGGCGCGCATGCCAGCGGGCTATAGCGGAGCCATTCAGCCGGTGATCGTGCACGCAATTCTCGATCAGAAGGGAAAGGTTCTCGATGCAGAAGTGGTGCAGAGTTCGGATCCGGCGCTGGCAGGCGCAGCTCTGGATGTAGTGTGGCATTCTTCGTATCTGCCGGCGCAGCGCCGCGATCGCCGCCTGCAGCGCGAAGCTTTCATCAATGTGAAATTCACACCTGCTTCTTAGACCCGTCTTTTTTAATATTCACCAAGGAGACGCCCGGACAACAAGAAACAACCACCAGGTTTCTCCGTGTCTCTGTGCCTCCGTGGTGAAATGATTTCTTCGCTTTGCGCGCTCACAAAAAAAACACCCGATCTTCCGGGTGCTTATGTGTCTCCTCTAACTAAGGGCTACTGCGGTTTGTTGTCCTGCTTCTTTTTGTCGTTCTGCGGTTTCTTCTCTTCCGGGGCGGGCTTACGCTCCGGACGCTCCTGCGGAGCAGGCCGGGCCTCCGGCGGGCGCGACTGAGGGCGCTCGTTCGGAGGAGCCGCTTGCGGCCGCGACGCCGGTTCGTTCCTCGGTTGCTCCGATGGGCGATCATTGCGCGCCGGCGGTTCCGTGCGATTCGGCTGCGCACGAGGCGGCTCTTGCCGGTCCGGACTGGTGCGGTTTTCCGGCGAAGGCTGATTCGCGCGCGGCTGATTCGGTTCCGGACGGTTGTTGGGTTGGGCCGACGGCGGACGATCGTTGCGCGCCGGCGGTTCATTCCGATTCGGTTCCGGGCGATTGTTCGGCACCGGCTGATTCGGCTCCGGACGATTGTTGGGTTGGGCCGACGGCGGACGATCGTTGCGCGCAGGCGGTTCATTCGGACGATTCGGTTGCGGACGATTGTTCTCCGGCTGACTCGGTTCCGGACGATTGTTGGGCTGCGCCGACGGCGGACGATCGTTGCGCGCCGGTGGTTCGTTCCGATTCGGTTCCGGACGATTGTTCGGCACCGGCTGATTCGGTTCCGGACGATTGTTGGGCTGCGCTGACGACGGACGGTCATTGCGCGCCGGCGGTTCATTGGGCCGATTCGGTTGCGGCCGATTGTTCTCCGGCTGGTTCGGCTCCGGACGATTGTTGGGTTGAGCCGACGGCGCACGGTCATTGCGCGCCGGCGGTTCATTCGGACGATTCGGTTGTGGCCGATTGTTTATTCCAGGTTGATTCGATGGTGCAGGTTGCGCACCTGGAGCCGGATTCCCTCCCGGACGCGCAGCATTCCCCGGCTGATTTCCAGGCCGGTTCATCGCGGGAGTCGGGGTCGCAGGTTTCCCCGGAGGAGCCTGTCTCACCATCTGCGTGGCCGGGGCGTTTTGGGGACGTAGCTTCTGCATCTCCTGTCGTGCCACCGGCTGTCCGGGATGCTGGGATAACACTTGCTGCCGCGCCGCGAACGATGCTGCGGGCGGCGGTGGCGTCGATTTTGCGATGACCTGCCGGCTCGCGACCGCCTGAGGTGGTGCGGCAGCGCGGTTCGCACCGTTGAAACGCGGACCCATTACTGCCTCATGCACGGGAGGCACTGCCGCTCTGGAACTAACCGGTCCAGCCGCAGCTTGCCGTTCATTCACCGCAACCGCAGACCTGGCAACCGGCTGCGCGCTGGCGAATGCCCGTTGCGGTACCGCCGTGACCCCACCTCGTACGTTTCGGTTCACATAGTTGACGTTGTTAATGGTGGTGTTGTTGTTCACAATGGTCGTCCGATAGACATTCGTGACGACCGTCGTATTGACCGTGGTGTTCGTAACGTTGACGCGATTTACATACCTCTCACTGACGCGGTATGACGGAACGTAAACTTCGCGCGGTCCTAACGGAAACCACGCGACAGTGCTTCCAACTGCGAATCCCCCGCCTACAAACGCGACCAGAGCGGGTGCATAAACCGGGCGCTCTTCGCGCGGACCGGGAATCCAGCCCCAGCGTCCGCCTACCGAAAACCAGCGGCCGTAATGGAACGGAGCGTAGCCCCAGCGGCTGTCGTCGACCCAGGTCCATCCCCAGGGATCGATCCATGCCCAGTGCCCATCGTGGTAAGGAGCCCAGCCGGCATTCACTCGCGGAAACCACGCATAGCCGTAGTCCGGTGTGGATTGCCAGTCGCCGTTGTCATCCAGATCCTGGAAGCCCACAACACGGCGCGAACAATATCGAGCCGAGGGCGAATCCTGATATCGGCGATCACGCTGATCGCTCCAACTGTCAAAATCATCTGGTCCGCCAAGCTGATCGACTTCTGCATTGAGCTGTGAGGTTCCACTGAACGTGAAGCGCTGGCCCGCGTGCATCGTATAAGTTTGCCCGTTCCCGGTGGATTCTCCTCCGCCCTCGCGGATCGTGACGATGGTCGAATTTCCGTCTTCGGAGGCATCCAGGCGGTAGCGTCCCGGTTGATCGATCGTAAATGCCTGGTTCGCAGTATCAATTTCAAAAACATTGTCGCGGTCCAGGTCCCACACGCGCACATTCAAACTTCCCGAACTGAGTTCGATCTGGATGGTGCGGTCGTCGAGATTGAGAAACGAAAAGCCGGTATTCGGTGCCAGGTTGAGCGTAGCGGAGCCCAACTGGACTTCGGCGCGCGAATCACGGTCGGCCCAGAGTTTGTCGCCGGTGGTCATCGGCCGGTTCGGAGATGCCTCCACCCATTCGTTCTCTCCGGCGGGTTGGAAGGAAACGGAGCCTTCCATGTAGCCGAGCCGAGCCACGCGCCCGGGAGGATCATCCTGATCTTGATCTTGCGCCGCAGCGCGGCCTTGGAAAGTTAGACTTACACACAAAACGGCAAAAAGTGCACCTACGACACGCAGCGCCTCATTCCACCTCCGGCGCTGTGACAGGTCTGTTTTCATTACCTTGACTTCCTTTCTGGACATTCATTGCTTGCGTCCGAGCACACCAACCGTGTCCCCGATTGGTGACGCAGCATACCGGTTGCCAGTGGCAAACAATCATGAAATAGATGCCAGCTAGCCGAGGCTCCGGCATACTGTAATTCTGGTAGTTAACGGAGCGAGAAGGCGGCTCCGGGGAGATGCGGCCGCCCAGTTCAGCCTCCGCTCGTCATCCCACCATCGCAACCGAAGCGGCATCTTCTTCCGCTTGCTGCACGCGATACAGGGCAAACATCAGGAGCAAGTAAAGGCGGCCCTCAGGTACATCGGTAGAGCCCGGCAATTCTACAGATTTTTCCCGAGCGTGCAGAGAGAGGGCGATTTGCCCGCTTCCAGCTTTGATACTCCACACCGGATGCGACCAGCCTTGGCATTCGAGATGGAAGGTCTGTTCTTCACCAAATGTGAGGACGCCGCCTCCGCCCCATACCGAGCGAAAGGTCGCAATCTGCTGTTGTGAAGTGGTGTCCAGTATCTGAGCGCTGGCACCCAGCAAACCGCAACGGCGGAACGTCCATCGTCCGTAAACGGTCTCGGCAAGATAGATCGACGAAAACAACGCTGGATGCCGCAGGGTGCCGACAATTTCGCCGTTTCGCTTGAGTTCGTAGCCTCGATTGTGTGCGGAGGTGGACCAGGTAAGTTCACTAGAGACTGCAGACGCAGGAGGAGTCATGAACACCTCCGAAAAACAACTGAATCCGTCTCCATGGTAGCAGAGAAGGACAGGGAAAATGAGTCATGTTGTTGTACGCGTGAAGGGTAGCGGGGCATTTTGAGTTTCTGATGGCATCTTCGCTATCGTTGGTGGCGTCATCTTGAGCGTAGCCGTTCTTCAGGCGGAGCGAAGGATCTCCGCTACGACGCTGTGTGCACGGGAGGTCTCTCGGCCCGCTCGTAAAGACGGGGGGTTCTTCGGGATAACGCTTATCCTGTTCAGAGTTCAAACTGAGCCACTAACCGACGTAGGCTCAGCAGCCGAGTGTTTTTCCGTCGCTGCTACAATTCCCTGTTTCACTCAGGTTAGATAGACCGCGAACTTCAAGACCTGCAATCACGTATTGTGTAGTGGGCCTTGAGCGGTCTCGTTCATTCAGGCCCCAGTCTCAGTTTAGAAATTTGTAATTTCTCCGGGGAGTGCAAGTGGAAGACGTCCAGGTCGTTGCGATGCTGGTCCGGCGCTGTATCGCTGGCGACGCCGCCGCCTGGGAGGAAATCGTGCAGAACTATAACCGGAGAATCTACAACATCTGCTACCGCTTCGCCGGATCCTCCGACGACGCCCAGGACCTCACGCAAGAGGTCTTCATCAAGATGTACCGCACGCTGCCGAGCTACGACCACACCAAAGGGGCCTTCGTGACGTGGGTGACGACCATCACCCGCAACCTGCTGGTAGACCATTTCCGCAAGACCAAGCAGGACCGTATGACCGACTCCATGGACACGGCTGCGTCCGAACATGAGGATGCTCAGCCCCTCAGTGAGCAAATTCCTGACCAATCCGCGCCCCCGGACGCCCATGTCCGCAGCCGGGAGGTCAGCGAGACGGTTCACGCGGCTTTGGCCAAGCTTTCTCCCGAGCTTCGGGAAGCAGTGATTCTAAGAGACTTACAGGATATGGACTATCGAGAAATTGCAGCTGTTTTGAAGGTTCCGGAGGGTACCGTGAAATCGAGAATAAATAGGGGTCGAGCGGAACTTGCACGCCTCTTACAACGTACCTATAGGCAGGTGATGTGATGCCAGACCATACCAGTAACGGAATGCAGTGCAACGAGTTCGATCAGTTGCTCATGGACGCCCTGGACGGCGTCCTGAGCGGTGGTCAACTCGACCGGTTCCAGGCCCACGCCCGGAGTTGCAGGGCGTGCGGGCCGCTGTTCGCCGAAGTCGAGGCGGGCCGCAACTGGCTGAAGGGTCTCACGGAGGTGGAGCCTCCAGCCAGCCTGGTCACGAATATCCTGGCATCCACGACGGGCGTTGACACCCAACGCCTACGGACCGCTGTGCCGGTCCGACAGCCACGCATTTCGTGGCTGGAACGCTTGCAGGCTTCGTTCTTCGAACCGGTTTGGGCGATGGTCCGCCAGCCGCGCTTTGCTATGTCGTTTGGCATGGCATTTTTCGCGCTGTCGGTCGGGCTAACCGCCGCCGGAGTGAAGATCGACGACTTGAAAGCGATCAGCCTGCGTCCGACTGCGATTCGGCACACGTATTACGCTACCCAAGCGCGGGTGGTGCATTATTACGAGAATGTCCGCGTCGTCTACGTAATCGAGTCTCGCTTACGCGAATTTCGGCGCAGCACGCCAGCCGAGCCTGGCCCGGCGAAACACAAACAACCTAAGAACGACACAACTCAACAGCCCGAGCAGAAGCAGGAGCGCAATTACAGCCAGACAGGGGAGCAGTTAATCCTGGCTAACGCTCCACTGGGTCCATCTCTTCAGGATCTGCCTGTAGTGTCGGTGACCACGTACAGGAGGTTCGTATGAACTGCGCCACTCACAGCGATCAAGCTGCAGTGGCTTTCTGCCGCACGTGCGGCAAGCCACTTTGTCCAACGTGTACCCGCGATGTCCGCGGCGTGATCTATTGCGAAGCGTGCCTGGCCGCCCGCATGGAAGGAACCGCTCCGGCCGCGGGATTCGTTCCTCCTCCGGCTCAAACGGTTTATCCGTCAGCAGGTTCGTATGCTGCCGGGCCTCGTCCGCCAATCAACTCCGGTCCAAATCCAACCGTGGCAGGGATTCTGTCAGGGTTCTTTCCATTCGGAGTGGGAGCGGTGTATTGCTCACAGTATGCCAAAGGGTTGGCACACCTCGTCATCATGGTGCTGCTCATCATCGGAGAAAGCTCCGACATCCCTTGGTTCATGCACACGTTCCTCGGACTCGGGATCGGTTTCTTCTACGTTTACCAGATCATCGATGCCGTTCGGAGCGCTAAGGCGATGCAGATGGGAGAGACGGCACCCGATCCATTCGGTCTCGGCCAGATGTTTGGCACGGGCGAAAAGATGGAAGGGACGAAGGTTCCCGTGGGCGCGGCCGTCCTGATCGGCTTGGGAATTCTTTTCCTCCTGCACACGGCCGGGCTCTTTGAGATTGGAGCCGGGCTCTTCATCTCCCTGATCCTGATCTTTTTCGGAGTCTGGCTGTTTGCCAAGCAGTGGGGACTCCTGGGCAACCGAGTCGCAGCATGCTATTGCGAACATTGTCGTACTCGCAGGCTGATGGGTCCGGCCATTCTGGTGACGCTTGGAGTATTGTTCCTGCTGCACACCACCTCCCGCCTGGGCTTTTGGGAGACTTGGCCGGCCATTCTGCTCGTGATCGGAGTCGTCAAGCTGATCCAGAGCAATGCTTCGTCCAACGGACACGTCGGACCGCTACCTCTAGGTGCTTCCGCCTATCCGCCCAACACTCCGCCGCCTCCGAGCGCGCAGAATACCGTTCCGGGTACGCAGTCCTCCTCTTCTGGCGAGGTGAAAAATGTCTAGCCCAGTGATGACTCCACCTCCTGTCGCGCCATTGCCGCCACGGCGTCAACGCTCGTTTGCCGGACCATTCGTGCTCATCATCATCGGCACGGTCTTCCTGCTCACCACTATGCGGATTCTCTCGGTCAGCAAGTTGGGTCACCTGTTCGCCAACTACTGGCCGGTGCTGCTCATCCTTTGGGGCGTCATCAAGCTGATCGAGCACATGCAGGCACAGCGTGAGGGCGTCCGCTCTTCCGGTATCGGAGCCGGAGGCGTCATTCTTGTTGTAATGATCGTCGTCTTCGGACTGGTCGCTACCCAGATTGAACACGCGAACTGGTCCGGCCTCAAAGAAAATCTCAATTTCGACGATGAAGATTTCCGCGGCATTTTCGGCGGCGAAACTTATAACTTCGATGATCACATCGAGCAGGATTTCCCGGCTGGAGCCGCCCTCAAAGTTCTCGATACTCGCGGCGCCATCAGCATCCACGCCTCCGATGACAACAAGATCACGGTAGTCGTCCGCAAACGTATCGGTGCCGAGAACCAGACCGATGCCGACAAGTACAACAGCGAGACCAAGCCCACGATCACGTCGATCGGAGGGCTGGTTACTGTCGACGCTAAAGCGCAGGGCGCGGGGGACCATCCCGTCGAGAGTGATCTCGACATTTCGCTTCCGCGCAAAGTGTCGGTAACCATTTCTACCCGTCGCGGCGATGTCAATGTAACCGGCCGCGATGGCAGTGTGGACATCTCCGCTCAGCACTCCGACACCAGCGTCGAAGACATCACCGGCAACGTGAAAGTTAACCAGGAAAAAGGCACCGTAAAGGTTCAGCAGGTCACGGGAGACGTGCACGTCGAAGGCCGGATGAACGAAGTTTCTGTCGCCGACGTCAAGGGATCGGCTCAACTGGAAGGCGAATTCCAGGAGAGCGTAAAAGTCGAGCGCATCGCGAAAACCGTCACTTTCAAATCTTCACGAACGGACATGGAATTCTCGCGAATCGACGGCTCGCTCGACCTGGACTCCGACGAACTGCGCGCCGAGCAAATCACTGGGCCGCTGCACCTGACCACCCGCTCCAAGAACATCCGTCTTGAGAGCGTTTCGGGCGACGTCCGCCTGCAGGACGATAACGGCGCGGTCGAGATGGGCATGCGCGCGGTAGGCAACGTACAGATCGATAACCGCAATGGATCAATTCAGCTGAGCCTGCCGGATAAGGCTGGATTCCGGCTGGACGCCCGCACCCGCGATGGCGAGATCCAATCGGATTTCTCCGAATTGAAGGTAGACAACGGCGACCACGAATCGAGGGCGAGCGGCACCGTCGGAAACGGCTCATCCCACATCGTCATCAACAACGAGCATGATGGGATCGAGATTCGGAGAGCGTCGGCGACTCCACCGGCGCCACCTGCCACTCCAGCCAAGCCGGCAAAGGCGCTTCCTGCTCCCAAGAACAACGTCGAGCCGACAGAAAATTAATCCCGTTCCGATTTGCACATGGAGGGACAGCCGACTTCGGCTGTCCCGCGTGGGCGATGGCCCCGCGGCACCGGAGCAGAAGCCGCCACAACGGTGATCTTCGAGCTTTACGCTGCTGCATCCTGCGGCCCGTTACTATGCATGATTCTCAGCAGATGTTCCCGGAGTTCGCCTTCCCTCACATTACTCATCCATCCACCCAAGAATCCGGTCTCACATCTCGGAGTAAGCTGAGAGCAGGCTGACCAGCAGATGGGGAAACGGTCGCTAGATATGTCGCGCGACCGCTTCGGAGTTCCAGCACCCAACCTCTTTGACTCCAGTAACACCACAGAGATAAGTACGCCCCAATGACCTTTATCGCGGTATAACCACTCGACGCGATCTGCACGCTATAACCCTAAGGCTCGCTAGTTTGTTTATGAAGTTGCCCGTTGAACTTACGTTTTATGCACTGGATATCTGACTGCCCTATGCCGCCGTAAGATAGGAGATTGATTGAATTGGATGCAGAGTTCCAAGGTGGGCGCGCCGATCATTCTGAAACGGTATTAGTGAGACTGTCGCTTAAAAATCGAACGAGGCACGGGTGCTCGTTTTCTAACTGATTCTAGCAACCGGAATGTGCACTTTTGAACAGACGGGACGACGCCATAGGTTCATAGTTACTCTCACCTGTGGGGCAGTTAGATCTGGGTTGCTTTGTCACTTTCAGACTAGAGATGGGCAGTTCTGACTGCTAGATTCACCTGGCATCAACCCTGCCCTATCCACAGGACTGTCCATTTTGTGAGGATCCCATGAGCCAGCAGTATCGTGGACCGCAGAAAGTGCTTCTTTGCATCGATGACAGCCCGGCAATCCTGGAGTACGAACGACGGCTGTTCGAGCAATCTGGCTACATCGTTGTGACCGCCGCATCCGCTCGGCTGGGTTTGAGACTCGCGGCAGTCTTCCCCTTCGACGCCGTACTTCTTGACTATCAGATGCCAGAAATGACGGGGCACGATGTAGCCTTTGAAATAAGGCGCCTGAGGCCGGAGAGTCTCGTAATCATGGTTTCCGGGGCAGCGATTCCCGAGGAGACTCGCGAACTGGTCGATGCCGTCATACCCAAAATCGACGCTCACCGGCAATTACTGCCCACGGTCCTTCGGTTGTGTGAACAGTCCGCTCCGTCTTAGAGAGACACCGCAGTCGCTGCAGCTAGCAATTCAGCTTCTCTCTTACAAGATCTTCCACCTGCGTCAGGACTTCGTCTTCACTCATTGAGGTCGAATTGATCACGACTGCGTCCTGCGCGGCCATTAGCGGAGATGCTGTCCGCGTCCGGTCGCGCCGGTCGCGTTCTCGCAAATCCGCGGCCACGTTGGCGGCCACATCTCCCTTAATATGCTGCTGCGCCATCCGCCGCTGCTCGCGTACTACTGGATCCGCGTCGAGAAAAATCTTCAGATCGGCGTCGGGAAAAACTTTCGTCCCAATGTCGCGGCCTTCCATTACGATGCCCCCGCCCGCACCCATTTCGCGCTGATGTGCGACCATCCACTCCCTGACTCTGGGATGCACCGACACACGCGATGCCGCCTCGGTCACATCCCGCTCGCGAATGCGTGACGAAACATCTTTGCCATCGAGAATGGTGCGGTTCCCACCGATCGTGGGCTCCAGCTGGATGCGCGAGCCCCCTGCCAGCGACACCAGCGCAGGCTCGTCATCGAATGAAATGTCTTTGACGATGGCTTTGAGCGCCAGCGCCCGGTACATGGCGCCACTCTCCAGATTCACGTAGCCCAGTTTCCGGGCCAGCCGCGAAGCAATCGTGCTCTTCCCCGCGCCCGCCGGACCGTCGATGGCAATGATGAGTTTGCGCGAGGCCTGTGTATCCGTGGAATGATCGTTCATTGTCGAAGCAAGATTGTACACGCAGGATCATGTGGCACCAGCAATTTGCTCATGTGGAGACTTGCTGATGTGGCGACTTGCTCATGTGGCGACGGCCGCCTCGGCCGTCTCGCAACGGCGTAAGCCGAGCGGCGCGCGAGTGTGATGTTGTCGACTCCTGATGCCAATCAAATTGATCCGATCTCTCCCGCTCGAACCTGCTCCGCTGTCCGTCCCATCTCGCGCAACTTGCGGATGCTAAGGGCATCGTGCCGCTTCGCCAAACGCACTCCCGCCGAGTCGCGAACCAAATCGCAGTGATAGTAGTCCGGAATCGGCAACTCGAGAGCGCGAAGTAGAAGAATCTGCCGCACCGTGGACTTAAGCAGGTCCGCCCCGCGCACGACTTCTGTGATGCCCATGGCAGCATCGTCAACCACCACGGCCAACTGGTACGCCGGAACATCGTCACGCCGCCAAACAATAAAGTCTCCAAAGTCTTTTCCGGCCAACATTCGCTGCGGCCCTAAATGCAGATCGGTAAAGCAAATCTCCTCCCCATGCGGAACCCGAAACCGCCAATTAACCCCGGCTGGTTCAGAATGCGTAGCGACAGCCGCTTCGGCTGTCCCGCGATGCCGAAGGCGAGCGGCCTTGAGCACGGCACGTCGCGGCCGGCATTTGCCCGAATAAACCGGCTCATCATCCAAATCATTCGGCGCTCCCACCGCTTGCGCCACATCCTTCCGTGAGCAAGAACACGGATAAATCATCCCGGCATCGAGCAGTTGCCTCCACGCCGCCAGGTAGTGAGACCGCCGCTGACTCTGCGTGTAAGGGCCAACCGGCCCTCCACAATCCGGCCCCTCCACCCAGGAAATCCCGAGCCAGCGCAAATCGTCGAACATCGCCTGCACGAACTCGGGACGGCATCGCTGCGGATCCAAATCCTCATTCCGCAAAATCAGTTGACCGCCGCGCTCGGCTGCGCGCTGCGCCGCCATCCAAAACGTCCGCGCATGACCCAGGTGGAGGAAGCCCGTGGGCGAAGGAGCGAGTCGTCCGCGATAACGTTGCGAGGAATGAGCCATCACTTTTCCAGAATTGTGGGAGAGCGACCGTTTAGAGCCGTGTAGAGGACGGGAAATCCGCGCGGGCTTCAGCCCCGGGGTTCCCGTACCGCGCTGCGCGGCGCCGGAACAAACGCAACTTTCTCCGGCGTAATCTGCAGCATCGACCGGCCGCTGACGTGGACGAAGCTCAACTCTCTCGCGGCCAGCAGCGCATTGACGGCGTCCTTGACCTTCGACCGCGCGATAAAGTTTCCGAAGAACGTTTCCAACTCCGCTTGCTCTAACGCGATGACGCAGTCCAGATACTTTGAGACCAGTGCCGTGAGGGCCTCCTGCACGGACAATCCCACACCTTCTTTCACCGCATCGGGCGCCCAGCGATAAAGCACGTCCCACACTGATCCTTCGCTGGCTTTGTAGTCGACGCGGGTGATGCGCAGCTTCGACCACAACTCCGCCAGAGCTTTGTCCAGCGCCGCAGTGGAGACTCCACCGCCCAGCCGCTCCAGCAACCTCTGCTTCGAAATCGCTCCCTCGCGTTGAATCATGGCAAACGCGTCGCACGCCAGCGCGGAATAGGCAGATCGCGATCCCGCCTTCGGCGCCTGCTTTGGATTGCGCTCGCCCGTGAGCGCGTAAAAGTAAGGGAACGCCGAAGCCGCGATCAGAAAGCCATTGTTCTCATCAAACAACTTCGCCTCAAAGACCGTTCGCTCCCGCAGCAACCGCACCATTAACTCCGTCGCCTGCAGTGCCCTCGGATCCTTGTACGCGTGCTGCCACTCCGGTAACCGGTCGTCTGACCCCGCGAACGCACCAATAAACGTCGGCACCAGCAGGGCTGGCCGCTGCGGATACATGAGGCAGAATCCGACATCTTCCAAAAAGGCGCGCGCCTCCTCAATCGTCCGGATGGGCTTGCCATCGAGCCGCCACTTTTCGCGCCGCAGTTGCTGTAGTTCCAGATCAGTCATAAGAAGCTGTGAGCTATGAGCAGTGAGCTATGAGCAAGAACGCGCTTTTGCTCAGCGCTCATTGCTCATCGCTCATTGCTCGTAGCTCGTAGCTAAATCCTCTTAAACGCCTTCTGAATGTCCTTCACAGAATACCGCAGGACCACCGGCCTGCCATGCGGGCAGGACATCGGATGGTCCGTTTTCGCTAGCTCCGCAAGCAGCCACTCCATTTTGTTCTGCTCCAGCGGCATATTGACCTTGATGGCGGCGTGACACGCGATGGAAGCGGCAATGCGTGCGCGGATCTTCTCCAGATTCAGCGACTGCTCTTCTCGGGAAAACTGATCGAGCAACTCGTGCAGCATGTGTTCAAGGGCAGACGCCTCTATTCCGGCTGGCGCGACTTTTACAGCTACACTACGCGCGCCGAAAGGTTCAGCTTCGAATCCGTTGTGCTGCAATTCTTCGGAGATCTCCGTGAACACCGCCTGCTGCGCGGGAGACAGTTCCAGCACGATCGGCATCAGCAGCCGCTGGCTTTCCACCCTCTGCGCGGCGCGCTGCTTCAGCACACGTTCAAACAATACGCGTTCATGCGCCACATGCTGGTCGACAATCCACAACCCGTCTTCGTTGACCGCCAGAATAAAAGAATTGCGGATCTGCCCCAACGGTTTCAGCGTGCTGAGGGAGGACAACGTCGGCTCATCTTCGCCAACCTCCAGAGCCGGAGCGCATCCGTGATCAGGAATCGTTTCTGTAGCCCGCGCAACGGCAGTCGTCTCAAACCCTGGCACCAGCGGCGCGTTTTCCAGGCCCCGAGCCACTGGAATTGCCGCGTTGGCATCGACTGCGATGCCGCCTTCGAACTGCAGACGCGCCGAGATCGGCGGCGGCACCGGCGCGTGCAGCAAGAATCCCTCCGGAAGAGCTTCTGTCTCACGCCATGGAGCTTCCGGCGGCCGAACTCCAGAAGCCGGAAATCGGCTCTCATCCCAAGGCTGCGCTCCCGGCGTCAACGCCTGGCTGGCGGTTGCATGCGCCCGCATCTCCGCCACAAACTGCGGCACCGGACGCGCCTTCATCAGCGCCGCCCGCACCGTGTCGCGCACAAAATCATGCATCACCGTCTGCTGGCGGAAGCGCACTTCGGTCTTCGACGGATGCACATTCACATCCACCTCGGCCGCCGGTAATTCCAGAAACAGCAGCACGACGGGATACACCGTCGGCGGAATAATGTTTCGATAGGCCTCGATGATCGCGTGCTGCACCAGCCGGTCGCGAATCAACCGTCCATTTACAAACACATAAATCGAATTGCGGTTGAGCTTGTGAATCTCCGGCTTGGAGACGAACCCGTGGATCCGCATCTCTCCCGGATCCTTAGCCCCCGCGTCCTCCTCATCTTCAACTTTCCGTCGCCACGGAGGCGGCTGCGGCAATCCAACGTGTTGCAATGCCTGCCGCGACGCCACGTCGATCAATTGGTCGAGCGTCTCTTTGCCGAACACCTGGTAAACCCGTTCGCTCTGTCCTCCCACGGGAGGCGCGACCAGCATCGCGTTCGTGGCCGAGTGCAGTTCGAAGTGTTTGTCGGGATGCGCCAGCGCGTAATGCGTTACCAGCGAGGCGATATGCGACAACTCCGTAGACTCCGCCTTCAGGAATTTCTTGCGCGCGGGAACATTGAAGAATAGATCGCGCACCGTGATCGACGTCCCCAGCGGCAGACCCGCCTCTTCGACGCGCGCGATCTTACCGCCATTAATTTCGACGATCGTTCCTGCAGGCTCTTCCGCGGCCCGGGTTTCCAGCCGGAGGCGCGACACCGAGGCAATCGAGGGCAGCGCCTCGCCACGAAATCCGAGGGTGGCCACGCTCAGCAGGTCTTCGGCATTCTTGATCTTCGAGGTGGCGTGCCGCTCAAATGCCAGCATGGCGTCGTCGCGCACCATGCCACAACCGTTGTCGGTAATCTGGATCAGTTTCTTCCCGCCTGCCTCGATGCTGATCTTGATGCGAGTCGCACCCGCGTCCAGCGAGTTCTCCAGCATCTCCTTCACCACGGACGCAGGCCGCTCCACCACCTCGCCGGCGGCGATCTGATTGGCAACGGTCTCGGAAAGAACGTGGATGCGGCCCATAGATCAGTTGTCAGTAGTCAGTTATCAGTATAGTGGTCAGGCTCAGTCGCCAGTTCCGCTAACGGGGTGAAATAAAGAACAGGCTACCGGCGACGAGTGCCACCGCTCAGGCCGCTGAGACGGACGCCAATTATCGTGCCGCCAGGCCCGTTCGCGGGAAGATATCGTATGGACTTCCGAGCTGCAGTATGTACGCCTCCGCTCTCTTCGTCCCGCTCTGTAAACCGCGGAACGCCGCCACCGTGTCCTGCAACCCGTAGTAAAAGTCAGGACTCTGGCTGGCGTGCGCGTAGCAGGCGGCTTTCTTCGTGTCCGTCACCTCAGTGATGTCCACGTAATGCGTCGGCGCGGGGAACTGCGTCGTATCCTCACCGTCGGACACTTCGTAGTAGTACAAGGCAAAGCGGCGCTTCAATTGTTTCCACGATTCATAGGTCAGGTTCGCAATGCCGCGATGGTCGGGATGATTATCGATGGGCCAGTGCGTAAACACTGCGTCCGGATTCTCCGTCTCGAGGATGTTTTGAAATGCCTGGTAATGGGTGTTGTCGACGATGGCGTGCCCGTTGATCTGGTTGGCATAGGCGGGCCGCGCCTTTAAGATCTCGCACGATTTTTTCGCCTCGGCAATTCGGACCGCCGCCGATGTTTCCTGCCAGGCGCCATCGTTCATATAGAGCAGCACGACCTGGTGGCCCAAAGAGCTCAGCCGTGCGATCGTGCCGCCGCAGCCATACTCCGGATCGCCCGGGTGCCCGCCAGTGACGACGATCTTCGATTTACGCGCGGTCTCAGCCGCGGCTGAGGAATTTTGGGCCGCAGCGCTAATCGCCGTAACTCCCGCAAACACTCCGCTTCCCTTTAGCAATTCTCGACGATTCATACTCAAAATCCCCAACAGCCATTTACTTCCATTCGAACGTGGCGAGTGCTCCGGCAGGAAGGCTGGTAGTAAAGGTTTGCCCCTTCCAACTCACGGTCACGTTGGAACTGCCGGCCGACGAATTTAAGACCAGCAGCACAATCGATCCGTCAGGATTCTTGAAGGCCACGTCCTCCACATTCCCGTGTCCAAAACTGTTCGAGTCGATACGATATGCGCCCGGAACAACAAACTTCGCGATGTGTCCGAGCACGTAGTATTCAACGTTATTACTGATCGTCGCAGGCGAAGTGCTGCCATCAATGGTGACCACACCCCGGCAGTTGGGGCAGCCGCCATTTTTAGGACCGGAGTTCTGGTCCAGCGCGAGATTCCATAAAGAAATGCTGCGAGCCCAGTTGCGCGTCGCTCCAATCAGCAGGTTCTCCGCGTTCCAAACCAGATCGCCCGAAAAACTCGACCCCACGGTTCCCGAACATTCGGTGAACCAGATACCGGCCTTGGGATAAGCCGCTTCGACGGTGGATTGGTTGCTGACGTCCCCGTTGTAGCAATGGAAAGCGCTTCCCGCCGTGTAGGGCGCGGCGGTCGAGTTGGCGAGCACGGTCTCGGGATAAGAAGTGTTGTCCCAGTTGTGATCGTAGGCAATGATCTTCACGCTGCCAAGTCCGGCAGAGTTCATTGCCGGCCCAAGGTTCGCGCCGATGAAAGCGGCCTCATCCGTAGCTGCAAGGTACGCGCTGGGGTAGTTGCTGGTGGGATTGAGCGGTTCGTTCTGCGGCATGACCGCATAAATCGGTACGCCCTGCTGCTGGTAGGCTTGCACAAATTTCACAAAATATTGCGCCAGGCTCGAAAAATAGGCGGTATTGATATTTCCGCCATTCATCGACGCCGAAGTCTTCATCCACGCAGGAGGACTCCACGGTACCGCAATGACCTTAATGCTGGGATTCACGGAAATCGCGCTTTTCAGCAGCGGGATGATGTAACCAGTGTCGTGCGCGATGGAGAAGTTGGCCAGGTTCGAATCGGTTTGGCCCGAAGGCATGTCGTCGTAGCTGTAGTTCCCGGTCGACGAAAAATCGCTCGCGCCCATGGGCTGGCGAAGAAAGCTGATGCCAATTCCCGCCGACGGACTGAACAGGCTCTGCCACAGAGCGCTCTGCTGCGAAGCGCTGAGCTTGTTGGTGACCACCCAGGCGGCAGAGTCGGTCAGCGAAGCTCCGAAGCCATCCATCTGTTGGAATGTGGTGCCGTCATTGACCGTGATGATCGGATTGGCAGGCGAGCCACCGATTCCGAAGGTCAGATTCGGCTGGGCTTGCAGCAACTTTGTGCCATCTCCCGTTGTCTCCACCATCTGAACCGAGGGGCCAGAGGGTACGAAAGGAGGCGCCGGAGTGCTTCCCTTTCCGGAGCACGAGAAAGAAAACGTGAGCAAGACTAGCGACCCGGCCGCGATGCAGCGTAAGAAGACGAACTCCATGAATGAACTCCTGCTCACACTCCGACGCACATCGTCACAAAATCGGAGCGCGCAGAGATTCTCGCCTTCGGTTTCGGACGTGTCAACAAGGTGGCAGGAAAAGCGCGATGGCGCTCCGTCGAGCGGAGCGCCATCGTCCATGCAGAACTAAGGCGTGACTGCCAGGGTGAACGCGAGAGAACTGGTGAGTGGCACGGCCCCGGTCGTCGTTGCATTGACCGTTATGTTGTAACTTCCTGTCGGCGTTCCTGGATCCTTGTTGCTGCTGCTTGAAGTCCCGCCGCAAGAAGCCATCCACAAGCTTGAAAATCCCAGGACTGCAATCAATCCGAGCACTCGCAGGCCGCCAGTTGGACGCTTGCGCAAGCTCACGCTAAACACGATTCCCAACAGTCCCGGCAGCAAGGCGGCGTAAAAGATCCTGCTGCCGCGATCAAACGGGCTTTGCAGCTTGGCTGTCGGCGCTCTGGTTGTAATGGTCAGACTGACCGTGACGTTGCTGGTCGTGCTACTGGGGCTGAACTGGCAAGTCGACTCGCTGGGAAGACCTGCACAGGTATAGCTCACCGGCAGGGCTGTGGTTGAACCGGACCCGTTGCTAGAGACAAAATTAGGGGTCCCTGTGTTAGTGACCGTCATATCGACCGCACTGCTAATTTGCCCTCGAGCAACCGAAACCGTCCCGCCCGACGCAGTCGAGGTCAGAGAATAACTCTCGGACGTGGCTGAGACCGTCAAGCCGACCGCAGTTGTCGCCGAGGTTGACCCCGACGTACCCTTCACGGTCAGCTGTGTCGACCCAGCCGCCATGTTGGGCGGAGTTTGAACCGTCAACTGCGTTGTCCAGCTACCGCTCGCTACGGTCGGAGGATTGAACGTGCAGGTGACGCCTGAGGGTAGCGACGAGCAACTGAGAGTCACCGTCCCGGTAAATCCGTTTTGGGGGGCGATCGTAATCGTGGTGGTGCCGCTGGTCCCGGCGGGGATGCTCGCTGGACTGAGGGTGCCTGCGGTCATGCTGAAGTTGACGATGGTCGCCGCCCAAGCCTGCGCAAACGCCAGCGCGTCGACCGATCCGAGCCCGGTCACCTGGTCGTAGCCGGTGCCCGCGCTGAAACCCATGCTTCCCGTCGTGCAGTTCGGAGTGCCCGTAGTGCATGGCACTTTATTGTCGCCAGTTTTGACGTCGTGGAACGCAGAGGGAGTACTTGCCGCCAGCGAGTACAGCATGGGATTGACCGGTGCCAGACCCGTCGGAGCATTATTGCCGATGTACTGGTTCACCAACGCGAGGATGCCGGAAAACGTCGGCGCGGATGCCGAGGTCCCTCCTACTGCTGTAAAGTTCCCGCCGCTTCCGGTTCGGAACCCAGCTGTGCAGGTCGAGGTAATTCCCCCGTTCCCATCATCTTCAGAGCAGATCAGATAAGGATCGTGGAACTGCGATGCACTCATAGAAATATCGGGAACATCTCGCTTTCCGTCGTTGGGCACCCCAGTTCCCACCTGCCATGGGGCGTCCGATTTCAGAAAAATAGTGCTGGCACCGCCACCGCTAGCTGAGAGTGTCCCATTGTTATTCACATTGGCGGTATCGTTCCAGGCCATCTCGGGGATGTATTCCTGCGCGGATGAGACAGTATCGCTACCGGTGCCGGATGCACTCCAGTAAGGCATGTCGGCCCCCGCTGTGGTGTTCGGGGGTGTCCCGGTTACAGTTCCAGCCACATCTCCGCTAAACTCGTTACCGCCTGCTCCTGTCACTTCAGGAATGGCTGCCGGAACGTCTACCGCCAGACCTTGTGTGGCCGACGTCCCTGAGTCGCAGTCAGCGGCACCCGCGTCTCCGGACGCAGATACGATCGTCTGCCCTTGGGTTATGCCCTGCTTAGCTATGGTTCGCTTCTGTAGGATGAAGGTGTTGCCAAGTCCCGCTTCGCAAAATCCATAACTGATACTGATGAAGGGCGCGGTGTTGTGTTGCACCGCATAGTCGAGCGCGTTCCACACGCTGTTTCCACGAGCTCCTCCGCATGAATCGGTTGTGCCCAGGCCGGCATACACAAAAATAATTGTGGCCTTCTTGGCCACACCGCCGGCCCACTCAATATCCAGGTCCGATTCACCTTCGTCGCCGCCGCACCGCGTTGAGGTTCCTCCGGCTAGAGTCATGGTCACCGTGCTCGCAGGAAGGCCCGCCGCTGAACGAAAATTATTCAAGTCGGTCGTGCTAACGCTGCTCTGCCCAATGACCGCAATTTTTTGACCCGAACCATCCGCGCCCGCCGTGTAGAGCCCCTGGAGGTCGTAAATGGTTGCGAAGTCGCCCGGAGAAAGAAAGTGATTGCCACTGACAAACGACGTCAAGTGCGGCTGAATCTTCGCCCGCGGTCTGGGGGCAAAATCGTTTAAGTTTCCCACATGCACCACTGCACTCAGCAACGCGCTCGGCAACGACGGCTCCCCCGCGTTAGCGAGATGAATCTCTCCGTTGACTACAAAATTGTGCATCTCTAGCCTAAAGGCTGACTCGATCTGACCGACACTCCCGTCGAATGAGATCTGATTTCGCCCGTTGGCCACCGCTATGTTCGTGAACCCTTGCGACTGCAACCACCCCGTCACCTTGCCGATGTCGTTCTGGCTCAGACCAAAGCGCCGCCCAAACTGGGTTGGAGTCAGATACTTGTGATAATTCGGAGAGGAGCGGTCTCCCAATTGCGCGATGAATTGATCCAGATCCTTCTGTTGGGCAGCCGATGGCCGGAAATTGAGGGAGATTCCCTGAATCAAGCGGTTGCTATCGGCCCGGCCCAGATCAAACTCCGGCCGCGCCAATCCATGCACGTTTCCCCGAAGCGCTACTTTGGGCCCGCTCGCCAGGTCACCGTTGACGCGGTCTGGGCCGACCGCGAAGCTCAGGTTGCAAACCACAGCCGCGAATAACAGACACACGAGGGCCCTACTCTTCGACATACACACTCCCCTGCCTTATGGTGCAATTTGCTGCGTCTAAAGCTTATACGGCTTATGCCATCTTCGATCAAGTCCGTAGCCGTTCAGGTTGTATGGATGACCTAAAGTTAACAAGTCTTTGTGTTCAAAATCCAGCACTTGTCGGTCCGGGTTGATCGATCTCACACTGCACGATGGCGGCGAAACCCGGTCTGAACGGCTAATCCCGCGAAAAACGCGGTGTCTTCGGCCATCTGCCGTATACTGCCCTCGCAACCGCCATGTCCCCGGCCGAAACCCGAAAATCCCGGGTCGCTTACATCGACTGGATGCGCGGCCTTGCCTGCCTGCTGATGTTCCAGACTCACTGCTACGATTCCTGGCTCGGCGGACCGGCGCGGCAGAGCCGGTTCTTCATGT
This sequence comes from uncultured Acidobacteriota bacterium, assembly GCA_963725565.1. Lineage (GTDB taxonomy): Bacteria > Acidobacteriota > Terriglobia > Terriglobales > Acidobacteriaceae > Sulfotelmatobacter. The sequence goes on from CAVRZL010000005.1 coordinate 414,633, forward strand.
ACTCGCAGCTCGGCGGAACCTTCCCTGCACCCCTGTTTCTCTTTCTCGCAGGAATCTCGTTCGCGTTGGTGACCGAAAAGCTGATCCAGAAGAATATTCCGGCTGCGCAGATCGCCCGCACCACCATCCGACGCGGCGCCGAGATCTTCGGCTTCGGCTTGCTCTTCCGATTGCAGGAGTACGTCATCTCCTGGGGATGGGCTCCGAAGAGCGACCTGCTGCGCGTCGACATCCTCAACACCATCGGCCTCTCGATGATGCTGATGGGAGTACTTTGCTGGATGGTCCAGTCCTGTAAAAAGCATGTGGGGACAGCCGCCCTCGGCTGTCCGGCCGGGCGCAGCCGGCCAAGGACTTCTGGGTGCCCCATCCTTGCCGCGTCTTTTGCGGCAAGGGTGGGAAACGATGCTGCCGTCAGCTCCCCTGGTTCTCGCCGCCGCAGCCACCGCCCTCCTGATCTCCCTGCTCACGTCCCCTGCTCTGGACCACCTGGCGCCCGCACTTGGCTTCCCTGGCCGCTCGAGTCGTACATCAACGGCGTTCACAACCTCGGTACGTCCGCAAGCCTGGCTCTTCCCCATCTTTCCCTGGACGGCGTTCGCCTTCGCCGGCCTCGCCGCTCGGATTCATCCTGCAAAGCCCATGGACGCGCACCCGCGAAGCCCGCGTCTTTTTCTCGCTCGGACTCGCCGGCGTCGTGCTGATCGAACTCTCGCGCTGGCTCGACGCGCCTGCCGCGCCAGCTCTATCCCGTCTACGATTACTGGCACACCAGCCCGCAGTTCTTTCTGATCCGCTTGGGCATGCTGCTGGTGATTCTCACGGGAACGTACGCCTGGTGCCGCTGGGGAGCTGGCGCAGTGGGGATTCAGCCCGCTCATCCAACTGGGCCAAGCCTCACTGCTGGTCTATTGGGTGCACATCGAATTCGTCTACGGACGCGTCTCGATCCTTGCCAAGCACGCGCAGAGCATCGACGGAGCAACCGGCGGGCTGCTGTAATCTTTCTTGGCGATGCTGGCGCTGGCCTACATCCGCACCCACATGAAGGGCTGGACAAGAAAGCTCCCGGCCCGAGACACAACTGCGAACAATGTCATCCTCGAGAGCGCTCGACTCATCCGTACACTAAGCCGTGTCATCCTGAGCGTAAGCGAAGGAAACCTGCTGCTACATGCCTGACATCCTGCCGAAACGTCGATTAAGTCCCGGCGTGCCATAGCGGAACTGACTGCGCTAACTGCAAGCTGCCTTACAAACTCCACCACTTCCCGCTCCGCCCAGCGCCCGTCGTAGCCGTCTCCGTCACGCTCACCGATAAAGGCGCAATGCCCGCCGTCCGCGGTTTCGATGTAGGTGATGATTCGGATTCGCCGCGATCTTTCTCAGCGTCTCGCGGCCGCATCGCGAATAAACGGATCGTTCGCCGCATGAATGATCAGGGCCGGGACAGCGATGCGGTCCACGACGTTGGACGCCGCCGCGCGCGCATAATAGTCGTCGGCTCCCGGTAAATCCGCAGTAGTACGCGGTGATGCGATCGTCGAATAAGCGCAGGCTTGAGACGCCGCGCAGCCGCGAACGATCGAAATCCTTCGGAAACAATTTCGCCTTGACTCGAATGCGGCGGAACAACTGCATCAGGAAGTAGCACTCGTAGATGCGGTTCGCGGGCTCATGCAGCGCGTCGGCCGAAGCAGCCAGATCCATCGCCGGACAGACTGCTGCCACCGCCTCGAAACTGCGGCGGACCATCACTTCCCCACTCCCCGCGCAGTTTGAGAACGAGATTGCCGCCCATCGAGAATCCGATCAGTGCGAAGCGGGATACGCCGTCGTTCTCAACTCACGCGTTTCGCGACGGCGGCAACGTCTCCGGACAAGACTCGAGTTGTAGAGCGTCGGCGCGCAGTGATCCATGCCACCGCAGTTGCGCTGGTTCATCAGGACGACGTTCATGCCGGCGGCCAAGCCCGTTGCGCGCGACGCCGGTCATGTACTGCGACTCGGACGATCCTTCGAGCCCGTGCACCACGATCAGCGGTCAGGCCTGCGGTGCGACTTTCTTTTTGCCAGTGGCACCAGCAGCGGACCTTGAATCCCGGGCGCGACTTCGACCAGCCGCTCCTCCGGCCGGGGGCAGATGGATCCGCCGCGACATCAGGAAGCTGGCGATCGTCTGCACGTGCCCGCCGCCAGCCATCGCCGCGGCCGAAATGGCGAACTTACCTGCCAGGATTCCGCCGCTCACGGTTGGAAGTCTCCTCACTACGCGGCTGTGAAATTTGCGAACTCCCCACAACTTCATTCTAATAGAGGATGCGACGGCCGCTGCGTATGAAGTAAGAGCTTCACCGCCGCGTCGACAATCGTGGAAGAGCGGCCCTTTAGGGTCGCGCACTGCAATCGGTTAGAATAGGGCTTTAGCCCTGACCTTAACTGGGAGTCGCAAAATGCCCATCTATGAATACATCTGCAAGGAATGCCATCACCAATTCGAGGCGCTGGTTTACGGCAAGGAAAAGGCTGAGTGCCCCAAGTGCCACACCAAGAAACTCGAGCCGCAACTTTCGGTGTTCGCGGTGTCCGCCAAGAGCGGGACCAGTTCGCGCAAGGCTGCCGGACCCTGCGGATCGTGCGGCGATCCTCGCGGCCCGGGCGCCTGCTCGCTCGGCGACATGAACTAAGGTTTTAAGAAGAAAAAAGCGGGGAGGGCGGGAGAAGGCCGAACGGTGCACCAACGTTGAGGCACTTGGAGTATGCCTCAATCCCCGCTCCGGACGCAAGGATAATCCTCGCACCCGCCCTCGTACTGCACACATTTTCACTTTACCCGCAGATTCAGCGCCCCGGGTCACCAGTTTCGCCATCTGCGAGTGCTTATCGCTCCACTCTAGGCAAAAGGATCGTATCCGCGCTGCGGCCGTAGATCACCGGCAGCGGCACTTCCAGCAGTCGCAGGTAGACCGACAGCTGGCCGCGATGGTGATACCAGTGATTCAGCATGATCGTCCGTAAAATTCCCGACCGCGGCTGGTTGAAAAGTTCGCGGTCCCCTTTCATCAGGCGGAACTTCCCGGCTGCATGCTCCTCCGTCATCCCTTGCAGGTATTGCTCGGCATCGCGAACGCTCTGCTCGAAGATCGCGAGAATCTCTGCCAGCACTGTTCGGCTGCGGAGGCACGAAACGATCCTTTCGGACGTCGAAGCTGTCCAGTTGAGTGATACTGGAAATTCGGCCCGGAATGGTCGCGATATGCCCGGCCAACTGACCGAGCGTCATCGACTTCGCATGCGGCTTCCACGTCAGCTTGTCGTGCGGGAACGCAATCGAGCAAGCGTTTCGTAATTGCCACCTCTTCACGAAACTCATCAGCATGGGAGTATCAAATTTGTAGAGCTAACCATTTTGCCATCTGTATCTCCTTAAAAGTAGCTTAAAAGTAGCGCCGGCATCCTGCCGGCTGTAGCGGGGGCGTCTCGCCCCCGCATTGTGCCGACAATCTCACTTCATTTCCGAGCAGTCAGTCCTTGCCCACATCTCAGTGCGAGCGTTCGCGTCCAGGCCCTTCGGATCTCGTACCGGTCATGATGCCGAACCCACGCCATCTCATGCGGCTTATCCCTTCTTCGTCGCGGCCCTTCGCCGTAAGATCGAGCCAGTTGTACATCGGCAGCAGAATGTCGAGCCCGCGAGCGTACGTAGAGTAGGTGTGGAAGATTTCTCCGTCCTTCTGGATGAAACACGCTCGCTCCCGGAGCTCCTTCACCGTAAGCCGGAACTCGAAGGCGCGTAAGTTGTAGAGCGGCTTTCCGCTCGCGACCTCTTCCTTGGAGAAGGACACGTTGAAAGTCATAGTTGAAGTCGGTTCCGAACGAGGACACCCATTGAAAGCTTCCACCCCATCCGCTTCTTGAACGACTCGATCTCCGCCAGCGTGGCGCGGGAGATCACGGCAAGCGAGGTGTCCCGCTGCGCCAGGTGCACCATCGCGGCGTCAAAGGCAGTCGGCCAGGAACGAACAGCTCGGACATCCTTCTCTTCCATCCCGGACCAAACATGAAGTGGTACACGATCAACTGGCTTCGCCCTCGAACAGATCGCCAGAGTCTTCTTTCCCGTTCGCGCTCTCGAATACGTAGTTCTTCTCGACCTTCTCCCACGGCAGTCTCGCGCCGTTGCCGGCTTAGTTCATCGCGCATGCTTGCGTGAATTCCTTTTCCTTGTTCAGGAAGTTCGTTCCGCGCCGCCGTCCACTCGTCTGGGATACCACTTTCCTTTTGCTGCAGCTCTTTTCCATGGTTGCAGTCGTCATCGTTCACTCCTTTTCCTTCGAATCGTTCATTTTCTTTCCGCTTTTTTTCTTTCGCAGAACCTTCACGACCAGCGCCGTCAACGCCGCCCGATCGACACGACGCTTCCTACCACCAGGCTCCTGCACTCGCCATGCACGCTGGACACATAGGTACCTCCTTACTTCGCACTTGCTTCCGCCCGCTCTTTAATTCGCGCGTTGACATGGCTCCAACCCTGCGTTGACGCCGCGACGGTGCTCTTCTTGAATCACACCAAACGCCCTGTGATGAAACTTGATCAGCGTTCCGCCCTTCTCTTCGCTCAGCCGATACTGCACGTTCGAGACGACCGCGGTTCGACATGAACAGCGGCCCCGTAATCTCGAGCAGCGTCGGCACGCTTGATCGCCTGCACATGCCCCCACAGGTGGCCGTTGCCATCGCCCAGATCGCGGAACCATCGTCCGCCGGGCCAGGCTTCGAGCTTCATCGGCATCTTGTTTGCGGCGTCTCATTCTCCGGACCAATCTGCTCGAGCAGCGCCTCGAAAGTTGTCTCCAGCGATGCATTCACGTGAATCTCCTGCGTCACCGCCAGTGTCAAACTCTCAATTCCCGGTATCGTCGGACTCAAACTCATGCGTCCTCCTTCCCAGTTTTTGTTACTTTTCCCCAGCTTCCCTGGCCTTTCCCTCTGCGCGTTCCTTGATGCGCGTCAACTGATGCGCCCACAGCCGCTCAAACGTCTTCGTCCACTCATGTAACGGACGAATTGCCTCGGCATTCGTCTGATAAAGAATTTGCCGGCCGTGCCGCCGTGAGCGTACGAGCCCAACATTCCGCAACACTCCCAGGTGCTTTGAAACCGAAGGCTGCTCCAGCCCCAGCCGGATCACCAGCTCGCCGACAGACCGCTCTCCCAAAGCCAGATAGTCCAAAATTTCGCGTCGGCGGGGCTCCGCCACTGCGTTAAATGCGTCGGAAGTTGTGGCGGCCCGTGCCATGAGCAAGACTATATATTCCTATATGGGAATATGTCAAATACATTTTTGCCGATCGCCTTTTGTGCAGTTGCAAAAAAGAGCCCGCAGGCGGCCGGAACTATCACACAAACCCAAGAGACCCAAGCACGGAATTTACGGAGCAATCATTTCTTGCGAATGATCCGTGCCAATCCCCGAAATCCGTGGCGCAGTTCTTACCAGCGGATGCCGATGGTGATGGGGCGCAGGTCGGTAGTGACGTTATTGTGCTTGCCGTGCAGGTAGCGGAACTCGGCGTAGAAATCCATGTTGGGACGAATCTTGCGAGTGATGCCGCCGCCGAAATTCTCGCCGAACTGATTGACGCTCGAGTGGAGGAATTCTCCGTTGATGGGCAAGCTTCCAGCGAAGCAGTGTCCCCACCACTGGAAAAATCCATTACAGGCCGCACCCGGAATGGCGCTCGAGGAATCGAGTTTCCCGGATCGATGGTAAAACGATGGACCACCCAGAAAATATCCGCCCCAGTTCTTGCTTACCGAGAAATTAATAATGGGATCGAGAGTGAGAGAGTAGACGTGGTCGGTGGCACCCGGCGCTTGCGCCGCTTGCAGCGCCGCCGATCGTAAGGGCAGATTATCGAACTGGAAGTCGAGCCGCAGACCGAAATATTGGCTGTAATTGCGGGCGACACCAGCAGCTCCAATACCGCCTCCGCCACGCACGAATTTTTGGGTGGTCCCATTGGTGAGGCTGGCTCCGCCGCCCACGTTGAAGGTCCACTTCTTGTAGATGTGAAGTTTCCCTTTTGCGGGCCGCTCAATCTCTTCCGGCGAGGCCTCCTGGCTGCTGCTGGATTGCGGATTGTCAGGCTGCTGAGTCTGCGGTGATTGAGTCTGCGGCGGCTGAGCGGCAGGCGGTTGCGCTGGCGCCTGTTGCGCGTAAACGGTTGCGCCTCCCATCAGAATCGTCATCAGGACCAGCGACGGCAAGCTGCAAACCGTTGCGAACTTTCGAATCATTCATTCTCCTCCCGCTGCCGGGTAGCGGACCGCCGCGCTCGAACCGAGAGGCGCTTATCAAAGAGCGTTGTCCGCGATGCTCCCGCCGTGGTTGTGCTCGCAGCAGGCAGGCACCATATTACCAACTTTGATGCTGAGTTCGCGCGGCATGCCGCCCAAGTGGGTCGACATCACATCTTTAAGGTCACCGACAACGCAGGTTCACCGAGCCTCGGCAGTTTCCGCGAGCCGCATTTCGCACGTATGATAGAGAATTCCATTTTGCAGTTAGACGGATCCTTTGGCAAAACACACGTCCAATCCCGTGACTAAAGCGCCCTCACATCCTGGGACCAAGCAGGACAACGTCTCCCGCGTCGGGTTAATCGGATTCGGAACCGTCGGCCGTGCCGTCGCCAAAATCCTGTGCGAGGGCGACAACAAGACTCTGCGGCTCACCCATATCTGCAACCGCAATGTTGAACGCAAGAAGCAGGCATGGGTTCCGAGCGACGTCGTCTGGACCGATGATGTGGAATCTGTGCTGAAGTCCGACGTCGACATTGTGATCGAGTTGATCGGCGGCCTCAGCCCGGCCGAGCAAATTGTGCGCAAGTCGTTAGAGTCGGGCAAGTCGGTTGTTACCGCGAATAAGCAACTCATCGCGCGGCACGGACCAGCTTTGTTACAACTTGCCGCCAGTAAGGGAGTGCAGCTAGAGTTCGGCGCCTCGGTCGCGGGCGGGGTTCCGGTCCTTCCCGCTCTGCGCACTGGACTCTCCGGAGACAAGCTGCACGGGATTGCGGGCATCCTGAATGGAACCTGCAACTACATACTCAGTCGGATCGAGAACGCGAGGATTCCGTTCAGCGAGGCGCTGGAAGAGGCGCAGGCTCGAGGATATGCCGAGGCCGATGCCTCCGAGGACTTGGACGGCGGCGACGCGCGGGCCAAGCTGGCCATCTTGGCACTTGCCGGATTGCACACGCAGGTCACGCCGGAATCGGTCCGCGCTCGCACGATTCGCGCCGTGGATGCCGTCGATTTCGACTATGCGGCACAACTAGGATGTACGATCCGGCAGATTTCGCGGGCTGATCTAAAGGGAGACACGCTGTTTGCCGAGGTCGGACCCTGCCTCGTGCCGACCGACTCGCCCTTCGGACGCGTGCAGAGAAACCTGAACCTTGTCCTCACATCGGGTCAGTATGGTGGAGACATGGCGTTTCTGGGCGCGGGAGCGGGCGGAGATCCTACGGCCGTCGCCGTCGTGTCGGACTTGATGTTTGTGGCGCAAGGTCTTGCTGGTGGCAAGAGAGACGTAGCCAGCTACGTTTCTCCGACAACGGTCAGTAGCGATTTCGAAACCGCGTGGTATCTACGATTTTTTGTGCGCGATCAGCCGGGGATTGTGGCGCGGCTGGCGCAGATTCTGGCCGCGCATCATCTGAATATCGACTCATTGTTGCAGAAGCCTGGGTTCGAAAAATCATCTTTGCCGTTCGTAATTACGCTGGAACCCTGCCGGGACGCGGCACTACACCCGGCGCTGGAAGAGATGTCAGGCCTGGAGTTCGCGCTGCGGCCCTGCCTGTGCCTGCCAATTTTGCGCTGAAATTGTTGGGGAAAATCAGCGCCGGTGGATTCTTCAACCGGCGCTGGCCAAGCTTAGTTCCAGAAAGGATTTTTTAGACCGGCCGGCGCGAGCGCGCTGTCCGTTTTGGTTTCGGTACCCGATTCGTCGGAGATCTTCTCGTCGATGAAGCGGGAGGGTGGTGCGCTCAATTCCTCATTCTTGCCGGGACTGGGATTAAAGGGATATTCCGATTTCATGGGGACTCCTTCAACTTTATGATTCAACTCCATTAAACACCTCCAGGCTGTGGATACGGTCGCAAAAATTTTGATGACATCGATTCAAAAAAACGCGGCATCCGCTCTTTAGAAAATTGGCACGCAGCGCCGATCGAGCGCGGGCTTTGCCCTTCGATATATGCTGTCTGGTCCTGAATATTTCAGGGACGCACATAATTCATCACGAGGACGCCATCATGAAATATCGCAAGCTTGGCCGTACCGGGTTCGAAGTCAGCGAGATGGCTTATGGGCTGTGGGGAATGAGTGGCTGGAGCGGCTCCGATGATCGCGAGTCGCTGGCTTCGCTGCAACTCGCAGTCGATCTGGGCTGCAACTTCTTCGACAGTGCGTGGGCGTACGGCGAAGGCAAGAGCGATGGCCTGCTGGGCCAAACCATGCAGCGGAATGCCGGTAAACGACTGTATGCCGCGTCGAAGATTCCACCGGCCAACGATCGCTGGCCGGCGACATCGGAATACAAGTACAGCGAGGTGTTTTCGGCTGCGCACGTCTTCAAGTACGCCGACCTTATCCGTAAGCAGCTGCGCACCGACAGCATTGACGTGTTGCAGTTCCATGTATGGGATGACTCCTGGACGAACGAGCCGGAGTTCCGCTCGACGGTTGAAAAGTTAAAAAAGGACGGAATCATTCGCTTCTTCGGGATCAGCATCAATCGCTGGGAGCCCGAGAACGGGATTAAGGTTTTGCGCACCGGGTTGGTAGATGTAGTCCAGGTGATCTACAACATCTTCGATCAGGCACCCGAGGACGAACTGTTCCCCGTCTGCCAGGAACTCAATATCGGCGTGATCGCCCGCGTGCCCTTCGATGAAGGCAGCCTGGGCGGGAAGATGACCCTGGAGACGCGTTTCCCTAAGGAGGATTGGCGCGCCGGATATTTCGGTCCGGAGAATCTGCCAAAGACGATCGAACGCGTGGACAAGCTGAAAGAGGTCGTGCCCGCCGGAATGTCGATGCCGGAGATGGCCCTGCGGTTCATTCTGTCGCATCCCGCGGTGAGCACCACGATTCCCGGCATGCGCAAGGCCGAGCACGTGAAGCAGAACATTGCCGCGAGTGACGCGGGGCCTCTGGACAAGAGCCTGCTGGCCGAGTTGAAGGAGCACCGCTGGGACCGAAGGCCGACGAAGTGGTCGGACTAGTACTGCAGAGCTTTCGCTCTAGTGGACTGTGCAGCGACAACGTTAGTGCGAGGAATGTAGGGGCGGACGCCTTCGTCCGCCCCGCTGAGCGCAGCGAGGCGCAATCCCGCGTGCCTAACGGTAACGCTTTCACCGCGACAGCCCACTAGTATCACCGGTCGACCGGGTCTATCCATCTTGACATTGTGAGTAGCATGGCCGCCTTTGATCCCGAGTGTGGGAGCCAACATGTCTGACTCCACAGGTTGGCACTCACGACCCGCTCCTCGGTACGACGACTGGTAGTAGTCTGCCGCATCAAGCTACCCTCACGTGGCAGCCGCAAGTTCAGGCGGCTTCCCATTATCTTCATTATCCTTTCCGTTTCCACAGCGAGGAAGAGTTTTGTCCATTAGAACGATATTTGCGTGCGCCTGTATCTTGCTTTTGCTTGGGCAAGTCTTGGCTCAAAGCCCGCGGGGATCGCTGCGCGGTGCCGTGCAGGATACAACGGGCGCTCGTATCCCCGGAGCTCGCATTGTGATGCAGGCAACGGACTCGTCATTGCGGCGGGAGGCGGACAGCGAAGACCGCGGGGAGTTCCGGCTCGACGATCTCCTTCCCGGTAATTACCGCATCACGGTGAGCGCACCTGGATTTGCGGACGCACAGGCTGACGTAGCGATCGCGGTGAGTTCGGTGCGTGAAGTTACGGTGACCTTGAAGGCGGCAGCTTCGGCGCAGAGCATCACCGTGGAAAGCCCCAACTCATCGATCACCACGCAGCCGATCGATCTGGCCAGCGTGGTCCATCAGGGCGTGATCAGCCGGCAGGATTTGCAGACGCTACCGCTGGCCGAGCGGAGTTTCGCAAACATCGCCTATTTGGCGCCGGGTACGGAACCAGTCGAACCCTCCGACCCCACGAAGGCTCGCATCACCGCCGTAGCGACCGGTGGAAGCTCGGGGCTGAACAACGAGTTGTCCGTAGACGGTGGCGATAACTCCGACGACTTTATCGGCGGCTTTTTGCAGAATTTTTCCCCTGAGGTGATTCAGGAATTCGCCATGCGGACGGCCAACGAGGATGCGGACACGGGTGGAACGACGGCCGGATCCGTGGTCATCACCACGCGGCGTGGCGGAAACGATTGGCATGGCGATGCCGCGTTCTACCATCGCGCGGCGGACCTCAATGCGCGCTATCCAATTGAGAATCCTGCCCCCGATCCAAAGCAGCCTTTCTCGCGGCAGAACTATGTGTTCACTCTGGGCGGCCCGGTGAAGAAGGATAAACTGTGGGTCTTCTCTTCCTTTGAGTACGTCCACGAAAATGCCAGCATCGCGTACAGCCCGGCAGTTCAAACCGAGTTTAATGCCCTTTCCACTTTGGCCTCGGATGGTTTGGTACCCGGCGTAACATCCATCGACGTGCCCAGGAACACGCCGATTCCATTCCACGACTACATTGGCTCGTTGCGCTTCGACTGGGCACAATCGGCGAAATCGCAGTGGTTCTGGCGGGGCTCGACCGACAGCTATACGACTCGCAACAACTTGGTGCAACAAGGCACTCTGCCCTCTACCGGTCTGCTCACGCACAACAATTACTTCAATATGGTGCTCAGCAACTCGTATGCGTTCAGTCCTTCATGGCTGGGGACATTCGTCTTCGATGCGAGTGCACTGCACCTCACGCAGACTCGCAATGCGCATTTGGGATTCGCGCTGGCATTTCCGTTCAGCGCGACTTCGCAGACAGTATCGGGCTTCGAAACTCTTGGAGACAATCAGTTCATTACCGCCATCACCGCGTTTCCCGATCTGCGTAATCAGGAGAAGTATCAGCTACGCTACGACGTCGGGCACTCCACGGGGGATCATTCGTTCAAGTTCGGAGTGAACTTCATTCATGAGCCGGTGTTGGGCGGCTCGTTTCCCGGCAACGCAGAAACGTTGTACACCTTCCCGCAAGATCCGAGCTTCTATGTGGCGAATCCAGCGCAGTTTCCAATTGACTATGCCGCGGGAGCTTCATCGACACCGGAGGGCGACGGAAGTTTTTCGCAGAATGTGCAGCGCTTGGCGTTCTACGCGCAAGATTCGTGGCGCCTGACGCCACGCCTGACCTTTAATTACGGCCTGCGTTACCAAACGACTTTTGGACTATTTACCGCTTCCGGGCGCAGCCAAACGGAAAATCCGGCATTTCTGACGCTGCAGGCTTTGGGCGATTCTTTGATTCGCGGCGTTCCTCATGATTACCGCAAGCAGTTCGCCCCCCGCCTGGGAATCGCCTATTCTCCTGGTGACAATGGCAGGACAGTAATCCGCGCCGGATTCGGTCTGTTCTATAACGACCTGGCGCAGGGCGGATGGGCTCCTGCATTTCAGGGAGTGAACAACGGTTCCGTGGGCCAATGCTGTCTGAATCCGGGAGACCCCGGAGCTCTGATCGATCCGAACTACAAAACGCCATACGCGATTCACGCTTCGGCTGGAGTGCAGCATGCGATCGCCTCGCACTGGACGGTGAGCGCGGACTATACCCACGAGCAGGGCAACCACGGCTACCGGCGCTACGATTACACCCCGGGCACCAACATCGATGCCAATGCGCCCGCCCTTGCGGTGTTTCGTTCGGATAATCGTTCGAGCTACGATTCGCTGGCACTCGTGCTGCGCGGAAATGTCTCCCATCGTTTCGACCTGATCGCTCATTACACGCTCTCCAGCGCAAAGACTTGGGGATGTGTGCTGGGAGAACTGTTCGACTACGTGAACGGAGTATGCGACCCCTTGAATGCCTTTGCCCAAGGCGACTACGGGCCTTCAGGCGAGGACGTTCGTCACCGCTTTGTGCTGGGCGGGACACTGCACGCCCCCGGAGGCTTCGAGTTGTCCACTCTGACGCAGGCGGAGAGTGCTCGGCCGTTCACCCTGACGACTCCGGTCGGAGACCGCGCGGTTGTGAATGGAGTGAAGACAGCGTTGGATGAGGTGCGGGGAACGCCGTACATTCAAGTGGATCTGCGCGTCAGCCGACCCATCAAGTTCCACGATCGCTGGTCAGTCACGCCCTTTGCGGAACTCTTCAATCTCTTCAACAGGAATAATCCGGGAGCCAATTACGTGACGGATATTTCGGCCCTGCCGATCCCGGTCAATGATCTGAGTAATGCCACTGCTCTTTGTCCAGACCCCAGTTGCAGTGTGCCGATCACCAGCCTGAAGCAGTTGCTGGTGCCGGCCGGTGGCCTGGGAGATTTCTTTGGGCCGGGGACGACGGTGGGCATTCCCTTCGCAGCGCAGGTGGGCGTGCGAGTCAGCTTCTAAAACGTTCCCTAAAAGTCTGCGAAAAACTTGAGATTCGGCAATAATTCAGCTTGTCATCCTGAGCGAAGCGAAGGACCTCTGTACTATTGCTTGCAGCACCGATACTCCCGCATCTCCGCTGCGATGGACCGCCAACTTTATTCGCGTATTTCCGGGACACCACGCTAGAACAGCGAGCGCACCAGCCACTCGGTCGCGGCATGCACGCGCGCCAGCAGCGAACTGTAAGTGGTGACGAAGACCGCCAACGTAGCCACGGCCGCGCCGAGTTCGTACCAGGAAGAAAACTCTTGCGAGGGAGCGTGGCGGTCGTCGGTCCATGCGATCAGGCGCTCGATGCGCGCATTCACCACAGATGCACTTCCGTGGACCAGGGCTGCAGTCAGATCTGCAGGAGGCTCGGATGGCGGCAGGCCGGAAAGCTTGATCAGGGCAGCGGCAAGGTCGAGGGCTTCACTGGTCGTGGACACAGCTGCGTCGTCAGCCGCCATTTCGGTGGCTTCGAGCCAAGCGGTCTCCAGTCCGCGCATACCAGGGAAAACCACGAAACGCAGCAGGAGTTTCTTGAGATTGTCGCGGCGACGGATGTGAGCGACCTCATGATTCAGCGCGGTCCGCAATTCATTGTCGTTCAAGACAAATTCCGTCGAACTGGACAGCAAGACCTTGGGATGGAGGATTCCGGCTGCGGTCATGGCCGGAATGCGCCGGAAAACTCGCAGCACCGGAACTGGGGACGAGGACTGGACTGGCTCGGCAGCAAGGGTCCACGTTGCGATCGTGCGCGAAGCTTTGCGCAGCGCCAGGACAGCGTTCAGTAATCCGAAAATTCCCAATGCGGCGCCGCATAACGCCAATGTCAGTGGAATATCGCCCACCGATTCGTGGATCGCGCGAGGTTCCAATAAAAGGAATGACGGCACTGTAAAAGCGGCGGTAATCACGACGGCGGTCAAGAACGGAAACATCCGCACGCCGAATAACAAATCTGCGAGGCGGCGCGAAGAATGGTGTTGCACCCAAGAATGAATCCTGCGCCAACTCAGACCAACGGCAAGCGATATCGCGCAGTAGATCAGGACAAAAACGGAGAAAGAGATGGCGACGCCGCGGAGGGCAAACATCAGGCTTTGTCCTTGGGGGGCTTTGAGTTTTCCGTACCTGACGCGCTGCTGGCGCGGAGTTCGCGGCGCTTGGCCTCGACCAGTTCACGGAGATTATCGAGCAACTGGGCGTCGCGCTCGGTAACGATTTCCACTAGATACGATAACGGCAACGATGCCGCCGGGCTGGCATCGAGGAGTTGCCGGAATGCCTCTCCTGCCGCTTGCCGGTGCAGTTGCTCGCGGGTGATGAGCGGGGTATAGCGAAATGCTCTACCTTCCGCTTCGCGCGAGAGTAATTGCTTCTTAAATAGACGGTCGAGAGTGGTCATCACCGTCGTATAGGCGAGGTCGTTGCAGGGACCATCAATCATTTCACGCACGGTCGCATGACCTCGAGTCCAGATGACATCGAGCAGGCGCTCTTCCAGAGGGCCGAGTTGAGAAGACGATGCGCGGAAGTGAAAAATGCGGCTCATGCAAGCACAGAAATGGGATTCTATCCCAGGGAGAGGCCGCGCGCCATATGGTTTTTGGCCAATGTTGTGATAGGAGATAGCGCCGTTCCTGAGTAATTCAGCTTGTCATCCTGAGCGAAGCGAAGGACCTCTGCACCATTGCTTGCAGCACCGATACTCTCGCATCTCCACATTCTTCTCAGGCTAGCCCTCAGATTGAATCGGAGGATGTCCCGTCTTGCAATGCTCGTCGAATTGCGCTTGCAATGATTTCTGATATTCCTCGCGCTTGGGGCGATGACCGGAGCCCTGTGCTTTGAATACGATGCTCGGGCAATAGGTGCAATACGCCTCCACCGGGATGTCTCCCAGCCATTTTTTAACGCGCAGAGTTGGCTTCTTCATTCGGAAGTATGTCTTTGGCGGCCCCGGAGGGGCTCGAACCCCCAACCCTTGGTTCCGAAGACCAATGCTCTATCCAATTGAGCTACGGGGCCGCGATTCACGGAAGCAACGAAACAGCAGGTGAGGCTAGAAATTGGGGTGGGAAACGGGAATCGAACCCGCAACCGCCGGAGCCACAGTCCGGTGCTCTGCCAGTTGAGCTATTCCCACCGCAGGCTATTCATTATAGCAATCAGCGTTACGGGCTGTCAGAAGTCGGCTGACGATGTCCCGTCCGGTCCGCGGGCTAGATGCCAGCGCTACTTAGCCATGATTCAGCCATGCCGAAGTCATTTTGAATTTCTGATGGCGCTTTCTCTCGTTGATGGTGTCATCCTGAGCGGAGCCGTTCTTCAGGCGGAGCGAAGGATCTCCGCTACGACGCTGTGTGCCACGGGAGATCCCTCGGCCCGCTGGTAAAAACGCGGGCTCTTCGGAATGACTCTTGTGATGTTCAGAGTTCAAAATGAGCCACTACCGGGATTTCGAGCAGAAAACAACTCGACCTTATCTCGAAGGGCGCTTGGCTTCGCCTTCGCTTGGACAGCCGAGGCGGCTGTCGCCACATGAGTCTTCTTGTTATTAAACGCGGCCGATGCCCACGTATTCGAATCCGAGGGCGCGCAGGCGGGTGGAGTCCAGCAAATTCTTGGTGTCCACGATGATTGGTTTCTTCAGCAGGTGCTTGATGCGATCGAAGTCCAGGGCGCGGAACTCGGGCCATCCGGTACCGACTACGAGAGCGTCAGAGCCTTCGGCCGCGGCATACGCGGAGTCGCAATATCGCACTGTACCGTTGAGCCGGGTCTTGGCTTCCGTCATCGCGACCGGATCATAGGCGCGCACGTGAGCACCTTTCGATACCAGGGTTTCCGCAAGACGAAGTGAAGAAGATCCGGCGACCGAATTCGTGTTGGGCTTGAACGCCAGCCCGAGAATGCCGACTTCCTTGTTCTCGACCGAATTCATCGTGGAGGCAATCTTGTCTACCATTCGATCAGCCAGGTAATGGTTGACGTCGCGCGCGGCGCTCAACACCTTCAAGGGCACGCCATGCGATTCGGCGAGTTGCGCGAGCGAGTCCATATCGGTTTCGGCGAAGACTCCGCCCATGCCGGCTCCCGGCTGCAGGCAGCGCGGCGCAATTTTCTTGTCCAATCCCAACGCGAGCGCCAGGTTTACCGCGTCGGCATTCACGCGCTCACACAATGCGGCCACTTCGTTGATGAAAGAAATCTTCGTGGCGACGAATGCCGTCGCGGCTTCGCGCACCAGTTCCGCGGTCGATTGGTTGGTCACAATCACCGGAACCCCGCGCATCACCAGTGGGTGAAAGATCTGCTTCAGCACTTGCACGGCCTCAGTCGAGGTCGATCCGAGAATCAGGCGGTCGGGCCAATTGAAATCCTCAACCGCACAGCCGTCAGTGAAGAACATGGGCTGCGTAACGATGGTGGCACTCAGGCCGGCGTCTTTGATGCTCTTTTCCAGAGCGTTCGCCGTGCCCACCGCAACCGGCGTGACGATGGTCAGGATGGGCGGCTTGGGCGCCAGCCGGATGATGCGCAGGGCAATGTCGCTCAGGTTCTCGGACTTATCTTCGGCCAGAAAAATCACGCCCGTCTTGCGGGCGAAAGATTCAATGTCGGTGGAGTACGCGAGGCGGCCTGCGCGTACGTTGCGGCGGATAATTTCTTTGAGATTTTTTTCGAAGAACGGAATATTGCCTTGGGCCATCTCGACCATGCGCGTGCGGTCGGGATGGCAGCAGGAAACCGGCGTGCCGAAATCAGCCAGGCAGGCCGAAATCACCGTGCCCAGATACCCCGATCCATAAACTCCGATCTGCATGTTAGATGGTCTCCTGCGGGGCGGCCGGAAAACCCCCGTCAGAAGTGGCTCTCAACGTGGATTGCCGGATACCTGCTCTACTCCTTATCTACAGCCGGGGCGGGGTGTTTTCAATGCACGGGAGGGAGATGTACCTGGGGCCATGCCAACGCGGCTAGAGTAACTGAGGAGAGTAACCGCGGCCCGGATTACGGGAACTCAGCGGGAAACCAGCCTGCGACCGAGCGGAACCGGGGCCAAATCCACCCAGCAATTAGGCGACTCTTCGCGAACAAACGTGAGTCTTTCCAACAGGATGCGCCGGCTTCCCCGATACTGATCCCAACGCTCGCGCGCGGTTTGATAAGCCGTCTGCGCGGCCTCTTCGGCGGCCATCTTCACGATGGTCATGTGGGGGATGTAGGGCCACTCCTCCCGGTAGGCGAGGACTTCGGTATTCAGCTTGCGGTGCAGTTCGCACATCCGCAGGGCCGCCGCCTCAATGCGAATGAAGACCGTCGGAGTGACGGGGATGAAGGTTTCCACGGAACCCAGGTTCACCTCGAAGGGCTCTTCGCCGCCGCAGATCTGCTCCAGAACCTGCAATGCGGAGCTCTCGCTGCCTTGCAGAGGACGCGGTGGCAGGATCGTCAGGTGAGCCGCATGCTGCGGGAGGTCGGGATGCAGTTCCCGCCGAAGGTTCTCCACGAACTCTCCTGCCGGGCCTTTAACATACGCGACCAACGCGTAACGGGGGTTCTCCATACCTGATGGCAAATTATACCGTGCCGCGGCCGCGCGCTGCGGGAATCCGTCTGCGCCGAGTCATTTATAATGAAACAATGTCGGGGCGTAGCGCAGCCTGGTAGCGCACCTGCCTTGGGCGCAGGGGGTCGTAGGTTCAAATCCTATCGCCCCGACCATTCTCTCTCTCGTTTTTTCCGTATTTCCAGCTTACGAAAATCTCTTAATACCACCGGGCGGCCCAGGGCCCACCCTTTATGCGTTGATTTTCTCGATCTACCCACAGAATGAGGCTGCCCCAGCCTTCGCGGCCTTCCGAAAGCTGGGCATTTGACTGCCGGGAATAGTCTTGTTGATTGAAAAGGATGGAACGAAATGTCCTGGCTGAAAAACGTTGCGCGTTGTGTTGCTATGCTGGCGCTATGGTCGTCGGTGCTGTATTCCTTGCCGGCCTCGTCCGCATCCGGTTCGCTTCCACGAATCCAAGTCGACCCCTCCGGCCACTTTCTTCAGACCGAAGATGGCCATCCGTTTTTCTGGCTCGGCGACACAGCATGGCAATTGATCTCCAGCACAACCCGCGAAGAATGCACCTACTACCTGAACACGCGAGCCAGACAAGGCTACACCGTGATCCAGGCTGTCGTACTGGCAGAAATGGACGGGGTAAACAAGTCGAGCGCCCTCGGGCTGCGGCCCTTTGTGGACAATGATCCGCTTCGTCCCAATGAAGACTACTTCGATCGCGTGCTGGAAATCGTGAAAGAGGCAGATCGTCTCGGGTTGTACGTCGCGCTGCTGCCGGCGTGGGGCGACAAACTTACCGCTCCCTGGGGTGACGGACCGCGACTGTTCCGCAATGACAACCTTCCTGCCGCCCATTCGTATGCCCGATACCTTGGCACAAAATTGCGCGGTCAATCCAATGTGATTTGGATGTTAGGCGGCGATCGTCCGGCACGCCTCGCCGGATCAGACGATGAGGACGCCCAGAAAGCCGCGAGACAAGCGGGATTTCCGCCCGACCAGGACTGGACTCCCATTTGGCGGGAGATTGCCGCCGGATTGGCCGAAGGCACGGGGCGCTCTCCACTGACGATCTATCACCCGGAAGGCGGGCATTCTTCTTCTCTTCTTCTCCACCATGAACCGTGGCTATCGATGAATGGCATGCAGAGCGGTCACGGCGGCGGCCACGATTTTCCCGTGTGGGACATGATCGCTCACGACTACGCCTTGCAACCGACGAAACCGACCATCGACCTGGAACCAAACTACGAAGACCATCCCTACAATCCGTGGCCCCGGTGGGACCCTTCTACGGGATATTTTCGCGATCACGATGTTCGCAAACAGACCTATCGATCCGTCTTCGCCGGAGGCGCCGGCGTGACGTATGGGCATCATGCGGTGTGGGGATTTGTTGGCCCGCGAAACGACGCCATCAATCACGCTGACCGTGACTGGGTCGATGCACTGTACCGGCCCGCAGGACGACAAATGATTTTCCTGCGCAAACTCATCGAGTCCCGCCCCTTCTTTTCGCGCATTCCGGATCAATCGCTTATCGTGGGAAGCGCCGGGAGCGGGGCCATGCATCTCCAGGCCACGCGCGATCGCGCGGGCACCTACGCATTTGTCTACTTTCCCATGAACGATCAAACCGCGACGATCAACTTACTGAAGATATCCGCCAAAACCATTCGTGCCTGGTGGTACGACCCGAGAACGGGAGTAGGCACGCTGATCGGAGAAATTGCAGGCGGCGGTTCACGCGAATTTAAAACGCCGCCCTATGGACCGGATTGGGTGCTCGTGCTGGACGACGCAGATGCGCATTACACTCCTCCCGGAATCGACGCCGTCCGCCGGTAGGACTACACCGGTCGGGGGAGCCCACACTTTAGATTTGATTTTTCGATCTACTGATAAGTGAGGCTGCAGGCTGCCCCACCCTTTCCGGCCCGAGTGTAAACCGTGGGTGCCCCATCCTTGCGCGTTCTTTGCGCAAGGGTGGGAAGCACGGACGCATACGCCATGGACTGTATGCAGAAAACGGCGAGCCTTCTGTCGGCAGCATCGCGCCCACCCTTCGCGAAACGCACGCGAAGGATGGGGCACCCTCAGTCGTAGAGATGTTAATAAACTAAGGGTGCGCCACCCGCCGCTGCCAGAAACAAGGGATTTCGAACTCCCAGACTTCTTTTCAGCATTGGGCGCTACATTTCTAGATTTCTACGGCATCGTGCCCACGCTTCGAACACCGCGAAGCGCGGGGCAGCCGCAGTTTGGATGGCCCAGCCCCCTCTGGTTACTGTCGGGCCGCTGTGCGGTTACCCTTGCGTTCTTGTAAAACTGCTTGGGCCCCGGCAGTCTATTACAGCTAGTTTTGAGACATGGGCGAGTAGTTGGGAAAGCAACGCCGAATGAAAATGAAGCTCGCTCCTCACTTGCGGGGAATCGTGGAGGATGGCCGAGCGCCCGTCCACCGGACCGTAACGCGTGCACTGACGCTGCGCCACAACATGACCCGTTATGAGCGGGTGCTGTGGCCGTTCTTGAAGTCACGAGGATTCTTACCGCAGGTACCACTCTATGGTTTCGTGGCGGATTTCTATCATCCAGTTCACCGTCTGGTCATTGAGGTTGATGGGCTGTACCACGCCAACCATCGAGCTTATGACCGACACAGGACTGAGGTCCTCCGTTCCCACGGCAATAAGGTGCTCCGCTTCCCCAATGACATGATTGCAACTGAAGTGCGGCGGGTGGTTGGGAAGGTGGATAGCTATATCATTCGTTTGATGAGAATGGGCCAAAAAGTAAAGCCATAGACGGTTGCTGCATTTGCCGTCCTGCCCGAGACCCTGGGGCCAACGGACCGTTTCACTAGCTTTGCCTAAGCCGCCGTCCGCGAATTAGCAGACCTCACCGGCACATGCGTATCCGGCAGGTCGAATTCCCGTCCACAGTCAAAGCAGACTTTGTACGTGCGGTGTTTGATCGTGAACACGCGACTGAGGTGACGGTGCCGGCAGCCAAAGAAGAACTGAAAGATCCCAAGCAGCAGTTTCATACATCCTACGCGCTGACGGCGTTCGCAACTTCCGTTGGCATCGAGCCATTTGAGTGGAGACCGCTGGCCCGAGCCACGGCAATCGCACCGCCGGCAACCCTGTAACAACTGTTGAGTGTATCCCATCGCCATCGGCGTCGCTCATGTATCTTCAAACCGCGCCGCAGACGCAAAATAAAGCTCCTGTCTAGACAAGGTCTGTCCAGCCATCGTACGCATTTCCCGCCTTTTCGGCCTGCGCCCCCTTGCCAGTACTCTGTAGACAACTTCGCGATCCGGTTGGTGTAAATTATCTCAAGCGGTCGCGGTCCCAGTGCGTCTTGACCGGATTGTGGGATCCGGGTCAACGCTGTCACGGCAGCCTTCCATATTTTCCCGGAGTCGCTTGCGCTGCCTCGTGAGTATCGCCCCTGTGATTGCGTCAGGTTGTGTGGAATTCGCCGGGCCAAATCCATCGCTGTGACTCTTTGCCAAAGGAGAAGCTGACTATGTCCTTGATGCCAGATCCAACCTTCTATCCCTCGCCGCGCATGGCGATGCAAGCCACGCCGGAAACAATCGCCTACGTCTCTTTGCTGAATGTCGGCAAGACCGGGAAGCGCGACGCCATCGGCGTAATCGACCTCGATCCGCAATCCTCCACATTTGGGCAGTCCGTGGGCCAGGTAGACTTTCCCCACGACGATAACGAACTGCATCACTTCGGCTGGAACGCCTGCAGCGCCTGTCTCTGCCCGCAAAACCCGCACCCGCATATGGAGCGTCGTTACCTGGTTGTGCCGGGCATCGGATCGTCCCGAATTCATATCCTGGATACGAAAGCCGATCCCAGGCACCCCAAGATCGTGAAGGTGATCGAGCCGGAAGAGTTCATTAAGAAGACCGGGTACACCTCGCCGCACACCATTCATTGCGGGCCCGATGGCATCTATGGCAGCGCGCTCGGTTCGGCCAGCGGCGATGGTCCGGGCGGCCTCTTCCTGATGGATGCGAACACGTTTGAACTGAAGGGTCCATGGGAGAAGGAGCGTGGCCCGCAGAGCCTGGCGTATGACTTCTGGTGGCACCTCGGGCACGACACCATGATCACCTCCGAATGGGGCACCCCGAACATGGTGAAGGACGGCCTTAATCCGGAACTGCTGCTGGCGGGAAAGTATGGCCACAAGATTCACATCTGGGACCTCGATAAGCGCCGCCACCTGCAGGAACTTGATCTCGGCGCGGAGCAACAGATGGTGCTGGAACTCCGGCCCACCCACGATCCCAATAAAAGTTTTGGATTCGTGGGAGTCGTCGTCTCTCTGAAAGACCTTTCATCCTCAATCTGGATGTGGTATCGCGAGGAGGACGGGAAGTGGGCGGTTCGCAAAGTGATTGAGATTCCCGCAGAGCCGGCCGATCCGGAAAAGCTGCCGCCGCTGTTGAAGGGTTTCAAGGCAGTTCCCCCCTTGGTATCGGATATCAATCTCTCCCTCGACGACCGCTTCCTCTATGTTTCGTGCTGGGGAACTGGGGAATTCATTCAGTACGATGTTTCCGATCCCGCTAATCCGAAAAAGACCGGCTCCCTCCACCTTGGCGGTATCGTCCGCCGGGCGGCCCATCCCAAGAAGCCAAAGCAAGCTCTCAACGGCGGCCCGCAGATGGTCGAGATCAGCCGCGACGGCAAGCGCCTGTACTTCACCAACTCGCTTTACTCTCCCTGGGACGATCAGTTCTATCCCGACGGAGTAAAGAGTTGGATGGTGAAGATTGACGCCAACCCTCAAGGCGGAATGAAGCTGGATGAAACATTCTTTGTCGAGTTCGACCAACTACGTGCCCATCAGGTGCGGTTGGAAGGAGGCGACGCCTCGTCGGACTCCTACTGCTATTCGGACACGAAATGACACATGCGGGGCTGACTTCGACGGCATTGTGGATGATGCTCCTCCTCGGCGCCTACCACGGAATCAATCCTGGAATGGGTTGGCTCTTCGCGGTGGCGCTGGGGATGCAGGAGCAAAAAGGGAGCGCGGTAGCCAAGTCCCTCATCCCCATTGCCATCGGCCACGCCCTGGCCATTGGCAGCGTTTTGCTGGTCGCGGCGGTGCTGGGCATGACGGTTCCGCTGTCAGCCGTCCGCTACTTCGTCGCAGCCATCCTGATTGGGCTGGGAATCTATTCCCTGGTGCGGCACCAGCACGCTCGCTGGGTGCGTATGCGGGTTGGTTTTCGAGACTTGACCGTTTGGTCGTTTCTTATGGCCTCCGCCCACGGCGCGGGCCTGATGGTGGTGCCGGTTCTCCTGCGTAGCAACACGGTGGAAGCCCAGGGCCAAATGGCAGGGCACAATCACATGGCTGCGGTCGGAAGCCCGCTCACAGCAATGCTCGCCACCGGAGTTCACACCATCGCTTATCTTGCGATCACGGGGCTGTTTGCTTGGGTGGTATATCGCAAGCTGGGCCTCGCCATTCTTCGGAAGGCATGGTTCAACTTCGACCTGATCTGGGCAGCGGCGCTTATGACGACAGGGATTCTCACTCTCTTGGCATAGCTGTTCTGTCGTCAGTGTGATGTGCGCGATGCGGAGCGCCTCGAATCAAGGAATCGATGGGAAAAATCTTCGCTTCAAAATTAGTCTGCCAAAGCCGACCATTCAATGGATCTCGTCATAAGGCACGAGCGATTTATCCATCAGGATCGGTCCCCCATGCTCAGCGATCGACTTAAAGACTTGCAGCCCGTTGAAGTTGTGAGCTTCATAGCATCGCTCCACGCGGGCAACGAATCCCAGCTTTCGGAAGATGTGTTGTGACACTTTGTTCGTGGCCTCTGTGACTGCCATCCGATAGCCTCTACTCGCGCCGTGCTTCAGACAAGCCTTGACGAGCTGCTGCGCTACTCCCCTCCCGGCCACGCGATCGGAGACGCCGAGCAGGAACAGGTGCAGCGACTCTCCGGGAGGCGATGACCGGCCAGCCCGGTATTCCGTATCCAACTGGCCGAGGAGATCGAAGATGGGATCAAACTTCGCACTCAAACGATTCATCCCGTCGGGTGGGACTGATGTCGAATCCTCCGTCAGTAGAACGCCCACCAGTTCCCGCGTACCAGCCAGTCTCGCCACGATGGTCAGGCCATCGAGGGCCGCTTTGGGGCAAAGGAGTTGGACAAACGCTTCGAACTCGGAAGCGGTCAGTTTAGCTGCGACCGCGGGGGGATCGCGGCGACTAAACACCTCCCCTAACAGTTTCGCCATTGCTTCCGCGTCGGAGGGGACATAGACGCCGTACTCAATATGAACGGGTTCCGATGAACTTTCCAAATTCGCTTCCTCGCACGGCCTGATCGATCGACCAAGTGCTCATTGTGTCGCAGCGATTGCGTAGAGGTACTCCACGAACGATCGCACCGCACCATCCATCCCTTGAACCTTAGGATTCTTGGATTCGATCACGAAGTATTCGTCCGGAGCATGCGCACCGTTGCCATGCCCGAGTCCAAAATGGCCCGCCGCAAGATGTAGCGGCTCGTTGGTGAACACGTATCCCGGCCACGAACCCGCGCTGCGAGGCAGGACGACCGGATCGATGCCATCGCGTTTGTAGACCGAAGTCTGGGCGCGAATGAGCGCGGAGTCGGCAGATGTGCTGTTGGGGTCGTACCCGCCTGTCATGTTTATTTCGATATCGCCGAAGCCGCGTTTCGCCAGATGAGCTTTGAGAGCGGCCAGCGCCTCGCTGGCCTTCATGTCCGGCACAAGACGCATATCGATCTTCGCCACGGCTCGGTGCGGCAGGATGGTCTTTCCGCCCGGCCCGGTGTATCCGCCGACCAAGCCCTCGATATTCACCGTGGGGCGCGATATCAGGAGTTCAAGTGCCTGCTGCCAACTCACGTCGTGCACCCAGTGTTCCACGCCAAGTTGCTTCTTGGCCGCTTCTTCGTTGAGCCGGCGCGACGCCTCGGCAATCATTGTCTTTTCCGCGCTGGAAAGCGGACGTGCCTTCGCGGCAAAGCCCTCGATCGCTGGTTCATTGCCATCCGGAGAAACCAGCGTCGCCAGGGCTTCGACCAGGTGCCACGCAGGGCTATCCAGGCGCGCTTTGTTGCTGGAGTGAACATCGCGGCGCGGTCCGCGACCCCAGCGTTCGCCGCTGGATACCAATTCTAATTCCGCGACACCCTTGGCGCCGAGAGTCATCACCACAGAACCATCGAGATCCTGCTCAGCCGACGGCATAAAAATCCCCATGCAGTGCCGGAGCGCGGCCGTGACCTCCGGCCGGTTCACGATCTGAGGAAAATGTGGCGAACCGATCTCTTCCTCGCCTTCAGCGACCAAAACCAGATTCACGGGCAGCTTACGGCCAGCGGCGCGGATCGCATGCAGCGCCGCAATGAAAGAGGCTTCGGGTCCTTTCTGGTTTACAGCTCCGCGGCCCATGACGACCGTCCCGAGCCCAGCTTTTTCGACCAGCGCAGCGTCCCACGGGGGAGACGACCATTCGGCCGGATCCACCTGCTTCACGTCATACATGAAATACAGTCCCAGCGTGCGTGGAGCGCCCGCATCCAAAGTGGCGAAAATGCCGGGCTGTCCATCGGTCGGAATTTTCGTGACCGAATCGAATCCCGCGTCCCGAAGGAAACGCATAGTGAGATCGCAGCCTTCGGTGACTCCCCGGTTCTCGGCCGCAATGGACGGTTGCTTGATCCATTCCTGCAAGCGCTGCACCGCTTCATCGTGGTGCTTCTGGATCTGCGTCGAGATGGGACTGAGATCGTCGTCCGCGAACGCACGACGGGGCAGTGAGAAGGCAGCAGCGCCCGCGAGAGCGCCCTGAAGAAAGTTTCGGCGGTTCATGAGCCGAGAGCATAAACGCACCGCGAGGATTCCGTCTAGAAATAGTTTGAAAGCGGTGGGAGAGTTTACAAAGAAGCCGACGCACGCGCTTTCCGCCGCGGCCGTGCGCCGCCCAACACCAGCGCGCACAAGTCGTCGACAAACGCGGGTGTCAGCTGGTCATGTTGGATCAGGAATCGCATGTAGATTGGGCCGTACAGGGAATCGAGGAGAAGATCGGGATCGATGTCTTTTCGTAGTTCGCCGCGCACGATGCCACGGCGAAGCGTGGCGTAAGCCTCCTGGCGGCGCGGCTTCAGAAAGCGCTCGCGGAAGGCCGAGATCAAGCTCTTGTCACTCTGGCCCGCCGCCAGAATCGCGGAGACAATGCGGCCCCTGGGGCTGCGGAAGACCTTGATCAACTGTCGCATCTGTTGGCTCATGTCGGTATCGACCGATCCGCTATCCGGGAAGTGCAGCTTGCTGACCGTGCTGCTGGCAAACGCATCCGCAATCAGCGCACCCTTATTTGGCCACCAGCGGTAGACAGTCGCTTTCCCGACTTGGGCGCGCTCCGCGATTTCTTCGATGGTGAGATTGGAGAAGCCGGTTTTTCCCAACACCTTGAGCGTGGTACCCAGAATCGCAAGGCGTGCTTGTTCACTGCGCGGACGTCCCGGAGGGCGCTTCCCGCCGCCGTTTAAGCCCGATCCCGGCACTGGGGCTCTTTTGCGCATGTTGCTACGCTACCATATAATCGAGCACATCAATTTAGAATCCGATACGCGCAGTATCGAATCTAAATTTTCATTGAGCAGGCTTGGGGCAGCAGCAACGTTTCTTATTTGAGTACGGAGCGGCGTTAGTTCATGTGGATTGTTGCGTTAGCCCTTAGACGGCCTTACACGTTCGTTGTGATGGCGCTGGTCATTATCATTCTGACGCCCATCACCATCCTGCGAACGCCGACCGATATCTTTCCCGATATCGACATCCCCGTAGTGTCGGTTGTCTGGTTTTATACAGGGATGTCCGCCGAGGACATGGCGAACCGGATCGTCTCCAACTCCGAGCGCGGCATCACCACCACCGTCAACGACATTGAGCACATGGAATCCCAGTCAGTGTTCGGATTGGGAGTCATCAAAGTTTTCTTCCGGCCGGGCACCAACGTGCAAGGCGCCATTGCGCAGATCACGGCAATCTGTCAGACGACGGTACGCGGGCTGCCACCCGGGACTACGCCCCCTCTCATCATCTCGTACAGCGCCTCGACGACTCCGATCGTCCAGCTTGGCTTGAGCAGCAAGACGTTACCTGAGCAGGAACTGTTCGACCTGGGACAGAATTTTCTGCGCACTTACCTGGCTACCGTGCCGGGAGCCGCCACGCCCTACCCGTACGGCGGCAAATTGCGCCAGATTCAGGTAGACCTGGATCTGGCCAAGCTGCAGGCCTACCGGCTTTCGCCCAACGACATCGTCAATGCCGTCAACGCGCAGAACATCATTCTGCCGGCTGGCACCCTGAAACTCGGGCCGCTCGAATACAGCGTGGAGATGAACGGCACTCCGCAGACCATCGCAGAACTGAATGATCTTCCGGTCAAGACGACGAACGGTTCCACGTTGTACATGCGCGATGTAGCGCACATTCGCGACGGATTCGCGCCCCAGACCAACATCGTTCGCCAGGATGGCAACCGCGGCGCCCTGATGTCGATTTACAAGAATGGCAAGGCATCGACTCTGCAAATCGTCAAAGGAGTCAAGGACATTGTGGCGCAGGCGTCGCAGTCGCTGCCCCCGGAATTAAAGATCGCTGCCCTATTCGACCAGTCGCTATTTGTGCGGGCTTCGATTTACGGCGTATTGCGGGAAGGATTGATCGCGGCCGCACTCACCGCCGTCATGATTCTCATCTTCCTGGGCGACTGGCGGCCTACGATCGTGATCTCGATCTCGATCCCGCTGTCGATTTTTGTATCGATCATTCTGCTGGGAGCGATTGGCGCAGACCATCAACATCATGACGCTGGGAGGACTAGCGCTCGCGGTCGGCATCCTGGTGGACGACGCAACCGTCGAAATTGAAAATATCGAGCGCAATCTCGCGATGGGCAAGGAGATGCGCCAGGCAATTCTGGATGGCGCACAGCAGATCGCTGTACCCGCGCTTGTATCCACGCTGAGTATTTGCATCGTATTTGTGCCGATGTTCTTTCTGACGGGCGTAGCCAAGTTCCTGTTCGTGCCGCTCGCGGAAGCGGTCAGCTTCGCCATGCTGGCCAGCTATTTGCTGTCTCGGACTTTGATTCCGACGCTGGTGATGTACATCATGCGCGGGCACGAACACCGCGAGGAGACGCCGAAATCGTTTCTCGGGCGTTTCCAGCGGGGGTTCGAGAGAAAGTTTGAAGACTTCCGTCGCGGCTACGAAGCCCTGCTGGAAACTACGCTGGAACATCGCGGAGCGTTCGTCGCATGCTTCCTCGCATTTTGTCTGCTGTCTTTAGGTTTGTTCGCGTTCCTCGGTCAGGATTTCTTTCCCCAGGTGGACGCCGGCTTGTTGCGCTTGCATGTGCGGGCGCGGCCCGGGCTGCGCGTTGAAGAAACCGCGCGACTTTGTGACCAGATTGAGGGCGCGCTGCGCGAGCAGATTCCGCCCCGCCAGCTTCAAACCGTTCTCGATAACATCGGACTGCCCAATTCCGGCATCAATCAGTCATATAGTTCCGCCGGAACGATTGGCACCAGCGATGCGGAGATCCTGATTGCTCTCAATCCTGAGGATCATCCTCCCACCGCAGAACTCACGCGACATCTGCGAGAGTATTTGCCGCAGCGCTTTCCGGGAATCGAGTTTTTCTTTCAGCCCGCCGATATCGTGACCCAGATCTTGAATTTCGGGCTGCCCGCACCCATTGACGTGCAGGTTGTCGGCACCGACATGCAAAGCAGTTACAACATCGCGCAGCGGATCGCGAACCGCATGCGGCACATTCCCGGGACCGCTGATGTGCACGTGCAGCAAATGCTCTCTCTGCCTACCCTCCACATGGATATCGAACGCACGCGCGTAACCCAGGTCGGCCTCACTGCGCGTGAAGTCGCGCAGAGCGCCCTGGTGTCTTTGAGCGGCAGTTTTCAGACGTCGCCCAACTTCTGGCTCAACCCGAAGAATCTGGTTACGTATCAGATCGCGGTCCAGTCGCCGCAGTACCGCATGACCGATTTGCAGGATTTGATGAATATCCCCATCGTCTCGCAGCAGGGCCCCCAGTTAATGGGGAACCTGGTGCAGTTGACGCCGGCAGTCCGGGCAGCCACAGTGAATCACTACAACGTGCAGCCGGTGATTGACGTGTACGCCAGTACGCAGGATCGCGACCTGGGAGCCGTTGCCGCCGACACAGATAAGATCCTGAAGGAGTTCGATCACCTGCCGCGCGGAACTCACATCGTGGTGCGAGGCCAGGTCGCGACCATGCGATCTTCTTTCTTTGGACTGGGGGTAGGACTAGCTGGCGCTATCCTTCTCGTCTACCTGCTGATCGTCATTAACTTTCAGTCCTGGCTGGATCCGTTCATCATCATTACAGCGCTGCCCGGAGCGTTGGCGGGAATCTGCTGGTTCCTGTTGCTGACCCACACGACCTTAAATGTGCCTTCGCTGACCGGCGCTGTCATGTGCATGGGCGTGGCCACGGCGAACTCGATCCTGATGGTCAGCTTCGCCCGCGAACAGATGGATGAAGGCATCCCCGCGTTCAAGGCCGCGGTGGCCGCGGGCTACACGCGGGTGCGACCGGTACTGATGACAGCGTTGGCGATGATCATCGGAATGGTCCCGATGGCGCTGGGCGTTGGCGAGGGCGGCGAGCAGAACGCGCCCCTGGGTCGCGCGGTCATTGGCGGCTTGCTGTTTGCGACCGTGGCCACGCTGTTTTTCGTGCCCAGTGTGTTCGCCATCTTCCACACGCGGCGCGAAGCCAAACGGGCGCGCGAACAGGGATACTAGGAGTACTGACACTTATGGTTTTATCGCGGGAATCGGAGCGAGCATGAGCGGAGAGAATAAAACGACACCAACGCCAGGGGATCAGAGGCCGGATCGCGGCATTCCTGAGTGGCAGAATGATGGCGACGAGGTTGGTCAGGCACACAGCGCCCAGGCGCAGCGCGACGAAGAAATCGCCGCGATGCAGCAGCACTCCCGTCATCAGCCCCCAACCATCCAGCGCCCGCCCGAGCTTCCGCCTGCTCCTCCGCGCAAGGCGCTGATGATTGTCGGGGTCGCACTATTGGTGCTGTTGATTGCCGGAGCCATGACGCTTGTGGGACACGCAAGCCATGAACGTGCGCTGGCCAAGGAGACTGAGCGGGAAACGATTCCTACGGTGGCCATTGTTCATCCCCAAGCGGAAAAGCCCGATGAGGAATTGGTGTTGCCCGGCTCTTTGCTGGCCTTCGAGGAATCCCCCATCTACGCCCGCACCAATGGATATCTGGTGCGCTGGTACAAGGACATCGGCAGCCGCGTGAAGGAAGGCGACTTGCTGGCCACCATTGATACTCCAGAAATCGATCAGGAATTGAATCAGACTCGTGCGGCACGTCAGCAGATCGTGGCCCAACTGGACCTGGCAAAAATCAGCGCCGACCGCTGGGAGAATCTGAGAAAAAGCGATTCCGTCTCCGCCCAGGAAGCCGATCAGCAAACCAGCGGCTACAAGCAGGCCCAGGCCAATCTGGCTGCGGCCGATGCCAACGTGAAACGGCTCGAGCAACTGGAAGGCTTCAAGAAAGTCTATGCCCCGTTCTCCGGAGTGCTTACCAAGCGCAACGTTGATCCGGGCGCACTCATTAATGCCGGCGCCGGGGCTGCCGGACGAGAGCTCTTCGACCTTGCGCGGGTAGATCCGTTGCGCGTTTATACGAGCGTGCCGCAAGCCTACGCGCCTTACATCAAAGTCGGCGCGTCAACCACGGTGACCTTGCAGGAATTTCCTGGGCAGAAATTTTCGGCAAAGATCGCCCGAACCGCCGAATCGATCGATCCCAACACCCGAACCCTGCTCACGGAAGTGGACGTGCCTAATAAAGATGGGCGCCTGCTTCCTGGGTCGTTTGGCGAAGTGCATTTCGCCGTCGGCTCCAATGTGGATAAAGTCACAATTCCGGTAAACGCCATGCTATTCCGGGGCGAAGGCCCGCGGCTTGCCGTGGTGGATACCAACAATAAAGTACAGCTGCGCGCCATCAACATCGGCAAGGATTACGGCACCAGTTTGGAAATCCTGGGAGGTGTTTCAACGGGCGACCAGGTAATCATCAACCCGTCGGACTCGCTGGAAGATGGGCAGCAGGTCAATATAGCCTCGACCTCGCCGAGCTCCGGTCCGGGTCAATCATCCCAACCGCAAGGGACTCGCCAAAAGGAAAACGCTCCCGAACAACGACAGGATTTGCAGAAGCAGAAAGGGAGCGGGCAGTGAAACCTGCTGTTATCTCATTTGCTTTTGCAGTGCTCTTGGTGACAACCGGGTGCACGATTGGACCGCGATACAGCCGGCCTGCCGCTCCCGCGCCAGCCCCAGATGCGTGGAAGACACGACCGCCATGGGAGCAAGCCGCACCGAAGGATGCCATTCCCAAGGGGCCCTGGTGGCAGGTGTTTCACGATGACACCCTCGATAGTTACGAACAGCAGTTGCTGCAAGCCAACCAGTCTTTGATCGCCGCGCGAGATCGGTTGAACCAAGCTCGATCCCTGGCTCGTATCGCAACCGCAAGTTACTTTCCGCAGCTTGCGGCCGATCCCAGCGCGGTTCGCGAGCGTGGATCGGGCAACCGCCCGCTGAACGGCGCTTCTCCGGCCGTCGTGAACGGCGTTACGCAAACCACCCAGCCTTATACGCAGAACGTCTACGCGATTCCCTTCTCATTGAACTATGAAGTCGATCTCTTCGGACGCGTGCGCAAGAACGTGGAAGCCGCCAACGCTTCCCTGCAATCGACTGCCGCAGATCTGGGCAATGTACAGCTTGTGTTGACCGCCGAGCTGGCCGCCGACTATTTCACCCTCCGCGAATTGGACGCCGAATACCAGGTTGTGGAGGAATCGGTGGTCTACCAGCGTAAGGGCCTGGATCTGGTACAGAGGCGCCATGACGGCGGGATTGCCAGCGGTTTGGAAGTAGCCCAGCAGGCCACATTGCTTGACTCGACCATCTCGCAGGCGGCATTGGTGCAACAGACGCGCGCGCAATATGAGCACGCGATCGCGGTACTCGTGGGTCAGTCCGCTTCAAATTTCAGCGTGCCGGTCGCTCCGCTAAAAGCGACTCCGCCCCCAGTCCCTCTGGGCGTGCCATCGGACGTGCTGGAGCGGCGGCCGGACATCGCGACCCTGGAGCGTGAGATCGCCTACCAGAATGCGCAAGTCGGCATTGCACGCACCGCTTTCTATCCCCACGTCACGCTGAGCGGAGCCGGGGGATTGCAGAGTGCAGATCTGACATCTCTCTTCAATGCTCCCAGTTTGTTTTGGTCTTTAGGGGCGGATGCGTTGCAGCCCATTTTTCAAGGTGGACGGAACCGGGCCAACCTGGCCGCCACCCGCGCCGCATACGACGAGGCCGTCGCGAACTACCGCCAGTCAGTGCTCACCGCCTTCCAGCAGGTCGAAGACGGCATCAGCAATCTCAGTACCCTCTCGCAGGCTCTCTCCACTCAAACCGCGGCCGTCGAAGATGCGCGCAAGGCATTGGATATCGCCAACAACCGTTATGTCGGTGGAGTCACCTCGTATCTCGACGTCATTACCGCCCAGACGACCTTGCTCAACAGTGAACGACTGGAGACTCAGTTAGTTGGGCAGCAAATGGTAAGTTCCATATTTCTGGTAAAAGCGCTCGGTGGGGGATGGGACGCGAGTCAGATCAAAGAAGAACAGGTGCATCCTCATCCCGGACAGATTATTCAGCAATAGTCCTCTCCATGAATGCGGTTGGCCGCTTCGCCGCTGTTTAACCTCCTCTGCGGGCTGAGTTTTCAACCTGATTAAATCCTCAGCATTGTTCCGAGTTCGATTCCCCTCCCGCGTTTCTCCTGATGATTTTTGTCACATCGTAGTGTGATTTACATCACTGATCAGGTCTTTCTAAAGGAGGATAAACTCTGCATTCGATTTCGTGCGGACTGACGACCAGTCCGGGAAGGAGCCGCCGAAGGACAATCACGGGGACGACTTCTCATAACCTGTTTTTATAAATCTCCATACTGGGCTCCGCACGACCCGTCTCCCATCGTTTTCCTCGACGCTCCATCCGCTGTCGAACAAGAAAATCCGAAGGCACAGGGCTTTAGAGGCCGTCCTAAGAAATCCCGCTGGCCTTCTCGGAAGAAATCGCGGACTCAATTTGGCCAACGGCCAAGTTGCCAGGAGACTGTCCATGAAGACAGGCGAGAATGGAACGATAGGGGCGTATCTCCGCAGTACCGGAGTGTCCCGCCGAAATTTTCTACAGCTCTGTTCAAAAATCATCATTGCTGCGCCTGTCGGCTTGGCACTGACCCACAAAGCCACTGCGGCGCAGGTCGCAAAGCTGGTGGGAAAGGCGCGCCGGCCTTCCGTCATCTGGCTACACTTTCAGGATTGCACGGGCTGCACGGAGACGCTGCTGCGCACTTCCGCTCCGGATGTGGCCCATTTGATCCTGGATGTGATCTCGCTCGATTATCACGAAACCCTCATGGCGGCATCGGGAGCTCAGGCAGAAGCCGCTCTTCGCTCGGCCATTGAAGACAATGCCGGCAAGTTCGTCCTCGTAGTCGAGGGAGCGATCCCCACCCGGGACGATGGCGTTTACATGCAGATGGGCAGCCGGCCGGCCATCCAAGTCGTCCAGGAGGTAGCCGCCAAAGCCGCCGCCGTGATTGCGATCGGATCCTGTGCCTCCTGGGGCGGGGTGCCATCGGCCGATCCGAATCCCACCAGCGCGGTCGGAGTTGACTCCGTAATCTCCGGTAAGCCCATCGTCAATCTCCCCGGATGCCCGCCGAATCCGTACAACTTGCTGGCTGTCGTTCTTGAGTACGTGACCATGGGACGACTGCCGGAGTTGGATCAATTCGGCCGACCTAAGTTCGCCTACGAGCGCGTCATCCACGAGAACTGCCCGCGGCGCGCGCACTTCGATGCCGGCAGATTCGCTGCCGCCTTCGGTGATGAGGGACATCGCATAGGCTGGTGCCTCTACAAACTAGGTTGCAAAGGCCCAGTGACACACGCCGCCTGCTCCACCCGGCACTTCAACGAGATTCCCGGCGTGTGGCCGATTGGGACCGGCGTCCCCTGTGTGGGCTGCACCGAAAAAGGAGTGATCTGGCAGATGAGCACGGTGGAGACAGTGCCGATTCATCTCGCAACTCCTCCGGATACGTATCCTCCGGTCTTTAGCGGCGCGGGCCAGATGAAAGTTGCGGCAGCGGGTCTGGTAGGCGCCATTGCCGGAGCGGTGGGTGGCGCCGCGTGGGTGGCCTCGCAACGCTTCCACAGCAGCCTGGAGGCCGGAGTGGAGCGCATCGCAACCGACCGCGCTCATGCCGAAAAACTGAAAGCCACCACGGAGAAGCCGGTGGATCAGAAAGAGGTCTAACGTGGCCATCACTCGGCGACAACTCATCACCGGAATCGCCAAGGCAGGCGTGCCGGCCGCAGTCGCGATCACGGTCGGCACCGACGTGCTGCAGGCAGGCGAGAAGATTCCCGTTCCCAATGCTGCCGTCGGATTGCTCTATGACGCCAGCATCTGCATCGGGTGCAAAGCCTGCGTGGCGGCATGCGCCGAGGCCAACGATACGCCTCCGGATACGCGGGCCGACAATCTGCATCAGGCTCCGTCGGACCTGAATGATCTGACCCGTAACGTCATCAAGCTGTACAAGCCGGAGGACGGCTCGGCGTTCTCCTTCGTAAAAAGGCAGTGCATGCAATGTCTGGATCCAGCCTGCGCGGCGGGATGTCCATTTCAGGCATTACACAAAGATCCGCAAAGCGGAATCGTCAGCTGGACCGCTGAAAAATGCATTGGCTGCCGCTACTGCACCATCACCTGCCCTTATCACATCCCGCGTTTCCAGTGGTCCGGCTTTAATCCGCGAGTCACGAAATGTGAATTGTGCAGCACCCGGCTGGAAAGAGGATTGAAGCCCGGCTGCACTACGGTCTGTCCCACCGGAGCAGTGATCTTCGGTCCGCGCTCCGTGTTGCTGCTGGACGCGAAGGAACGTATCAAGAGCAATCCCGGACGCTACTACCAGGATCGCGTGTACGGCGAAACCGACAACGGCGGCACGCAGGCGCTGTATCTCTCGCGTGTTCCGTTTGAGAAGCTCGGGCTGCCGGAACTCGGCCCCGAGTCGGTCCCCGCTCGAACGCTGCGCTGGCAGCGGCGCTTCTATCAATATTTTGCGTTGCCCGCGGTGCTGTACGCGGGTTTGGTGCAGGTGATCCGCAAGAGCCTCAAGGGCCACGAAGAAGAAGCCCACGAACGCGAACGAGAAACAGGATTGAGGGCGCAACTATGAGCACCGCCGTAGCCAACGTCGAACGCGCTCGCAGCAATCGCTGGGAACGGAATGTGCCGGTGTTTGGATTCCCCGTGATCAACGGATTCTTCATCGCATTGTCCGCTCTGGTTTTAGTGGCATTCATCCTGACCGGCTACCGCGAATTGGCGGGGTTGGGTCCGGTCAGCGGAATGAACGACGCGTACGGCTGGGGAATCTGGAAGACCTTCAACGTAATGGTCATGACCGCGCTGGGGTCAGGCGCATTTGCAGTCGGAATCGCCGCCTGGGTTTTCCGGCGCAAGCGGCTGCATGCCCTGATGCGCATGGCCCTGCTGACCAGCTTCCTGGCTTATGCGTGCGGGCTCCTGCTCTTGGGAATCGATGCCGGGCGTCCCTGGAACTTCTACTGGATGGTGTTTCCCTGGAAATGGAATATGCACTCGCCGCTGGCGGAAGTGGCGATCTGCATGTCGATTTACGCCATGATCCCGCTGGCGGTGGAGAATCTTCCACCAGTGCTGGAACGGCTCTGGTACTTCGATTCCCGTCTGCGTCCGGGAGTAGAACTCATCGAGAAGCGCCTCCACTATTTCTTCCCCTGGATCATCGCAGCCGCATATTTGCTACCTGGCATGCACCAGTCCTCGCTCGGCGCGCTGATGCTGCTGGCGGGAGAGCGCGTGCATCCGCTGTGGCAGACTCCGTGGCTGCCCGTGCTGTACCTGGGCGCCGCAACCTTTATGTCCTTCGGCTGTGTGGCCGGAACCACCATGCTGTGCTGCCTGGTGTGGAAACGTGGGATGGATATGGAAGTTCTGGACGAGGCTGCGCGGATCACATCGTGGCTGATCTTTGGATGGCTGGCGCTGCGCGGGCTCGACATTCTATTCCGCGGCGCACTGGGAACCGCCTTTCACTTTGACCGCTTCGCCGGCGTGTTCTGGCTCGAGATATTGCTCGTAGCCGGAGGTGGCAGGCTGCTGTGGAAGTCCCTGCAGAACCATGACCCAAAGCCCATGTTCGTCGGCTACATTCTCAGTTCCGCGGGCGGCATGATCTATCGCTTCAGCCCCACCACCTTGGCGTTCCGCCCGAATCCCCAGGCACTGTACTTTCCCGCAACGATTGAAATTCTCGTCGCGTTGGGATTTATCTCGCTGGGCGTCGTGGGATTTCTGATCGCGGTGAAGCGCTTGGCGATTCTGCCGGCACCGATCAGCGAGTGGCACGACATGGCGAATTACTTCAAGTTCCGGCGGCCTTATATCCGGTGGACGGGCTATTTCAAGTACGGGCACTTCGGGGAGAACGAAACTCCGAGTTCCGAATAACAGCAGGAATTTATGGCTAAACGAATCACCATTGATCCTATTACCAGAATCGAAGGCCACCTCCGCATCGACGTGGAGGTCGACAATAACGCGGTCAGCAACGCCTGGGCTTCCTGCACCATGTGGCGGGGCATCGAGAAGATTCTCCGCGGCCGCGATCCGCGCGATGCCTGGCTGTTCACGCAACGCTTCTGCGGCGTGTGCACCACGGTGCACGCCATGGCCAGCGTGCGCTCGGTCGAAGACGCACTCAAGCTGGAGATTCCCCTGAATGCGCAGTACATCCGCAATCTGATTCTGATCGCGCACGCCCTGCACGATCACATTGTGCATTTCTACCAACTGTCGGCGCTCGACTGGGTGGACGTGCTACAGATTCCCAAGGCGGACCCGGCGGCCACATCAAAGCTTGCCGAGAGCCTTTCGCCCTGGACGCGCAATTCGCGCAATGAACTGAAGGCCGCACAGGATCGCGTCAACGCAGTGGCCGCCAGCGGGCAGCTAGGAATTTTTGCCAACGGCTACTGGGGACATCCCGCCATGCGACTGTCGCCGGATGTGAACCTGCTGGCGTTCTCGCACTACGTGCAGGCGCTGGAGTATCAGCGCAAGGCGCTGCAAGTGGTTGGTATTTTGGGAAGCAAGACACCCCACATTCAGAACTTGACGGTAGGCGGCGTTGCCAACGCCATTGATCTCGACAGCCAGTCTGCACTGGGCATGGAAAAGTTGGAAATGATCCGCACGCTGCTGGCGGAGGTGATCGAGTTCGTGCAGCAAGTCTACTTCGTGGATGTGTGCGCCGTGGCGGCCATGTATCCCGAGTGGTTCAAGATCGGCAGCGGGGTAAAGAATTATCTGGCGGTGCCCGACCTGCCCCTCGACAGCCGCGGTTCGGCCTACGATTTGCCGGGCGGCTACATTCACGAAGGCGATCTCGCCAACGTGAAGGGCTTCCAGACCGCATCCGACGCAAGTTTCCGGCAGGCGGTAAGTGAAGACGTGGTGCACGCCTACTACCAGGGCGACAAGCCGCTGCATCCGTGGGCTGGAGAAACGGAACCCTCGTTCACCGGCTGGCAGGCGGATGGAAAGTATTCCTGGGTAAAAGCTCCGCGCTACAACGGCGCGCCCGCTCAGGTTGGTCCCCTCGCGCAGGTGCTGGTCGGATATGCGCAGGGACATCCACTGACGCGCAAGTACACCGATTTGGCGATTGAGAAAATCGCGGCCATCGGAGGAGTTCACGCCACGCCGGCCGCGCTGCACTCGACGCTCGGCCGCCATGCTGCCCGGGCCATCCGCGCTTGCATGCTGGCGGAGCTAGCCCAGAAACATCTGCAACTGCTAACGGACAACATTGCAAAGGGTGACTACACGGTTCACAACCAGCCGGTGCTGCCGTCGCATGAGGTGCAGGGCGTTGGGACGCACGAAGCGCCGCGAGGAACTCTGTCGCACTGGATTGTGATCAAGGATCAGAAGATCAAGAACTATCAGGCTGTCGTGCCCTCGACCTGGAACGCGAGCCCGCGGGACAAGTCCGGAGCACACGGTCCTTACGAGGCTTCCCTGCTGCATACTCCGCTGGCTCGGCCGGAGGAACCGCTGGAAGTTTTACGGACCGTACACTCTTTCGATCCCTGCATGGCGTGTGCCTGTCATGCCTTCGATCCCTCAGGACGGAAGATCGGGGTCGCGAAGATCCTGTGAGAACGGCGCTCATTGGCGGCATCGGAAACGTCCTGCTCGGAGACGACGCGGTGGGTCCGTATGTCTTGCGCCTGCTGGAGTCGCAATACGATTTCGGCGATGACGTCGCCCTGCTCGATCTCGGCACTCCGGCCCTCGACCTCACGCACCAGATTGTCGGGCTGCGCCTGCTGATCCTCGTCGATTCAGTTACAGGCGATGCGCCTCCGGGAACAATTGTTCTTTATCGCAAGCAGGACATCCTCAGCATTGCTCCAGCGGAGAGGCTTGACCCGCATTCTCCGGCGTTATCGGAGTGCCTGCTCACCGCCGACATGCTGGGAGCAAGCCCGGAGCACGTGCTCTTGGTCGGCATTGTTGGAACGAACTACGAGCCGGGGCAGCCTCTGAGCGCGGCAGTTCAGAAATCGACACAAAAGGCGATCGACGAGATCCTTCGGGAACTGCAGCGGCTCGACTACTCTTTTCAGAAGAAGCAATTTCCGGATGCGCCCGGCATCTGGTGGGGCGAACTGCAGGAAGTATCTTCCTCAGAATCGCAAGCCTGCGAGTAGAATCTTTCGTTCTATTACGTCGCGCGACTGGTCGTCACCGTGAGCGCGAACTTTCTTTGCGACTATAATGGCGCCCGGAAAGGCATTCGCGTTTCCAAAACAATCGGGCACTGAGGGAGACTCATTGGCAACCGTCCATTCTTCTCGAGTGGTAAGCGTTCCCGATCTGCGGCCGTTAGCGCGCCGTCGCCTGCCTCGCGTGGTTTTCGATTATCTCGACGGCGGCGCCGAGGGAGAGGTCACGCTTCGCGAAAACTGTCGCGCCTTCGAAGATGTGACATTCCGTCCTCGCCACGCAGTCTCTGTACCGGTCTGCGATCTGCGCACTCGCGTTCTGAATCTTGATCTGGCCCTCCCTATCATCCTGGCTCCCGTAGGCTACAGCCGGCTGATGCATCCCGAGGGAGAGGTCGCCGCCGCACGCTGCGCCGGCGCTGCCGGAACCGCATACATCCTGTCGACAATATCGGGACATCGGCTGGAAGATGTGAAGGCCGCTTCCACAGGCCCGGTCTGGTACCAGCTCTACTTAATGGGCGGACGAGGGGCCGCGGAAGGATCGATGGCACGCGCGCGCAGCGCAGGTTTTTCGGCTCTGGTAGTCACGATCGATACGGCGGTTGCCGGAATGCGGGAGCGCGACTCGCGCAATGGCATGAAAGAACTCATGGGCGGGAGCCTCATCAGCAAGATTCCGTTCGTGCCCCAGATTCTTTCCCGTCCGCGCTGGCTGGTTCGCTTTCTGCTGGACGGCGGAGTTCCTCATCTTCCCAATGTTGTCATCCCGGGAAAGGGCCCCATGCCCATGACCGATGTAGGCGCGGCCCTGGCAAGTTCTACGGTGACTTGGCAGGACCTGCACTGGATTCGCGAGGCCTGGTCTGGCCCGCTGATTATCAAGGGCGTTTTGACGGGCGAGGATGCGCGCCGCGCCATCGACGAAGGAGCGTCTGCAATTGTCGTCTCCAATCATGGAGGGCGTCAACTGGATTGCGTTCCGGCTTCGCTGCAAGTGCTGCCTGAAATCGTTGCGGCCGTGAATGGGCAGATTGAAGTGCTGATGGACGGCGGCGTCCGCCGCGGGACGGATGTGGCCAAGGCGATCTGCTTAGGAGCTCGCGCGGTTCTGGTCGGGCGCGCGTACGCCTACGGCCTTGCTGCCGGAGGTCCGGCCGGCGTGGCACGAGCCATCGACATCTTGCGCACAGAAACAGAACGGACTCTCAAGCTACTAGGATGCCCCTCGATCAGCGCACTGGACCGGACGTTTGTGAATGTGAAGATATGATTGCACCGCACATTTAATGTGTTTTCCTCGAATGGCCACGTAGCGACAGCCGCTTCGGCTGTCCCGCCCAGGGCGAAGCCCGGCGGCCCAACATCAGATTGTGATTCAGGATGACGCTTTAAGGCCCATATCAAACTGGGCACGTAACCCTTTCGTAACCCTCCTGACTGCACATTTATTGTTGCACTTTAATGCTGGTGAAATATCTTGCATGTAAGCTTGATTCAGGAGGACAGCTCATGGCTTCATCCCGCGTCTCGAAGTCCTTGCCGCTGCAGGTAGCTGCGGTCTGCTACCGGCGCAAAGGCACGGCCATTGAGTTCCTTCTGGTTAATACCAACGGCGGTAACAAATGGACTTTCCCCAAAGGTTCCACGGACCCGCGCCTGTCGCACAGTCAAGCCGCAGAACGGGAAGCCGCGGAAGAGGCCGGCGCCATCGGCACCATCGAGCCCCGCCATTTTCATCTCTATCTCCATTCCAAGGGAGTGTTTTGGCAGCCCGGAGGCGTGCAGGAATTCGTGGTGAAAGCTTTTCTGATGGAGATCCGTCAGATGCGTACCCCCGACGAATCCAACCGCCGCCCCACTTGGTTTACTCCCGAAGAGGCCAAGCGCCGCCTCTCGAAGGGGCGTGAAGTGAAATATTTCCACGAACTCGAGTCAGTCATCGACCGCGCCCTGGAACGAATCCAGTTTCATAGCGAGCTCTGGGGCGTCTACCCCGGCCCGCACAGCACCCGTCCTTCCGCAAAAGATCCCATCGCCAATGTAGTGTGGCCCTGAATTGGTTTCCTTCGTGTACCTTCGTGTCCTTAGTGGTTGACGCATTTGCGTTCCCCGCCACTGGCCACGCGCCACTGGTTTTGTGAGACGATAATTCCAGTCCCATGATCCAGCTTTCCGGCGCCGGAAAACGTTTCGGCCACAAACTTCTCTTCGAAAATGTCGACTGGCTGATCACCTCCAGCGACCACATCGGCCTGGTCGGTGGCAATGGCACCGGCAAGTCCACGCTGATGAAGGTCCTCGGCGGCATGGACACCTTCGACTACGGCTCCCTGATCGTCGCGAAGGGGACTTCCGCCGGATATCTCCCGCAGGATGGTCTTACGCTCTCCGGCCGCACCGTCTTTGCCGAGTGCATGTCGGTGTTCGACGACGTACGCGCCATGGAGCAGGAGCTCGAATCGTTGATGCACAGCATGGCGGAGATCGATCACACCAGCGCGGAATATTCGGCTGTGGCCGATCGCTACCAGCGTGTCGAGCACGAGTTCCGAGCCCGCGACGGCTACTCAATCGAGGCGGAAGTCGGCCGCGTGCTGATGGGTCTGGGCTTCGGCAAAGAAGACTGGCTGCGCCTGACCGACGAGTTTTCCGGCGGCTGGCAGATGCGCCTCGCTCTGGCCAAGCTCCTGTTACAGAAACCAAACTTGCTGCTGCTCGACGAACCCACGAATCATCTCGATCTGGAAGCCCGCAACTGGCTGGAAGAATATCTGCAGAATTATCCCAACGCATTCGTGCTGATCTCTCACGATCGCTACTTTCTCGATGTGACCGTCGACAAGATCGCCGAAATCTGGAACAAGCGCTTCTGGTTTTATACGGGCAACTACGACAAGTTCCTGGCGCAGAAGACGCAGCGCAACGAACAATTGCAGGCCGCGTACAAGAACCAGCGCGATCGCATTGAGCAGTTGGAAGTCTTCATCAACCGCTTCCGCTACCAGGCGACCAAAGCCAAGCAGGTGCAAAGCCGCATCAAGGAACTGGAGAAGATTGAGCGGATCGAGATTCCTCCGGAAGAAAAGACCATCCATTTTTCCTTCCCGCAGCCCAAATCGAGCGGGCGCATCGTCGCCGAATTCGAAGGCGTTGCCAAGAGCTATCTAGGCAAAAACGGTGGAGAAAAGGAGGTTTTCCGCAACGTGAGCTTCATGATCGAGCGCGGCGACCGCATCGCGCTGGTCGGCGTGAATGGAGCGGGCAAGTCCACGCTGATCAAGCTGCTTGCCGGGACGGAGCCGCTGAGTGGCGGTGAGTTCCGCCTCGGCCACAACGTTCAATCCGACTATTTCGCGCAGGATCAGTACAAAGAACTCGACCCGGACGCCCGCCTGCTCGACGATCTCGGAGACGCTTCGCCCGGTTCAGGCGAGACCGAACTACGCAGCCTGCTGGGCTGCTTTCTGTTCTCCGACGAAGATGTCTTCAAAAAGATCGGCGTGCTCTCCGGCGGGGAGCGGGGCCGCTACGCCTTGCTGCGCATGCTGCTGCACCCGGCAAATTTCCTGCTGCTCGACGAGCCGACCAATCACCTTGATCTGCGCGCCAAAGATGTCCTGCTGAACGCGCTGGTGAACTACACCGGTACCGTAGTGTTCGTCTCGCATGATCGCTACTTCATCGACAAGCTGGCCACGCGCGTCTTCGAGGTCGGCAGCGGCAAGGTCGATATCTTCCCCGGCAACTACGAAGACTATCAATGGAGGAAGCAGGGCGGGCAGCGAGTCGCGCCGACGCTAGATGATGTTCCCGATGTAAAACGACCGAAAAATGGGGGTGCCCCACTTCTCGCCGAAGTTGCGAGAAGTGGGAACTCTGAGCCGACACCTTCAAATGGCGATGGCGGGGATAACGCAGGCACAGAGCCGAAGAAACGCCTCAATCCCCTCAAGCGCAAGCAATTGGAAGACCGCGTTCGGGAACTGGAAGCGCAGATTGCCCAGACCGAAGACGCCATCGCTCGACTGGAAACAGCGCTGCAGAGCTTTGTCAGCGCCGATGAAAGCCAGCGCCAGTCCGTAGAGCTTGAGCAGCAAAAGTCTGCGCACGCCGCGTTGATCCAGGAGTGGGAACAGGTGGGCAAAACCCTGCAAGCGTCTGAGTAGCCATCGACGGCGGGGCAACTCATGAACGACGTATGCATCCAACGGGGCAGAGAGATGAGGATACATCGGGCGAAGTCGCTCGCGTTCATCGCAGCCATCCTCAGTTTGGCCTGCATCGCAAAAGCCCAGTCTCAGCCAGGCCACACCATAAGCAACTGGCTAAACTGTGACGTCGATTGGATTTTCTCTGAACAAACCGTCGGTTCAGACTTCTCGTTGTGGATGTCTTTCCACGCTTTACCGGTTGCGGGAGTTCGAATCTCGCTCACCAAAGACGGGGCAGTTGTGGCAACAACAAGAACCAACTCGGATGGTGTGGCTCATTTCAAATCAATTCCGCCGGGAAACTACGACCCAGTCTCGGCTGATGGCTTGCTTTTTCCTTCGAGCAGCTTGGTGATTCACGTAGAGGCTGGACATATTCCCGGTGAGAAAGTGAAATTGGACTGGCCCAATCATTCAGTCGCCACCCGAAACCTGCGAGGCAAGTTCACCGTCTCGGAACAGCCGGACGGCCCGGACATCCCGCTTCGGAATGCGCGCGTCGAGATCCTAGACCCGTACACGTCGAAATTGAATGAGTCCGGGCACACAGATATAAACGGCGACTACGAGTTCGCGACCAGAATCCCCGGCGTCTATGCGCTGCGATTGACGTTAGCCAAGAAAGACGAATTGGGTTCCGAAACCCGCGACCTCCCTGTCGAACTGGACCCAACGGCGAAGGAGTATTCGATCCCCGAGATGAAAGCAGTACACTCTGATTGCAACGGCCTTCAATTGCTCCGGAGATCTGGGACAGAGGATAGCTGGGAGGCGCAATAAGCCCTTCCGCAGCCGTACAGCACCTTCCGTAATCTCTCTCCTCCTCTTACCTCTGTGCGATATTCAGGGTGGCCAAGTGGACAGCAACTGGCGCCACAAATTTCAAGACCAACCGCATGCTGCAGCGCCCGCTATCGTGGGACGCAACGTCGCGCGGAACCCAGAGGAAGGTCGCATGCTTCAGTCATCGGACAACTCTTTCAATCAGAAGTCTGGCTTCCCGGCTTCCAATCCCAACTCCTTTAACCCCGTCAAAACCGTTACCGCTCCCGTGGATCAGGCGACCATCGGCCGCACTTTGGTCATCAAGGGTGAAATCAGCGGCTCCGAGTCGCTCTACATCGATGGCCGCATCGAAGGCAAAATCACCATGCCGGAGAGCCGTGTCACCATCGGCCGCAACGGCAAGGTGGACGCCAGCATCCAGGCCCGCGAAGTCGTGATCATGGGCAAGGTCACCGGCAACATCGAGTGCAGCGACCGCGTTGACATTCGCGCCGAGGGTTCGGTGCACGGAGACATCGCCACGACCCGTATCAGTGTGGAAGACGGAGCATCGCTCAAGGGCGGAATTCAGGTTCGCAGCGAAGGCAAGCCGACCAAGCAAGAGCAGAAGCAGGAGCAACCCAAAGCGATGGCCGCGACCGCCAGCGCGTAATTGGCCGGAAGGTTCAGGAAACAAGGGGCACGCCCGCGCGTGCCCCTCTTTATTTTCACCTAAGCCTTTCAGGCTTCAGGCACTTATTCTTTTTTGTACGTACATAGTTGTACGTAATATTGAGACGCCCGCTTCTGGCCCCACCTGGAAAGTCGCCCACGTCGACTCGCAGAATGCCCTT
The DNA here is from genome assembly GCA_963725565.1 of uncultured Acidobacteriota bacterium. Lineage (GTDB taxonomy): Bacteria > Acidobacteriota > Terriglobia > Terriglobales > Acidobacteriaceae > Sulfotelmatobacter. The sequence continues at coordinate 458,763 of CAVRZL010000005.1, forward strand.
TGCGGAGCCGGAAACCGCCTTGGCTGCGAAGATTTCCGTCTCGGGCAGGGTAAGCGTCACGCGCAGGAAAACAGCGCGTCCTGTGACCGCCAAACGCGCTCTACGACATTTCAATCACTTACGGGGAGACTCAACGACTTGCGAAAGGTCTGGACTTCGTAAATGTGGAGCGGGCACTCCTGCCCGCTAATGCCGGTAGCGCGGACGAAGCGGGCAAGAGTGCCCGCTCCACACAAGGACGACCCTAGGCTCCAAAGCGGCTTACTTCTTCTCCGCCGGCCTGAAATCCAAGGACGCCGAATTCATGCAATAGCGCAACCCGGTGGGCGCCGGCCCATCTTCAAACACATGCCCCAGATGCGCATCGCACTTAGCACAACGCACCTCGGTACGCACCATTCCGTAGCTCGAATCTTTGTGCTCGATCACGCTGCTCTCTCCGGTGGGCTTGTTAAAACTTGGCCAACCCGTGCCGGAGTTGAACTTCGTATTCGAATCAAACAGCGGCTCCCCACAGCACACGCAGTGATACATCCCAGGATCCTTCGTGTTCCAGTACGCTCCGGTAAATGCACACTCGGTGCCGGCTTCGCGAGTCACGTGGAACTGCTCGTCCGTCAGTTGCTTCTTCCATTCGGATTCCGACTTCGTAATCTTTTCTGCCGTATTTTCAGTCATGATTGAACCCCATTTTCATAATGACGTATGTCTATGACGATTAGATGTTTAATGGGCTGAAAAGTGACAAGGCCAGGCGTGTTACGGAGACGGCTATCTGACAATATCATCTCCCACCTGCCGATACTTCCCCCTGAAGAACAGCAGCGGTTCTCCCTCCCGAACCACGACGTCCTCTACCTCCGCGATGAAGATGGTGTGGTCGCCGGCGACCTGCGCCGAATCGCAGGCGGCATTCCAGATACGCCAGCGAGCCATGCAGCATGGGCGTGCCATGCCGGGTACGATCGAAGCGGGCTCCGGCCTCGGCCTCGGCTCGCTCGTGAGTTCGCTCCGGACGCGCGTAGTACTCGGAAATTGCCCGCTGATCTTCGCAGAGCACGTTGATGCCGAAGCGTTTCTTGGCGTGCAGGTATTCGTGGGTGCGCGTGCTGTGGTCAACGCAGATCAGCACCAGCATCGGGTCGAGAGACACCGAGGCGAAAGCGTTGGCGGTCATGCCATGAACTTCGCCGCCGAGGTCCACCGTAATGATGGTCACCCCGGTGGCGAAGCATCCCATCGCCTTGCGGAATTCGGAAGGATTCAGTGTCATTGTCGTAGAGACGTTGCTTGCAACGTCTCTCTCACCATCATTCGCGGCGCCGCCGGCAGAGACGTAACAAGTTACGTCTCTACGGGCGCAACCGCATACATTACCATGCTCTGCCGTTGTATCATTCGATGCAACGTGCCTGCCCGCTCCATGACGGATACCGCCCCGGAAAATGGCCTGGAATGCGCCTCAGCGCTCGCTCAAATCAGCCCAGGCGTTCCCATCTCCCGAGCAACTGCTCTTCAGTTGATTCGGTGTAGCGACGCCGATCTTCCCGCTCTACTTGCCGCTGCCCGCGCCGCCAAGGAGCGCTTCAAGCCCGGCGTCATCACTTACTCGCGCAAGGTCTTTATCCCGCTGACTAATCTATGCCGTGATTATTGCGGATACTGCACCTTCCGCCGTGATCCCGGCGATACCGGCGCTCACACCATGACGTCCTGAGGAAGTGCTTGCCGTGGCCCGTGCCGGCGAAAAGCTGGGATGCACCGAGGCCCTCTTCAGCCTGGGCGACAAACCTGAACTCGCTCTTCCCGGAGATGCGGGACACGCTGCGCCATCTCGGCTACAAGTCCACGCTGCATTATCTCGAAGCGATGTGTGAATTGATCCTGCGCGAGACCAGTCTCCTGCCGCACCCGAATCCGGGATTGCTCAGCGCGGAATGGATCTCGCGCCTCGCTGCCGTATCCCCGAGCATGGGCCTCATGCTTGAAACCACCAATGCCGCCCTGCTGACCCCCGGCGCGGCCCACGACAATGCTCCCGACAAAGTGCCGGCCAAACGCCTGCGCACCATCGAAGAGGCGGGCAAGCAGAATGTGCCCTTCACGACCGGACTGCTGATCGGCATCGGTGAATCGCTCGAAGATCGCGTCGATACGCTGCTGGCGACCCGCGACTTGCACGAGCGCTACGGCCACATACAGGAAGTGATCGTGCAGAATTTCCGGGTGAAGCCGACCATCCCGATGGCTCACTGGCCCGAGCCTTCTCACGGCGAGATGCTGCGGACGGTCGCGGTAGCTCGCTTGTTACTCCCTGAGGTCAATATTCAAGCGCCGCCGAATCTCTCCGCGCCTTACTATGATGATTTGATGGATGCGGGCATCAACGATTGGGGAGGGATCTCGCCACTGACCCCCGACTTTATCAATCCGGAAAAACCGTGGCCACACCTGGAGCAGCTTCGCCTGAGAACCGAGTCGAGAGGATTCACTCTGCGCCAACGGCTCCCTATGTACCCTGAATTTGTCTCCGCAAGTCACCGCAAAGCCCGGCCTGCTCGCAGCAAAACTGCGCCACGCCGCCGGAGATGACGGCCTGACCCGGAGGGCGGCATGATCTGCGTCCTCACCGGCGGCACAGGTGGCGCGAAGTTCGTCGACGGCCTTCGCCAGGTCATGCCCGCCGAAGAGATCACGCTCGTCGTAAACACCGGGGATGACCTGCTCTGGTGGGGCCTCTACGTCTCGCCGGATATCGACTCGATCACGTACGTGCTCTCCGGCATGTTGAGCCGTGAGCGCGGCTGGGGCGTGAAAGGCGACACATTTCTTTGCCTGCAAGCCATGGGACAACTCGGCGAGCCCACCTGGTTTCATACCGGCGACCGCGATCTGGCGATGCATGTGCTTCGTTCCCGCTTGCTCGCTGAGGGTAAGACTCTGTCCGAAGCTACCGCGGTCATCTCGCAGAAGCTTGGGGTCAAGGCGCGCATTCTGCCGATGAGCAATTCGCGGGTTGAAACCCGCGTGGACACTCCTGCCGGAGACTTGAGCTTCGAAGAATATTTCGTGCAGCGTTGGTATCAGGATCCGGTGAACTCGGTACGCTTTGCCGGCGCTTCCGATGCCGAACCTGCCCCCGGAGTAGTCGATGCCATCATCTCGGCCGACGCCGTTATCTTCGCCCCGAGTAATCCCATAACTAGCATCGGCCCCATTCTGGCTGTTCCCGGCATTCACGATGCGCTGCTGCGGGCGCGCGGAAAAATCGCCGCAATCAGTCCGATCGTTGGCAATGCTCCCGTTGCCGGCCCGGCTGGAATTCTCATGCAGGCTCACGGGCTTCCCTGCTCGATTAGCGGCGTCGCCCAAGCTTATGCAGATTTTCTGGACATCCTGGTCTGTGACACGCGCGATGCCCGGGCCGCCGAGACGCTTCGCAAAAGCGGCTTGCGGGTGCATGGCACACAAACCATCATGCGCAGCGCGGAAGACAAAGTCAATCTGGCCCGCGAGGTGCTTTCCCTGGTCTCCGGCGAGCAGCGCAAGGAAGAACCTTCCCCGGGGATGCCGTTCCAGCGTATGGATTCGCAACCGTGATCCTGGTTCCGATCAAAAATACAGCTTCGGCCAAGCAGCGCCTCGCCGCTATTCTCGACCAGCCTTCGCGAACCAAGTTGGCTCAGGCTATGCTGTACGACGTGCTCACCGCTTTGCACAGTTGGAAAGCTCGCCCGCCGGTCGGTATTGTGACCAGCGATCCATACGCGACTACCCTGGCAGAGGAATATGACTTCGAAGTCATTCCCGACCCCGACAATCCGGGAGAAACCGGGGCCATCGAAATGGCTACTCAAGTTTGCGTTAAGCGCGGGGAAGACAGCACACTTGTGATCCCCGGCGATATCCCGCTGATCCAGCCTTGGGAATTAGAGGAAGTCCTGAAGCACGCGCCCGCGCAGGGGACGGTGCTGGTACCCGCGGGAGATGGACGCGGCACGAATGCGGCGTTCCGTCGTCCGGCAAATTTGTTCCCTCTACGCTTCGGGAACGACAGCTTCAAGCCGCACCATGCCGCCGCGCAAGCCACCGGCAAACCCTGTGTCGTTCTGAACCTGCCGGGGATCGCCGTCGATGTGGACAATCCACCCGATTTGCAACAGCTCGCCTCTTTGCCGGGCGAAACCCGCTCTCAGCTGCTGGCCCGCGAGTACGCGCGCGGCGAAACGAGCGCCCTGCCTGCGCACCTCCGACACGACCGAAGTTAAAAAAACGGGCCTCACATTGCCAGATGGATATCATGATTTGATGAGGAAGCTTCCACGCCAAGAAGATTCAGCCGCGAAGCGGCGTAAGAGTGCAGCCCACGGCGCGAGCCGTGGGTTGGCGAATCCGGATTCTTCAGCCCCGGAGGGGCGAAAGAAACTCACCCATAGACCATCCAATGAAATTCACCTGATTGCGATTCCCATCGCCGATGAAATCCGCCCCAGAGATTCCATCGCGGATAAATTGCTCAACGCCCTCCGTCGACACCACCTTCGGTTCCAGGCCGGCGATATCCTGTCGTGAAACACAAGATCGTCTCCAAGTCCGAAGACCAGTTGATCGATCTCGCCACGATTGAACCCTCTGCGGAATCCGTCGCCTGGGCGAAGCAATATAGTCTTGACGCCCGCGTCATCGAACTGGCTTTGCGCGAGAGCCGCGCCGTCATTCGCCGCAAGAATGGCGTTCTGATCACCGAGACGCGCCACGGCTTTCTTTGCGCCAACAGCGGGATCGATGTTTCCAATGTGGACGGAGGACGGCATGCCTTGCTGCTTCCGGAAGATCCCGATCAGTCCGCCGCCAATCTGCGGAAGGCCCTCAAGAAGACTCACGGGCATTTCGATTCCGGTGATCATCACCGACAGCTTTGGTCGTCCGTGGCGCGAAGGCCTGACCGAATTCGCGATCGGCATCGCAGGCATGAAACCGCTGCGAGATGATCGCGGGCACAGCGATCCTCATGGATACAAGTTGAAAGCCAGCGTCGAAGCCGTTGCTGACGAACTGGCGTGCGCGGCCGGACTGGTTTGCGGCAAACTCAACCGCGCACCGGCCTGCATCGTGCGCGGATTTCGATATGCGGCGGGCTCGGGGAGCGTCCGGGAATTGTTGCGTCCGGCGGCCAGTGACCTATTTCGCTGAAACTTCCGCTACACTGTAGAGACTTGGTTGCAAATCTTGCCTGCGCCGGCGACCCGGCTCATGGCGAGAGAAGACGTAGCAAGCTACGTCTCTACGGAGACTGTGTCATGCCTCAACCCACACCTTCGGAACTGGAATCCTTCCCATCGCTCGAGTGGTCTGACCTTACCCCACGGCTGACTCCCGGCTTGCGCTCTTCTCTGGAGAAAGTGCTGGAAACGCAAGATGGTTCGGTCCTTTCCCTGGATGAGTCCTATGCACTCGCGAATTCCGATGGCGACGACCTGCTCGGACTTCTGGTCGCAGCCAACATGCTTGCGCGCCGATCTCGCCGGCAACATCGTCACCTACGTGGTAAACCGCAATATCAATTTCACCAATATCTGTTTCGTAGGGTGCAAGTTCTGCGCCTTCAGTCGCGGCCCGCGCGAATCGGACGCCTACTTTCACAGCCTCGACGACATGGCGCGCAAAGCCACCGAAGCCTGGCAACTGGGCGCGACAGAAGTCTGCATCCAGGGCGGATTGCCGCGCGATCTTCCAAAGTTTTATTACCGCGACATTCTGCGGGCGGTGAAGAACGCGGTCCCGCAGATGCATATTCACGCCTTCTCGCCGATGGAGATTGTCTACGGCGTAGAACTTACGGGCATGCCGTTAGCCGACTATCTGTCGATGCTGCGGGATAACGGACTCGGCACGCTGCCGGGAACGGCCGCCGAAATCCTCGATGACGAAATCCGCCACATCCTCTCGGCCAATAAACTTTCCACCGCCCAGTGGATCGAAGTGATACGCACCGCTCACCGTTGTGGCATTCGCACAACTTCCACCATGATGTACGGGCACGCCGAGACGCCCGCGCACTGGGTTCGCCAGGTGCGGCTTTTGCGAGACATTCAGTCCGACACGGGAGGCTTTACCGAATTCGTGCCGCTGGGATTTGTCCACCAGAACACTTTACTTTTCCAGCAAGGGCTCGCCCGTTCCGGACCCACGCTGGCCGAACATCTCAAGGTTCATGCCCTGGCTCGCGTGCTGCTCGCCGGGTCGATCAACAATCTGCAGGTTTCCTGGGTTAAGCTGAACCGCCACCTATCGCAACTTTGCTTGCATGCCGGCGCTAACGATTACGGCGGTACGCTGATGGAAGAAAACATCTCCCGCGAAGCGGGAGCAACTGCGGGGCAATACACGAGCCCGGAGGACTTCCAAACGATGATTCTGGAAGCCGGCCGCATTCCCGCAGAACGCAACACCACTTACTCGCGCATCAACATCAAACTGCCCCTGGATGAATTCACGACGGAGCAGTCCCTCGAGGCTGAGTTCGCATGAGCGAAGATCAGGCGAGCGCAGCGCGCCCAATTGCGATCATCGGAGGAACCGGACCGGCCGGCATGGGACTGGCTCTGCGCTGGGTACGCGCTGGAGAAACGGTAATCATCGGCTCGCGCGAACAGGCGCGCGCCCAGCAGGCTGCCGCATCAATCCAGAGGAGAGCCGGTGAGCAAGCCAAAATCAGTGGCATGGAAAACAGTGCCGCCTGCGCCGCCGCCGACATCCTGATGCTGACTGTCCCCTTCGAGGGCCAGGCTGGACTCATCAAGCGACTCAAGCCGGCGATGACGCCAGGCAGCATTCTCATCGATGCGACTGTGCCATTGGCCGCGGGCGTGGGCGGACGAGCCTCCCGCACTCTCGGCGTCTGGCAAGGGTCGGCGGCGGAGCAAGCGGCTGAGCTCGCGCCCAAGGAAGTCAGCGTGGTCGCGGCGTTTCACAATGTCTCCGCCGATCTGTTAGGCGGAGATAATCCGCTCGATTGCGACGTCATCGTGTGCAGCGACGATCCCGATGCCGCACAACTTACGCGCGAACTGGCGGCAAAAATTCCCGGGGTCCGCGCCATCGATGGCGGCAAGCTGGAAAATGCGCGCATCATTGAGCAGATCACCGCGCTGCTCATCGGTCTCAACATCCGCCACAAGGGTCACGCGGGAATCCGCATCACCGGGCTTCCCGAGACTGCCTACCGCTAACCAGCACTCTCCGGAGGAACTTTTTTCTTTGAGTCAGAACCAAAACCTCGACGCGGCGCGGCAGTATCACAGTGGCACCAAGCATTCTTATCTCGGAGTGCGCACCGACCCGCACAACCTCGACTGGGAGAACAAGCCACTTCTCTTCAAACTTTATCCCACGCTGGAAGTGACCCGCCTTCCTCGAGATTTCCACGAAACCGGCATGGCAGCGCTGTCCGCAATCGCCGCTCCGGTCGTTCCAACCCAGGAAGATGCCATTCCGGATGTGGAAACGCTGGCCCAACTGTTGTTCTTTTCCGCCGGTGTAACGCGCAGCAAGAAGCATGAGCAGGGAGAGACCTTCTTTCGTGCTGCGGCTTGCACTGGCGCGTTGTATGAAATCGAACTTTACGTGGTGTGTACCGATCTGAAGAGTAGTACCTCGCCTGCGCTGCCTGCCGGGGTTTATCACTTCGGAGCCGCTGAGTTCGGACTGCGCCAGCTTCGTTCCGGCGACTTTCGTCAGGCCGTGGTCGAGGCGACCGGCAGCCACCCATCTGTGGCGCACGCGCCGGTAATCATCATTTGCAGCGGCACGTACTGGCGGAACGCCTGGAAATACCGCTCGCGCACCTACCGCCACTTCGGCTGGGACAATGGCACGATCCTGGCCAATCTCCTGGCAATTTCCGCTGCCTCAAAACTGCCGGCGGAGATCGTCGACGGGTTCATCGACTCTGAAGTAAATGCTTTGCTCGGCCTCGACACAAGACGCGAGGTCGCATTCTCGTTGATATCGATTGGACACCAGAACTCGGTTCCGCCGAAGTCGCCGGACCTTTCTCCCCTTGAGTTGCCCATCGTCGCGTACTCTCAAGTGGAAGTCGACTATCCGGCCATGCGCAAAATGCATGAGGCTTCCGCACTCGATTCGGTACAAGAGGTCGCCGCCTGGCGTGGCAATACCCCAACGCCAGAACTGCCCGCGCCCAAGGACATTCCGCTCCCATTGCGCACGCCCGAGAATGCGCGTATCCCTCAAGACACGATCGAGAAGGTAATCTCGCGTCGCGGATCCACCCGGCAATTCGCGCGGGACCCGATTACCCAGCCGCAGTTGGCGCTGATTCTGAATCGTGCGACACGCGGCATTCCCGCCGACTTCCTCGATCCGTTCGGCAGTCATCTGAATGACTTGTACCTGATCGTCAACAGCGTCGTAGGCATGACAGCCGGAGCCTACGTCTATCACTGGCAGGAGGCGCTCCTCGAACTTCTCAAACCAGGAGACTTCCGCGACAAGGCGGGCTATCTGGGACTTGAACAGCAACTCCCGGCCGACGCAGCGGTCGATGTATTTTTCCTCGCCGACTTGAAAAAGATTCTGGAACGCTACGGAAATCGCGGATATCGGGCAGCTCAGCTCGAAGCCGGCATCCTTGGCGGGAAGATGTATTTAGCCGCGTACGCGCAAGGCCTGGGCGCGAGTGGACTGACTTTTTACGACGATGACGTCGTGAATTTTTTTTCGCCGCATGCACGCGGAAAGAGTGCAATCTTTCTGGTGGCCCTTGGCCGCAGCGCACTGCGCCGGCGGATATCCTAGTCTTCAACGACCGGCGTCGACATCCCTTCCGCCGGTTGACCGCCTGCCATGGCCTGGGCAATGATCAACCTGCGCGCTTCGACACGGATTTTCGGCAATTGCACGCCAAACCACCAAGCTCCGGCGACGGAAGCAACGCCGCCGATGGCGACGGTCAGAGGAGCACCCAGCCGGTCGGACAACGAGCCCCCCAACAGCGCTCCCAGCGGAGCCATTCCCATGAACATCATGGAATACAGCGCCATGACGCGTCCTCGTAGTGCATCCGGCACCATGACCTGGATCAATGTGTTCGAGGACGCCATCTGCAGCATGATGAAATATCCCACCGGCAGCAGCAGGAGCACCGATATCCAAAATGATTTCGACACGGCAAAAAATACCAGGCTTATGCCAAATCCGGCGCAGCACACAGCGACCCAGCGTCCCAGACCCTTCACTCCGGAACGTACGGCCAGGGTCAGTGCCCCAAAGAGCGCCCCCACGCCCGCCGCGCCCATTAGAATGCCCAGCCGCACTGCTCCCAGATCATGCGATCCAATCAGCGACGCGAACTCTTGCCCGCCCTTGTGTAACACCTTGTCGGCAAAAATCGGCATCAACACGACATAAGGCATTCCCGTCACGCTCACCAGCCCCAGCAAAATCAGCAACGCCCGGATGGGCGCGGTGCGGTTCACGAACTGGAATCCCTCAATAATGTGTTCCCAGGGTGAGGTCTGGGCCGAAACCCGCGCCGGAGCGTGAACTCTCATCAGCATCAAACCGGCGATCACAGCGATGTAGCTGACACCATTGGCGAAGAAGCACCAGCCCTCGCCCAGCCTAGCCACTAAGACGCCGGCCACTGCCGGACCGACAACGCGCGCTCCATTGAACATCGAGGAGTTCAGCGCGATCGCGTTCATCAAATCTTCCTTGCCTACCATGTCCACGAGAAAGGACTGCCGGCCCGGAATGTCAAATGCGTTTACCACGCCCAGCAAAGCTGCCAGCACGAAGATGAGCCATACCCGATGGTCAACCGTATGAGAGAGTGTGAGCACTGCGAGGACGAATGCCAGCATCATCGACGCAACTTGCGTGGCGATGACCACATGCTTGCGGTTCGTGCGATCGGCCACGATCCCACCCAACGGCGCAAAGAGAAAGACTGGAATCTGGCTCGCGAACCCCACCGCGCCCAGGTTGAACCCGGAGCCGGTGAGCCGGTAGACCAGCCAGGACTGGGCCACGGTCTGCATCCATGTGCCGACCAGGGAGATCAGTTGCCCGCTGAAGAAAAGCTGGAAATTGCGATGCCGCAGCGCGCGCCCAGCCGCCTGCCAACGAAGGCCAGGACTGGCCTTCTGTTCGTCAGCAGGTACATTTTGCGGGGTAGAAGTGCTCGACACAGCCACAATCCTTTCGATGACGCCGCGCCATCTCTCGCCACAGTATATCTTTTGGGAATCGGGCAATAGGCGCAGGGTCGAGGGTCTAGGTCTTAGGTCTTAGGTCTTAGGTCTTGAGTCCCGAGATCTGAAGTCCGGGGTCCGAGGTCCAAGGTCTGAGGTCGAAGGTCCGACCTTCGATCGTTACTAACTTGGAACTTCTCTTGGCGCGCCATGTGCGCTAAAGTTACGTCCTGCACTGGTTCGGCGATTCGGCAAAGGACGGCCCTTATGACCACTCCTCCGGTTCAAGTTGAACGCCGTGTTGGACAGCGTTTCCCCTACCTGCTCGCGATTTCTTTCCGTCAATCCGCCAATGCGATCGAAGGCGTTGGATTTACCCAGGACCTGAGTTCGCGCGGGGTCTTCTTTTTCACTGACGCGGCGTTGACCGAAGGGGCCGAGATTGAGCTCACGCTGCGCATGCCCTCCGAGATCACGTTGGGCGAGAGCATGCCCGTGCGTTGCAAAGGCCACATTCTGCGAATCGTCAGGCCGGTCTCGACGCCCGAGCAGGAAGGTTCGTCCTTGCGGGTGGGAAATAAGATCGGAGTAGCCGTCCGCCTCGAAGGCTATGAGTACCTGCCAGAACCCGCAAATGCTTCGGCGACACTCACGCGGGTTTCGGCGCTACATGCTCATCAGGACGAAGATCGGCGGTCGCCGCAAGCCAGTTCATCCCGAGTCATAGGCTAATCCCAGAAGGCATTCCCATCGGCTCCATATCAGGGTAATACGCGCGTTGCTTGGCGTTTCATCCGGACGCACAACCAATTTCCGCGATGAAAAATTCCGAATAGCTCCGTGCTGCAGAACCCGGCATTCGTGAATCATCCTCGGCTGCATAAACACTCCCGATCTGCGATGATGAGATTTCAGGACACTACCCCCAATTCAGGAGAACTCGATGGCTCGTATTTCTTTGATCGCCCCGGACTCAGCACCTGCCGAAGTTCAGGAAATTTACGAGAAGACGCTTAGGGGCAAGCCGGGCAACGCCCAGAAAGCTCTTGCCCACCGGCCGGAGATGCTCAAGAATTTCCTGGCTTTCTATGGCAGTGTCGGACGGTCGCTGGACCGCAAGCTCTATGAGCTCATCTACATCCGGGTCTCGCTGATCAACGGATGCCACTACTGCACGCAGCACCACCTGGCGTCGTCGAAGCGCGTGGGATTGACCGCAGAGGACTGGGCGTCTCTTAAGGTTGGAGATTATTCTCGCTACAGCGAAAAAGAGCGCGCGGCGTTGACCTACATCGAAAAGCTGACGCGCACTCCACATGAGATTGGGGATGCCGACTTCGCTCCGCTTCGGGCGCAATTCTCGGAACCGGAGATTGTCGATATCCACTTGCTGACGGGCCTGGCTAATCTGACAAACCGGTTCACCGATCCGCTCGGGCTGGAAGTGGAGTTTCCAGAAGAGAATATCTAGCCACGGATTGCAACGGGTTGTCGAGAGAATCAGAAGTCAGGCCTTGGTGCAGGGTTCCTCCGTGACCTCAGTGTCCTCTGTGGTTAAAAAGCTTTTGCCCTACAGAATCTGTCGCGCATCCCCGACGCGCCGGGTCACGCGCTCACGATCGAGGTACTCCAGCAGGGGAATGGCGTATTTGCGGCTGACTCCGGTCAGTTCCTTGAAGGCCGAGACGTCGATGGTTGGGGACTTGGTTTTCTGAGCCGCAATTCGGCGCTTCAGCTCTTCGAGTGCAACCCGGTGAAACACGAGTTCATCGGAAATTTTGATTAAGACCTTGTCGCGCAAGAGCAGGGTCACAATCTTCTGCGCGCGAACTTTGTCGACCTTGAGTCCCGCGATCACTTCCTGGAGAGCGGGGACTTTCAGCCCCGCGGAGGCAAAAGCTTCTTCAATTTTCTTCTTGGATTCGGCCTCTTCATCTTTCATCACTACCCCACGACCCGGCAGGCGGACCAGGTCGCCCACGACTTCGATCTTTTTCTCCTGCGCCAGCACTTGCAAAAGTGCCGCGAAGATTGTGTCACCGGCATCACCTTGATCCCGGAGTTCTTCCTTGCTGATTCCGCCGACCAGCGGATTCTTCCCGTGAAATTGCTCGATCCCGGGCACGATCTGCTTCTTCAATGCCTCCCACGCACCGGAGACCAGGAATACGTCATCGACCCGGATGATCTCGCGACTCCTGATCGCACGCGCCAGTTCCGACTCAATGACTTCCTTTCGCAAGCCAGTTTCGGCTATGAGGTCAGCCATTCCCTCGCCGTCGTGGTACTGTCTCGCGATTCGGGCTTTGAGAATCGCCTCGCGACTCCCGCCTGCCAGAATCGCGATATTGCTGTCCAGGCGGAGCGTGCGGCCCGTGGGCGCTGCATCGATAACCGTTCCTCCCCCAATGGTGACCACCGGGGAAAACTGTCGAACGATGAAGCGGTCTCCCGGCAACAGCAATGCGGGCTCCGACAACTTGAGCCGCGCCAGCACCTCTGATCCCCGGGCGACCGACTCACCTTCAGGTAGCACAATTTCCGCCACCGTCTCCATGGTGTTGCAATGGAAGTGCACACGTGACCGATCCTTGACCGCACGGGGCGCGGAATTCAAGAGGCGTAGCTGCACATCAACCCGGTCCGTCGTACGAAAAAGTCCAGGCGGAGCCAAAATCATTCCGCGCGCCAGTTCTTCGGTACTTGCGCCCGCGACGTTCAACGCGGTCCGTTGTCCAGCCAGGGCCGTGTCAGCACTCTGTCCGTGGACTTGCACGCCGCGCACGCGGACCCTTCGCGCGCTGGGAAAAACCTCCAATTCCTCTTCTTTTTGGATCGAGCCGGAGATCAGAGTCCCTGTGACCACGGTCCCGAAACCCTTCATGGTAAACACGCGATCAATCGGCAGACGAGCAAGAGCCTTCGAATCCCGAGGCTCGACCTCCGTTGCCACCGCAGCCAGAGCTCGCTTCAGATCGTCCAGACCTGCGCCCGTAAGCGCGCTCACGGCCACAATGGGAGCTTTCGGCGACTCCAGGAATGTCCCGCGCAGAAACTCTTCGACCTCCAGCCTGACGACGTCGAGCGTCTCGGCATCTACGGCGTCTGCCTTGGTAAGCACTGTGATGCCCCGCTTGACTCCAAGCAGTTGCAGGATGTCGAAGTGTTCCCGCGTCTGGGGCTTGATCGACTCGTCGGCCGCAATCACCAGCAGGACCAAATCGATGCCCCCCACTCCCGCCAGCATGTTGCGCACGAAACGCTCGTGACCGGGAACATCGACGAAGCCCAGGTGCAGAGTTCCTCCGCCGGGGACCGGCAGATCCATATGCGCGAAGCCCAGGTCGATGGTGATTCCCCGCCGCTTCTCCTCTTCCAGCCGGTCGGCATCGATCCCGGTGAGCGCCTTGACCAGCGCCGTCTTTCCGTGATCGATGTGTCCCGCCGTGCCGACAATGATGGATTTCATACCCTGAGAATCGTAGCAGGAGTCCGAAATACGGGCCGAAAAACGGACGCGCCAGGCTCTATCGCAACCGCACTCCAAAATGCGACAATAGAAGCTCCTTCCATGGTTACTTCCTTGACTCCAGCCCTTTCTCCGGAGACGATCCGGCAGCATGGCCTCACGCCTGACGAGTTTGAAAAGATCAAGCAATTGCTCGGCGGACGCGAACCAACCCTCACCGAACTAGGCATATTCAGCGTGATGTGGAGCGAGCATTGCTCTTACAAGTCTTCTCGCGTTCACCTGAAGCGCCTGCCGACGCGCAGCAAGCACGTGCTGCAGGGACCGGGCGAGAATGCCGGCATCATCGACATCGGCGACGGATGGGCCTGTGCATTCAAGATCGAATCGCACAATCATCCTTCGTTCATCGAACCGTTTCAGGGAGCAACCACCGGCGTAGGCGGCATTCTCCGCGACATCTTCACCATGGGCGCAAGGCCGGTAGCAGTGATGGATTCGTTGCGCTTCGGCCCGATTACCTCCTCGAAGAATGTGTCGCAGCCGGAGCTCCACAAAAATCACTCCATCATGGAAGGTGTCGTCGCCGGCGTGGCCTCCTACGGAAACTGTTTTGGCGTACCCAACCTCGGCGGCGAAACCAAGTTCGAGCCCTGCTACTCGGGTAATCCCCTGGTGAATGCATTCGCACTCGGCCTGGTGCGAAAGAACGAAATCTTCTACGCGCGCGCCGCTGGCGAGGGCAATCCTGTGATCTACGTGGGCGCCAAGACCGGACGCGATGGCATCCACGGCGCGACCATGGCCAGCGAGGAATTCAGCGAAGCTTCCGAAGCCAAGCGCCCCAACGTGCAGGTAGGCGATCCGTTTCTCGAAAAACTCCTGCTCGAAGCGTGCCTCGAAGCCATGCAGACAGGCGCCATCGTTGGCATCCAGGACATGGGAGCCGCCGGACTGACCTGCTCCACCTGCGAGATGGGCGGACGCGGCGGCGTCGGTATTGAAATCGAACTCGACCGCGTTCCCCAACGCGAAACTGGCATGACTCCTTACGAGATCATGCTGAGCGAGTCCCAGGAGCGCATGCTGCTGGTGGCCCAGAAGGGCCGCGAAGACGAAGTCTTCCGCGTCTTCGAAAAGTGGGGACTCGATGCCGTCGAAGTCGGTAAGGTGACCACCGGCAACATCTTGCGCGTTCTCGAACACGGCAAGGTTGTGGCCGAGATTCCGAATCCCGCGCTCACCGACGAGGCACCGCTCTACAAGCGTCCCTTAGCGCGCTGGGAGCCTCCGGTCGACCGTGAAAAGCCGGAGCATATCGCCTTCGGCACAGTCGCCGATCACACGGCGAATCTCAAACGACTACTCGCCAGCCCGAACATCTGCGGCAAGCGCTGGGTGTGGCAGCAATACGATCACATGGTGCAGACCAATACCGTGGAGGCTCCCGGCGCGGGCGATGCCGGCGTGATTCGTATCAAGGGTTCGCAGCGTGGCCTCTCCATGGCACTCGACGGCAATGGACGCTGGTGTTACCTCGATCCGCGACTGGGAGCCATGCACGCTGTCGCCGAAGCGGCGCGCAAAGTCGCGTGCTCGGGTGCGACACCGATCGGCGCGACCAATTGCCTGAACTTCGGCAATCCTGAGAAACCGCACATCATGTGGCAGTTCTCGCAGACCATTGACGGAATCACCAAGGCTTGCGAGGAGTTGGAAATCCCCATCACCGGCGGCAATGTCAGCTTTTATAACGAGACCCTCGGGGAAGGCATCTATCCGACACCCGTGCTCGGAGTCGTGGGGACTCTCGATGACGTGCATAAAGCGGCGAAGATGCATTTCTCGGCGGCTGGCCGCACGATCGTGCTATTGCGCGCGGGAGAAGCGGGCGATATCACGGATGCGGAGAGCGAGTTTGGCTCGTCCGAATACAGCAAGGAGATTTTGGGCGCGGTCTGGGGATATCCGCCCGAACTGGACCTGGAAAGCGAAGCAGCCCTGCAGAAAGCGGTAATCGAATTGATCCAGCAAGAACTTCTGGATTCAGCGCACGATTGCTCGGAAGGCGGTCTGGCGGTTGCACTTGCCGAAAAGTGCTTTCCCAAAGGCGTTGGCGCTCACGTGAATCTGGCATCTGGTGGACTTTCCCCCGAGTTTGCGCTTTTTGGGGAAGATGCCAGCCGAATCCTGATCTCTTGCGACCCAACGCACCTCGCGCGAATCCAACAAGTAGCGCAGAAACACGCCATTACCGCAGACGTCATCGGAGAAACCACTGCGGACAAGTTGGAAATTTCAATCGATGGTAAGACCGTCATTTCGGCTATCATCACGGAACTTAGTGACGGGTATGAGGGGGCGCTGGAAGCCTCGTTGAAGACTGACCCTGAGTTGATACGCGCTTGAATCGCTAGCGACTAAAGGCAAAGGACTCCATGCTGATTTCCGACAAATTTCACGACGAGTGCGGAGTGGTCGCAATCTTCGCCCATCCGGAGGCGGAGAAACTGGCCTACCTGGGCTTGCACGCGCTGCAGCATCGCGGACAGGAATCAGCCGGCATCGTTACCTCGGACGGGCTGACCTCGCGCGTGCACAAAGCGATGGGTTCGGTCGCCGATATTTTCACCGAGGATGAACTCTCCAAGCTAAAGGGCACCCTTGCCATCGGCCACACGCGCTACTCTACCGCTGGAGATTCGGCTCTCCTCAATGCCCAGCCCATCCTTGTGCAATCGAACAAGGGTGCGATCGCAGTTGCGCATAATGGCAACCTCGTCAATGCCATGACGATTCGCGCCCGTCTGGAGAGCCAGGGCTCAATTTTTCAGACGAACAGCGACACGGAAGTCCTAGTTCACCTGATCGCGCTCTCCAAGGAGCACACCCTGCCCGAGGCTATGGCCGATGCCCTCCGCCGTGTCGAGGGAGCATTCTCCCTGGTGATGATGAGCAATGACCGCGTCTTTGCCGTGCGCGATCCGCGCGGCTTCCGCCCGCTGGCAATGGGAAAAATTCCGGCGTTGGAGGGGCAGAAGCACGACACCATTGTTTTCGCCTCCGAAACCTGTGCCTTCGATCTCATCGGCGCGGACTACATCCGCGACGTGAAGCCGGGGGAACTCATCGTGGTCGGTCCCGAAGGCGTGAGTTCGCGTTTTTACTCGACGGCGGCTCCGCAATCGAGTTGCATCTTCGAGCACGTCTACTTTTCACGTCCTGACAGTCTTGTCTTCGGACGGCCGGTTCAAACCAGCCGCGAGGAATTAGGACGCCAACTGGCCCGCGAGGCAGGTATCGATGCGGACTTGGTGGTTCCCGTGCCCGATTCAGGGGTTACGGCTGCAGTAGGCTACGCCGCCGAAAGCGGCCTTCCATTTCGTTTTGCATTGATCCGCAATCACTACGTTGGACGCACTTTTATTGAGCCTAGCCAGAGTGTGCGCGACTTCGGCGTGAAGCTGAAGTTGAATCCCGTGCGTTCGTTGCTGGAGGGAAAGCGCGTCGTCCTGATTGACGATTCCATCGTGCGCGGCACCACCAGTCGCAAGATCGTGCGCATGATCCGCAATGCCGGGGCGACCGAAGTGCATATGCGCATCTCGTGCCCGCCCACAATTTCTCCGTGTTATTACGGGGTCGACACTCCGTCGCGAAAACAACTGATTGCCGCCAACAAATCAGTCGACGAGATTCGCGACTACATTGGCGCGGATTCCCTGGCCTATCTCTCGCTGGAGGGCCTCAAACGGGCCTGCGGTGAGGGAGAGAAGCTCTCGTACTGCTCGGCTTGCTACACCGGAAAATATCCCACCGATATAGTGGACGTGGAAGAAATCCTGCCGGCTACGGCGCGCCGCTGAACCGTGAAGTCTTTACTGCAAAAGAAAGGGGCAGCCACGCGGCTGCCCCATTTGCTTATGCTGCAGCTTAGTTGATGGAGTGTGCAACAGCGTCCGGATTTCCGCGGTTCGTCTGATTCTCGAATGCCCCGATGAATCCGGAGTTAGCATTCGTGAAGTCGCTGGTCATCTGATCGTAGTCGCCCATGTAAATAGGGTTGATAAATGCATCGTTGCCGTGGGTTGGCGCAAAGGCAGCCATTCCGATATCGCTATCGGAGAAGCTGAGCCCTTGATCGCTGGATTCGCCGCAATGACGCCGGATGGCAAAGTTTTCCGGATCCTGCCGGCGGTCGTACCAGCACACGCCGACATAGCCACGATTATCCACGGCGATTCCTGACTGATAGTGGTCGTGACCGAGCCCCATGCGGGATTGCATATCGCTGTTCACCTTCTTGGGCGCAAATCCCCAGCTCTGGCCGCCGTCGAGAGAAACCCTTAGGAACACGTCGTCGTAGGCATAGGATCCCTGGATCGCCAATGGGTCGGGCACGACTTTGTCGCGGCCATCGGCCCAAGTGATGTAGAGCGCCCCGTCCGTCGAGGTTCCGGAATGATCGATCGCCATCGCCATATCCAGGAAATCCCGGAATTCTCCTTCCAGGTAGAAGGAATCTCCGCCGGGCTGAATCGAGCCGTCGACCGTTACCGGCGCGGAAAGCTTCCCCTTGGCGTAGCTTGCGACCTGGATGCCGCGTGGGCCGAGCGGGAAGTTGACTCCCAGGTTCACCCATGAGATATACATCACGCCCTTGGAACTGACAGCCAGTTGCGAGCCTTGAACGCCGGCCAGCCCGCAAACTTCAATTGCGACCACGGGATTCGACCAGGTCAAGCCACCATCCTCGGATTTTACGAACTCAATCGCAGTCCTGTTGGGATAATTCGAACCGCAACTGTTGGTTTCCGAGAAGTCGAAATCGGTGTACGAGACATAGATCCTCCGGTGGTTTGAAGGATCGATGGTGGACCAGGGCTTGTCCAGCAGGTGATCCAAGGCGCTCTTCGCCACCGCCGCCACGGGATCTCCCCAGGTCTTTCCGCCATCCGTCGAGGTGTTGATCGAGATGGCAGCGAATGGGTTCATGCTGCTGTCGTAGTAGTCGAAGATTTGAGTGTAGTGAAAGGTGTGCGGGTTGGAGCAGGTCAAGCCGGGATCGCCGCCCAGAAAATTGTAGGTGACCGGGCCGGGATTGATGCTGCCGCCATCGGTGAACGTGGCGCCCCCGTCTGTGGAATACGCGGCACCGCTGAAAGATTGCCCGCCTGCACCGCTGTAGAAATAAGGCGTCTCAAACACGCTGCCGGAATCGTTGTAGCCGATGACGACGCTGTTGCCGCAGCGCGCCGTCGAGGTTTCGCTCTGTGTGAATCCGCCGAACGCGGAATACGCAACATCTGACGAAGGATCCGAAACCTTAGTCACGCCCGCAGTGGGTGCGGCGAGAGTCGCCGCCGCCCTGAATCGCGCGTGCGCCACGAAGGAAGGATCGGCCAGCCGCATCCCGTAGGTGCTCCAGGCGGTGGCTAAATGTCCGATATTCGCGTAGCCGTCGAGCATGTTCCGGTGCGAGGGCGGAAGCTTGTTGATCGACGCCTTTACCTGCTGAAGAATCTTGTTCGTGGCCGTTACTTTTTCAACCGACATCTGTGCCGCAGCCAGCGCGGAAGAGAACAGGGCCAATGCAGATAGTCCTGCGGTAACGCGGGACAACTTGGGTAACTTCATCAGGGTATCTCTCCTTAGAATGCAGCGTTCGCTGCCGTGTGAATAAGTGAACGGATTGAGCAGAGTGAGTGCAAGGGCTTAATACTATTGGGGTAGTAGTAGGCCATCTGGTCGGAGAAGCCGTCAAGCAAAATCACGTGATGGAGCGATGAAAATAAACACTGCGCAACATTTTGCACACATCGATGTCATGTCGTTCTAACTTTACGAGAGAGGTTTTCGTGCAGAGACAATGCGAGGAATGGACTGCAGATCAGCGGTAACTTGGAGATCGTCCCATCCGATCAATAGCTCTCGAACGCGATCCACGATGGTTCCGCTGATTTCCAGAATGATCCATCCCCCCGGACGCAATAACTCACGCGCTTGCGGAATCAATCTGGCGATGACCTCGGTCCCGATCGGACCGGCAAATACCGCGGTTCGCGGCTCGAACTTGCGAACCTCCAGCTGCACTTGATCTTCCTCCGATTCGCCGACGTAAGGGGGATTGGAAACCACAAGGTCGAATGGTGGGCTCAGATTCTCAAGCAGGTCGGCCTGATGGAATTGCACTCGATTCTCGAGTTGATGCCTGGCGGCGTTCGCGCGAGCGACTTCCAGAGCAGCGGCAGAAATATCGGTGGCGTGAATCTCGGCATCGGGCAACTCCTTCGCCAAGGCCAGAGCGATACAGCCCGACCCGGTCCCGACATCCACAATTCGAATTTCAGAAGTATGGGCGCCCGAAGCCTGAAGTCCGAGGTATGAGGTCCGCAGCTTGAGAGCAGTCTCGATCAAGTGCTCGGTCTCTGGCCGCGGAATTAGGACCGCTGGAGTAACCAGGAAATCCATGCCCCA
This sequence comes from uncultured Acidobacteriota bacterium, assembly GCA_963725565.1. Classification (GTDB taxonomy): domain Bacteria; phylum Acidobacteriota; class Terriglobia; order Terriglobales; family Acidobacteriaceae; genus Sulfotelmatobacter. The sequence continues at coordinate 478,926 of CAVRZL010000005.1, forward strand.
GAATTCCTGATGTCCGGTGATGTACTGGGCCGGCACGCCGCGGGACCGCTCCGCGAGTACAGCCTGGTAGCGGGATTCTTCTTCGAGAGTGAGGTCACGCTCTGGATGGGCAAACAGGTAGGCCCGGTCGCAGCTCAGCACAAACATCAGCAGCAGTTCCGCGTTCATGCGAGGGGAAGGGACATGCTCGGAACTGAGGCGGGTAACAGCTGAGGTCAGAGCCGGCTTGAGTTGCACGCACCTATTTCAACACGGAGTCGCAGAAAACAAAACGGATCAAGCCGCCTTCGGGTTGAGCCGGACGATTTCAGCGTTGAGGACGGTTGCGAAAGCTACCCATGCTCCATAGGGAAGGAAGGCATAAGCGGCCGCACGATCCACTTTGTGCGCGGCGCTGATGTACGACACGATCGTGCCTTCCAGCGCCAGAACATCGGCCAGAGCCAGCGTGGGACGGTGTTGTCCGAAAAAAAGCTCCGACCACTTGGCGTTGGCCGCGAGCTGTGAGATCCAAAGACGCAGAGCGGTATTGCGGGATCGAGAAGGCGCAGCGCTCCATATGCGATATCCGGACCACGCAATCAATGCATAAAGCGTTGTCCATGCCACAGGGAACACTGCATCTGGCGGAGTGAAGCTGGGCTTCTGCAAATCGCGATACCAGCGGTCACGATTGCCGTTACGGCTATACCGGGCGCCATACCAGGCTGCTCCGGCGGTGGCTAAACCAAAGGCAGCGAAAGCCAGCAAGTTTGTCTTCCCCTTTGCCATGGCCTTTAGTTGTTGGCTGGCGTGCCGAGGTTGCCTTCTACACCACGCTGGCAGCTTCCTGCTTCAGCTTCTCAGCCTGGTAGTGGGTGGTGAGAGCTTCGATCAGCGGCTGGATCTTGCCATCCATGACCGCTTCGAGCTGGTGGATGGTGAACCCGATGCGGTGGTCCGTGAGGCGGTTCTGCGGGAAATTGTAGGTGCGAATCTTCTCGCTGCGATCGCCCGAACCGACCATGGCCTTGCGCTCTTTGGCCAGCGCCTGTTGCTGCTTCTCCATTTCGATCTCGTAGAGCCGCGAGCGCAGCACGCGCATTCCCTTCTCACGATTCTTGATCTGCGACTTTTCGTCCTGACAACTGACGACAGTATTCGTCGGGATGTGCGTGATGCGCACTGCCGAATACGTCGTATTCACCGATTGCCCCCCCGGCCCAGAGGAGCAGAACGTGTCAATCCGCAGATCCTTGGCTTCGATCTTGATGTCGACATCTTCTGCTTCTGGCAAGACGGCCACAGTCACGGCAGAGGTGTGCACTCGTCCCTGCTGCTCGGTCGCTGGAACACGCTGCACGCGGTGTACTCCGCTTTCGTACTTGAGCTGCGAGAACACGCGATTGCCTTCGATGATGGCGATCACTTCTTTCAGGCCGCCGGCCGAAGACTCGGAAGATGACAGCACCTCCACCTTCCAGCGCTGCATTTCGGCGTAGCGGGTATACATGCGGAAAATTTCAGCCGCGAACAGGGTGGCCTCGTCTCCGCCAGTCCCAGCGCGAATTTCGAGGATGATATTTTTCTCGTCGTTGGGATCTTTGGGAAGAAGCAGGACCTTCAGCTCTTCTTCGACCCCATTCACACGAGACTGCAGCTTGTCGAGTTCTTCCTGCGCATAGGCGCGCATTTCGGGATCTTTTTCCTCCAGCAGCATCGCTTTGCTGTCGGAGATTCCCTTGGTGAGGTCTTTATACTCGCGGTACCTTTCGACGATGGACGCGATTTCGGCATGGGCCTTTGCAGTCTTCTGGTACTTGGCCGAGTCGTTGACGATATTTGGCGACGCCAGAGCATTGGTCAGCTCTTCGTAGCGCGCTTCGATTTGATCCAGTCGTTCAAACATGGCATTCATCTTTCGGAGAGACGCAGCTTGCTACGTCTCGGTATGCGCCGCGGCGACTGTGGCGCGGGCGGCGGAGACGTAACAAGTTACGTCTCTACGATTTTAGTTGTGGACGATGCGGAGTAGAAGTATTCGCGGGGGGAACCGCTAGGCAATCACCAACTCGCCACCGTGCTCTTTTTCGAGCACCATGGCATGTTCCAGCGCGACGATGGCGCACTGCGCCTGCTCATCGGATGGAGGCTTGGTGGTGATGCGCTGCAGCCATAATCCGGGTGCGGTCATTAGGGCAAACAGCGATCCCCGGTGCTTGGCCGCGAAGCGAATAATCTCGTAGGAAACTCCGGCAATGACCGGCAACAGAACGATGCGTGAGGCAAAGCGTGCCCCAAATGACGTGAACGGAACCAGCATGTAGAAGCCAATCGAAATCAGCATCACCGTCATCAGGAAGCTGGTTCCACACCGGGGGTGAAACGTCGAATATTTCTGAACCGCGCGCGTCTCCAAAGGATCGCCATTCTCGAACGCGAAAACCGTCTTGTGCTCTGCGCCGTGATATTCGTAAACCCGCCGGATATCCTTCCACAGCGAAATGCCCCAGATAAACAGCAGGAACAGCAGCAGGCGAACACCGCCATCGATCAGATTGAAAATGATTCGCCCGCCCAGCGCGGGATCAAGCTTCTTGAGCTCGGTCGCCGCCAGTAGCGGAATGTACTTGTACATGAAGATGAAAAATGCCAGCGAAATAATGATGTTTACGGTCGCCAGCCAGCCACTGATCGTCGCCGCCTTCTCACGATTTTGAGATTTGGACGATTCCGTGGAGGGGGCCGGAGTGACGTCTAGGGTGGCCGTCTTATTCTGGGTTTTCTCGCTACCCTCATCCATGAGGTCTTCAATCGCTACATTGGCCGAGAACCGCAGAGCGCGATATCCAAGATTCATCGCATAACCGAGGGTGACCACGCCACGCAGGACAGGCCAGGCCATCCATTTATGCTTCTCCGAGGGCCGCTCCAAGGGCTCGCTCATGGTGACCACATCGCCAGACGGCTTCCGGCAGGCGATGGCCCAGGCGTGCGGAGAACGCATCATAACGCCCTCGAGCACGGCTTGGCCGCCGACCAGAGTCTCTTCCCCACTCTCCAGTGCCGGTAGAAGCTGGATAGCAGCCAGGAATCGCAGATAATTTCGGAGATAATGCACGCTTATTGGATGCTCCTCAGACAGGCACGACGCAGCTCATAGGGTACCACAGCACCGCATGGTTTAGGATCGGCTAGTAAGACGTCTAAGTGGTTTCAGTTAAGACACTTAGGGCCTCGATCAGGCGCAAATTCGGGGCGTCAGTAAAGGGGAAATGAAATTTGCGGCAGTTGGCCAAAACGTGCGAAGACATCGCGGCGACCACCAAGAAGCTACAGAAAACCGCCATCGTCGCGGACTACCTTAAGTCTTGCTCGACGGAAGAAGCCGCTGTGTCCGCGGTCTTTCTCTGCGGTCGCCCCTTCCCCGTCTGGGAGGAAACCACGTTACAGATCGGCGGCCGCTCGCTCTGGCAAATCGTTGCGGATTTGTCTGGCAAAGACGAGAGCGCGTTGACTGCTGTCTATCGACGGCGCGGAGATCTCGGCGCCGTGGCCGAGGAAGTGCTTCCCGACCGCGCTGGTCAAGAGCTAGGCGTCGTGGAAGTAGAACAGCGCTTCCGTCAGATCGCAGGGGCGCGCGGGCCGTCGGCAAGAGCCGTCATTGCCCGTGACCTGCTCTCCAGCGTCCCACCGCTCGAAGCCAAGTACATCGTCAAGATCATGACCGGCGATCTCCGCATTGGTTTGAAAGAGAGCCTGGTTGAAGAAGCCATCGCCAAAGCCTACGGCGCGACACTCGCCGAAGTGCAGCGTGCCAACATGTTGCTGGGCGATGTCGGAGAAACTCTGAAATTGGCAACTGCGGGCAGGTTAGCTGATGCCAGGATGCGCCTCTTCCATCCCCTGGGATTTATGCTGGCGAGCCCGGTTGAGTCGGCGGAAGAAGGCTTGAGGTATTTCGCCGAAGCTGCCGTGGAGGATAAATACGACGGCATTCGCGCCCAAGCTCACGTCTCGGAGGGAGAGGTTAGTCTCTTTTCCCGGACCCGGGATGACATTACGGAGTCCTTCCCGGAACTACCGCCAGCTCTGGCGGGCCTGCCGCAGGACGCCATTCTTGACGGTGAAATCGTGGCTTGGGAGTTTCCTGCCGAATTGCAAAACGCGTCGGCCATCATCGATCAACCGGCATCCCAACCCGCGGAGGCCCGGGCGAAGGACCTGGGACGTGCGCGGCCCTTCACCGTCCTGCAGCAACGACTTGGACGGAAGAAAGTGAGCGAGAGAATGCTGCGGGAAACCCCGGTTGCGTTTCTCGCGTTCGACATTCTTTATTGCAATGGCGAATTGCTGATCGATCGATCGTTGCGCGAACGGGCTCGCATTCTGGATACGTTGCTGTCTGCACCGCGAAAAGCTCTTCACCACAGGGGGCACAGAGGATCACAGGGAAAGAGCTTCATTCAGGATTCGTTCGCCTTCGACGATGAATCCCCGGAAGAGAGTTTGCTCCGCGATGCCAGCATTATTCGCGCCCCGGTCTTTCGTGCGGCTGGCGCTGACGAACTGGACCTGTTGTTTAACTCTGCCCAGGAGCGCGGCAATGAAGGGCTGATGATCAAGGACCTCGACCTCGCCTTATACCCCCGGCAAACGGGGCAAGTCGTGGCTCAAGATGAAGCGCGAACTGGCGACGCTCGATGTCGTGGTCACCGCCGTCGAGTACGGGCACGGCAAGCGCATCGGCGTGCTCAGCGATTACACCTTCGCGGTCTGGGATGGCGACAGGCTGGTGAATATCGGCAAAGCCTACTCCGGCCTCACCGACGTCGAGATTGCCGAGATGACGAAGTGGTTTCTGCGATCACACACTCGAAGATCAAGGCTTTCGTCGGGTGGTCGAGCCGAAGATCGTTCTCGAAGTCGCATTCAACAACATGATGCAATCGGACCGGCACGAGAGTGGCTACGCGCTGCGATTTCCGAGGATTGTGCGGCTGCGTCCGGACAAGTCAGCGGAAGACGCCGACACGATCGAAACTGCGCGAAAAATATACGAGACACAACTTAAGGTGGGCTGATTCGGATTGTCGGCGGCATTAGTGCGAGGAATGTAGGGGCGGACGCCTTCGTCCGCCCGCCGAGCGCAGCGAGGCGTAACCCTGTGTGGTCTGCAGGTAACGCTTTCACAGAGACAGTCTATTAGTGTGGTGTCCCGGAAATACGCGAACAAAGTTGGCGGTCCATCAAAGTGGAGATGCGAGAGTATCGGCGCCGCAAGCAATAGTACAGAGGTCCTTCGCTTCGCTCAGGATGACAGGCTGAATTATTGCGCGAATTTCTGGGACAGCCTTGCTAGTGGCTGTGATGGTGATGGTGTTCTTCGCTCTCCACGACCGGAATCACGCACCCATGCGCCACTTCGCAGACCGCATGCTCGAACTGGATCGTGGTGTGGTCGATGCGGAAGCCATGCAGCAGCCGTTCCTTCACGTCGCGCAGAATGCGCTCGCTCACCGACGGCGGAATGTCGGCAATCGAAATGTGGCAGGAAAGCGCGTGCGTCTCCGATCCGATGCTCCAGACGTGCAGGTCGTGGACGTCGTTGACGCCCTCGACCGAGCGGATGGCGAGTTCAATCTTCTCCAGCTTCATGCCGCGCGGCGTGCCTTCCAGCAGAATGTTGAGCGTCTCGCGCACAATGCCGAATCCTGACCACAGGATCAGAACACCGATTCCCACCGAGAGCACCGAATCGATCCAGTAGTTGCCCGTCACCAGGATCGCCCAGCCTCCAGCGATCACGGCGGCGGTCGAAAGCGTGTCTCCTACCTCGTGCAGCAACGCGCTGCGGATGTTGACGTCTCCGCCGGAACGATAGAGCAGCAGAGCGATCGCGCCATTCATCACCACGCCCGCTGCGGCCACCCACATCATCACGCTGGCCTGCACGTGCTCGGGATGCTGCAGCCGGCGAAATGCCTCGTAGAAGATGAAGAACGACACGCACCACCAGGGAACTGGCATTCACCAGTGCCGCCAGAACTCCGGCGCGGTGATATCCGTAGGTTTTCGTCGAACTCGCCGGGCGCGACTGGAAATAGACGGCGACCAGCGACAGCAGAAGCGCCAGGAAGTCCGAAAGATTGTGTCCGGCCTCGGAGAGCAACGCCAGCGAGTGGGCGCGGATGCCCGCGACCACCAGCAGCACGATGTAGGCCAGAGTCACGGCCAGCGAGATCTTCAGGACTCGCGTCGGGCCGCCCGCGCCGTGAACATGCACGTGCATTCTCTTAAGTTTACGGGGCGACAAGCGAGCTTCAAGCTTCGAAGCGCATCGGACGATTTCCGTGCCGCAGTCCTCGTGCCACCCGGCGCAGCTACTCAGAACGGCGATTGAAGGGTGCCTGGACTTGTCGATCGGGCAACGCCCATGAGGCAGCGCCGAAATCGGTCAGGTACGGCCTGAAATGGTGCGATACGACATTCAAGAGCTGGCTGGACAGATGCAGCCACTGGACGTTCCCTAGCCGGACGATTTATGGACGACATCGTTAAAGATTTTCTTATCGAGAGCAACGAGAACCTGGACCGCTTGGACCAGGAACTGGTGAAGCTGGAGTCCGCACCTTCGTCCAAGGAGCTGTTAGGCAGCATTTTCCGGACAATTCACACCATCAAGGGCAGCTGCGGATTTCTCGGTTTCGCCAAGTTGGAAAAACTGGCCCATGCAGGAGAGAGCCTGCTGTCGCACCTGCGCGACGGCGACCTGCAACTCACGCAGGAGATCACCAGCGGCACTGCTCGCCATGGTGGACGCGGTCCGCCACATGCTGGCAGCGATCCAAACTCCGGCCAGGACGGCGAAGAGACTACGATGCTACTGATCGAGCATCTGGCCAGCCTTCAGAACCGCAAGGCAGCGACACGTCGCCGGACACGGCTCCGATCGCCGCGTCACCGAGTATCGAACCAGGCTGAACCTCCAGCGCCTCTGCAGTTCCGGTCGTTCCGGAAGAACTGGCCGATCCAACAAGATTGGAGGAGTGCTCCTCCAGCGCGGACACGTGAAGGCCGAAGATCTCGCGCGCGCCCTGGAGCAGCAGGAACTGGGCCGCAAGCATTGGCGAGATCCTGGTCGCGCAAGGAGCGGCGCAGCCCGGAAGATAGTGCTGGCGGCGCAACAGGCCATCGGCGTCCAAGAATCCGGAGGCCACAGTCGAAACCATCCGCGTCGGAGTCAACCTGCTGGACCGGCTGATGAATCTGGTGGGCGAACTGGTGCTGGCGCGCAACCAGTTGCTGCAGTTCTCCAATAGCACGCAGGATGCCGGCTTTCAGGCTGTCTCGCAACGCATGAATCTGATTGCCACCGAACTGCAGGAAGAGGTCATGAAGACCCGCATGCAGCCCATCGGCAATGTCTGGAACAAATTTCCCCGCACGGTGCGCGACCTGGCGCTCAGTTGCGGCAAGGATGTGCGCCTCGAGATGGAAGGTCAGGACACCGAACTCGACCGCACCATCATCGAGGCCATCAAGGATCCGCTGACCCACCTGGTTCGCAACTCCATCGATCACGGCATCGAGACGCCGGAGATGCGGAAGCAGGCCGGAAAGACATGCTACGGGAGTCTTGAAGCTGCGAGCGTTCCACGAAGGCGGCCAGGTCAACATCGAGATCAGCGACGATGGCGCCGGACTCAACGTCGAACGCATCCGCCAAAAGGCCATCGAGCGAGGCCTGGTCTCCGCGCAGCAGGCCGCCCGCATGTCAGACCGCGACATCTTCAACATGATCTTCCTGCCCGGCTTTTCGACCGCGGAGAAGGTGACCAATGTCTCCGGGCGCGGCGTCGGCATGGACGTGGTGAAGACCAACGTCGAAAAGATCGGCGGCACGGTCGATGTGCAATCGACCGCCGGCAAGGGCACCACGGTCAAGATCAAGATCCCTCTGACCCTGGCCATCATTCCCGCGCTGATGGTGACCTCCGGCGGCGAGCGCTTCGCCATTCCGCAGGTCAGCCTGCTCGAACTGGTACGCCTCGAAACGGGCGAGGCGGGCAAGGACATCGAGATGGTCCACGGCGCGCCCGTCTACCGCCTGCGCGGCCGCCTGCTGCCGCTGGTCTATCTGAACCGCGAACTGCAACATCGCGCCAGACGCCGCGTCGCAAGCTGTCGGAGCAGCCGCCGAACATCGTCGTCGTGCAGGCGGATGGCCGCGCAGTTTGGCCTGGTCGTCGATGAGATCACCGACACCGAGGAAATCGTCGTCAAGCCGATGGGCAAGCAACTGAAGGGAATCAGCGCCTACTCCGGCGCGACCATCATGGGAGACGGCCGGGTGGCCTTGATCCTCGACATTCTGGGGCTGGCGCAGAGAGCGCAAGTGATCGCCGAAGGCACGCGAGTCGGCGCTGAACGAGAAAGACGAAAAGGAAGCCGGCAAGGAAGGAGCAAGCGCACACGGACCGCCAGACGCTGCTGTTGGTGCAGTGCGGAGATCAGGGCCGTATGGCGATTCCTCTTTCTCTGGTCGCTCGGCTCGAAGAGTTTCCTGCGATCCAGATCGAGATGGCAGGAGACGCAGGAGGTCATGCAGTACCGCGGCCAGATCATGCCCTTGCTCCGGCTATCACGAGATTGTCCCCGGCCTGCCGCAGGCCACCGAAGGCCAGCGCCGCGTGCCGCAGGACCGCCTGCAGGTCGTGGTTTATTCCGAGGCGGGGCGCAGCGTCGGTCTGGTGGTGGACCGCATCGTCGACATCGTCGACGAAAAGCTGGTGCGTGCAAAATCCCGCCCAGCGCCACGGAGTGCTGGGTTCGTCGGTCGTTCAAAAGACGCGTGACCGACTTGCTGGATGTGCCCGAGTGGTGCGCGAGGTGCTTCCGGGGTTCGCAGAATCGACAGCCACGATATAGGAGGGCATGACATTTATGGCTGTCATCGCAGCAATTTTGCACGTTCCTTCTCGACGGCCATGTTTTCGGTACACCTGTGCCCAAGGTGCAGGAGGTCATTCAGTACCAGGAAATGACGCGCGTCCCCCTGTCTCCCGACGTCGTCAGCGGCCTGATCAACCTGCGCGGACAGATCGTCTCCGCCATCGACTTGCGCCGCCGGCTCGGGTTGCCGGACCGCCCGCCGGGCCAGTTGCCGATGAATGTGGTGGTGCGCACCAACGATGGCGCCGTCAGCCTGCTGGTCGACGAGATCGGCGACGTCATCGAAGTCGAGGAAGACACCCTCGAGAGCCCTCCCGAGACTCTCCAGGGCTTCGCCCGAGAAGTGGTGCAGGGAGTCTACAAGCTTTCCGGGCGCCTGCTGCTGGCACTCGATATCGACCGGGTCGTGGACTTAGGCGACCTCACCAAGCCAAAGGGAACCCGGGAATTTTGAAATTCAATCAATCAGGGTCCGCCACAGCGCGGAGAACCGTAAGGAGAATGGAATGAAGAGCGCGCGGGGAAAGAAAGCTGCCAAACTCGACCAACAGCAGATCGAAGACTTTCAGGCCGAGATTAAGGCAATCAGCATGGCACAACCCGTCAGTGCCTACGACATGGACGGCACGGTCCTGGAGATCAACGAGAATTTCGAACAGCTGCTCGGCTATAGCCGGGCGGAAGTGATCGGCAAGCACGTCAGCATGTTCGTGGATGAACAGGAACGGCGCACTCCCCAATACCAGGCGGCGATAAAAGAGCTCTGGCAACGACTGGGGCGGGGTGAGGTTTGCGATGGCGAAGCGCAAGCGAAGCACGAAGCAGGGGAAGGAAATCTGGATTCAGTACTCCTACAACCCGGTGCTTGCACGCCGATGGCAAGCCCTACAAAGTCGATCAATTATTTCAAGGATATCAGCCAGCAAAAGCTGGCCTCGGCCGATCAGGCCGGGCAGATCGCCGCGATCAGCAAGGCACAGGCGGTGATCGAGTTCGATATGGATGGTGTCGTCCTCACCGCCAACGACAATTTCTTAACAGCCCTGGGCTATCGCCTCGATGAAATCAAGGGTAAGCACCACAGTATGTTTGTCGATGAGGCCTACAAGCAAAGCTCCGCCTACAAGGAATTCTGGGCCAAGCTGAACCGCGGCGAATACGATGCGGCCGAATACAAACGGATCGGCAAGGGTGGCCGGGAAGTCTGGATTCAAGCTTCCTACAACCCGATCTTCGATTTGAACGGCAGACCGTTCAAGGTCGTCAAATATGCCATTGACGTCACGCGACAGAAACTGGTCAATGCCGATTATCAGGGCCAGATTGCGGCGATCAGCAAAGCACAGGCCGTCATCGAGTTCAACATGGACGGCACGGTTCTCGCCGCCAACGAAAACTTTCTGAAAGCCTTGGGCTACGCCCTGGAAGAAATCAAGGGAAAACATCACAGCATGTTTGTGGATGAAGCCTTCCGCAATAGCTTCGGAGTATGCGAGAGTTTTGGGCACGGCTGCGACGGGGAGAATACCAGGCGGCCGAATACAAACGGATCGGCAAGGGCGGCAAGGAAGTCTGGATTCAAGCCTCCTATAATCCCATTCTCGATTTAAACGGCAAACCTTGCAAGGTCGTTAAATATGCCACCGATATCACCTCGCAAAAAATGGCGGTCACGGCCATGATGGCCGATGCCATGATGTTGTCCCAAGCGGCGGTCGAAGGGAAATTAGCGACGCGCGCCGATGCCGGCAAGCACCAGGGCGATTACCGTAAGGTGGTCGAGGGCGTCAACGCTACGTTGGATGCAGTGATTGGGCCGTTAAACGTCGCGGCCGAGCGGGTGGACGAGATTTCGCAGGGTCTGACCGAAGCCAGCAGGGTTCTGCAGGCCATGGCTGCCAACGACTATACGCGGCGGGTGTCGATTCGGGCATGCGGGTGAAAATCACCGCTGACTACAATGGCGATTTCAACACCATCAAGAACAACCTCAACGCCTGCATCGAAGCACTGGGAGGAGTAGCGACAGCCACCAACCAGACCGCGGACACTCTCGCAGTCGAGCATGAAGTCGATCGCCAGAATGCTCAGGATTGTGTCGGCTTCTTCGCAGCAACTGGCCGCCACCAGCCAGCAGATGAGCAGCAACGCCGAAGAAACGTCAGCCCAGGCCAGCACCGTGGCATCCGCTACCCAGCAGGTGACCACGAATCTGAACAGCGTGGCCACCGGCGCTGAGGAAATGACCTCCACGGTCCAGAGTATTTCGAGCAACGCCGGTGAAGCCGCCAAGGTTGCAGGCGAAGCGGTAAAAACTGCCAATGATGCCAACGCCACGGTCGCCAAGCTGGGCGAGTCCAGCGCCCAAATTGGTCAGGTCATCAAGGTCATCACGTCCATCGCGCAACAGACCAACCTGCTCGCCCTCAATGCAACCATCGAGGCCGCGCGCGCCGGGGAAGCTGGTAAAGGCTTCGCCGTCGTCGCCAACGAAGTTAAAGAACTCGCCAAGCAAACCGCCAAGGCCACCGAGGACATCAGCCAAAAGATTACGGCCATTCAGGAGGACACCAAGCGGGCGGTGGAATCGATCGGCAGCATCACGGCCATCATCAACCAGATCAACGACATTTCCAGCACCATCGCAACCGCCGTCGAAGAGCAGAGCGCGACCACCAACGAGATGTCACGGAACGTGCAGGAAGCGGCCAAAGGCTCCGGAGAAATCTCGCAGAACATTCAGGGAGTCGCTACCGCCGCCGAGAGTACCACCCGCGGCGCCCAGGACAGCCTGAAGGCAGCGCAACAACTGACGGAGATGGCGAGCCAGCTCCGCAGTCTGGTCGCGCAATTCAGATTCGGCGAAAGCGAGGAAGCCGCCGGTTCGCACACGGGATCGAAGTCGCGTGCGGCTCAGGCTTCCTCCTAGAATTCAGGGCGCAAGAGGCCACAGGTGGGAGCCATAAAGAAGCGCGTATTGCTCGTCGACGATGCCGTGGTCGTTCGCAAGGTGTTGTCGCAGGCTATCGGCCAGGATCCGGCTTTGGAAGTGGCGGCCACGGCGGTGAACGGCCGGATCGGACTGACGAAGTTTGCGGCCACTCATCCCGACATCGTTCTGCTCGACATCGAGATGCCCGAGATGGATGGCCTCGAGACCGTGCGTGAGTTGCGCAAGATCGATGCCCGCGTTCCCATCATTATGTTCAGCAGCCTGACGGAGCGCGGTGCGTCGGTCACGTTGGAAGCACTGGCGCTGGGCGCGACTGACTATGTCACCAAGCCCAGTAACATCGATGGCGCTGCCACCCTTGACGCCATTACGCGTGATCTAATCCCCAAAATCGGGCACTCTGCCGATTGCCCAGTGCACGCGGCGGCCTCCTGCCGGAGATCCAGCAACCTCGGGCCCTGCTGGTGCCGGCGCAGCCTCGATTGCTCTCTCCTGTGCAGGTTATCGCGATCGGCGTTTCCACGGGTGGGCCTGATGCCCTTGCCCGGCTCTTGCCCTCCCTACCCGCTCAGCTTCCGGTGCCTATCGTCATCGCCCAGCACATGCCGGCCATCTTTACCTCCATGCTGGCGGCCCGTCTCAATACAAAGAGCGCGCTGCCGGTGCGGGAGTGCGTATCGGAAATGCCACTGACAGCGGGCTGCGCCGTGATCGCGCCGGGAGATTTTCATATGGAGGTGCAAAGAGCGGATGGAACGGTTTGCCTGAAGACTCATCAAGGTCCGAGAGAAAACTTCTGCCGCCCCTCAGTCGATGTTTTATTCCGTTCGGTCGCCTCGGTTTACGGCGCGCGGACGCTCGCCGTTATTCTCACTGGAATGGGGCAGGACGGCCTGAAGGGATGCGAAATGCTCCGGGCGCAGGGAGCGCGCGTCTACGTGCAGGATGAAGCCACGAGCGTGGTCTGGGGAATGCCTGGTTTCGTGGCCAAAGCGGGCTTAGCGGATAAAATTCTTCCCCTCGATCGTATCGGCGAGGAGATCGTGCGCGCCACTACGCTGCAGGTAGCGGCGAAGTCTCAAACTTGACGGTGTGCGCGAAGTTTGTCGGGAGTCAGCTCTTGGCCAAGCTGTCGAGATACCGCTTGTTGTAGAACGAAGTCGTCTTCTGCACGAATTCCAAAATCCTGAACATCCGCTCGCGCGCCTCGCGGTTCATTTCGCGGAACTGCACCGCGACGCCCGACCCAGGATCCAACCTCAGCACGACTCCATCTGTAGACAGGCTGGAGTCGTCCATCGAGAAGCCCACCTTGATTTTGCTGCCTGGCGCCAGAATCGAGCTGGTCTCGATGAAGCAGCCACCCAGACTGATGTCAGTGAGATTGGCGAAAAGAGGAACGCCCCTCTCTTCGGTCTGTAACTCGATCGTCACCCGGCACTTCAATCGCGGATGAGACCGGCGATCTTTGTAAGAAAGCTGCTTCTGCTTCTCCAGATACATGCGGCGATCGGCTTCGGCCAGAAGTTGCTCTGCATCTTTGCCGTCTTCGGGATAAACGGCGCGCCCCACACTCAACGAGAGTATGTCTTCGCCGCAAACTTCGCTTCCCGCATGGCGGGCCAGCGAGCGCATCTGCTCCGCTTTCTTGCCGGCCGCCTCGGCTGCCAGGCCAGTAGCAATCACGACGAATTCATCGCCGCCCATGCGGGCGACATAGTCGTATTCGCGGCAACTATCCTTAAGAGCCTGGCCAAACAGGCGCAGCGTCGCGATTTCCTTCCAGATGGCCAAAGCGATCGTTGATCTGCTTGAATCCATCCATGTCGGAAACCATCACGGTCAACGTCGAGTTGTCGCGCTTGCAACGAGCCAGTTCGCGATCAAGTTGCATGAACAGCGAGCGCGCATTCGGCAGCCCGGTTAGGTAATCCGTGGTCGCGGAGTTTTCCGCCTGCTGGTACTTCAGGGCATTCTCAATCGCGAGCGCCATCTTCCCGCTGACCGCCAGCAAGATACGCAAGTGATCCGAGGTAAAGGCATCGCGTTCACTGCGGTACAGCGCGAGCACTCCAATCACTCCGGCAACTCCCTCCAGGGGGACAGCCAGGGCAGAGCGCAACGTACTGAACATTGACGGATCGTTGAGATATCCTGGTTCCACAGAGGGGTTCCCGTTGATGATCGGCTTGCGATTATTCGCAACCCATCCGGAAAGGCCTTGCCCGATAGGAATGCGCAAAGAAGAAAATAGCCGGTAATTATCCCCGTTGACATATTCTGGAACAAGCTCTTGTTCGCGCTTGATGTAGATTGCAATGGCGTCATACGGAACCATCGGTTTCAGCTTCACCGAGAAGACCGACAGCGTTTCGCCTAGACTCAGCGAGGCTCCCAGATCCTGGCTCAACTCGAATAGCGCTTGCGCTTCCTGCCGGGCGGCCGCGATCGACGACAAGAAGGTCGTCTCGCGCCCGGCGTAATCCTGTGCCAGGGCGTTCTCGAATCCGGCCGCGGGTTCCAAGCCGCGTTCAATCTTGATCGCCGTCGACAAGGGGGCGTTGGGATCCTCAACCGACTTCGATATCGCCAACCGCTCCAGATGTTGGTACCGCTTCTGCAGAATGTCGACCACCTTCGGATCAAAAGACTTTCCAGACTCCGCAGCCAGTTTCTGCATCACTTCGCGAATGGGCAGCGCACGCCGGTATTGCCGGTCGGAGGCCAGCGCATCCAGGTAGTCCACCGCGGATAGGATTCGGGCACCGATGGGGATCTCAGTTCCCTTCAATCCCAGTGGATAGCCCGAACCGTCCCATTTTTCGTGATGGGCCCGCACAATCGGTACCACGGGATACGGAAAGCGCACGCGTTCGAGAATTTCTGCGCCCACCAGAGTGTGGATCTTCATCTTCTCGAATTCTTCCGGAGTGAGTCGTCCCGGTTTCGAGATGATGTGTTCGGGTACGGCCAGCTTCCCTATGTCGTGCAGGAGCGAAGCCGCATGCAGTGCCTCGAGTTCTGGTCCGTTCACGCCGAGTTCTTTGCCCACTTCAATGGCGTAGACCCGTACTCGCTGCAGGTGCTCGTGCGTGGTGTGATCCTTTGCCTCGATCGCGAGCGCCAGAGCCTCAATCGTGCGCAGGTGCAGATTCGCCATCTCTTCCACGTGGCGCTTTTCATCTTCCAATTTACCCAGGTAGAGCCGGTACGAACGGTAGATCAGATATACCGCCGGCAGGCCCAGAAGGGACGTCTCCCAGTTGAAGGTCTGGTTCAGCCAGGCAATGATGGCCGCGATTCCGGCTCCTACCAGGTAATACGGGAACGACCAGAAATAGCAGTCAATTAGGATCCGGTGGAGGGGACGGTGCTCCGTGAGTGAGATCACCATGGCGATCGAACCCGCATTGGCAATGAAGTACACCGTCGCTGACAGTACCAGCAGAACTGGCCGGCTTTCGACGACAAGGTTCATCCAGGGGTGGTGATACACAACGTAAGCCGCCACCGTGGAAATCGATCCCGCACAGACGTTGAACGTGACTTGGAGTGCTTTCGGGCGATCTGGATAGATGCATTGCGCCACCATGGAGACCGCGCCCAGAATCAAAGTCTCGGTAAAACTAAGTTCCAGGACTCCGATCAGGATGAATAAGAAATTCACCGAGAGCGTGCCGGTGATCCCGGGCAGGTTCACTTTGAGCCGCGAGGCAAGAATGGCGATGCCCAGGTAGCAGATGAACTCGGCAATGTTCTTGCTGCTCTGGTGGATGCCGCCGTACACCAAAGTGCCCAATTCCGCAGATAACAATCAGGGCGATGAACAGCTTTGCAGGCAGGGACAGTCCTCTCCACGAGCGTGAATGCTCGGGCAGACCTATGGCTATGCTGGTTGCACCAGTCATGGGAATGCTTACAGCAGGAAGGGGAACGTCCCGCACTCCCATAGATAACAGCTAACTTCATTAGAAACAACAATTTGGAGATTTTTCCAGAAACTTCAGTAACTCTTCCGGAAACTGCGGGCAGTTGACAGTCGTGGCATTATTCCAACGCGCGTTAATGCGCCGAGGTCTTAACCTAAGTGAGAATTGCACCCGGTCTCCCCGGCGTTATCAGCGCTTTGACGCTCTGTGCTCTAACGGGCCTTTTACAGCCCTCTGTTCAGGCGCAAAGCCTTTCCCTTCAATTACTTGTAACGCCGTCGACGGTCATTCAGAAAGATGGCCGGCCGCTCCCTTTCGCGCTGCACGGTTTTGTCGAGTTCAACGCGCTGGCGGAACTCTTCCCGTACATCGATGCCCAAACTCGCCGGTGGAAGATCAATGCGGACTTCGATGAGACCGCCCAACGCAACCTGGCGCACGATTTACTGCGCCGAGGCGTTGAGAGCCGCGTCATCTCCATGATCGACGAGCGCCCCTTGGAGACTCTGATCACCCACACTCGCGAGGAACTTCAGCGCGCTCTGGCGCAAGTGAAGGAACCGACGCCTCCCGGCTACGCCGAAGCTTTTCTGGCTGTACAGGAGAAGTGGAAGCATTCCCTGAATTGTTGGAGCGCGTCGCCCTCGATTCCCGGTCGCGTCTTGTCCAACTGGTATCCGATCGAGGAAGGGATACGCTTGTACGGTGCGACGTATGATTCGACGGAGCATTTCTGGCAAGCGGTGAAATATCACCCTGACGTCACGGTTGACGACCTAACTCAATTGCTCGGGCTGATGGAGAAGAGAGACTGGTCTTCATGGCTGCACCGTTTGGACGACGATCCCAAGATCTACTTGCCGAATGCTTATGCCGTGGAATTTCTACGGCACAACCTGGCACATGAGCGGCTGCAGTGGTTCAAAGATGAACTCGGACGGCAGAAGGTGCGTCCCGACGAACATGCACGCCAGGTGCAGCAGCGTTCGCAAATTCCCTTCCGCTTTAGTGCATTTGAAGAAAAAGTTTTATGGGGAGATCTGGCAGACCTTTTTCACCTGGTCTACATCTTCTCGCCGCCGGACGATCCGGTTCGGAAGACGCTAGCCGAACATCATTTCGACGGAATTTATCTCGAAGACCGAAAGATGGGTTTCATCAGCGAGGAGTTTCGCTCGCTGATGCTCGAAATCTGGAAGGTGAAATATCTCGCGATGCCGCGCTTCGGCGAAGTAATCCGCTCCATCCCGCCGGAGATTCGGCTCTCTCACTTCCTGAACGACGGTGATTCGCCCGACATCCCGATTCCGATCTATATCGATTACTTAAACCAGATTCGTGAAATGGCGGCAGGGAAGCGTTGAGGTCTTGGGTCTTGGGTCTTGGGTCTTGGGTCTTGGGTCTTGGGTCTTGGGTCTTGGGTCTTGGGTCTTGGGTCTTGGGTCTTGGGTCTTGGGTCTTGGCAAAATCAAAACCTAACATCTAACACCTAAAGCCTAAAACCCAACACCCACCCTCACACCGAGTGCGAAACATCTTCCTCTGCAATGTCCACATCCTCAATGTTCGCGGCCGTCGCTGAAGCGGCTCCCTTTCCGCGACGCATCGCGACGATACCCGTGCGCACCATCTCCAGCACTCCGTAAGGGCGCAACACTTCCAGGAGCCCATCGATCTTGTCTTCGGCCCCGGTAATTTCGATGGTGAGCGAGTCGGGAGCGACGTCGACCACACGCGCACGAAACACGCTGGCCAGTTCCAACACATGGGATCGCGCGTCGTGCGTCGCCGCCACCTTGATCATCGCCAGATCGCGCACGATCGAGGGCTGGTTCGTGATGTTCTCGACCAGCAGAACGTTGACCAGTTTGTACAGATTAGCCTCAATCCGCTTGGCCTGGTCATGGTCCGCGTCGACCGTGATTGTCATGCGCGAAACTTCCGGCTTCTCCGTGCGGCCAACCGTCAGCGAATCGATATTGAACGCGCGCCGCCGAAATAGCGAGGCCACGCGCGTCAGCACACCCGGCTTGTTTTCCACGTACACGACGTATGTGTTTAGCATTTTGTTCTCTACTCGTCCGCAGCGGTCTCGACGATCTTGCTCGGCCGCCGGATCATCTCGTGCAGCGAAGCTCCCGCCGCTACCATGGGATACACCGTGTCTTCTTGCTCCACCCGGAAGTTGATCAGCACCGGGCCGTCATGCTGTCGCGCCGCCCGCACCGTGGGCACAACTTGCGACCGCTCGGTGACCGTCATGCTGCGAATCCCATACGCCTCGCCGAGTTTGGCGAAATCCGGATTCAGCAATGGCGTCGCCGCGTAGTTACGCTCGTAGAAAAATTCCTGCCACTGTCGCACCATGCCCAGGAATCCGTTGTTGATGATCGCGATGTTCACCTTCAGCTTCTCCTGCACAATGGTCGCCAGTTCGCACAGCGTCATCTGGAATCCGCCGTCGCCGACGACCACCCACACTTCCGCTTCCGGCCGCGCAACCTTCGCGCCAATCGCCGCCGGCAGGGCAAACCCCATCGTGCCCAGTCCACCGGATGTGATCAGGCTGCGCGGTTTCTCGTGCTTGTAGTATTGCGCCTCCCACATCTGGTGCTGGCCCACGTCGGTCACGACGACCGTGTCGCCCTCGCGCGTCTCCCGCCACAGATCGTTGATCACGTGTGCCGCATACAGATGTCCACTGTCCGGCAGATTCTGAATGTCGCGCACCGCCGAATCTCCCTTCAGCTTGTCGATGCAGTCGAGCCACTCGCTGCGATCGATCGACTCCACCTGGGGCAGCAATTCGTGCAGCACTTCGCGCAGATCGCCGACCAGCGGCACATCGACTTTGACGTTCTTATTGATCTCAGCCGGATCGATCTCGATGTGAATCTTTTTGGCATTGGAGGCATACGTCTTAAGATTTCCCGTTACCCGGTCGTCAAAGCGCATTCCGAACGCGAGCAGCAGATCAGCTTCCTGAATAGTGTGGTTTACCCAGGCCTCGCCGTGCATGCCCATCATGCCGAGATTGAGCGGATGGGCCGCGGGAAAAGCGCCGATCCCCAGCAACGTAAGCGCCACTGGAATTCCGGCGCGCTCGGCGAACTCGCGCACTTCCTGCATCGCTCCGGAAATGATGATGCCGTGCCCTGCCAGGATCACCGGACGCTTCGCGTTGTGAATCAACTCCAGCGCCTGCTCGTATTCCTTCGGAGCCGGCGACAAATCCGGACGATACCCCGGCAGTTGCGGCTTGGCCGCGTCCCAATCGAATTCGCAGGTCGTCTGTTGCGCATCCTTCGTGATATCGACCAGAACCGGCCCCGGGCGCCCCGAACGCGCCACATAAAACGCTTCGCGAATCGTGCGCGCTACTTCGCTGGCGTGGGTCACCAGATAATTGTGCTTCGTGATGGGAAGCGTAACGCCCGTGATGTCGGTTTCCTGAAACGCGTCCGAGCCGATCAGCTTGCTTCCCACTTGCCCGGTGATGCAGACGATGGGAGAGGAATCGAGCATGGCCGTCGCGATGCCGGTGACCATGTTGGTCGCGCCCGGTCCCGAAGTCGCGACCGCAACTCCGACCTGCCCGCTGGCGCGCGCGTAGCCGTCGGCCATGTGGGTCGCACCCTGCTCGTGGCGCACCAGCACGTGATGGATCTTGCTGTGCTTCAGAGCGTCGTACGCTGGCAGGATGGCGCCGCCCGGATAGCCGAAAACATGCGTCACGCCTTCGCGCTCGATGCATTCCCAAAGAATGCCCGCCCCGGTCATCGTCTTGCCAGCAGTCTTGTCCTTCATGTTGCCCTTCCTGTTCTCCTAAAAAGCAAAACCCACCGAGCCAATTCTGGCGGGGCGGGATTCGGGAGCCTTGCAATTTCTAATTTCTCAGCTCACTGCTTCCCTCCACACCGGCGAGTGCGTAATGACGCGCACTCGAACCACCACGACACGAATTCGGTGTAGATAGCGACTATTCATAGCTGTTTCAAGCGGTGGAGAGATGTTATCGGACTGGCACCCTTGCCGCAAGCGCAAAGTCGGAGCGGTCATTCCGATGCCAATCTGCGAATAAATCGATTACAGGTGCACGACCTGCTGCTCCACATCTCTCTCCGCCTGCACCACATTCTCTGGTTTACCTAAATCCCGCCAATAATATTCATCCGCCCGGAACGCCAAAATTCTTTCCCCCTTGCCCGCCAAGCGCAAATAAGAATTGATGATGGAGAAAACTCCTTCTTCTGAAATCAGCTTCAGCATGCGCGGAGAAATGACATGCACGCCTGAAAATGCGAACGGACGAGCGTTCTCCGCAGATCGAACCATTTCTGCATCGTGTTCTCGCCCTGCCTTGCGGCCGCATAAACGACCTTCTTCGTCGAACAGCAGATACCGCGAGGTCTCGCGTTCCTGCACTGCCAGCGTGGACAAGGCCTGGTTGTCCCGGTGACATTGCACCATGCGCCCGAGATCGATCGTGCTGATCACGTCGACGTTGTGCAAAATAAAAGGCTCGCCGTCTTGGGCGAAGAACCAGGCCGCCTTCTTCAGCCCGCCGCCGGTATCGAGCAACACCTCTTCGCGCGAGATTTCAATTCGCATCCCGAAATTATTGTTTTTCTGCAGATACTCAACAACCATGTCCGCGAAATGATGGAGATTGACGATCACTTCCCGGATCCCAAAGGAATCCAGCCGTCGGAGAGTGATCTCCAGCAGCGTGCGTCCCGCGACTTCCACCAGCGCCTTGGGACGATCATCGGTCAGCGGACGCAGCCGCGTGCCCAGACCCGCGGCCAGAACCATCGCTTTCATCTCGCAGCCTTCTCCGCCTGCACGTGCTCCGCCGCCATTCTGTCCAGCTCACGATGTGTGACGACTACCTCAACCCCGCTGCGACTGCGCAGGCGCTTTGCCACCTGCTCGGCCAGGTACACCGACCGGTGCTGCCCGCCGGTGCAACCGAAGGACACCATCAGGTTCTTGAATCCACGCTGCTGATAGTTGCTCACACTTGCATCCACAAGAGACATGACGCTTGCCAGGTACTGATGCACGCTCTCTTGCTGGTTGAGGTAATCGATCACCGGCGCATCTCTGCCGGTGAGCGCCTTGAAACGCTCTTCCCGCCCGGGATTGGGCAGGCTGCGCCCATCAAAAACAAATCCGCCGCCGTTCCCGCTGTCATCTTTCGGCAGCCCGCGATGAAACGAAAAACTGAAAATCTTTACCGCGAGATTATCCGCGTCCGACGCCAGTCCCTGCAGTTTCTCTGACGCGAGCATGCTGTGAAACGCGTCCATTAGAGTCGGCAGCGCGATCGGCAGGGTGACGTTGTGCAGCAACCATCGCAGATTCTTCAGCGCATACGGGACGCTCTGCAGGAAATGCACCTTGCGTTCATAAAATCCTCGGAACCCATAGGCCCCCAGGGCCTGCATGATGCGGATGTAAACGTACGCGTAGTAGTGCTGCATGAACGCGTCACGCTTCACGTCAACGAAGCCGCGCAGCGTCTCCAAGTAGTGATCGAGCAATTGTTGCCGCAATTCCGGTGGCAGGTCGGCTTTCGCATCGTAGAGAAGAGAGGCTACGTCATACTGCAATGCTCCCTTGCGCCCGCCCTGATAATCCAGGAAATACGGCTGCCCGTCGCGCAGCATGATGTTGCGCGACTGGAAATCCCGGTACAGAAAATAATCCCTGCCGGCGCTCAGCAAGAACTTCGTCAGCCGGCTGAAATCGTCTTCCAGCGCTTGCTCGCTGAACGGAATCCCCGCCAGCCGCAAGAAATAGTATTTGAAGTAATTCAGATCCCACGAGATCGACTGCCGGTCAAAGCTCCCCCGCGGGTAACACACCTTGTAATTCAGGTCGCGTCCCGCCTCAATCTGAAACCGCGGCAGCGTGGCGATCACAGTGCGATACGCCTCGACGACCTGGGGAGAGATGGCGTCCCCCTGGCGGGTCTTCGACAGTAACTCAAACAGGGATGTGTCGCCCAGATCTTCTTCCAGGTAGGCCCCTTGATCCAGATCTTCGCCGTAAATCTCCGGCACGGGAAGGCCATGCTTGCGAAAATGTCGCGAGAATTCGAGGAACGCCGCATTCTCTTCGCGTACGCCGTAAAGAATGCCGATCGCGCTGACGTCCTTCCCAGTCAGGCGGACGATCTTGCGCCCGGATCCGCCCAGTTCGCCTTGCACCGGCTGCACACGCTCCACTGGAGAGCGAAAATGTTTTTCGAATAGACTCTTGAGAACGTCCATGGAGATGCGCCCCGCGCGCGTTCACCGCTAGAATCTCCACCAAGATATCATCGAGAAGACAGAAACGCAGGAGCATCCTGATGAGCAACGGGGCAACTCCTGCATCGCGAGGCTAGCTATGACTCTAGAAGATTTTCGGCACTCACTCTCCGCTGCGGAGCCGCCCGCGGAACTCACACTGCCACTCGCCGGCCTGTGGTGGGATGCCAAGGGAGATTGGACGCGGGCGCACGAATGCGCTCAACAAGTCGAGGCTGCCGACGGTTCGTGGGTGCACGCCTACCTGCATCGCAAGGAAGGTGATGCGGCCAACGCCGCCTACTGGTACGGCCGGGCCGGCAAGCCGGTATGCGGGGAAGCTCTGAATGAGGAATGGACCGCCATTGTCAAGGCTTTTCTGGGATAGGACCAAGCCTGATCCCGGCATCTTCGTGAGTTCTGACCGCTCTCCGCTTCCCACGGGACCGTTGTATAATCGGCGCATGTCGCGGGCAGCACTAGTTACGCTGCTGGTCTCCTCTCTTCTGACCGGGGTTTCGCACGCACAGAGGACAGGGGGAGTCGCTCACGCAGGTTCAGCGCCCACCCATTCGGCGGGAACTGGGCAGAGAGGTCCCTCCACCGGAACAGCGCCCGTGCGCGGCATCCGCAACCACGGCGCAGAGCGTTCTCACCATCGCAACCAACGTTACGGCTCGGGTGGTCTTCTCTACCCGTATTTTCCGTACGATGACGGCATGTACGAGACCGACGCGAACGGCCCCGCAGAATTTGGGCAGGCGCCCACACGAGAGATGCCGGAGCGTGGAGAGAGACAGGCGGTCGAAGTCAAACCCCTGCCTGATGCCCAGGTGATTGAAATTCCCGCAGCGCAGAAAGGCGCGGCCGTAAAGCCTTTGCCACCCACCGTATTCGTTCTGACCAGCGGCGAGAAACTGGAAGCACAACAGTACTTGCTTACGGCCAGCAGCTTATCCGTGACGATTCATCGCGCGAAGCGGACGATTCCGGTAGAGATGCTGGATTTTGACGCGACGCTGGCTGCCAACCGGGATCGCGGCGTCGACTTGCGAATCCCGGGCGATCGCAATGAAGTTTCGC
The DNA here is from genome assembly GCA_963725565.1 of uncultured Acidobacteriota bacterium. Taxonomy (GTDB): domain Bacteria; phylum Acidobacteriota; class Terriglobia; order Terriglobales; family Acidobacteriaceae; genus Sulfotelmatobacter. The sequence goes on from CAVRZL010000005.1 coordinate 502,121, forward strand.
TGCGCTTCTGAATCTTCTGAGCAACAACTGCTCACCTACCCTGCAGGCTCTGACCCCGGATTGAAGTGCATTTGTTGCCGCTAAGAATTCGATCGCATGTCGCTGGAAGTGCCGCCGGCAGCCGGCACGTAGCACTTTGAGGTGTAGTCCATCACCATGCGGTCCGCATTGAAGCGCCATCCCAGCGTTCGAATGGTCCGTTTCATACGTTTGATCCAGCCTCGTGGCAAGCCGTCCCGATCCCTTTGGTAGTACAGCGGAATGACTTCCTCGCGTAGGGCCCGCAGGAGATCTTCGCCGTCTCGAGTGTCGTGGACGTTCATATCGGAGTGCGTCCGTCCGGTTCCAATGGCAAAGCCGTTAGCTCCGTCAAAGGCTTCGGCCCACCAGCCATCCAAAATTGAAAGATTCAGACCGCCATTGAGAACCACTTTTTGGCCGCTCGTGCCCGAGGCTTCGAGCGGGCGGCGAGGATTGTTAAGCCAGACATCGACGCCCTGCACAAAGTGTCGCCCAACATTGATGTCGTAGTCTTCGACGAAGACGAACTTATCCCGGAACTTGGAATTGTGCATCATCTCGGCAATCTGCTGCAGGACACGCTTCCCCGGCTCGTCGAGAGGATGAGCCTTCCCGGCAAACACGAATTGCACCGGACGATTCGGGTCATTCACCATCGAGGCGAGTCGTTCCATGTCCGTCAGGATCAGATTCGCTCGCTTGTAGGTAGCGAACCGGCGCGCGAATCCGATGGTCAGCGCGTCGGGGCTTAGCACTCGTTCGAGGCGCTGCAACTCTGCCGGCGCTTCTCCGCGGCGTTCCGCCTGATCGACCGCCCGACGGCGGACAAATTCGATCAGCTGCGACTTCAGATTGAGGTGAGTCTCCCAGAGCTCGCCGTCGTCGACGTTCTCGATGCCCAGCCATGTTTTGGCTTCGCTGCCACGCTGTAGCCAGTCGGTACCGAGGTGGCGGTCGTAAAGACGAAACATCTGCGGAGCGAGCCAGGAGGGGACATGCACTCCGTTTGTGATGTGCCCGATCGGAACTTCGTCTTCCGGCTTGCCGCGAAATAGCCCAGTCCACATGGCTCGCGAGACTTCGCCGTGCAGCGCGGACACGGCATTGGCCCGGCGGGAGAGTCGCAGCGCGAAAACGGTCATGCAAAAGAGTTCATCGGCGTTGTTCGGATTCTCACGGCCCAGGCCAATCAGACTTTCCTGCGAGAGACCCAGAGATTCGCGAAGAGGTCCGATATGCTCTTCGATCAGTCGAGCGTCAAAACGATCGTGGCCGGCGGGCACGGGGGTGTGAGTCGTGAACACGACTTCGCGAGAAACGCGCGGAACTGCGGCGTCGAAGGCGATGCCTTCGTCTTCCATCCGCATGCGAATCGCTTCCAGCACAGCAAACGCACTGTGTCCCTCATTGAGGTGAAAGACACCGGGAGAAATCCCAAGAGCCTGTAAGGCCCGGAGTCCGCCTACCCCGAGCAACAACTCCTGGCGGACGCGGATGCGAAGGTCACCACCATATAGACGGGATGTAAGCTCGCGATCCTCGGGAGCATTGCCTTCCACATCGGAGTCCAGAAGCAGCAGGTCGCGGCGACCAACTTTTACGCGCCAGACCTTCGCCTGAATGCGGCCGCTGCGCGTTTCAATTTCAACGACCACGGGCCGTCCATCTTTTCCGATGGCAACTTCCATCGGCAACTGGTTGACGTCGGTCTCGAGATATTCCTCCCGCTGCCATCCGTTCAGATCGAGCCGCTGGCGAAAATAGCCTTGGCCGTAGAAGAGCCCGATACCCACCAACGGGATGTCCAGATCGGAGGCGCTCTTAATATGATCGCCGGCGAGCACGCCGAGGCCGCCGGAATAAACCGGCAGAGATTCGTGCAGTCCGAATTCGGCGGAGAAATAGGCCACCGGGTGGGGGCGAAGAACTCCAGCGTACCGGGTTCCCCAGGTACGGTCCGCCTCCAGATATTCGAGCATCCGGCGATAGGCATAGTTGACGCGGCTGTGCAGCATGAGTTCCGCGGCCCGGGTTTCGAGCTTCGCCAACGGCATCTCGCTGAGCAGCGCGATCGGATTGTGGTTGAGTTCATTCCAGCGGGTGGGATCGAGATCAAGGAACAGGCTGGACGAGTTGTGATCCCAGCTCCACCAGAGATTGCGGGCCAAAGCCCACAAACGCTCTTGTAGAGGAGCGATAAAGCGGTCGAGAGTGCGCGCCTCGCTGACAACCGGAGCAACCTGAGTGGCGGCCTCGCTCAACATGCGGATCTCTTCGGCGCTGAAGACCCGAGATTCGACGGTCTGGACCACCAGAACGCCCTGCAGGATGCCGCGATCGATCATCGGAACGCCAAGAAAAGACTGGTACGCGTCTTCGCCCGAGTCGCGGAAGTACTTGAAACCGGGCATGGTTTTTCACCTGACTCGACTGCAACCGGCTGCACCTGTTCCGCCACGAGTCCGGTCAGTCCTTCGTGCACGGCCATGCGCAAATTGCCGATGCATTCGCGACGCAGTCCAACGGTGGCGGCCAGGACGAGGTTGGCGCGATCCGGTTCCAGCAAGTAAACCGAGCAGACATCGGTATGAAATCGCTTGGCGATGAGCGCGACAACGTTCATCAGGGTTTCCGCTGACTGTCCGCCCTCGGCCGCAAGATTAGCGATCTCCTCGATCGACAGGACGCTATTGGCCTGGCTGACTCGAACCCCTTCTTCCATATCCCCTGCTACCTCGTATCCGTCCAATCTGTTTTGCCCTGCCTCCGTGTCTGGGAACTCGAACCCCAATCGGTGATGATGCTCAATCAGGGAGGGTTCGGACTATTGTACGGGCTGAAAGGAAAATCGCGAATAACACCGTGATTAAATCGTCGGATTTCGCGAATCATTTTCATCAATCGAGTTGTCGCATTAGGTGCCTTCCCGCGCCCAGCGGCACAACCCGTGAAAAGCAGATTGCTTGCATACATAGGAAAGAGTAAAATTTCGGCCAATCCAGCCAACCAAGGAAGATTGCGTCCATCTTCCATTGGTGTATTCGAGCCACAGCAGCACTGAGTAAATGATCGGCACAACCAGCCGCGCGAGAGGTTTTGTGCAGCGAAGGATCGAAGGGACGAGTTCAAACTACGGGATTTTTGGAATCTGCCCGCCAGCCTCTGCTCTCTGGAGCTTTGGAGTTAACTCTAATGAACGCTAACGCGGCACGGTTGTTCAGGTTCACCGTAGGATTACTGGGGCTAGTGGCGTTGGGATGGATTCTGACCGGGCAGGCCGCCAGTCCAGAAGATCAGGGATTCCCTACAGACTGGAGTCACCGGCACGTTATATTTTCCCGGCCTGCAACGGCGGGGCGCGCCCGGCAAGTTGAGGGCGATCCGCGATACTGGCAACAATGGGCACGCCGGAACATGGCAAGAGTTCTGTCCGAAGATGGAACGAATCCCGTCAACCCTGCCTTCATTGATTTCGGTGGGTCTGAGGACCGGAAGATACATCGGGACTGGTCACAAAACATGGGTAGCGGGGCCTCCGTCGGTGCAGGAAACTTCCCTGCCAAGTATTCGTTTCATACCAACGTCGCGAACTGCGGCGGCGCTGCACAGCCGGATTACGTCGTTTTCAATACCGGCCTTACTGGCTCCCCATCCCACGCCAGCGTAGTTGCGTATGACAACCTCTATTCCGGATGCGGGGGAACGGTTCCCACGGTGTATTGGGGGTACAACACCGGAGGACAGGTTCGGACGTCGCCCGCCATTTCTATCGATGGAAAACAAGTGGCCTTTGTCCAGACCAGCGGTGGCTTGGGCACGTTAGTCCTGCTCAAGTGGGCCGCTTTGAGCGGAACGGCGACTGCACCCGTAACGCTGACGGCAGTTGGCAACGGCGCATACCGTTCGTGCACCGCGCCCTGCATGACCACGATTGTCTTGAAAGATGGCTCATCAGTTGCAACCGACGACACGACGTCGTCAGTCTTTCCCGATTACACACACGACATAATCTGGGTGGGCGGAGCAAGAGGCTGGCTGCACAAAATTAGCGGCGTCTTCCGCGGTACGCCTGCGGAGGTCACGACTGGCGGGTTTCCTGCCCAGATGACCTCGGGCAACGCTTTATCAAGCCCCGTATTCGATTACTCATCAGGCAACGTATTCGTGGGAGATTACGGCGGTTATTTTTACCGAGTTAGCCCAACGGGAGTGGTCACTCAATCCTCACAAGTGGATCACGCAACCGGAATCGTGGCTGGTCCGATTGTGGATTCGACGGCAGGTAAGGTCTATGTCTTTTCCTCCAGCGACGGCAGCACCGCCTGCGTAGGTGGCAGACCTTGCTCAGCGGTCCTTCAGTTTGCCACGAACTTTGGCTCCGGCACGGGGGGCACGCCGAAAGTGGTAGGGGCCAGCGTTGCGTTTCCCTCCACCCCCAGTGCTCTCTATGAAGGCGGCTTCGACAGCACCTACGAGGCGTCGGCCAATGGAACTGGAAATCTCTACGTCTGCGGAAATACTGGAGGCCCTCCCATCCTGTACCGGATTCCCATCGTTGCGGGCACAATGGGCACGGTGGTAACAGGCCCGGTCCTGTCCAATTCCACGACCGGTTGTTCTCCCGTCGCTGACGTTTCCAATCCGAATGCCACCGGAGGTGCAACCGAGTGGCTATTCGCCGGCGTCCAAGCAAGTGGGACACAGAGTTCGTGCGCAAGTGCGGCATGCGTCATGAATTTCAAGGACACGCCCCGGCTCGCCACCCACGTGTATACCAATGGCCAAGAAGTGCTGGACACTCACTTCCAAATCCAGGCCGTAAGTACCGCGGGCACATCGAGCGCAGCGGCCACACCTGCGTGGAGCACAACCGTCGGTGGCGCCACTACCGATGGGACTGTGACTTGGCTGAATCAGGGAACCTACAATCTTTTTATGGCGTCCTGGGCAGCCAACACGACTTACACCAAAGGCACCGAAGTTTTAGACAGCAATAATAACGTCGAGATCAATACAAAAGCCGGCACCTCGAACGCGACTGCTCCGGCTTGGAGTGCGACGGTGGGCACGACCACAGCTGAGAGCGGCGGAGGGCCTCATTGGCAAAACTTAGGCGCATCTGGCAGCCACGGTATCAAAGCGGCTGGAGGCACCAGCGGAATTATTTTGGATAACACTGTCGGATCCGGAACTCTGGCGGGCGCTTCCCAAGTCTACTATTCGACGCAGAGCGATCAGGCATGCACAACTGGCGGTACAGGCGGGTGCGCCGTCCAGGCATCGCAACCGGCATTACAATAGTTCGATCGAAATCGATAGGGCTCCCCTTATGGATATAAACAATTCTTCCTCTGACATCTCCCCCAAGGCGATCACCAAGAAGCCGTACGAAAAACCGTCGTTCCGATACGAGGAGGTGTTCGTGACCACGGCTCTTTCTTGCGGAAAGCTGGTTGGAACCGGTGGACCTTGCACCCTCAACACGAAAGTGTCATGAATGGGCCGAGCTCAGCCTGCGACCAGATCCACGCCAGCAAATGCGAACTCGCGGCCGAGGTATTGCGCTCCTCCGGAACATTGCGATTGCAGGTTGCCGGGTGGAGTATGTTACCCGCGATCTGGCCCGGCGATACCCTTCTCGTAGAACACCTGAAGAGCCCCTCCCCTGAACCGGGAGATATAGTGCTCTTTGGTCGCGACCAGCGGCTCTTCGCTCACCGTGTCATTGGGAAAACAAGACACTTGGGAACCTGGGGAATTCTGACGCGTGGGGACTCGATGCCGGTTGCAGATCCAACTGTTCACCCGAGTGAACTATTGGGAAAAGTTGTCATGATTTTGCGGAATGGAAGATCTATCGGTCCGCGTAAGACGCTGCGCATCCATGAACACGCTCTTGCATCTCTGTTTCGGCATTCGGAATTAGGAGCCCGTGTGGTTGCAGCCGTACACGGGTTGCGTCAGGCATCATCAGTTCAACCTGCATAGGACGTTCCCGTGCCTCAGTTTGCCACTGAAGTCGAGCCTCTAAGCCTGGTGATTGGAATCGGGGGCATGAACGTGCGTTTAAACACCATTGATCCTCGTTTTCTGCAAATGCTCGAGGATCGATACGCAGGCTTCGTAACCACGTCCGGTGATCCAGAGATTGAGTTTGATGTTGACCTCGCTGCGCCGCACTCGCAGAATTCAGACGCCGACGTTGAAGTAGCACGCGACGGAGGGCGTTGGACTTTGCGGCGTGGAGATTTTCGGGCCGCGTGGGAACCGGCTTCCGGGCGCGGATCGATTCGGCAATCAGCAAATCCGTATTCCATCGATGCCGTACTGCGCATCGTTCATACTCTGATGCTGGCGAAGCAGGGTGGTTTTCTCTTGCACTCAGCCAGTGCGGTCCGCAATGGCAAGGCATTTCTTTTCGCCGGAATGTCGGAGGCGGGCAAGACGACGATTTCCAGACTGGCTCCCGCCGATGTGACGCTCTTGACTGACGAAATCTCTTACGTGCGCAAGCAAGATGCGGCTTATGTTGCCTGGGGCACTCCGTTCACCGGGGAACTTGCCAAGTTGGGAGAAAATGTTTCGGCGCCGGTGGGGGAGCTATATTTTCTGGCCAAGGGTGACGAAAACCGGATTGATCCCGTCTCCAATGGTGAAGCCGCGCGCTCCCTTCTTGCCAATCTTCTATTCTTCGCAGAGGATGAGGAACTGGTGCAGGCGATTTTCCATTCGGCGCTGGAGTTCGTGAACCGCATCCCGGTCTCGCGATTAACCTTCATGCCCGATGCCCGTGTATGGGAGTTGATAGGATGAGCAATCTTTATCTTGCGCGGAATCCTCGAGTGGCTGCGCGCTGTCTCGACGGCGAGATGATGATCATGTCTGGAAAGGACTCTACCCTTTTCACTCTGAATAAGACTGCGACCATACTGTGGCAGTCGGCAGATGGCGAAACGCCACTGGACGAGATCGTCCAACGACAGATCTGCAGCGAATTCGAAGTTGATCCCACCGAGGCCCTGCAAGATGCCGAAACCTGGGCACGAGAGCTGGCAAATCACGAGATCCTGCAACTTTCGCATGAGCCAATGCGGCGAAGTCCTGACAGTGGAGAGCCCAGGTGAGCGGACTGCTCGAGGAAATGAACAACAAGGCCCAGAAGTTGGGTATCCCCTTGAGCGTTCAGCTTGATCTGACCTACCGCTGCAATGAAAAGTGCATTCATTGCTATCTCGACCACCACGACCACGGCGAGATGACGACCTCGGAAATCAGGCACCTGCTGGGGGAAATGGCTGACGCTGGCGTCTTTATTCTGGTGCTGAGCGGTGGCGAAATCTTCCTGCGTAAGGACTTCTTCGAAATTCTCGAGCATGCCCGCCGTTTGATGTTCTGTATAAAGCTGAAAACGAATGCCGTTTTAATCCGTGAAAGCGAAGCAGCACGCATCCGCGATCTTGGCGTCGAATCGATCCAAGTCAGCATCTATTCACACCGGCCGGAGGTTCACGACGCGATCACGCTGATTCCGGGCTCTCTGCAACGCTCACTGGACGCTATCCGTTTTCTCAAGTCTCAAGGACTGCGAGTTATTATTGCCAACGTTCTCATGAACCAGAACGTGCAGGATTACCAGGGGGTGCGGGAGTTGGCTGCGGACTTGGGGGTCGAATGCACGCTCGATCCGACGGTCACTCCAATGATGGACGGCGATCGCTCGATTTTGGAACTGGGCGTCGACCCGAACGCTCTGCGACAGGTGTTCCGCGATACTTCGCTCGTCGGCGAAGTGGACGAGTTCTGCGCAATTCCAGCACAAGCCGATGAAGAGGTTCTTAACGCTGCACCCTGCAGCGCGGGCCACACCGCCTGCTACGTTTCTCCTTATGGCGACGTTTTCCCTTGCGTGCAATTCCCGCTTCCCACCGGAAACGTCAGACGGGAACGGTTCGTGGATATTTGGCGCCATTCGGATCAGATGAATGAAGTTCGTTCGATCCGAATGAAAGATCTGACCACGTGTCCTTCGTGCACCCACGTTTCAGGTTGCACGCGTTGTCCTGGATTGGCCTACATGGAAGGAAACATGCGCGGCCCATCGTCTCAGGATTGCGAGAAGTCCTTTGCCCGGACTGGTATTCCCTCTGCAAACATGTTGGCGAAGAAACGTGGCGGAGCGGACCTGATACAAATTCGTGCGCTTCCCGTCCCGGTCGGACCCGCCGCTAGCGCACTTCCGTGATCAGCCGCGCACCAACGCTTTCTTTGCCGGCCACGGCTTCAGCCCCGCATGCGTTCGAAGCCCCGTGGTCTTTCTTGCGGGCGGCTTGTTCCGAAGGTGGCCAATCCACAGCTCGGATTGCGTCTCTATATCCCACGGTTCCGTGGAAAATTCTGTTCGATCTGGCCGACCGCCACGGTGTTCAACCGCTCTTATATCAAGCTCTCTCAAATTTAAAGGCGCCTGTCCCTCCCGCGGAAATGCACGTGATGGAGAAGCTCTACCAGACGAATCTCCACAAGGCGCTGATCCTCTCGCGGGAACTGATTCACATCGTGGACCGGCTTACTGAGGCTGGCATCGAGGTCATGCCTTACAAAGGACTGGCCTTGGCTGAGTCCCTTTACGGCGACATTGCGTCCCGTCAATGCGGCGATATCGACTTGCTGATTCACGCGCAGGATCTGGTGCGCATTCAAGCGACGGTGGCGGAGCTGGGGTACGTGCCGCACGCTCCGCTTTCTGCCGCCGAGGAGCGGCGATATCTGCAGTCGGGATACGAATGCGCCTTCGATGGAGCGGCCGGACACAACCTCCTGGAGGTGAAATGGGCGATACAACCACAATTCTATACAGTCGATTTTGATCACGAGAGCTTGTTCTCTCGGGCGATGTCCATCACGGTCGCGGGACATCAGATGCGGACACCGTCCATCGAAGACTCGTTTCTGATCCTATCGTTGCATGCAGCCAAGCATGTTTGGGGGCGATTGATCTGGCTGTGCGATATCGCGAGGATCATTCGTCTTCCCAACCTGAACTGGGACTGGATCGGATCGCAGGCGAAGGACCTGGGGATCGTACGTCTTTTGCGCGTAACGCTGCTTCTCGCGAATCAATTACTGAATGCTGAGATTCCCGCAACCGTAGAAGCCAGTCTGCCTCAAGATATCGAAGCTCACCGGTTCGCGGATCAGATTGCGATTCAACTCGCGGGCGGCCAGATCTACGATGTTGAATCCTTCACCTATTTCCGCCTGATGCTGGGATTGCGGGAGAGATGGTCAGACCGGGCGCGCTTCCTAAGTCGGCTTATCCTGACACCCGGTCCGGGAGAGTGGGCGGCCGTGCGTCTTCCGGGTCCGCTGTCCCCTCTATATCGGGTGGTGCGGATCTGCCGCCTGGCAGGGAGATTGGTGAGAGCTTAGATCCCGATAACGATCTGTAGCGCCGAACATTCTCCGTATCATTGCTGTGGAAGCTGCACGCTGGCCGGCTGGGTCCACTTCCGAGCGTAAAAGATGAACATCACGGCGCACCCGACAAGGGGCACAAATAATCCAGCCTTCAATGATCCGAACCGAGTGGATGCAACGCCGACGACCCAGGGAAACAACCCGCCGCCAATGTTCGATAGCACGAACATGATGGAACCAATTCGAGATGCAGTTGCTCCGAATTCCTGGGATAAGAGCGCGATCGTAATTGGATACACGCCTGAAAGTCCCAGCCCGGCCACACACGCACTCGTCAAGACCCCAGTCAGTTCGTGGGAGAGCACTAATCCAGCCATACCGACGCATGCCAATAACAAACCTGCCTGCACCAATCTGACCTCGTCGATTGTTCGCAACAGGAACGGAGCTAAAGAGCGGCCCACCATAAGTGCGGCGTAAAAGAAAGACGGCGTCATGAGCGACATCGCAGCCGTCATGCTTCCCAGGCTCTTCGCAAATGTGGCCAGCCAGAAACCGAAACCATTTTCCATACCGACATACAGAAAGAAAAGCACGCTCAAAACACAAAACACCGGCAACTGACGCCGTATCACCGGAACGATATTCATTTTTCTGTCGTCTGCTGACACCGTCTCGTTGCGGCCTGCGGGTATCACAAAAAACGTCAGCGCGACCAGCAGAGACAAGGCGGACACGAATACCAAGAAAAGAAGGATGTGATCACTTTTCACTGCCGCCGCAACCAGAAAGGGACACGCGACCGCCCCCACGCTCCAGCAAAAATTCAGCCAGCTCAGGGTGGCACTACGGCGATCCGGATTTACCTCGGCCACCATCAAATTGGCTGCCGGAACTGCGAGCCCCACTCCGCCGCCGTATGCTGCAATGCAGAGAATGGCCATCCACTGCGGACCAAACATCAGCAATGACATACCGACTGCCACGAGGAACAAGCCCGTCCTGATTGCGAATCGAAACCCAAGGCGCGATACCATCACGCCGGAGAGTGCGACCGCGACAGTTGAGGCCACATATTGCACGGGAAACAGGACCCCTGCCTGCGCGTAGTTCAGCGACCATCGCGCAGACAGGACGGGCAGCATGGGGCCGAGCAAGACGGTCGCAACTCCGATCGGCACGAACGAAACATAGGCAGCAAGCGTGAGGGCGCTGGCGGAACCAGAAGCTCTTGCTGTGTTGGCAACCGGCATGAATTGATATTGAGCGGGTATCTTATGGGATAAACTGCCGCGCTGCTAGGGATGCTTGCAGGATCCCGTGGCTTGCGCCGTGGATTCGCGAACCACCAACTCAGGCTCGATAGCGATCTCCGACGGATACTCTTTATTTCCTTCGATGCGTTCCAGCAGGCTCTCGGCGGCGACCTCGCCCATGCGACTCAGCGGTTGGCGAACAGTGGTCAAGCTGGGGGTGTGATAAGCCGCTCCAGGAATGTCATCAAAACCCATGACAGAAATGTCCTGTGGCACACGCAGGCCCTGTTCCTGGATAGCGCGAATCGCGCCGATGGCTGACATATCGTTGTAGGCGAACAGTGCGGTAAAAGGGTTCTGGCGCGCGAGTAACTGCTTGATGAAGGGATATCCCAACCTGGGTGTCGGGTCGTCGGTATCGATCTGCACTGTCAATTCAGGATCGATGTTCAAGCCAATCCGGCGGGCGACTTGGCAGATGGCATCCCAGCGCTCTTGCGAGTCCGAGCTCAAAGGGTTGCCCTTCATATAAGCGATCCGCTCGTGGCCCAGTTCCTTCAGGTGATTGAGAGCCATCTCCGCTGCGTGCTCATGATCCAGGATGATATTGGTGACACCCTTCAATTTGTTATGGCCGGCGATTGCAACGGTAGGGAGCATCGGCGCTTCGTGCACCGTGGTATCCACCGTGATGATGCCTTCGACGCCCCGCTCCGACAACAGTTGCGCGTAGCGGCTTAACAATGCGGGATCATGCCGGTGAACCACGGTTAGAAAGAAATAGTCACGCTTGCGCAAGAACTGTTCGATGCCGCTGATAATAGGCGAGCTGTAGGAATCTCCAATTTCTTCTGCGATCACGCCGATGGTGTAGGTGCGCTTGTTGCGCAGGGTACGGGCAAAGAAGTTGGGCCGGTAGTTCAATTCCTGAGCGGCAGCGCGGATTCGATTCTTGGTTTCCTGCGGGATGGAACGGGCGGAAGGAGAATCGTTGAGGACGGCGGACACGGTTCCGGGAGTAAGCCCTAAGTGCTGCGCAACCGCCTTGAGTGTAATCACCTGCGGCTTTTGCCCGGGTTTTTTGAGTTGCACCATGGTGGGATTTAATCGTTGTTAATTTATAACCTTTGGATTACACGCCAATGATCGTACAGGTTGCCGAATTTCTGTCAGTGATTCCACACACTTGATCTTAGGTCGGTGCCACCTCGTGCATGGCGTCAAACCTTGGCATAACGTTCACTATTTGGCTTTGAGCCGCTCAAAGCGAAGAACAGAATGTACAGGTAACAAAGCACCGGCAAGAAAAATGCGTGATGAATTCCGATTTGATCGGCAATCGAGCCTTGGGCCAGCGGAATAATCGCGCCTCCGACAATTGCCATGATCATCACTCCGGATCCATCGCCGGTGAGCGGCCCCAGTTCCGCAACGCCCAGAGTGAAGATGCTGGGGAACATGATCGAGTTAAAGAAGCCGACCAGGATAATGCTGTACATGGCAACGTGGCCGGACGTCAACATGGAGATGGCAACGAGAACCGCAGCGCATACCGCGCAAATGCCGAGCAGTCCGCCCGTTTTCATTTTCTGCAGCAGAGCCGAACCGATGAACCGCCCGACCATGGCACCGCCCCAGTAAAAGGCAACAAAGCTCGCGGCCACCTTCTCGGTCAATCCGCCAATTTCCGGCTGGCCGAAATAGTTCACCAGAAAACTTCCGATGGAGACTTCGGCACCGACATATACGAAGATCGCGATCGCTCCAAAGATCAGGTTGGGATGTCTCCAGATGGAGTCATTTACTTTTTCGCCGACCTTGTGCTGTGCGTGTTCGATCTTCGGCAATTTGAAACTGCCGATTGCGACCGCCAGCAACACCAGCGCGATTCCTAAACCTACATACGGGAGTTTGACGGTCGCCGCTTCGTGCAGGCGATAGGCCAGGGCCGCGTCCGGCAGCATGGCGCGGATTTCATCCGCCGTCTTTGGGGCCGAGCTCAAAATCAAAAGGCCGCCGAAGAATGGAGCGAGAAACGTTCCCAGTGAATTGAAGGCCTGCGTTAAATTGAGCCGACTGGACGCCGTCTCTGACTTTCCCAATACCGTGACATAAGGATTCGCAGCTACCTGCAAGCAGGTGATGCCCGCCGCCAAAACTATGAGTGCTCCCAAAAATAGCGGGTAAGAGGGCACGCTGGCCGCTGGCACGAATAAGAACGCTCCGACTCCCATAGTAAGAAGGCCCAACACCATGGAACGCTGGTAGCCCATCCAATCGATGATCTTCGCGGAGGGAATGGAAAAAAGGAAATAAGCCCCGAAAAAGGCGAATTGAATCAACATCACCCTGGCGTAATTAAGGTCGAAGATCGCCTTTAAGTGGGGGACCAGGATGTCATTCAGGCAGGTAAGGAATCCCCACATAAAAAAAAGCGTGGTGACAGTAGCCAGGGGGGCTGCATAGCTTTGCCCATTGGGGGCTGAAAGCGTGTTGGAAGCGTTGGTATTAGGAGCCGCAATCGCCATGAGTTCTTTGTCTACCTTCCGAAGGCAGGAATCCGAGAATGCCGCCATGATACATCGCTAAGCTTCGTTTTTGCGGACTTTCTTTACCGCCAAAATGCATGTCAGCCTCTACAAAATCGTTTCTCTTGCTTGACATCGATGTGCGCTTGCCGGACACTTCACTGTTTCCCGACCCGCAAAATTTCCGGTAGGTCTATCAATGCGCAAACTGATGTTTTTCTTCATCGTTACGTTGTCTGTCCTTCTCAGCCGAAATGCCTCCGCTCAAGACGGCGCGGAGGTGATCCTGCTCAGCGAGCCTGGATTTCCGGCGGCTGACTCCGCGGCTCCGTCTGAACAGCAGATGGCAACGGCATTTCCCAAGGCAAAGCTTTCAGGTTCCGGCGAACTCGCGAAGGAACTCGCTACGCCTTCCACACGGCTCCTGGTTCTTCCTTATGGCTCAGCTTTTCCGGAAAGCGCCTGGAGTGCGATCAAGCAATTCCTCGACCGTGGCGGAAATCTTCTGGTTTTCGGGGGACGGCCCTTCACCCGAGCCGCTTACCAAGACGCCCAGGGCTGGCACCTGCGTGAGTACAGCGTACGGTGCACTCGGCCACTGATGATTGACCAATATCAGGAGACACCCGGGTCAAACGAATTACTGTTTCAAACGAACCCCGAGCTGACTCTGCAGCTGCCGTCATTCCATTGGAAGCGTGCTTTCAGCCCAGTGATCCGGCTCAGCGCAGTTGATTTGTACCACCGGGGAGGGGCTGCGGGTTCGATCGACGCCCGCCTGGACGCTCTTGCGTGGGGAACGAAGGACGGCCGCAAAATGTCGGCTCCGGTGATTCAAGTCGATCACTACCGCAACGGATTCGATGGAGGGCGCTGGATTCTCGTCAATGCGGAGCTCACGAGCGAGTTCTTCGACAATGCAAGCCTGCTTCGTTCGCTGGCAGAACGTGCATTGCAGGGAGGAGAGGAATTCACAGTACGACCCGTGATGCCCCTCTACCTTCCCGGGGAACCGGTAGAACTGCAAGTGTTGTGGCACTCAGCCAAACAGCCGGTCAATGGATTGTCAGTCGAGATCACGTCTTTTGCAGAATCGCAACCGGACCATCGAGCCAGCGTCAGCGCTTTAGTTCCGTCGAATGGACTGATCAAGCTCGCCGCTCCTCAAGGCAATGGGCTCTACATCGTTGAGTCCCGCCTGATGGACGCGGACCGCGGGCGGGCGATCTACCATTCCGCATTTTGGATTCGCGACGAAGCCTTTCTTCGCTCCAGGCCTCATCTCACAGTTAACAAGGATTATTTCGAACTCGACCATCATCCACTGGCGGTCATCGGAACGACTTATATGTCGAGTGAGGTGCAGCGGCTCTTTTTCGAACATCCGAACGTGTATGTGTGGAACCAGGACCTTGCGCAAATCCACGATGCCGGCCTGAACATGATTCGAACCGGATGGTGGACCGGTTGGGACAAATTCTGCGACGAGAACGGGCAGCCCTACGAGCGCACGTTGCGCACGCTCGAGGCCTACTTGATGACTGCCCGGAAATATGGCCTGCCGGTGCAGTTCAACTTCTTCGCATTTCTGCCGGAAGTCTTGGGAGGAGCAAACGCATTTCTAGATCCGCAAGCGGTTCGCCGGCAGCAAACCTTGATTTCAGCAGTGGTAAGTCGATTTCACGATGTCCCGTTCTTGGCTTGGGATTTGATCAACGAACCTAGCATTTCTCAGCAACTGTGGAAGACGCGACCCAACGGCGACCCGATTGAACTCGCCGCCTGGAATGCCTGGTTGAGCGCTCGCTATCCTGACCGCGCCAAACTGGCGGCGCTGTGGAATGTTCCGCCTGATTCGCTGGCCGGAACCATATCGTTGCCTTCCGAGGATGAGTTTACGCCTCGGGGAATGTACGTCGGATCGAACTCGTTGCGAATTCACGATTATGTTTTGTTTGCGCAGGAATCATTTGCAAAATGGGCCCGAACGATGCGCGATACGATTCGTGCCGCCGGATCGCCACAATTGGTGACTGTGGGCCAGGACGAAGGCGGAATTCAAGACCGTCTGTCTCCGGCATTCTGGGGAGAGTCGGTAGACTTTACGACCAATCATTCCTGGTGGCAGGACGACCACGTCCTGTGGGATTCGCTCGCCGCCAAGCAACCCGGCAAAGCCATGCTCATCCAGGAGACGGGTCTGCAGCGTGGACTGGAGATGGATGAGACCGCGCGGCGTTCTCTCGAGAATGAGGCGGCGCTGCTGGAGCGAAAGATTGCACTGTCATTCATTCAAGGATCGGGCGCGATCGAATGGCTTTGGAATACGAATTCGTACATGACCGAGGGCAATGAAACTCCAATCGGGGCAGTGAGGACCGACTACACCGAAAAGCCGGAAGCGACGCTGCTTCGAGCATTCGGGCACTTTGCTCCTGCTTTGCAGGAGCATCTTCGCGATCCGCAACTTCCGTCCATTGCGATCGTGACTTCTCAGGCCGCCCAGTACTCGGTCATGGCGGATTTTCAACTGGAGGCTCAGCAGCGCGCGGTGCGGGCTCTCGCGTACGAAAATCATCTGCCGGCATATATGGTTGCCGAAAATCAGATTAGTAAATTAGGCACGCCGAAGCTGGTCATTCTTCCATCGCCACAAGCAATCGGCGACGCGGCGTGGAGCGCTTTGCTTCGTTATGTGGACTCCGGAGGAAATCTTCTCATCACCGGACCGGTCGAGCGAGACGAACATTGGCAAAGGATAGACCGGGCGCACGAACTTGGAGTGGCCGCACATGCCGAGCCTCTGACCTATCACAACGCAGAACTGCAGATAGGAGGGCGTTCCGTTCCCCTCTTTTTCGGCCAGCAGCAACAAAACTGGCTGTCGTCTCTCGTTTTTGATGACGGTGCAACGTTCAAGGAAATTTCTCACGGCAAAGGACGAATTTTCTGGGCCTCTTATCCCGTCGAACTGGCCGAGGATCTGCAATCGACAACGGAACTCTATGCCTATGTGGCGGGCCGACTGAATCTGCTGCCCGCCTTCCAATCGCAGTCTCCGTTGCCACATGGCATTCTCATCTTCCCGATGGCCTTCGCCGATTCCGTGGTGTATGTGATGGCATCAGATTCGGCAGAAGATGCGAAGATCGCGATTCAGGATCGTGTCACCGGGGCGCGGATTGCTTTAACGCTTAACGCCGAACACGCCGCCGTTGTGGTTGTTGGACGAGAAGCGAAGAAAGTGGTGGCCAACTACGGGTTTTAGAACAATCGCCACACACCGACTACCATGAGACGCCGCACTGCAGGAAAGACCTGATACCCTTCCTGCGCTCTCACCTATAGAGATGAAGTTTGGCTACACCTTCCTCAGCGCCGCCGAGGCTTCCTCGCGCCCCGATTCTATCGATGCCTCGCCAGCGAAGATCCCGCAAATGGCTGTGGGCTGCGCTCATTTCTCTGATTCTCCTGGTCGTCATGCTCGTATGTATACGGATCGTGCTCAAACGGGCGCAACCGATACTACGGACCCGACTTATCGAAACTTTGACCGCGCGCTTCAAAAGCCAGGTCGAACTGGCCGGGTTCCAGGTAGCGGTCACAAACGGCCTGCAAGTTCACGGAACGGGATTAAAGATTTACGGTGCGAACGATCCGAATCCCTGGGAAGCGGGAGTGCAGCCGCTGCTCGAAATCAGGGAATTCCGATTTCAGACATCGCTGCGCAACCTGTTTCGCGACCCGATGCTGGTGGACACGATTTTTGTGGACGGCCTCACCATGAACATTCCGCCAAAAAACGATCGACAGCAGATGGGCAATCTTCGCCGTCGCGGAGGAAAGATGACGATCGCGGTAAACCACTTCGTCTGCACGGACACGAAACTCATCATCAATACGTTGAAGCCGGGGAAAGCGCCGCTGGTGTTCGATATAGCCGGACTCCACCTGAAAGACATTGGGCCGGCACAGCCACTACGCTTTGAAG
Source organism: uncultured Acidobacteriota bacterium (assembly GCA_963725565.1). Taxonomy (GTDB): domain Bacteria; phylum Acidobacteriota; class Terriglobia; order Terriglobales; family Acidobacteriaceae; genus Sulfotelmatobacter. The sequence continues at coordinate 519,334 of CAVRZL010000005.1, forward strand.
CCACCCTGCTCAATCCGAAGCCTGTAGGGGACATCCAGTCGACGGGCCTATTCGGCCCTCTCAATGAAATGAGTCCGCGTGATTCATCCGTGCAAGGAACCTATTTCTTCTCCAACGCCGATCTAGGAACATTGAAAGGAATAGCAGGAATTCTGTCATCCAAGGGGGATTATGCCGGCACCCTGGGGCGGATTGAAGTGAACGGCATCACCGACACGCCGGATTTCCAGATTGCCATAAGCGGACATCGCGTCCCCTTGCATACCGATTTTCACGCCATCGTCGACGGGACTGATGGAGATACGTATCTCGATCCCGTGAAGGCACGCGTGTTGCATTCGACATTTACCGCAAGAGGAAAGATCGTACGTATGACGAATGGCCCCGGACATGATATTGAACTCCATGTGGAAATGGAGAAGGCTAATATTCAAGACTTGCTGCAATTAGGAGTGCGGACTGATCCTCCCGTTATGTCGGGGGCGGTAGCGATGAACACTCAGTTGAGCTTGCCCCCGGGCAGTGGAGACATCAGCGACCGCCTGAGACTGAATGGCACCTTTCACGTATCCGACGGGCATTTCAGCAACGACAAGCTTCAGAATCGAATCGACGGCTTCAGCTCGCGCGGACTGGGAAAGCCCAAACTGGTTGGCAAGGCGGAGGAACCAACCGTTTCGACCGATCTTCAAGGAAGATTCAGGCTCAGCGCAGGAATGCTCTCTTTCTCGTTCCTCCACTTTCAAGTACCCGGAACCCATGCAGATATGAATGGACGATACAGCCTGGACGGCAACACCTTCGATTTTCACGGAAAGTTGAGAATGGACGCGAAGTTGTCGCAGATGACGACTGGCTGGAAGTCCATCTTGCTGAAGCCGGTGGACCCGTTTTTCCATAAGCACGGGGCCGGCACCGAGGTCCCCTTCAAGATCACGGGGACCCGGAGTGAACCCCACTTCGGTCTCGACTTCAACCACAAAGGAACCATTCCGTCCGATGACGGCCACGGATCGAATTCCTCCGCAGCGCCGCAGAAGTAATGCCTTCTGTCCCAAAACGCAACGCTACAGCATCTGGGGTATTGTTTGCCCGCAGCGAGAAAAATAGTTTCGGGAATATAAACCAGTGACAAGCTGTACTGGAAATTAGGCCAGGAGGAACATCATGCGAAAAGATTCATTGCGCCAGCTCTACGTCGATGAACTCAAAGATCTCTACAGTGCAGAAACACAGCTAGTAAAGGCCCTGCCGAAGATGGCAAAGGCCTCGTCCAACTCCGAGTTGCGACAGGCATTCGAGGAGCACTTACGGCAGACATCGGAACAGGTTTCAAGGCTGGAGCAGATTTTTGAGAGGCTGGACGAGAAGCCGACCGGTAAGAAGTGTCTGGGCATGGAAGGCCTTGTAAAAGAAGGCGCCGAAACCATGCAGGAGAAGTACGGTGAAGCGGTGATGGATGCCGCCATCATCGGTGCCGCACAACGCGTCGAGCACTACGAGATTGCCGGGTACGGAACCGTCAAGGCAATTGCCGAAATACTCGGCGAGAATGAGCACGTATCTCTCATCGAACAGACGCTGGAGGAAGAGAAGCAAGCCGATGAAAAGTTGACCCAGCTAGCTGAGGACATCAACTCTCAGGCAGGAGCAGGACAAGAAGAAGAGACCGAAGAACGCCAAACGAAAGCAAATAGCGGCAGAAATTCCTCACGCCGGGCAGCCTGACAACCTGTGGGAGGGTGCGCTCGCGCCCTTCCACAAGCTCTTCCAAGGAGTTATGCCCCGGCTGTGCAAAATACGGCAATCACCCGATAGCTGACCCTACGAGCCAAAGCTAGTCTTTATAACGTTAGCGTTACACTCGCAGTTCCCAAGGCCCCAAAGTCAATCTTCGAAGGATCCGATCCGAGCCATGAAAAAGCGCTCCAGTGGAAATTTGTCTGACTCTCATCTGGGTTGGCACTCCCTTTATCAAGCGGCGTTATTTGAGACCGACCGGGAAAAAATTCCGGCCCGAATTGACGCGGCCGAACAAGCCATCCTCCTTCGCGTGAAAGAACTGTTTGTGGTCACCGCTGATCACATTGAAGAGGACCAGGTCCTGGATGATGCTCTGTATGCACTTCGCGCTCTGCGGAATTGTGTATTCCCCGCGGCGAATGCTGCCTAGTCGTTCGCATTCACTCCCGCGTTTCTGGGATGTTTTCTACTCAGACATCAGGCAGGGTTTGCGTGCATCGCTGTATTGTGAGCCGTCTATGTTCGTCCTAGAGTGATGAAAAGCAAGAAAGCGAGCACTTTAGCCATGATGAGCAAGGGTTCAGAACAAACTCAACCCCTCCCCCGAAACCTGAAACGGTCATTCGAGACTGCGGTCCGGGACATCTACGAAGCTGGGCTGACGGGAAAAGTATCTAGATATCGAACGCCGATCGTGCAGCGAACTCGAACCGCTGCGCCTGAGTCCGGTATCGGTGCCGAGAAACGGGCGTTGTCGGACGCGGCTAAGGCGCTCGCGCTCCTTTGGAAAGTGTCCCCGAAAGTTAGCCGCTAAGCGACCCGTCACTGTGGACCCGCACCAGGATGATCGAAGGATGCATTGGCGGCCCTTTCACCGGAGCTGCTTTTTTCCGCAGCGCGATGATAGCCGTGACCGCGATCATCGCCAGCAACAAAGCTAACGCGCAAGCAGCCATTGTGCGACCCGTCTTCGGATTCCCGGCAAGCATCGTGCCAGCTGAGATGCCGCGGCAGGAGTATGTGTCATCTAAGGTAAATTACGTAACGATTGTGGTCTGACGGTAAGACTGGTACCAAATGTAAAGCCCCGAAAGCTCGCGCCTATGGCGTCGGCATTTCGGGGCGTTCGATCGAATGATTATCGCTAGACTGCCTTTCTCAGGTTCTCAGCGCTCTCAGACCCTCGCTTCATTGCGGACTCGCCAGAACAGGTTCGACATTCGGAGACCGCTTGTTTACGACGCTCTCGAAGTCGGCTCTGAAACGTATCCCATCGATCCCCAATCCCAACCGCACTGCTGTCGATAACAACAGAGTCGGCTCCCGCGGGCACGATTCGTTCGGTTGGCGCTGACGCAGCATCCAGATCGGCTCGATCCAAGCCCGCGGAAACTGGTCCTCTCCTCGATGCGACCGGAATTCCGTGCGCCTCGGCTGCGGCGCGTTCTGACTCGAGATTGCCGTCTTCCTGCTGTGTGGTGGGAGTGATGTTGCGATCCGTCTCTGCGCGATGCATCACCGGACTGCTTATCCACTTCGCTCGGTATCGGTCTTCATACCCCGCCCATTTGCTCTCGGTTTCCAAATCTGATTCGTTGTATGGTGGGAAACTTTCGATTTGCTGCTTATTCAGGTCCACTTTGAAATCATTTTCGTGTTTGGCGGAAGCGCGTAGCCGCTCGGCAGGGACAATGAATTTCTTGCTGTGCAACCAGCCGCCCGTGTCGACTACGACATAGCGAATATCTCCGGTGGAGTGATCGAAGATGACATCATCAATTTTTCCCAACTTCTCGTCATTCAATCCGTAGACATGGGCCCCGCGAACATCTTCGCCAACTTCGGCGACGGGGGTTTCTTTCAGCGTGCCGTAATGTGCCATTTTTCCCTCCTAATACAGGTTCGTCATCAAGTAATGCGCAACATGTTTCGATGGAAGCGGACTCGTTCTAACCGTTTCAACACTTACTGCTTAGTGGAGTATTCAGTCTGGCCGCAGGGCAAACAATCGGCGGTTCACTGTACGTCCGCCTTTTGCAATGTACCGAGTCCAGCGCAGGCTAAATTTGTCCGGGATCTTCGGGATCGGGCTCTCGTACCGGAACGTCAGGATTCTCGGGCGGATCGATTGGATCCTGAATCGGAGGAGGAGAGGGCTCGGAAGGTGCTCGGAATCTGTAATCACACATGGCAATGTTCTCCCTTAGAGTCAAATGCTAAGAAACGTTGAGTGGAAGTCGTCAACACTGAGCAGCAAATGTAAAGCGGGCCTCGGTTAGGCCCGCTCAATCGAACTAACCTACGTCCCCGCTCAGTGCGGGCTGGTTGTATTAGGAGAAGCAGCAGGCGGACAGGGCGCCGGCGTTGGATTCATACCGGAAGAATTGCCGGAAGTCCCGTTATTGTTGGCCTGACTGCCCGTTCCGGATGGATTCGACGAGCCCGCTGTTCCCGGTGCTGCGCCCGACGACCCGTTCGTCGTGTTGGGCGCAGTTGCGCATGGCGTCGAGCCGCCGGGCGTCGTTCCGGTAGGTGGTGTTGTCGACGGTTGCGTGGTGCTGCCAGGGGCAGGAGTTCCGGGGGTGGTGGTCGAACCAGGTGTTGCAGTTCCCGGAGTTTGATTCGGAGCTGTCGATCCGGGAGTCGTTTGAGTTGTGCCAGCCGGCGGTGTCGCAGTCCCTGCCGGAGGCGTTGCTGTGCCCGCAGGCGGTGTAGCAGTCCCGGACGGGGGAGTTGCAGCGCCAGGCGTCGAACTTTGTCCCGCCGTGCCGGAACCGGACGGAGCACTTCCTCCTGCTGGCGCACTCTGCGCAGCAACCCAACACCCGCAAAATAAGACTATGGATAGTAACGTAATCTTGGTCATCGACATTTTGTTCACCTCAAGCGTGTACAAGTTCACAAAATATGCGCATACCGTACCGAACGATCTGCTTTGCGCATAGACAACAGCCAGTATGTTGGGCGCGCCGGATGCGGTCTATCCAGCGGATGCAGTAATTTGTGAAATGGGATCGGGGTCCACTATTTTTGCCGGAGGTCCACCGAAAACTAACCTGCGGCGGCGACAGAAGCAACTCGGATTGTCTTGCCGTTCAAGTTGCCCACGATACGCGCTCGCTGCCCAGCCACTTTTCTTAGCGCGTCGGTGTCGCCTTCAAGAAGGTATGTTGCATCCGCGTTCACCAACGCGAAACTCGCGCCGCCGTGAACGCAAACCCGAACGCAGACATCCGCAGTCCGAGCGAGCGCGGCAGAGTGCCTGGCCCCGCAACGAGAACACGTGACCATACCCTCGTAACCTTGTTCGGCACCAGGTGGATTCGTCTGCGCTTTTCCCGCGCGGCTCACGACAGCCCCGGCACCTGCCCCCAAGGTCGCGAGCAAGAAAGCCAACGCACATGCGATACCTGTCACTAGCACAACGATTTCGATCCAGACGCGGTGCATTTTCATGACAAGTATGCCCTCGCAGATAGAAGCAAGAGATGGATGCGACAGCCGGCTGCGGAGTTGGCACGAAGGACCTTGCAACTGGCATGCCGGAACGCCGAATACGCGAAGTGAGGTGTAAGCCAATGAATTAAGAAGGGCTTAGCTACTCAGGAATGAGATCAGAGTCTTTCCCAGGAATCAGCGGCGCGGTAATAAATCCATGCCAGCGAGCGAAGGGGCGCCGAATCCTAGGACTCAAGCCGCGACCGCGCTAGCTTTTAGGGCGCCCAAACTTGCTGCCTCGCGGGCTCCCGTCCGACGCAACAGTTCGATGGCGCCACGCGCTTGGTTGCTCTCAGGGCAGGACACATACACCAGCGCTCCCACGTCAGAAAGCTGCTGGCCGAGCCTTTTCGCTTCATCTTGAGGGAATCCGAGGCCAAGCAAGGTCCGGCATCCGCGGGAGAGCGTCGGGAAATTCTGTTCCATCGACAAAGTTTCAGAAAACGCCTGGGAACGGATGAAGAAGCCTACCGTCGGAATGAACACGGCCCCAAATTCCGAAAACCATCCGATCATGCGGGCACTGTTGGAACTCTTCGCGGCCCCGGTATCGAAAATGCTGGCGTCGCGCAAGACGGCCGCGTCCGGGTGCGCTGGCGAAAGCACCATGCAAATATCCTCGTTCCCAAAGCCCGCCCGGTTCAAGGCGCACACAACTTCCGGCAACGCGACATTGCGGGAATACATTCCGTAGGCGGCTGTTCCATTTGCACTCATGATGGAATCTCCAGGCCAGCTTCGCGGGAAGGGGGGCGGACTCCCTAAACAACACGAGGTAAGGCGGTACGCCTACCCTATGGTTTTTCGCCACCTGAGGCACTAGGGTGAATTCTGTATTTGGGAGCGATGCAGCAAGGCCCCTGTGGATTGCGTTTTGTTAGGAAAGTGGACCGCTGGAGCTAAGGATTCATGCAGGTTGTCTGTCGCCGGGACCCGTCGCAGGCTAACGCAACAAGCGGAGCCTTACCGATCCTTAGACGACTGGGTGATGTCGACCACATGTAGAAGGTTTTTTGTGTTCGGGTCCATTGTCGCCAAAACCTTCACATTCTTGCCCTCGTAATGATTCGCCTTGTCCTGGTCATCCAACCGGTACGAGGTTTGGGCAGCTCGATCCTGCAACACCAGATGGTCGCCCGACCTGATGATCTTGCCTTCAAAACTACGAACCGAGTCGTGAGCGTGCGTGGCGTCGGTCTGCTCTTGTTGCGGAGTTGAATCGGCCTGACCCTGCGTATCAGGCAATGACCTCGGCGTCTGTTGAGCCGAGGATGCAATCCCCCAGCCGGATAGCGCGAGCAAAGCAATAACTGACAAAATCGCCTTCACGTCCCACCTCCGGCTTATATTGCGATGTAGGTCGAAACGACTAACGGCTTAAGACATCAACTCAATCTTGACGATGTGAATCTTCTTGGTGCTGATATCGAGATTGCCGGTAACCCTGACGTTCTGATTCTCGTATGGTTTGACGTCTCCCTGCTCCTCGATTTGATACGTTGTGTTGCTGGCGGCCTTTAGAACGTATTCAGCGCCGTCTTTCACGATCCGGCCGGTAAAAGACTGAAGTGGAGATTGCTCGCTCTGGGGATCTGCCGGTGATTTGGATTGCTGGTCTGGTGGCTGCTCCGGTTGCGGCACCGGGGTATCCCGCGGTGGTAATGGCTGCGGCGCGGGTTGGGGTTTCTGCAGATTGGACCAGGCGATCAGCTCTCGGGTACCAAACGCATCTTCTGGAGTTTGCCGGTTGAGTTGCGGCTCCTGGCTAACGACCAAAGGTGCAATCGCGAACAGTAAGCCAACAAGGAGAAGATTCGTCTTTGGACCCATAGGAGACTCCGAAGGACGAAGTAGCAAATCACTGCTCAGCTGGGGTGCCCTTGAAGTGAGAGATTCCGGCCAGCGGGCGCACCACATGTATAGGTTCTGTATAGCCTGTTATCGTTTTACCCCGATCAACCGCGATGTTCCATCAAGTGTTCCCTGTATCAGAGGGGCGGAATCCCGAGCGTGTCCCTCACCTGTAAGCCCCTGGCGTTACGGCTAACTCCCGCTGGCGTGCAAATCAGTTAAGCGGTAGTTCGAGGGCGTAGGCTGCCCGCCCGCGATCTCCTGGGGAAACGCTCGAATACTCTCTCCAGCACTACGATTGCCACACCGACCGCAGCCAGTACTGCGAACATTTCGTTCAAATGGACAACCAGACTGAGTAGGGAAAAGAGCAACAAGAAAGCGCCTAAAGCTCGAACCATGCTGAACTCCTTAGCGAACAAGATGAGGAGAGACGTTCCACAACCGTGCCAGCGCCCGGGCTGCATCAGTCAAGGCACGCTTTTCCGTTTGCTGTTCAGTATGTGCCGGGACGATCGGACACGTCCGAGCAGCGACTGGCGAAGGAACTCGACGCTGGTTGGGCACGCCGCCTTGTCGCATCAGCGCCAGCGCACTCTCAAAGGCTGCTTGTGGATTGTCAGTGGACGAAGCTTGCAGGGGCTTGGTTGCCATGTTGTGCTTGTCTCCTTTGCCAGCCTATTTAAGCGTTCTCCTCTGGCGGAGAACATACAGTAGGAAAGGGATGACACAAGGAAGGACTACCTGATTCGGACTTGTGTAGGTCGTAAGTGTCTAGCAGGCGATCGTGTAGGATTCGTGCGGCACAAAACAAGGTACCGGGAGCCAGGCCTCAGCCCAAGGGCCCGGCACCCTTTGATTTCGACAACTAACTTCCGGAGCGTCTGTTGTTCAGCGACTCTTCGTCTTCGGGGTCGCCGGGATCGCGTTGCGGCGGCTTCGAGCTGGAAGCGGCATCGTTGGTTGCGTTCTTTGCGGCATCCTTCGCTTTGCCCCAAGTATTCTGCACTTTCCCGGCCGCCTGTTTGGCCGCACCTTCCACTTGTTTTTCGGAATCGCCAGTCCATTCGCCCGCCTGACGCTCCAGGCGCCCGGCCACATCCTTCACTTTGCCTTCCACTCGATCCTTATTCATGGCTTAGTCCTCCTGCTGAGATTTTGCTGCATTCCACAAGTGCTAGTGGGTCCGTGCTCCCACCGCAGTTGTGAGATGTCAATATCCCTGGAGTGTTTGGTTTTTATTCATCAGTTGAGTTCGAAGATTTTTGCCCTGCCGTAGCAGAATTTTCCGTTTTATACAGGAGTCCGTTCCGGGGCGATCCCTATCGAAACGGTGATTATGGCGAGCACCAGCAGGATGTGCAGCAATCGCCACATCTCCGCCGAGTTTGAAGTGCAAAGTCCACCATTTCTGAACTCTATCCTGCAGAACAGGCCGCGGGGTCAGAAGACTTGTACAATTCCGTTCCGCACTGCATATCGCGTGAGGTCGGCAACGGAATGAAGATCAAGCTTACGCATCAGGTTGGTGCGGTGTGTCTCGGCAGTCTTCACGCTGAGGTTCAGAGTGACCGCCACTTCTTTGCTGGTTTTACCTTCGGCGAGCAATTGAATGACTTCGCGCTCGCGGGACGTGAGTACGTCGCCTCCGATCTCTCGCTTGACTTCGTGGCCGTTCTTCCCGTGATCCAGGTATCCATCCAAAACCATCTGGCTCACACGTGTCGTAAAGAAGGTTCTCTGGCGCTGCAGAGCTTCGACAGCAGCTACTAAATCCCGGCCTGCATCAGACTTGAGGAGAAACCCTCGGGCGCCGGCGCGAAGAACCTCTCGCACGACATTGTCGGAATCGTGCATGGTCAGAATCAGAATTGCTACTTCAGGGTTATTCGCCAGAATCTGTCGGGCAGCTTCCAAGCCATTCAAGTTCGGCATTCCGATATCGAGCAATACGATATCTGGCCGTGTCATTGCCGCGAGTTCCACTGACTCTCGGCCATCCTTGGCTTCGCCACAGACCTCCCAGCCGGGGTGGTTTTCCAGTACGGCACGAATGCCGCGCCGGGCGACCTCATGATCGTCAGCAATCAGGATGCGAAGCATCTCCACCTCCGAGGCAAGCCAACCAATCTGCTTTTTTCCCAGGCATCATTTTTCAGAATTGAACCCCCGATGCGTCTCTCCCCTTCGATGCATCTACAGTTCCAAACTCGAAGGTTATGGCATCACAACTACTTGAGTACTCTTCGGGGGAACAGGGTTGTGTAACTTTTTCCGGAGACGTTTCTGCCTTCCGCTCCCTAGCGCATCCGAAAGTCACCTTTTGTTTTGATACCTACATTGTTTCCTGTAGATCTTTAGGCGTTGAAGATCGGATCATCTTCAGCCCATCGCAGCCTCGTTTCGTGCGCTCGCTTAGCCTCACGGTGGCATCTAAAGTCCTCTGAGGGAGGAAGCTTCCATGTTGCGTGGCAAGACCATGACTCTCCGCTTGATATGCAGGCTCGTGGCATCGATGGCTTTAGCTGTTGGCCTTTGCGAATTGTCGCTGGCTCAAGATCCCGACAATCCGATGTCCCTGCCTCCCCGCACAGCGCCACCACCGGTTTCCGCTCAAAAGCCGTCTCCAGCGGACCAACCCGGCAACGGACAGGAATCTCCGAATCCGTCCATTACTCCCGCGAATGACGACTCCGGCCGGTTTGTTTTCAAAAAGCAGGTGCAGGAAGTTTCGTTGCATGCGACCGTCGTCGACGAGTCGGGAAGGTTAGTCACTAATCTGGACCGTGGCGCGTTTTCTGTGTTTCAGAATGGCCAGCCAGAAACGATCACCTCATTCCGGCGGGAGGACGTACCGGTAGCGATCGGCATCGTGATCGACAACTCTGGCTCGATGCGGGACAAGCGCGCGAGCGTCAACGAAGCGGTACTGAATTTGATCCGGGCGAGCAATCCGCAGGATGAAGTCTTTGTAGTTAACTTCGGTCAGACTCCTTACCTCGATCAGGACTTCACTTCCAACGTAAACCTCTTGCAGACCGCATTGCACCAGACTTCCAGCCGAGGCAGCACGGCACTATACGACGCGGTTGTAGCTTCCAACGTTCATCTGCGAAACAATCCTCGTCTCGAGAAGAAGGTTTTGCTGGTGATCACCGATGGACAAGACAACATGAGCAGGGAAACGCTGCAGGATGCAATGAAGAAGATACAGTCAAGCAAGGGCGCGACCCTGTATGCGATCGGTCTCACCGACCAGGGAATGACTCGCTCCGGCCAAGAGGCACTACAGAGCCTGGCTGCCAGTACAGGCGGTGTGGCTTTCTTCCCCCAGAGCCTGGACGAGGTGAACGAAATTACTCGCGCCGTAGCGCACGATATTCGCAGCCAATACACCCTTTCTTACAATCCGGGCGCATCGATTGGAAACGGATACCAGAGCATCCGCGTGGAAGCCCACGGGCCTGCCCATACACGGCTCACGGTGCGGACGCGAAACGGATACTACCCCGGGGAATCAGTTCGCTGAGGATGAAGCGTGCGGGTCGTGATCAGAATCTCACGCCGCCGTCGGACCCGCGGGAGCTTTCGGCGGCGGCGGTAATTCAATCTGAATCAAATTGTTCTTAATCGCGTACACGACTAGATCCCGGATTGAGTGGAAGCTCAGCTTTCGCATGATATTACTGCGATGCGTTTCCACGGTTTTGGTGCTGAGATTCAAAAGAGATGCCACCTCTTTGGAGCTATTCCCCTCGGCGAGCAACTGAGTTATCTCCCGCTCGCGAGCAGTCAACGTCGGAAGCCTGGGAGCTTCATTGCGGGCCACGGTCTGCCCTTTCTCCAAAAAGCCCGCCAGTACTAGATCATTCACTCGCGGCGTAAAGAACATGCGCTTGTTTTGCAGAGCTTCCACGGCGGACACAAGGTCGCGCGCCGCATCGGATTTCAACACGAAGCCGCGAGCTCCAGCATCCAGAGCCTCTCGAATGACCTGGTCGGAGTCAGTGATCGTAAGGACGATAATCTTGAAATGTGGATCATGCTGCAGCAACTGGCGGGTTGTGTCCAAGCCATTCAGATTGGGCATTCCGACATCTACGATCACGACGTCGGGATTCAGTTGCAGGGCTTTCTCGACAGCCTCCCGGCCATCATTGGCCTCGCCGCAGACCTCCCAGCCTTCATGTTTTTCAAGGAGAGCGCGTAAACCGCGCCGCACGATTTCGTGGTCGTCCGCTAACAAGATCCTCAGCTTCATAAGTTCGCCCCCTTAGCGCAAGATGGATACCATTTCGGTGTGAACGTTAACTCATTTCCGGAACAGTCCGGCTGTGCAAAGCGGTAAAGACCCGATGCTGACTTACCGCTTCCACCGCCGCGAGCAAATCGCGAGCGGCATTCGATTTCACAACGTAACCTCGGGCGCCTGCTTCCAACGCTTCCCGCATCATTTGCGGAGAGTCATGCTGTGTGACAAACAGAATCTCCAGCCCCGGTGTTTGGCGTCTCAGGATTCGACACGCCTCCAGACCATTCATTCGCGGCATGGTCACATCAAGCACCATCACGTCGGGATGCAAGTCTTTGGCTTTTTCTACGGCCTCAGCTCCATCGGAGGCCTCGCCGATGACTTCCCAGTCCGTGTGTCCTTCCAATAGGGTTTTCAGACCCTGCCGAACGATCGGGTGATCATCCACCAAAAGTATGCGAATTGTCATTCCGTTTCAGTTCCTTTGGGGGGAGACCGACCAGACGATTCGCCACATTTTAACCCCTGAACAGATGTGACAGCCTGACCAATAACACCGAGATTCCACGCCAGTGAGTTCCTTGATGGGAATCACCCGAACTCCACGCTGAGGCTAACGTGTTGAATTCACAGGTCCAATACAGGGAATCCTGTATTTCGTTTGGAGTCGTTACCGGGACCTCAAAGGCCAGTTCCCGGCGAAGGGTTAGGAAAGTAGGTTTTATCGTGGAGAAGGACGTCGACGGCCTCGACCACCGACCCGATATCTTGCTTGGCGCAAGCTCCACGCACGCCCGCTTCCCGCGCCGCTTCGGCCAGTTGCCGGGAAAGGTGGAGCGTAACCATCAAGATCGGAATCTTGGGAAACAACTCTGAAATCTGCCGGGCAATGTCGACTCCGTTCAGGTCCGGCATCTGATAGTCGAGCACAATCAAGTCTGGAGGGGCCTCGAGGACATGGTGCAGGGCTTCGGCGCCAGTCCGGGCCTCGCCGCAAACCCGCCATGATTCCTGTTGTTCGAGGATGGCCCGCAGATACCGTCGAACCGCGGGATTGTCGTCAACGATAAGAATGCGAATCACAAGCGCTCCCCGCCCTAACAGAATTAAGCTCAAGTGCCTACGGCAGAACAGGGTCTCGTTCAGATCGCTTGCAATCCACAATCGCGTTTCTTGAACGCCGCAAATCTGGGTTCAATTGCAATTGGCCCTTATCTACGTTAGGAGAGCGGGATGACCGCCACAATCGAGAGAACCCAGTAGAAATCGGGCCATAACCCACCATATTTGAGCTTTTCCACGACAACGATTTCACCAAATCCCCTTATCGCTGCCAGTCAGTTTCTGCTCAAGCGCGGCGGCAGTAGCCAATCCGGGCAGCAGACTCAGACGAAAGCTATTACGGAGTTCACCTCGCATCAGCAGGGTCTTGAGCTCTCCTGCATACAATTCGAGCGATTGGGGCAGAATCGGAACTCTCAGGAAATCGCGACGGAAGCGGACTTTTTCTGTGCCGAATCTAGCTGACTCCGTCACCTGCGAAGGCAACGGAGCACCGTGCCCGCGATAGGCCTCGGCATATTCAGAAATGATGTTTAAGTAGGTGGCGATCCCATCCCAGAGGCCCGCTGCGGATCCGAGGGAGTGCAGGTAATCAAAATCCACCAGGTGGCGATCCAGCAGGCGTGCGTTGTCCACGATGTCACACAGACGAATGTAGAAGTGACGGTACATCCTTTGCAGCGTGCTGATCACAATTCGATCTTCGGGAGCGGTCACTCGAAAAGAGAATGGTCCAATCGTTTCCAGGCGTGCCCGCGCTGACACAGATCGAGTAACGGCAGTCTGCTCTCCCGTCTGCCCCAGACGTCCCACGTGAACCTCAACCAGTTCGGGAAGACCGGGAACGACGAAGTTCCATTTATTCGCCAGACGGTCGCCCCAGCTGCGGTCGTCCACTTTCGCCTTGAACCTCGAGCGCATTACGTCCACAACCTGAGCCGAGTCGGCGTCGGTGTAGAGATCCAAATCGCTGCCCAGATCTGGCCAGTGGTCGAGAGACTTGATCACCGTGACGGAATATCCGCGATCCTGAAAAGCAGCGCAAATTTCATGGAGGAAGCCGAGGGCATGATGAATTCGAGCGTGCTCCTCCTGTCTCTTTGCCGCGACCCATTCCGCCCCTTGCCGGTTTCCTTCTACATCCAGAATCGGAGCGAGTTTGTCGAAGGAGCGCATGATGACGTGATTCGTCATGGCTAGCTGCCTCAGGCTTTCTAACTCACTTTGCTTCAGAACGCTGACGAGATCGGCGGCCCTTTGGGAAACGTTCAGAGAATGAGTCGATCCCGTTCCTTCCCGAGGCAGCGTCGAGGCGGCAGGGTCAGTGAAAACTAGTTCGGACAGTAGCTGAAGATTTCTCGTCGAGTCGCGTACTAACTCCATGGAATGAGGGCTCCATTCGGATGTTGGAATAAATCACGAGACGGCGCTGGTTGGATGTGCAATGACACGTGTTGGTTGGCACGCCAAGCTTAATTACTCCCTGAAGCTGCCTGCGAATTCTGGCCGCACTTCGCGAAGTTTAACCGTTCGATTGCAGTGCCTTCTTCGTAATCGTTCCAGGTTTCAACCAGGACGAACGGCAGAGGATGAGCCGCGTCGAAGTAGCGGTCGTAAAGATGGAGGGTGTCCTCAAATGTCTGTCCGCAACGGCTCTGCATATGCCGGTTCAGACCCCATTTCGCGGCGGAATCATCAAAACCCGGCCATGCGGCGCCGACGGCAATCTTCTCCGGATACTTGTTGCGCATGTTCTTGTAGAAGTCTCCGAGATATTGCTGGCCCCAGTTGCTTCCGTCCGGCGCCCATCCTTTTTGCCCAGGCTGAACCCATGCGTAGAGTCCCGCGAAAGCTGCGGAATATTTCGCCGGCGGCTCGTCTTTGTAGAAAAAGAATGGGGTCGCCTCCCAGGATTGGCAATGTTCTACGATGCGGTTCCAATCCACATGGCCTTGCTTGGGAAAGATGAAAATCACGGGATGACCGTTGTACGTCAGGTAAGCACCGCGATGTGAGGCCTGCGGACCGATGTAGGCTCGATACGCTTTGTCGAGAGCGGCCATCGCTTGATCGGTAGCCTGTGCGTCCTCGTCTGCGCTTTCGTTGTAAAGAAGCGCAACCTGAAAATGGCTCTCGTCAGCGGCCTCCTGCATTAAAGCAAAATTGTGATCGGAAAACGGCTGGGTTTCCCCATACCAATCCACCACGAACGCAGAAATTCCCATGTGCCGGGCCTGTTGAACTTGATGGCGAAGAACGGAGGGATCGTAACTGGCATAGCCTACGTCCATGTGCACACGGTCCCCAAACCATGGCATGTAGACCGCAAGCAGCTTGGGCCAGGAATTAGGAGCCTGTAGATTCTGGTGAGGAGCGAGATGCGCCCCGGGCGTGGTGCATCCCGTGCCCACCATAAAACACACAATCGCCAGAATCAGCAGTTTTTTCGACAAAAAGGTCTCCCGCGCCGCATCATGCTCGATGCAGATTTAGATGCTCCGACGCTGGGGCTGGTTGGTGTTTGGCAGGCGCCTAAAATTGTTGAACCGCCTGCAGTTGCCGTACAACCCAGCGGTCGGCGCCCGGAGTCATGAGGACGACGTATCGCACGATGGCGTGCTCACTGTGGATGGTCTTGTTGCCGTCGAGAATTTGATAATCATACTCGGCCACATCGTGCAGTTCGATCACGTCTCCCTCTGGAGCATAGAAGACAGCTTCCACTTTGTGGTTTTGGTTCAAATAGCGGGAGGTCAGAACACTTCGACGCTGATTTTTGACCGCTTCATTAAGCCACTGGCTGGCAGTGCCCGTAAACAGGCCGTTTAGCGGCTCAGTCGCATTGGATTCCAACGCCAGCGCCAAATTGACCCAGGCAAATTTGTAGTCGCGCAGCAGACTGCGCTGGGTCAGCACTTCGACCGATCTCGGGATCGCTTTGCTGACATTCAACGACACCTTAGGAGTTACATCGGCCGCCAGCGCATTGCAAGCCAGCAACAGCAGTACAAAAATATACGCCGATCTACTTTGTGCTGTTTTCATCATTCTTGCCCGCCCAGACGCAGTTCGTTGCCCATCACGACTCCTGAAGCTGCGGAAATCACCACTGGTCCAGTCGCGGTGATCCGAGCGCGCGCAACGTCCTGCTTGACGGGCGCGTCTACCGTGCTGATCTCATTTCCGTTTTTCGCGGTAAAAGTTACCACCGTTCCGTCCGGAACGGGATTCCCGGAGCAGTCGCGCACCGGTTCGGTCTCTACCATGATGCCCTTCGACGTTCGCTGCCCTTTGATACGCAGGTTGCAGGGATCGGACGCAACTTGTTGCACCACTCGTCGCGCATTGGCCTGATTGAGCGATGCCGTCAATTGCACCACTCCTGCAGACTTGCCAGAATTCGTGCGAAACCAGGCAACACCCTCCCGTGTCGGAATGTTGTGCGTCGATGTAGACGATTCCTTCGAGTTCGCGCTCAATTCAAATCGCACAGTGGCAGGCGCCAGACTCAAGTTTCCGAATTCATCAAAGGGAAAAGCCACACCACTGATGACATCGTTTTGTCCGACGGGTGCTCGCGAAGGGTGCACCAGAAGAGTCAAGTTGACAGGGTTAGCAGGCGCCACGAAAAAAGTTACACTGTTGCACTCGTTCGTACAGATGGTAGCGACATAACGGCCGGCTTGTTGCGTCTCATTAGCGCGCAACGATATCTCTCGGCCCAGTTCCACATCGCGCTTCAGCGATTGAGCGGGCCCGCTCAAATAGAAAGTCGCCGAGCCGCTTCCAGTAGTGGCAATCGACGATGGTTCGCCGGCGACCGCCGAGGCCGGCGCGCGCAGGCTTACATCCTGAGCGAGACTTATCCCAAGGAGGCACACGCCTGCGAATAAGACCTTCCAGCCGAAACCGAGCCTAAGACTTCTGCAGGCTGTATTGGTTGACCACGACATGAAAGTTTTGGACCTTTCCTGCCAAAGATTTCGGAACCTCTACTGCGAATGGCTCGCTCGACTGCGGAAGCAGCGCCTGCTGCACATAACCGTCCGACACCCAGACAACCTTGCCGTTGTTATCGTAAAAACTGGCGATAACATGCGGAATGTTTACGGTTTGCCCACTCTGGTTCAGCAGGTCTCCATGCAGCACCGAGTGGCCCTGGGCATCTTCGTCGATCTTCTGATTCATCACGCCGATCACGGGGTCGGAAGATGCAGGCACCAAGGTCGCCTTCACATCCATGCGCACGTTCTTTACTTTGCTCAGGCTGACGTGGGGAAAATCGATCCGATAAGGAGACACCTGCTTGGGCAGCAGCACATGAAGAATCTTGTCGAAGCTGCTCTCATCGTCGATCGCAGTTCCCGATCCGTCCACGAGGGTGGCATTGACGTTCACAAACGCCGGAATCGTATCTTCATTCACCACCTCACCCATGACCACGGAACCTTCGGCAGAGTCCACCGCGTTCATGGAGACGATGCGCACGTGAGGCGCATCAATGTTGTGCGATCCCCATTCGTCGTTCGCAGTGCCGCTGACCAGGTCCCAGCGCAAGTAATTGACGGGGACAATTTGCGCCGGAACACTCACGGGAGGAGATTCGTCCCAGATCACTTTCCAGCGATCGCCGCGGTGGGCGAGATGAAAGTCGCGCACCTCTTCCACCGGACCCACCGGAGTCGTCCAATGGAGGCGCACGCGCATCTGTGCGTCCGCATCTGTCGCATGGAGAGGCCGTATTTCGTACTTTTCCACATTGGAAAATGTTCGCAGGCCCCCGTTCGCGCCAGTCCATTCCTGGGTAAAATCCTGCTGGTTCAGCGTACTGTTCGTTCGTTCGACACTGGAAAAAGCACGATCCCAGTGCCGCCGCTGAACCTCCTGCAGAAAGTTGGACAAGGCTTGCTCGGGAGTAGACGCATTTGTGCTGAACCCGGGCAGCGCTGAACCAGCCGCCACTCCCACGGTTCCGATAGAACGCCCGGCGCCAGTGAGACCGACGAAGATCAGCACGATCGTGACCGCGACGAGGATGATGACGATGGGCAGAGTTCGTTTCATTGGGTCTCCTCAGGCGACGTAGTGCCGCTCCCGTTCTTCCATGGGAGCCGCGGATTCGACGACCTTTCGTATTCGTTGGCTGGCTGGCAGGAACAGCACCAGGAATATCGCCAGCACGCTCACGCCGATGGGAAGAGTTCCCCAAAGCAATCCCATCCATGCCGGGGGAATAGCATCGGACGCGATCCGGTGAGCGGGCGGCACGTCATCCTTGGACCATGCGCTAATCTCGCCGTTATCGAAGGTCTCGGTCTTGCGCCATCCCACGAAGGTCAGCAGCGGCTCATAGTAGGAATCGTGGACGAAGATGTACTTGAGGCCGTAGCGATTGGCATGAACCAGCATTGCTCGCAGTGATGCCATGCCCGCCGAGCCATAGAACTTGGCATTCGTCAGCTGGGCCGAACCGTACTGCGTCATCTCCGGCAACAGTCGCGCGGAGTTGTAATCTCCGTCCACACTGCTGGCGTCGGTGTAGGTCGAGACTTGCGCAAGTTCGCTACCGAATCCCAACGTCAAATACCGGTAAGTGTCGTGCCCGTCGCGGTTGAGAAATGCGATGACTGGCTCCACGTTCATCTTCCCGGTCGGACGGTATGGGTTTGCCGCCAACCACCACAAGGCCGTTCCGATGGTCGCAACCGCAGCCAGGGACAACACAACGGCAGCCTTCGCGCGGAAGCGGTCGAGCATTTCGACGACTAGCAGCCCCACAATCGGCATCGCCATCAATGTCGCCCAGAATGTAAATCGCTCGAAGGTCAGAATCTCGTAGGCGCGGCCCAATAGCCATTTCGGCAGTGGCGTAGTGCCGCCAAGCCCGAAAATCAGAGTGACCCAGAATCCAATCAGCAACGGACGCAGGCGCCGTACCGAGGCTCCGCGGATGATGATGAACGGTAAGGCCAGGATCAAGGCGCCGTAGGGAATCACAAAATAGTTAAGGCCGGTGATCGAGTTCAGCAGGAAATTAGCGCGGCTATCGTGCGGAATCGGAATCTGGTGAATCGGGTGCTGGATCAGTGTTAACCAGTATGGCAACAGCACTACCGCCACACCGACGCCGACGATGATTGCAAAGAATAGAGCTCTACCCGCGACTCTACCTACCGAACCCCTCGTCCGCCCATCGCGAGCGTCCAGGCACGCGACCCATAACACGGGCACCGCGAACAGCACTGTACCGAAAATCAACGTGACGTGGTGAGCCGCAGCCGCTGCCAGGCTGACCGCTACTCCTTTGATCAGCGAACGGCCTGAACCCTCTGAAGACCATTCGAAGAAGTACGGCAGAGCATTCAAATACAAAGCAGCAGAAGTGATCGTCGCTAACTGCCCAGCTTGATAAATCAGGAAGGCGAGGGCACCCAGGAAAATTGTGCCCAAGGCTGCGTAAGATGCGGCTCGGTCGTTCACCCAGATGCGGGCGAACCGGAACACTCCCACTGGAAGCAGCAATACCGCAATCAACTGCACCAGCATGTAGCCCATTTTCAGTCCGGCCACGGTCGAAACCAACGCGATCCACTGGTGCGTGAGGGGAGGATAGGTAGTTTGCGAAAATCCGGCAAACCACTTTTCATTCCACGGGTTGAACCAGTGATGCGCGTAATGCGATGCCAGGAAAATGTGGAAGTTCGCGTCGAATGAGCCAGCCGGTAGTTGCATCAGCAACAACGGACCATGGACCGCTAAGGCCACCAAGACAATCGCCAAGAGCGGGATTGGACGAGAGTAACTCTCAGTTGGGGTCATGCCAGCGCACACTCCTGTGCCTTAAGCAGCCACGTTGGATTCAAAAGGGCTCTACAAGGTTTGCGGCATTCGCAGCTTCCCCCGGTACCGTCCGTAGGGAGGCAAACCTAACCATCCCAGCTGGCATCTGATGAAAGCCGCAAGACTTCGGTTGCGGGAGGCTCTCTTGTGGAGGCCTTCTTAACTCTCTTTTGTAAGAGCGTGGTGACTACGTGAAAAGCCGTTTTCCGCTCACGAGCTTTTGCCTTGTCATGCTTCTCGGCCTCGGAGGCCGAGGCATTTGCCAGACTTACGACGTCGGGGGGAGTAGCAATTCCTCCTCCGCGAAGCAGCCGAATCAAAAACAAAACAGCAGTCCGACGCAATCCGGACCGGATTTCAGTTGGGGATCCGGCATCGAGGTCGCCCGCCAGGCGCGCGCGGCGCAAGATGCCCTCCAGCGCAACGACTTCGCTGCAGCGCTCAACTATGCGCAACAAGCGGCCAAGTCGGCTCCGCAAAATGCAGAACTCTGGTTCCTTCTGGGATACGTCGCTAGACTGAACGAAAAACATCCGCTTTCCGTGGATTCTTATAACCGAGGTTTAAAGCTACAACCGAATTCCGTCCGCGGTCTCGCGGGACTGGCGCAAACGTACGCAAAAATGGGTCGCGACCAGGAAGCCGAACAGTTACTGCAGCGAGTAGTCGAGGCTAATCCGAAAGATGCGAATAGTCTCCAACTCGCCGGAGAGCTCCTGCTTAATACGGATCCGAAGACTTCTGTCACGCTCCTGCAGCGGGCCGAGGCGTTGCAGCCGACTGCTCACACAGATCTGTTAATGGCGCACGCTTACGACCGCTTGGGACAGCCGGACGAGTCCTCGAAATTCCTCAATCGCGCCAAGAGCCGCGCCCCTCGTGACCCGGAAGTTCTGCGCGCCGTAGCCGGACAATATCGAGAAGAAGGCAAGTACGACGAGGCGCTGGCGACGTTGCAGGCGATTCCGAACAAGAGTGCGGATGTACAGGCCGAAATCGCCTATACGTATCAACTCGCTGGCAAAGCGCAGGAGGCGGCGACCCTTTATTCTCGTTTGGCCAAGGCGGCAAAAGGCAATATCGGCTTGAATCTCAGTGCTGCACAAGCCTGGATCAATCTCGGCCATCCGGACGAGGCCAAAGAATTTCTGGATGCTGCACGGCGCATCGATGGCAACAATTATCGCCTGCATGCAATTCTGGCTGCCGAAGCGGAATCAGAAGACCGTATTCCAGAAGCTGAGCAAGAGTACAAACTCGCGCTCACAAATTTGCCGGCAAGTGTGCCCGAAGGTCCGCTGTATCCCATTGAACTTCGGCTCAATCTCTACGAAACCTACGTGCGGCAAGACGACGATGCCGGAGCAAAAGAGCAACTGCAGGCAGCATCCGCGGCGATTCAACGGGTAAAGGTATCGGATGCGGCGCGCCCCGAAATGCTACGGCTGCGTGCCGCTGTTGAATCGGCATCGGGCGATCTTAGCGCGGCCAACCGCGACCTGAAAGAGGCTCTCACTCTCGCTCCTAACAATGTGAATTCTTTGATGAACTTCGGCACCCTGCTTTGGAAATTGGGCCAGAAGGATGCCGCTCGTGAAACATTCACTAAGATCCTCGATCTCGATCACAACAACCGGCAAGCGCTTTCCGCCCTTGGTTACTTGGCCCGCGACGCGGGAGATACTCGACTTGCTGAAACTTATTTTTCGCGGGCCGTAGCAGCCCATCCCAAAGACTTCGCGCCCTATCTCGCACTCGGAGATCTGTACACGGCAGAGCGCAATTTTCGATCCGCGGAAACCAACTACGAGAATGCGTACCAGCGGATGCCCAGCAACGCTCTCGTCGTGGCCGGAGGCGCGAACGCTGCGATTGAATCGCACAACTTGAACTTGGCCCAGCTGTGGTTGCAGCGTGCCACGGGCAAGATGAACGACAGCCCGCAAGTGGAACGCGAGCGCGAACGGTATCTGACGTTTAAGGGCAACTACGCGGAGTCCGCCGACCTTGGGTACAAGGTCATCGCCAAGCTTCCGCATGACCGCGAGGGGGTCGTCTACCTGGCGTATGACCTCTACTATCTGGGCCGCTACGACGAAGCACTGGCGCTGGTCACCAAGTACGAACCGATACTCGATAAAGACAAAGACCTTCCACTCATCGCCGGGAACATTCACGCCCATAACGGCGAACTGGAACAAGCCGTGAAGGACTTCACGCTCTCCCTGGAACGCGATCCGAAAATGGCAACCGGCTACGTGAATCGCGGATTCGTTCTGAATGACCTAAAGCAACCAGCCAGGTCGTCGAAAGATTTCCAAACGGCTCTGCAGTTGCAACCGGATTACGGTGAAGCTCATCTCGGATTGGCGTTTGCCGATCTTCAGCTTCATCGCCCCAGGCCGGCACTGAAACAACTCGATGCCGCACAGAAGATACTTGGCAAGTCACATTCCTGGCATTTGGCTCGAGCCGAAGGCTATCGTCAAGAGCTCGATTTCCCTCATGCTGCCGCCGAATACCGCGCAGCTTTGGCGGAGCAACCGAAAGACCTCACCACGGAATTGGCCTATGCGGATGTCCTTTACCGCATGCGGCGTTACACCGAATCGATCGCGGCGCTTAATGCGGCGTTGCAGCTGTCGCCGTCTGACCCACAGATCTATGCTTTGATGGCCCAAGTTCACGCCCGGCAGGGAGACCGCGAACAAACACTGCGCGACATTCAATCCGCCGAACGCCTGGGCGGAAGCCGGGTTGAAATCCTGACTGCGACCGGCGACGCCCTATTGACCCTCGGAGATCGTAACGCTGCGATGCAGCGCTTCTCGCGCGCGCTTGAGGTACCCGGCGGAGACCGCATCGGCATTCGCCTGGCGATCGCTCAAATCTTCATGCGGCAGAATCATCTGGATGAAGCTCGCCGTCAGATTGCCTTGGGGTTTGCGGAGGTTCGCCTGTTCCCTGATTCTCCCGTGACTGGAGAAGATTTCGCCGAGGCCGCCAATCTCTTCCTGGCGATGCACGATTTTGACCTCGCGGAGAATTACTTCAGCAAGGCGCAACTTGCCGGAGCGAACAACCGCACCGTGGCGATCGGCCTGACCAACACTTATCTCGCCGAGGGAAACACTCGTAAAGCGGAGGCATCGCTTTCGAGTCTTGGCCCGGCCAGCGATTTTCGCGACGACTACGACTACATGATGGCGTCAGCGAATTTGTACCGTCAGCGGCAAGATCCGCTGCAGTCCCTGGCTGCCTTCGCACAAGCCAGCACGGTCGCTGGCCAGGAAGATCGTGGAATCGCGGAAGCGTCGCAATATACCGAAGCGGAGCAGGAAGGCCGGCAGGTGAGCGATAAGGTGAGTCTCGTGCCGGAAGCCTCTTTTGCTCCCGCTTTGGAGGACATCAACGTCTACACCCTGGACGCGAAGATCCTGCGGGTGACCAACCCGGCCCTTCTACCGCCGCCGCGTCATTCCTTTCAGAGCCTTGCCGAATCGCATTACCGGGTTCGCTTGTGGGATCTTCCTGTTATCTCTGGATTCGTCGGTGAAAGTATGACCACCGGCCGCCTGCTATTTCCGAGCATCGGCGTAATACAGAAGCGCAATACCTACGACACGATCCTGAATGGTGGAATCAATCCGATCCTTCACTTGGGCACAAATTCGATCACGTTCAATGGAGGCCTTCAGTTTACTGTTCGCCGGGACACCATCTCCCCGGTATTCATGAGTCAGAACTTGTTTCGGCAATACCTTTACCTGTATACCAGTTCATTTTTCAACTGGGTATCCGTGACGGGTAGCGCCGAGCGCGAAGCCGGACCGTTCACCGACCAGAACCTGCACTCCCGCGACTTGTTCGCCAATATCGAATTTAATGTAGGCCGCCCCTGGGGCAGGACGTCGCTGATCACCGGATACTCAGCACGAGACTTACTCTTCCGCCCAATCGTGGAGGAATATTTCAACACCACAACGTATGTTGGTATCCAGCACAAGTTTGGCAATCGGCTCACGGTCGCGGCACTCGCCGAGGACTTGCGCTCGTGGCGCGTGCAGAACACTCAATACGCCATCGCTCAGGCGTTTCTGCCTGGCGGCCGCTTCGAGTTCCGCGCGAATGCACACTGGAACGTTCAGGGATCGTTCATTCTTTCTCGCGGCTCGGGCTACCACGCTTATGACAACGCCCAGAGCGAATTCCTGGTTTCGTATGTACGACCGTGGCGCGGAAGCGTAAGAGATGGAGGCGAGCAGGTTCCGGTCAGGTTTCCGATGCGCTTCTCCATTGGCGTACAGCAACAGACCTTCTACGATTTTCCCGGCTCCAGCCGTAGCACCATACTTCCAATCGTGCACTTCACTTTGTTTTAAGTGCTTTGATTACCGTGACCGACACAACTCACACCGTGGACGATTCCCCAGGCACAACTCAGCGTCGGACCAGGGCGCTGCGCCAAAAACTTCTCGGCGGCAGCCTTACTCTTCTTGCCGGATCGGGCCTGGTGGGAGTTACCAACCTGGTGTACAACGTTGCCACCGCCCGGCTGCTCGGCCCCTCCGGCTTTGCGCACGCTACGGCCGTCTATACGCTCTTGATGTTGGCTTCCGCTATCACTCTTTCTTTCCAGGTAGTCTGCGCGAAGTATGTCGCGAGTCATGAAACGGAAGATGAGAAGGCGGCGATCTTCAGTCGCTTGCACATTCGCGCATGGATGGCGGGCGTGGGCATCGGCCTGCTCTTGTTCTTGTTCAACGGCACGCTCAAAACCTACCTGAACCTGCCGAATGCAAATCTGATTTCACTCCTCGCGCTTGGAACAGCTTTTTATATCCCTCTGGGAGTCCGCCGCGGATACATACAGGGCGTTCACGCTTTCACTGCCCTCGCCCTGAACTTCATGCTGGAGGGCTTGGCCCGGCTCGGAGGTGCCTACCTGCTCATTTGGCTGGGGCTGGGGGTGCAGGGAGCAGTACTGGCCAGCGTCATCGCCGTGATCGCATCGTACTTCCTCGCCAAACCTAGCCCCAGGCTGAAGGGTCTCCGCTCCCGCGCTATTCCAATTTCATTCGGTGAAGGACTTCAGGCGATTGTGTTTTTCTCCGGACAAGTCGTCATCAACAACTTCGACATTGTTCTGGTAAAGCATTTTTTTCCTCCCGCGGAGGCTGGGATCTATGCTGCCGTCTCTTTGGTCGGGCGTCTGGTAAACATGTGCGCGTGGTCCGTGGTAAACACTATGTTTCCCGTCTCAGCGGGGACGCGCTCCAGCGACCGGGAAGCCCGCCCTGTTTTGTTCATGTCTCTCTTTCTGGTATTTCTGATTCTCTCCGTTTTGATCCTCGGATTGTGGGCGATTCCCAGTTTCTTGTGGCGCACTCTCTTCGGCTCGCATTTTGAATTGGGAAACTACGGGAGTCTCGCGGCCCTTCTGATTCTTTACGCCGTCACCACGGGGATCTACTCCCTTAGTTCCGTGATGATTACTTATGAGATGTCACGCAAGATCGCCAATACCAGTTGGGTCCAGATGGCTTTCAGCGGCGCGCTGGTTCTCGGGATTTGCCTCTTCCATCAGAATCTCCGCCAAGTCATCTTCGTACAACTCTTGCTGATGATCCTCCTTTTCGTAATGGTGGCCTTGCCTCTCTTGCGTCGAGAAATCTCACGGCCCGAAGATGTCTTCAGCTATTCCCACCTGTCCGTAATGCGTTCATTGAGCGAACATGAAGTGATTGCGGAATTCCTGCGTAGCGAATTTCATCACCCTGAGTTCGAGGAATATCGTGCGGATTTCGCACATCTGGTAAACAACCCTGACTTGGAGAGCCACCGCGAAAATGAACTGCGGAGGATTTTGCTTTTCCTGCGACGCGGGGCAATGTGGCGGGAACTTCCGGAGGATACGGAATGGTTCCAGGTAAAACTGAGTGGGAAAGATTTGGAACGTGTTCGCTTCTTTCCCCGTGCACAATGGCGCCGGGTTGCAGAGGGCAGTTTCTATCTGACCGATATGGTCGAATGCTTGCGGATCAAATGGCAGGCGTCGCCGCAAGACGAATTTTTTCAGAAGCTGCGGCGGTTAAGCATTCCGGTCCGAGAAGGCCTCGTGAATCCCACTGTTTTGCTGATTGGGATCGATGCCCGTAGCCCTCTGACCATTCTGGATGGAAACCACCGCATGGCGGCCGCGATGTTGGCACAGCCTCCGGCAGCTCTGGACACCCTTCAGTTTATCTGCGGTCTGTCACCGGCGATGACCCGTTGCTGCTGGTACAAGACCAACGTGAATACCCTGTCGCGGTATCTCACGAATCTTCTACGGCACATTTTCTACGATCCAGAATCCGACATCGGCCGGTTCCTGGAGAGCGGTTCTTAGCCTCACCGCTGCGGCGCGGGTTGCGCATTGTTGGCGGGTGGCGTCTGCTGCGTTGATTCATCGACGATACTGTTATCACGGCGGCGCAGCACTACCGGCTCATTCTGTCTCTGCAGGGAAGCGCGCTCCTGCGAGACTTTCGCCTCGACTTTCGAATTGTTGTCTTCAGCCACTGAAAACAGCTTTCGCCCCTCCGCGGTGCGGCGGCTCGCAACCCCGACAATCGCAGAGGCGCCTAGGGACTGGCGTGCATGCTCATAGAAGAACTCAGCGGTTTCGCGATCGCCCTCGAGTTCCGAGACGTAGCCGATGTTGTTCAGCGTGAAAGCATTATTAGGATCGAGTGCATAGGCCTTGCGAAAATCCGCATCCGCTTCGCGAAGGTTGTTGCGATTCACGGCAGATACTCCACGCAAATTAAGTTCTGCTACCTGCTCGGGCAGGTCCTGTTCATGCGCCAAATGATTGCGCAACGCTTTCGCGTTTTCCTGTGCCATCGTATTGACGGGACGCCCTCTCCAGCTGCGGTTAGTGGTCACCACGGCAGCCGCGCCTGCCTGACCCGCCCCAGCCTGATCGTAATATTTCAGCGCCTCCTGCGCTTCGCCCTCCATCTCCTTAGCAACGCCCATATTGTTGAGCGTAAAGATATTTTGAGGATCATTCTTGAGCACTTCTTGAAGAAGCAGGTCGGCCTCCGGCGCTCGTCCCTGCGATAGCAACCGCACGGCCTCTACATTTGCGTGGTTGATCTGGAGCGGCGCGTTGGTAACCGCCAAGGCATCTGCCATAGGTCGTCCTTTGGCCTCTGGTGCGCTTGCCATGTCGACCACTGCCCCACTGGATTGCTCCGCCGCCAGTGCATAGTAGCGCTGCGCCCGGTCGATGTCTCCCCGCAGTTCGGAGATGTAGCCCAGGTTGTTCAAGGTAAAAGCATCATCGGGATCGAACAGGTAGGCCTTGTAAAACAGTTGTTCTGCCTTCTCGTACTTGTGCTTTTTCACCGCTTCCACTCCCTCGCGATTCAAGCGTTGTACCGGAGTGAGTTTGCTCCGCTGCGGGATCATGATTTTCAGATCCTTGGCTTGAGCGGATTGCGATACCCATGCTGCGGCCCCCACGATCACGAGGACAATGACAATCGAGCGCTTCCAGAGCATAAATATTGCACCTTCATGGCGGAAAGTTGATCAACGAAGCCATGTTTAGATGCTGTTGAAAGGCGACCGTTTGCCGTCAGTCGCCTCGATTTAATCTTTTGTGGAAGAAATTGCGACTACCTTTCCACCTAAGATTTGCATCCAACAGGGCCGTGAGAACTTTCGTCAAGGTTTCCGTCGCGAAATTCGCAGCCGTTTGCTCGCTGTTGACCGGGTTTGCTTATGCGCAGTCATCCTCTGACGCAGCCGGTTCCGCGATCGTTTCGCCCTCTACTGAAACCGTCCAGCCGGGCGCCATTCAACCGGTGAAACGCGCTGCGGGGGAGGCCGCAAACGACGCTGCGATCGAGGTCGATCCGGCTAGCCTTCTGCCTGATTTGCCACCAGTCCCCCGCAAGAACGCCACCCTTGTAGGTGGAACTCTTGAACGACTGGATCGGGTTCGCGACCGGGTCACAGTTCGAGTCTTTGGCGGCGGACGAGTCAGTGTGCTCTTCGATCCCCGTACCCGTGTTTTTCGCGGAACCCAGGAAGTCTCGATCGCTGACTTGCGACAGGGTGAGCGGATCTATCTCGACACAATTCTTGATGGAACCACGGTCTTTGCCAAGAGTATCCGCCTGAAGTCGACGCCAGCACTTGGTGAGAGCCAGGGAGTCCTGCTGAAACTTAAAGACGATGAGATGACGATTCGAGATGGGATCGCGCCGTCTCCCGTGCGCATCCGCCTGAACTCTTCTACTAAATTCCTGCAAGGCGACCGGACAGTGCCCGCAACTATGCTTGTGCCGGGTTCTCTGATTGCAGTGGCGTTCGATGCGGAAGGCAATGGCCACGATGTCGCGCGGCAAATCTCGATCCTCGCGCTGCCCGGCACGCGTTACACTTTCGCCGGTCAGGTCGTGCACATTGACCTGCGCACCGGACTACTCGTTCTGAACTCTTCCGTCGATCACAAAACGTACGAAATCTACCTTGATTCCCGCCTTGCTCCTAACGACAACCTGCAGCCCGGGGCCACCGTGACTGTGATCGCCAACTTTGAAGATTCGCGATATGTCGCTCGCAGCCTCACCGTCGACGCACAAAGCAGATAGAACGCACCGTTGAGGCAGGTAGTCGGCTTCCCTTCGCGGGCTTTTAAGCCACTACTTTCACTTCGACAAACCGGTCTTGCCTATTTCAGGGCCTGTGGATTGCAGGCTCCTCCGCTGGCCTGCGCCGGCGGTGTTGGAGGAGTCGCCCAGGGAATGTTCTGAAAGTCGAAGAATTCCGTCATGTCCATCTGCGCAGCATCTCGCTTGGTTAGGGAGGGAACCTGGAATCGCGCCTCGATAAACTTCAGAATTGCGGTGTAGTCAGCGACCGTGTGAGAAACATAGTTCTTTTTCGTGAACGGCGAAATGACGATCAGTGGCACACGGAAGCCGGTGTTGTTGAAGTCGCAGTTCGGTCCGCTCCCGGCCGTGCACTGGTCTCCAGCCTGGAGATCGATCGGCGCGATGCCATCCGGATTAACCGCCGGTTGCGGCGGAACGTGATCATAAAGCCCGCCGGGTTCGTCATATGTCAGGACGAAAGCTGAGTCCTTCCAGGAAGGACTGCCCATCAGCGCATTGATGAGACTCGCAACGTAAACGGCCCCAGTCTGCACGCTGGTTGCGTAGTCCGGGTGTTCGTCGCGATGAGAGAGATATCCGGTTTCAATAAAGGCGACTGCCGGCAGCGTACCCGCTTGAACATCCGCAAGGTATTGTGAAATCGGAACAACATTGCTGGGCAGGGTGTTCGGGGGAGCGTAGTTCGAAAACTGCGTCAGGTACGTGCAAGGGCCGGTACCCGAGGAGACGGGATTGCCCTGATTATCTTCAGGCGTGCTGGAACAGATGTCATCGCTATAGTAGACCTTCCAACTGACCGCAGCATTGGTCAGCTGATCGAATATGGTGGGCGCGTTGAGAGGCGCATTGTCAGCCGCATCGGTACCTGGAGGATACGCATAGCCTTGGGACGTGGCCGCATACAGATACAACCGGTTGACCTGCGTGCGGTCCAGGGCAGGCGCGAACCATCGGTCAGAGGTCGCAAAGTTCGACGCCATGAAGTAGTAATAATTCAGGTCAGAGCCGTCGTAGTATCCCATCGCGCGGACGCCGGCGGTATCTGTAAATTCGGGGGTAAATCCGGCTGTGTTCTCGTTGGCCGCGAAGTTGGCAGCATTCCACACGAAGCCGTTCATCGCCGGTGTGCTCGACATCGGTGTCTGCAGGTTCCAATCCAAGTGGCTCTCATTCCACGAGGGGCTTAGATTCTCAATGCACTCCGTCGCCAAATGGAATGCGGCCACGTTGCTGGTTCCATCGAAGCTGGGATTGGAAGCGCCTGCAGGCGTACCGTCAAATTGCTGCGCAGGGAATCCCTGAGACGCCCAGTACGCAGGCAACTGCCCGAAATATGAGTCGAACGAGCGGTTCTCCTGAACCATGACAACGATGTGGTTGATCGCCGTGATGTCGGGATTTTGGGCTATGGGCGGAGTGCCTAACACTAACCCCTGGCAACCAGAGATCACCATTAGAAGAGCAATGGCAGCAGTCGCCCAAACGCCGCAGCATACTTTCCCTAGACTCATTCCCATCCTCAATCATGACGGTGGCGAAGTGGAAGAAAAGGTTGGATGAGTTCCGGTCGGCGAATGTTGGTCTATGCGACCGCCCTAAGGTCTTTTTGCCCCCGTTCTAAGTCATTGGAGAGATGTGATTGCTGCGACTCCTTCACGATCGGCGGGGCGGAAAATGCCCAAGCAGACCCAACCGCGCCTCCCCCGTTGCAATTACTCCGATAGGTCGTGAACTAACGTGATCTGTTCAAGACAAATCTAACCGCACTAAGCTGCCTACGATCCCAGAAAGTCCCAGCTGGTTCGAAGGAATCTACAGGCTTTGCCGCCTCCCTGCTGAACCGGTTCTCGCAAGACCGCAAGACGCAAGACCTCGGCAAGTCCGCTCCTGAGGGCAGATGTGTGTCAAGAATCTGTGCGTTCTTTTTCTGCTCCTGTCCATGACAGGGGTATGCGTGGCGGGAAGATCCGTCGTACCCACAACCACTCTGATCGCCCGTACCGGGAACAATACAAGCGCTCCTGCCAGCTTCGCCAGCCAGAGTAACGGCAATACGGCTGCGGGCAGTGTCAGTAAAGTCGACGTGCACAGTCTGCTCTACCGCGGAGCAACCACTAAAGTGTATGCCCATCTACTCCTCTGGTTCGGGGGATCGAATCACATGAACGTGGGCTACAGTTCCACGGATCCGGCCCAGATCCACCGTCAAATCACCGATATGATCAGCCGCGGCATTGACGGCGTCATCATTGATTGGTACGGACCGAATAACAACGAGGATTTGGCCACGAAACTGGTTATGGCCGAAGCAGAGCTGCATCCCGGCTTTACCTTCGCGATCATGATTGACCAGGGAGCGATCAAGTGGAACTCGTGCTCGGGCTGTTCTCCGCAAGCGGCACTGATCGACCAACTGCAATATATCGAGCGCACGTATTTCACGTCGCCCGCCTATATGACCGTGCAGGGAAAGCCGGTCGTAACCAATTTCAATATCGACCTCTCTTATTCAGTGGACTGGAACCAGGTCAGCGCGGCACTTTCCAGCCAGCCCCTCTTTCTTTTTCAAAACAATGGCGGCTTCAGTCACGCTCTGAGCGGGGGTAGCTATTCCTGGGTGATGCCCACCGCGAGCGATTACGGGATGCCCTATCTGACGAGCTTTTACCAGACCGGGATGCCATACGGAAATGAACAGACGACAGGAGCCTCCTACAAAGGATTCAACGACTCTCTGGCAGCGTGGGGCTCCAATCGGGTGATGGGACAGCAATGCGGGCAGACCTGGCTGCGCACCTTCTCTGAGATCAACGGTCTCTACAATTCCGGCAAACAGTTGGACTCCTTACAACTGGTTACATGGAACGACTACGAGGAAGGTACTGAGATCGAGACGGGGATCGACGGCTGTACCAGCATTTCGGCTTCCGTTTCCAGTAACTCACTTCACTGGTCCCTCAGCGGGAGCGAAAGCACAATCGATCATTACATCGCATACATCAGCACCGACGGTCAAAATCTAATGTCCCTCGGATGGCTGTATCCAGGCAATCGCTCCTTGAACCTGTGCGGTTTCTCTCTGCCTAACGGGAACTACATCTCTTATGTCCAGGCGGTAGGAAAGCCGAGCGTCAAGAACCGGATGTCTGGAGCGGTTAAATTCACCCTTGGATGCACTGGAACTACAGCTTCCAGTGGCGGTCTTGCCTTGGGAGCGAACCCTCCCGCGATCACGATTTCGGCGGGTGGCGGCGGGAAAACGAACGTTACGGTTACGCCGCAGTCTGGCGATTTCACCGACCCGGTATCGCTGGCGTGTTCCGGACTCCCGGACAATCTAAGCTGTTCGTTCTCCCCTCAGGCTGTCACTCCTGGTGCCAGCCCCGCCAGTTCCACCCTCACGGTGAAAGCCACGGCTGCCCGGGCGGCGCGTCGAGGTGAGCACCGAAGCCTCTTTTTCGCCACTGGATGGTTCAGTTTCCCTCTGTTCGGAATCATGCTGCTCGGCAAGATCGACCGCCGAAGAATCGCCGTCGCGATTGGGGCCTTGGCGTTGTTGGCTCTGCTCTTCATGGGAACTTCGTGCGGGGGAAACAATTCCAGCATCAGCAACGCGAATTCCGCCGTTAACACCTATGTCCTCTCCATCGACGGGGCG
Source organism: uncultured Acidobacteriota bacterium (assembly GCA_963725565.1). Classification (GTDB taxonomy): domain Bacteria; phylum Acidobacteriota; class Terriglobia; order Terriglobales; family Acidobacteriaceae; genus Sulfotelmatobacter. The sequence goes on from CAVRZL010000005.1 coordinate 550,910, forward strand.
TCCGGAGCCCTTCAGCTCTCGACGACCGTCTCCGTTACCGTGAACTAGCGGCGTTTCGACCTGACCGTTCCAACGAGTGTGGAGCGCCGCTGAGCGGCGCGCCCAGCCCAGAGAATTGCGGGTCATCAGCCGCAGCAGCAAAGACTTTGAACGCATCCAGCGGGGCAGACGTCGAAATCGGGAGACGCGGCGAAGCGTCTGCACCCGTTGTTGCAGTTCAAAATGCCGCAGGTACTTTTGCACGACGTTAGGCATCGTCATCCGCAATGCAGCGGAGAAATTTTGCAGTGCCATGGCTTGCTGCTTATCAGGGCTTTGCAGAAACTTCAGCAAACATTCTGCCAGCCCTTGGGCGCTTCCCGGCGGGTAGAATTCAATCGCCAATTCCTCGCCTTGGGCCATCTGCCTGAAATCAGCCAGATCGGCTGAAATGATCGGCACACCGTAGGCGCATGCCAGGTGCGCCACGCCGCTACATCCGGTAGAGGATGAATACGGCATGACCGCTACGCTCGAGCTCTGAAACAGTTCAGCAAGGGAGTCTTCCGGCACATATCCGTGGAATGCGATAGCCGGATTGCCCGCGCATTGCTGCTTTATTGATTCGATATAGCCAGAGGCCTGGGGATGGTCTCCCCCAGCCACAATCAGTTTTGCTTCGGGCATCCGCGCCGCCAGAAGGTTGAAAGACTCAATCATCAATTCCAGGCGCTTGTAGGTCCCCCATTTGCCAAAGGCAAGAATACGGTGCTCAGGATTGCCACGACGGGAGAAGTCAGGAAACTCCGGCCTGCGCGTGAGAATGCCGTGAGAACGCAAATGAACATTATCCCGCCCATATTTGTCGTTCAGAATTTTTCGATAGCCCGGCATCAGGACCGACACGGAATTCGAGAGTAGCAGCATTTTCGTGGCGACCGTTCCGGCGGCACGGTATAAAGCCTCGTGCCGCACACCAACGTCCTTCAATTCCACCGTATCCATCAAATGATGCAGCGTGACGTGAGTGTAGCGGCCGCTCAGGCGGGTTAACAGCGGAGTCATCAAACCGCTGAAGGCTACGAGCGGATTTCGTCCGAAGGTGCTAAACAGAAGATTGAACCAGACTACATCGGGCTTTAGTCTGTGCAGCGTCTTCAATAGGCGGAACACGCTGCCGGGATCGTCGAAGGACCAGCAACGAAGCACTGTAAAGCCTTCGGGCTCGACGTGATCTGCAGAGAGTTCATCCGCCAGCACCGTCAGGTTGAGAAATGGATTACGCTGCAACTCTTGCGCGATGTGAAACCCATATTCACTCAGTCCTCCAGTACTTGGGGGAAACGTAGTTACCAGACAGATCTTCATTCATCTCCCGATCATGAGCCCACAGAGTTCGATGTGCTTTCAGAAGAAGATGTTGCAGGGTTAGTCGATAACGGAAGTGCTTGACTTCAACTACTGGACGTCTTTGCGGATACGGAGGAAACCGGATGCGGCATACTGAAATCGATCGGTTCAACGTCCCGCTGCAGGCACTTCTCAGAAACTAACTCTTTGATCGTTTCTGTAGTTTGTTCGACAGGCAAGGCGGGCACGAGGCTTAAATCACGGAGGATACGGCTGAAGCGAAGATAGTTATTTCGATTCTTACGGACAAACTCCAAGGGATATTCGGGTTTCCGGAAGGTTGCAGCCTCTGGGTCGGCATCGAGCAGAAGTGCCAAATCGGGTCGTGGGATAAATTTCAGCAACAGGCGAACATACAATCGAACGACCGCATACTGGAGGGGAAGATTGGCGAGTTCGTCATATATGTAGCGATCAAAGACCACGAAATCGGCGCCCGATTCGACGCTGCGCGACACGACTATGCCAAGGTGGAATGCATCCAGCAAATAAAAAACCATCCGGACCGCGGTGAGATACCAGGAAGTGACGTTCTTGTCACGCCGACTGATCGGCTTGTCAGGGCTCCCGGCTCCTGAGTCCCCCTTGAATGCCTTCAGACTCATGCGCTCCCGGAAACTGGCGAGAACGACAACATCGTCCCAAAAGGTATAAAGCGCCAACTGGAAGCCAGACCCCCGCAGATGTCGGCACAGAGCATCGATCTGCGTACTCTTTCCCGCTCCGTCAACTCCAGAGAAACTCACGACTTTCACGCTATCGCTTCGCATCGTTGTGCAGCTCTCCTGTGGAACGACCCGATAACCAGTCCTTAGTGTGCTCCTGGAGGTTTGCTCGGTGTCGCCTCGGTCAGAGCTACAACCGCACCGACAGCCGCACCCGCTGCTATGATGGCTCCGACTTTTATTACAATTGCTCGCGCTCGGTGCTGCTTGGCTGGCGCAATCGCGATTCCTGCCGGTTGAGCAGCGGTAATACCGCTGACTTTCGGCCCTTCAGCCGCTGCGGTTCCCGCTGGACGCTGGGGCTTTTGCTGCTCTGCAGCGCCGGAAGCCGGCGCGGGGGCCTGCTCCTGTTGAGCGGACCCCTGTGGCCTCGATGAATTCGTCGATCCTGAAGAAGGGTTCTGCGCTGCCGGCGGGCTCTGACTCGCGGCGTATAAGACTCCAGGGCTATCTGGAAGCGCGGCATCAGCGGCTGAATAATTCGCCGACTTTGTGGATCGACTGGAACTGCCGTCCTTTGCCGTTTGGCCGCTCACCTCAATTTGCGACGAACCGCTTAACGACTGGGATTGCGCAAAGGCGCCTGTCGGAACGCTCAGAGCAAAAGCACAACACGCGCACAGAAGACCCCGATTCCGCATCGAACCCTCCTTTGATCCGTCAATCGTTTAGCTCGCCTGCTTAAGCGCTCCTATTTCACCGAAAACTGCGCTGTACCACGGGGCATCCTGAGGAACAGCGTCCACCGGAATTGCATTAAAGCTTCGCACCGCCTCTTCCGAGGTGGAGAAAACCTCGAAAACGCGAGCCACGCGCATCAACTCCAAAATCACCTCGGCCTCAGGCGAGAGAGCCGCCAACTTCAGATCGCCGTCCCGTTTCAGCGCCTCCTCCAGGCAATGCAGCAACATCTCGACCCCTGCGCTGTCCATGGAACGCATCTGGGAACACTCCAGAACGATTCGCGGGTGGTTAGACTCCAGCAGTGGCGCCAACTCTTCCATAAACTGGCGCAGGTTATCTATATGCAGATTTTCCGGTACTTGCATTACGATCACGGGCCCGCTGGTCAACATGTTTCCACCCCTTCTAATTTTGACTGCTCACAATCCAGTTCTCCGTTCGGAGAAAAGTGTTCCCTTTCACGATTTGCTGACAGACGAGGTGGCTGCGTCACCGCGTTCAAAACCTAAGAGCATTCGTCGCCCAGACTCCCCACGATCTTTACTCTCGCGCACCGCTCGCAGAACGACGGGGTCTGCAATCCGCAGCATCACCTCATGCTCCAGATTCAACAAACGGTTGCCGTCCACAATGGAGTGAGACAGTTCGAGTCCGATACCGACGTAGGTATTCGATAGAACCGAACTGTTCTCCACTACCGTTCCATAGTCGATGTAAGAATTGCTCTCGATATTGCTGGCACGGGTTACCAGGCACTGATCGGCGATCTTCGCTCCACGCCCAATAAAAGCCGGCGCTACAATACGTGCCCCCTTGTCCACTTGAGCCCCTTGGGCCATCCATACACCGGGCCTAATCTCGAAGCCCATTGGACGAAACTGACAACGGGACGCTAGACCGTCGCCAATCAGGCGCCGTATGTCGCGCGGATTCTCCAGTCGATTCACGTAACCGCGCACTGGATAGTAGGCCGCTTTTGTCTTCCACAAAAAGTCGAGCGCGGGACTCTCATCCGGCATTCTTCGAGACGAGATTACCCAGAGATCCAGTGCACCTTGATCGTCGTAGGCGCGAGTCACCGCTTCGCCTGCCGCGCTATGGAATTGGATGAATTCCCCGGCATCGAATTCCATATACGCCCCCAACCGGACGACCAAGATCACCTCAACGCCATCCTCTTTAAGACTCGAGAGTTTCTTTGTGACGTCCTGCCATACATCAACAGTAGAATGGAACTCTACTTTCTCCTCCCCGATTACGGCAGAGGTGAACGCTCCCTTGGCAAAGACGCAGATCGAGTCCAATCCCGCTCCCGCGAGTTCTTCCACAGTGCGTCCAAGCACGGAACGGCCAAGCACCTCTACGCAGGCCAATGAGCCTTGCTTGATCGACCCGGACAAGGGAATTGAGGGCGTCACCATCCCACTCTCTATTCCGGACTCTTCTGGCCCGACGATCACGATTGCCCCTGCCACCCTGGATGCACTCCCCTCAGTCCAATGCAAGTCTCTTCCCCATTCTCAAAAAGCTGCTTTCGCAGCTCCCACCTTCACGGAGCGCCGGCGAATTTTCGCCTTTGGAAAAAGCAACGCACGCATTTTTAATTTCGCTTTGTGCAGTTGCGATTTCGAGTTTCCGATGGAGCAATCGAGCAATTGTGCTATTTCGTGATGTTGATAGCCTTCTACTTCATGTAACGCGAAAATAGTCCGGCACCCTTCAGGAAGCTCCTCCAAAGCCCGGCGCAAAGCGATTCGGTCGACCACGCCCGATAACTCTGGATCGTTCTTTCCGAAATCGCGGTGCAGCGAAGGAGACTCGGAGTTTACCGGCTCGTCCAGCGACACTGTCGGGGGAGACTTGCGGCGGCGCAGCTTCATCAGCACGGTGTTGACCGCAACGCGATACAGCCACGTAGAGAATGCCGCGTCTCCTCGGAAAGAACTGACAGTGCGAAACACTTGCAGGAATGCCTCCTGGGTGAGGTCTTCGGCTTCCGCCACATCTTTCGTCATCAGTAGGCAAACCGAATATACGCGGTTCTTGTGCTGCTGAAATAAAGTCGCAAAGGCCTGTTCATCGCCTGCTTGCGCTCGCTTAACCAGATTGATCTGGGAGTCGTCACGGCCTTTCACATTGGATGCCGGTATCACATTCGCTTCAGTAGCAGAAATTGCACAAGTCGCCACGGTGATCTCCTTCAGGTACCCAAAAGTTGTTCGCCTCACAGCCACGCAATACGACGAACACGAGACTTAGAGTAGAAAAAGGAGAGCTTTGCTTGTATCGGGTCACACCTGTAAACCCCTGCAGGAGACTCTGTAAGACCCCCGATTCATTTTTCTAGTGCACCGGGGGGACAGTTGTAAGGCAGGCTTTTGAGTAACGCTAGCGCGACAGAACCAGAATCCGCAGGGTGCGGATTCTGGTCTAACCACATGTTCTCGAACTTTGGATACGGCGATCACCCAATTGACAAATCAACGTTAGTAAAGGTGGAACTCCACTTCGACGCTGATCTGCACATCGACTGGCTTCCCATCCTTCAATGCAGGTTGGAATCGCCAATTCTTGACGGCCTCCAATGCTTTGGCATCAAGCCCGAATCCCAAGCCACGTACGACCCGAAGATCTCGGGGACGGCCAGTCGAATCGACGATTAACCAAAGCACGCAAGTTCCCTGCTTCTTGGCCCGTCGAGCTTCTTCGGTATAGTCAGGGTCGGGAGAAGAGACCGCGGTAGGTGCAGAAATGCCGCCGCCAACGCGGTATACGCCGCCTCCAATCCCGCCTCCGCTGCCGGCGCCCACGCCAGGTCCATGCCCAACGCCCACCCCGCCTCCGGAGCCTGAGCCGATACCACCCCCGGCGCCCGTTCCGTTGGAAGGAGGAGCGCTCGGCATCACTGCGCTCGCCGACGGCGTTCCGAGATTCAACATCCGATTTTCAGCGACGGTCACCGTTGGGGGAGCCACAACAGTTGGCTTCACGGCGAGCTTTGGGTGTTCATTTCGCATCACGATCGCCGGCGGAGTGATTTGCTGCAATGCTGCTTCCGGAGGACGTCCTTTCGGAGCAGGAATTGGATCGCGGTCTCCTCCTCCGCCTCCGCCGCTAGCCAACTTCTTGGAAACCGGTAGAGCATATGTCTCGGGGGACGGTGCGATCAATGTCACAACTTCTCGCTTCTGAGTTTGCGCAATTTGATGGCTGACGAATATTCCACTCAGCAGCAGTCCGACCGCTGCGATATGAATCATCGCCGATACCGCTACCCCGTTAGCGCGATAGTTGTTGTACTGTCCCCAGATTTGCTCAGGTGGACGGCCGATTCGCGCACCCGTGCGCGGCGCCGTTTTCAGGGGACGCACGTCTCTCACATAACGAGTGCTTGCGCCTTGACTGACCTGAAAAAACGGCTCGCCATTGTAGGCAGAATTTTGATGACTCGACATCGGCTGCTCCTCGCAGATATTCTCTGCGTCGATCTTGCGAATAGATGCACGAAAGCAACTGCCGGGTTTATGCTCAGCTTCCGTTCATTGCCGGGGATTGCCCCGCACAGACCCTGGGTGCCCCATTTCTCGCCTCTTTTGCGAGAAGTGGGTCACATACCCCGTCTTTGCTTTCCTGGAGAAAACGAATGGTGGGACTCAGGTGACTCCCACCATTTGAAGTCACACATAGATAAACAGCCCAGCCGCTACAGTCGGCCGGCGAGAAGCAGGACGATCACGACTACAACGACCAATCCCAGTCCTCCACTCGGGTAGTATCCCCACGAACGGCTGTAAGGCCACGTAGGCAACGCACCCAGCAACAGCAAAATCAGAAGCACCAGAAGAATCGTGTACATAAACCCTCTCTTTCGTTAGAAGTCACGTTTCGCGGCCCGTCTTTGTCGAGTCGCCGATTGGCATCCGCAGCTATTTCGCTGCTGACGAGGCTCCCGCAGCATTCTCGTTTTTGCTCGATTCCTTACTCTGCGCGGAATACTTTCTGACCGCCGACAAGAAAGGCGCGCTAGAAGCGGTTGCTTCCACCTTCCCATGCAGGATCTCGTCGAACGGCACGAACTTGCCGTAGAGCAAGCGCGTTTCGTCCTTATCCTGGGTCAGAGCTGCTCCACTTAGATCGACACCCGCGAACAGTCCTCGCGCCCTCGAATAAGTCAGGACCTCAGAGCGCATCTTGATGTCCGTGTCGGCGGCTGCATCGCGGCCAACCGGACCAGCGGCAGCGGAAGCGTCCGCGCCCAGCTTGAATTTGCTGGAGAGGAGATGATCCATGCCTGACTGATTAGTAACGATCATCACCAGGTCGACCGCCTGACCTCCAAGTTGCAAGCCCCAGCTTCCGCCTGTGATGGTGATCGGCGCGGGAGCGCTCCAACCTGCGCCCGTCCGGCAAGTCGCTACTCCTTTGCCATGGTTGCCCCCAAAACCAATCGCAATCTTGACCATCGAAGGAATGACCGCGATGCACTTCGCGTCTCGCATTACCTTGTCTGGAATAGCTTTATCCGGTGTGGCCATAATCTCGTTCAGAACCCTCGCCGAAGCATCAATCCGCTTGGTGATGTCAGATTGATCCTTATCGTCGGCGGACCAACTCACTCCCGCGAGCGCGGAACAAATGCTCAGCACCAGGAGACATCTCAGCCCTATGGAAAGAATTTGTCTCATCTTTGCCCTCTCTCTGCTCTTTGGGAGCACGCATGATTTGACTGCGAGACTAAAGCTAACCTGCAGGAGCCACCGGTTCTATCCAGTAGAGGCAGTAAAGAAGCCGAGAAGTTTCCCCGAGGACGGGGGTAGGCGCCCTAGTGCTAAGCTGGGCGCGGCTTTGTGCCTATGAAATTTCAGGGAAAAGATACAGTTTTCAATGTATTGTGAGTAGCCATTCGCAAAGCTAGTCTGCAATCTCTACTCGACACAACGCCCCCCAAGCGGGTGCCGGTCCTCTGGGACGGACCGGCACCTGCTCCTTCCCTCGACTGCAGCCCTTAAGCTTTAGAAATACAGCGTCCACGGGATTTCCGTGCGATCCACCAGCGCCTAGTATGCGCATGGCAGGCTTCCAAAGACGAAAGGAAAGGGAAACTTATGCTCTATTGGGCTTTGGTCTTTTTGGTTGTGGCGCTAATTGCGGGCGTAATGGGATTCACTGGAATAGCAGTCGCGTCAGCCGGTATTGCAAAGCTGCTATTCATAGTTTTCCTCGTATTGTTCCTGGTCTCGCTTATTATGCACATCGGCCGGGGCAGGGCCATCTAGGTTTTCGCAGCCTCGCAGCCGAGCGCATATCCGTTTCGCACCCGATCGCGCCCTTCCACTGATTTTTGGGATGGGGCCTTCTTTGAAACGCATTCTAGCCAAAAACAAAGGCCTGCTCCACGGACTGCATAGGAGCAGGCTTTTCGTCGCGGACTTCAAAGAAACTACTTGTTCGAAGTCGCCTTTTGGTTCTTTACTTCCAGTTCATTGACAACCTGCTTTACGTTCGGTACCTGTTGCGCCAATTTTTCCACGGAATTGCGCTGTTCCTGTGAGTGCACGTCACCTTTTAGTGTAACGACACCGTTGTTTACGTCATACCGAACGTCGCTCTTGAGACGATGCTGCTCCAGCATCGCCGTCAAATTCTTGTCTATGCCGGAATCGAGGTTGGAGTCGACTTTTTTCGCCGTCCCGTCGTCATTGTTCGGGCGCACTCCAATCTCATTTGATACCACCTGGTTCCCCGCGATCGAGCGCGCAATGGATTCTGCTCGCGCTTTGTCATCATCCGTCCCAACTTTGCCCGTCAGGCTCACGACGCCCTTATCCCGGTCTTGGCCGACTCTGACATCGTTCAGGCCTGCTTGATCCAGCGCGTGCCGAACGTCGCTCGTGATGTCTCGAGCCTTCTGTCGATCAGAGCACGCAAGTGTAGCGGTGATTGCGAAAGCTATCAACACGATCGAAACAGCTTTGATTCGTTTCATTGCTTCTCTCCTTGGTCGGCGTGAACCAGCACTCGCAACGGTTTTGACATAAAAGTGCATCGCCGACACATACCACCCTCAGAATCGCTTCTCGACCTAGGCGAAGAACATCAACTGTATGTGGTAGAACCTTGGGAAAAATCTCGGGAACTTCTGTCAAAAGCAATGGATGCGAGCCGAACAAGGGCGGCTTCCAGGCGGGTCAAACTGCAAAGGCCCCGCAAGGGCCGCCGTGTGCAGTCACTCCTTCACAGGACGTGTTCGCCCGCATCCAGTTAGTATTCACGTTAGATAAATCATCACAAATGTAAAATCCGCAAAAGCATGTAGAATCGCGGCCGGAATGACCCGACTGTACATCGTTTATGGTCAAGTCCCGCGATTCTGCATTCCAAAGCCCAACGTGATGATGACCTTGGGCCTGCAAATCGTCTGGCTGTTCGTATTGGCTGTACCGGTCGCGTGTATTGCGTGGACCGTCACACACGAAGAGGTATTTCGAGAGCCGCGCCAATATTGTCAACGGGAATGTGCGCGCGCACAGTCGCTGGCGCGTCGCAAGTTCTTCTACCTATTCACTTGTGAATATTGCTTCAGCCACTACGCAGCGGCTGGAATTCTGGCGGTCGCTCGTTACCGCCTGCTGTATCCGGACTGGCGCGGATATCTCATCGCTTTTTTCTCCCTAGTCTGGGTGGCGAATCAATACATGAGCATCTACAACCGCTTACGCCTCGACATCAAGCACGAACAAGTCGAGATCAAAGCCGACGAGCAGGAAGTTGATCAGCGCAAAGCCGCTTGAAGTTTCTAGCCAAAACAGAGGCTTGATCTAAACGGAGACGGACACGCGGGAGGGTTGGCGTTTCAGCGCCGGGATGACGACCTCAACGATAGTACCGGGCTTCGCATTTGTCAGCCGCAGGGTTCCTCCCAGTTCGGACACACGCTGTCGCATTCCCCCGATGCCCACTCCGACGCTGTCGGGACGCAACTGGATCACATCTTCGCCGATACCCTTCCCGTCGTCGGTGACCGTCACAATAATGTTCCCCGCCTTCTCCAGTATGCGCACGCTTCCGTTGCGCGCTCCGGAATGCCGGAACATGTTGGTCAAAGCTTCTTGCACAATGCGGAAGATCGCGGTTTCCAATTCCGATTTCAGCCGGCCCAGATCAGGAGAATCTACTTCCAGGCGAATTTTGATTCCGCTCCGTTCCGTTAATCCTTCCAAGAACCACCGCAATGCAGAAATCAATCCGACCTCATCCAGTAGCGGAGGATGCAGCAAATGAGAAATGCTTCGGACCTGCTGGATGGCCCGATCGACCATCTGACTCGCCTCTGCTGACGCTTGGCGCATTGCGGGAGACGTATCCCTTCGCCAGGATTCCGTCCAAAATCATCTTCGCCGCCGCTAACTCCTGTCCCAACCCGTCATGAATCTCGCGTGCAATCCGGCGCCGCTCCTCATCTTGCATGGTCATCAGGCGTCCGGAAAGCCTTCGGAGCTCCGCCGTCCGGCTGTTTACCAATCGTTCCAGTTCAATTGCGCTGTCGCGTATCGACTGCTCCAGCATCTTGCTGTCGTGAATGTCAGAACATGTTCCGTACCATTTCACGATGTTCCCATGGGGATCTCGAAGTGGAACCGCACGGGCACGGAACCAGCGATATTTGGAGTCCGCGCCGCGCAATCGATATTCAGATTCATATACCTCTCCGGATTCGCACACACTGCATCCATTGGGCGATACTCGACTCTTTATCATCAGGATGCAGATACTCCAACCAGCCGAAGCCGATCGCGGAGCCCGGCGAGGCTCCTGTGTAGTCATAAAAGCGGCTGCTGATGTATTCGCGGCTGCCGTCCGGATGCCGGCTGAAAATGATATCGGGAGCAGTCTGCACGATCGCGTCTAGTTCCTGATTCTTCTGGGCCAGGTCATGGTTGACTTTCTGCAAGGCACCGGCCTTTTGCTCCAGCTCGTTGGTTCGCTCCGCTACACGTTTTTCGAGTTCACTATTGAGGCGCTCCAGTTGCAGCTTCTTACGGTGTAGCTCCGCGAAGATCCTCACCTTCGCTCGCAACACATCCGGAACGATCGGCACAGACAGGTAATCCACGGCACCGTGCTGATATCCCTTGAGCCGGTCGAGATCGGTAAGGTGCACCGCTGAAATAAATATGATCGCTGTCTTTTGGAAACGGGGATGCTGCCGAATGATCTCTGCCAGTTCGAACCCGTCGATCTCCGGCATGCTCACATCCATCAACACTGCAGCGACATCTGTCTTGAGCAGCTTCTCCAGTGCCTCTTTGGCAGATGTCGCCTGAATCAGATTCTCCCCCAACTCAGCCAGGATGGCCTCATAGGTGAGGAGTTTGCCCGGCTGGTCGTCGACCATCAGGATGTTAACTTTGTCGTGGAGCTTCATCACTTTTCCGAGCGATTCCACCAGCCCAGGCTGCGCCGGGTTCACCGCTCCACCGTTGCTTGGACCAACACTCATCGGTGCAGCCACATTCGCAATGCGGAGAGCAATTGCTCCGTATTCACTGGCTTCGCCAGATATTCCGAAGCGCCCGCCTCCAGGCACTTTTCCCGGTCGCCCTTCATCGCCTTTGCAGTCAGCGCGATGATTGGCAGCCTGCGGAAGGACGGATTCTGCCGGATCACCTGCATGGTCGCGTAGCCGTCCATTTCCGGCATCATGATGTCCATCAGCACGATCGCCACATCAGGAGTCGATTCCAGCATCGAAATCGCCTCCCTTCCTGTTCCCGCCGTCAGAACCTGCATACCACGCCGCTCAAGGACGCTGCTCAGAGCGAAGATGTTCCGCATGTCGTCATCGACAACCAACACTTTCTTGTCGACCAATGCCTCATCCGACCGATGCAGCCGGTCGAGCATCTTCTGCTTTTCTGCCGGAAGATCGGCCACCACTCGATGCAAGAAGAGTGCCGTTTCATCCAGCAGCCGCTCCGGAGACTCCACGCCCTTTGACCACCACGCTGCGAGCCAGGGTGTGCAAGCGCGCATCCTCTTCCGGCGATAGCTCTTTCCCGGTGAACACAACGACCGGCAAGTCCGCCACCTCCGGATTGTCCCGCATGCGTTCCAGGATGTCGAAGCCCGTCATATCCGGCAAGCGTAGATCGAGCACGACACAGTCAAACACTTCTTTGCCCACCAAATCCAGCGCTTTCGCTCCCGTATCGGCAACGATCACGTCGATGTCGTCGTAACCCAATAGCTCTCGAATACTAAGTTGTTCTGCCGGATTGTCCTCCACGATCAAGAGACGTTTACGCCGTGGGGTCGCATACTCTTTGATGCGTGACAATGCCGATTCCAACTCATCCGGGCTTGTCGGCTTCGTCACGAAGGCAAATGCGCCCCGCGCCAATCCGTGGTGCCGGTCCTCATCCAGGGTTAGCATCTGCACTGGAATGTGCCGGGTTGCGGGATCCTGCTTCAAATGATTGAGCACGGTCCAGCCCAGCATATCGGGAAGGAAGACATCCAACGAAACCGCGGTAGGATGGAACTCACGCGCTAAAGCGAGAGCCTCCGCACCCCTTAAAGCTACAAGTACCTTAAATCCCTTGTCGCGCGACAAATCACACAACACGCGGGCGTAGTGCGGATCGTCTTCCACGATCAGGAGTATCGCGTCGTCCGGCTGCAGATTTTCGCGATCATCCTCGATGTGCTCAACGGGATGTTCGGACACAACCACATGCGAGAGTTGCAGCGGGGTGGTTGTCGCTTTCCACTCCGACGGTCCCAGCTTCGACGCAGACGGACCCACATAAGTCAGCGGCAAGTACAGCGTGAACGTACTTCCCTGGCCGGGAGTGCTGCGCAACTGGATTTCGCCGCCCAGCAGGCTGGCCAACTCGCGGCTGATGGCAAGCCCAAGCCCGGTTCCGCCGTATTTCCGGCTCGTGCTGGCATCGGCTTGCTGGAAGGCCTCGAAGATGATGCGCTGCTTATCCGGCGCGATTCCAATGCCGGAGTCAGTCACCTCAAACGCCACAACGGAGGCGGCGCCACTGAGAATCGGATGATCTTCACTCCATCCTTTCTCAGGCACTGATACCGCAAGGCGAACTGATCCATGTTCGGTGAACTTGAATGCATTCGACAACAGGTTCTTCAAAACCTGTTGCAAGCGCTTCGAATCTGTCACCAAACTTCGCGTGAGGTGAGGGTCAGACTGTACCTCAAAGGTCAAGCGCCGGTTCTCCGCCTCGTGACGGAAGGGACGAGCCACCATTTCGAGCAAGTTGGTAAAGAAGACTTCCTCGGCTTCGACCGAGACGGTTCCTGACTCAATCTTCGAGAGATCGAGAATATCGCTGATCAGGTTGAGCAAGTCGGTGCCCGCGCCGTGAATCGTGCGAGCAAATTCAACTTGCTTGGGAGTTAAGTTGTGATCGGGGTTCTCGCTGAGTTGCTGGCCCAGCACCAGAATTGAGTTTAGAGGCGTTCGCAGCTCGTGCGACATGTTTGCCAGGAATTCCGACTTGTACTTGGAGGTGAGGGCAAGTTCTTTTGCCTTTTCCTCGAGGGCGCGGCGGGCCTGTTCAATTTCCTGGTTCTTGCGCTCGACTTCGACGTTCTGTTCGGCAAGCTGTTGCGCCTTTTGCGCCAACTGCTCGTTGGTTTGCTGCAGCTCTTTCTGCTGGGTCTGCAGTTCCGCCGCCAATTGCTGCGACTGCTTCAACAAGCCCTCTGTCTGCATCGTCGCTTCAATGCTGTTCAGCACAATACCGATGCTGGCCGTGAGCTGCTCAAGGAATGCCAGATGTGACGCTGTGAATGCGTTGAGCGAAGCCAGTTCAATGACCGCCTTGACGCGGTCTTCGAAGAGCACAGGTAGCACGATCACATTCCGCGGCACGGATTCGAACAGGCCGGAACGGATCGGCACGGTCTTTTCCGGCAGATCCGAAATCAGCATGCGCCGCTTCTCTGCCGCAACCTGACCAACTAAGCCTTCGCCGATTCTCAAGCGGCGCAGATGACCGTTATCGCCATCATCTGCGAAGGCGGATAACAGCACCATGCCACCAACTTCTTCAGTCTCCATCTGGTAGATCACGCCTTGCTGGGCGTTTACCAAAGGTGCCAACTCCGAGAGCAACATCCGCCCTACCGTTGCCAGATCGCGCTGGCCCTGCAACATTCCCGTAAAACGTGCAAGGTTGGTCTTCAGCCAGTCCTGCTCCGTGTTGCGGTCGGTGGTAAGACGCAGGTTGTCGATCATCGTGTTGATATTGTCTTTCAGGTCGGCGACTTCGCCGCTGGCTTCCACCTGAATCGATCGCGTCAAGTCGCCCTTGGTCACAGCCGTCGCGACCTCCGCGATGGCTCTCACCTGGTTCGTGAGGTTATCGGCAAGAAGGTTCACGTTACCGGTGAGATCCTTCCAGGTACCGGCGGCGCCAGGGACGTTCGCCTGTCCGCCCAAACGGCCTTCGACGCCGACTTCGCGGGCCACGGTCGTAACCTGATCGGCAAACGTGGCCAGCGTTCCCGTCATGTTGTTGATGGTTTCCGCCAGCGCTGCAACTTCGCCCTTGGCATTCACCGTGAGTTTCTGAGTCAGATCTCCGTTGGCAACGGCAGTTACTACTTTCACGATGCCGCGAACCTGCTCGGTAAGGTTGACCGCCATGACGTTGACGTTGTCGGTAAGATCTTTCCAGGTTCCAGCGACGCCGGGCACCTGTGCCTGTCCGCCCAGTTTGCCGTCGGTTCCGACCTCGCGCGCCACGCGCGTCACTTCGGCAGCAAATGCATTCAGCTGGTCCACCATCGTGTTGATGGTGTTCTTGAGTTCGAGAATCTCGCCTTTTACATCGACCGTGATTTTGCGCGACAAGTCGCCGCGGGCCACGGCAGTGGTTACTTCCGCGATGTTTCGTACCTGGCCAGTGAGGTTTCCGGCCATGGCGTTCACGGAGTCCGTGAGATCCTTCCAGGTACCGGCAACTCCGGGAACGTTTGCCTGTCCACCCAGTCTCCCCTCGGATCCCACTTCGCGCGCCACGCGAGTCACTTCAGCGGCAAATGATCGCAACTGCTCCACCATCGTGTTCAGCGTTTCTTTTAGCTGCAAGATCTCGCCGCGAACGTCGACCGTAATCTTCTTCGACAGATCGCCGGTGGCGATAGCGGTCGCAACTTCGGCAATGTTTCGCACTTGGCCCGTCAGGTTGCTGGCCATGAAGTTCACATTGTCGGTCAGATCCTTCCAGGTTCCTGCAACGCCAGGGACCTGAGCTTGTCCACCCAGCTTGCCGTCAGTACCCACTTCACGCGCCACACGCGTGACTTCGCCGGCAAATGCATTGAGCTGGTCCACCATCGTATTGATGGTGTTCTTCAACTCCAGAATTTCGCCTTTCACGTCGACCGTGATTTTGCGAGATAAGTCGCCGCGGGCCACGGCCGTGGTCACCTCGGCGATATTGCGAACCTGGCCAGTCAGGTTGCTGGCCATGAAGTTCACGTTGTCAGTGAGATCTTTCCACGTGCCAGCAACTCCGGGCACTTGCGCCTGACCGCCGAGCTTGCCGTCTGAACCCACCTCCCTCGCCACGCGCGTCACTTCTGCGGCAAACGCGTTCAGTTGGTCCACCATTGTGTTGATGGTTTCCTTCAGCAGCAGGATTTCCCCGCTGACGTTCACCGTGATTTTCTTCGATAAGTCACCGCTGGCAATGGCCGTCGATACTTCAGCGATGTTTCGTACCTGGCCCGTCAGGTTGCTGGCCATGGAATTTACCGAGTCGGTAAGATCCTTCCATGTGCCGCCAACGCCGGGCACCAGCGCCTGGCCGCCCAGTTTGCCGTCTGTACCCACTTCACGAGCTACGCGCGTCACCTCCGACGCGAACGATCGCAACTGATCCACCATCGTGTTGATGGTGTCTTTCAGCTCGAGAATTTCACCTTTCACGTCGACGGTGATCTTGCGTGACAAATCGCCGCGAGCCACAGCCGTTGCGACTTCTGCGATGTTTCGCACCTGGCCAGTCAGGTTGCTGGCCATGAAGTTCACATTGTCGGTAAGATCCTTCCACGTTCCAGCAACACCGGGTACCTGTGCTTGACCACCGAGTTTGCCTTCCGTACCGACTTCGCGAGCCACACGGGTAACTTCACCGGCGAACGCATTCAACTGATCCACCATCGTATTGATCGTGTTCTTCAGTTCGAGAATTTCGCCCTTCACGTCGACCGTAATCTTGCGCGACAAGTCGCCGCGGGCCACCGCCGTGGTGACCTCAGCAATATTTCGCACCTGGCCAGTCAAGTTACCAGCCATCGAGTTGACCGAGTCTGTCAGATCTTTCCACGTGCCGGCCACGCCAGGAACGTTCGCTTGTCCGCCCAATCGTCCTTCGGTCCCGACTTCGCGGGCCACACGCGTCACTTCTCCAGCGAACCGGTTGAGCTGATCCACCATGGTGTTCAGGGTTTCCTTCAGCTGGAGGATTTCGCCGCGCACGTCCACCGTGATCTTGCGGGACAAGTCGCCGCTCGCAATTGCCGTTGCCACTTCCGCGATGTTTCGCACCTGGCCAGTCAGGTTGCTGGCCATGAAGTTCACGTTGTCGGTGAGATCTTTCCACGTTCCACCGACGCCCGGCACCTGCGCCTGACCGCCGAGTTTGCCTTCGGTCCCAACCTCGCGTGCCACGCGCGTTACTTCGCCGGCGAATGCGTTGAGTTGGTCCACCATCGTGTTGATGGTGTCTTTCAATTCGAGGATCTCCCCTTTCACATCGACCGTGATTTTGCGCGACAAGTCGCCGCGGGCTACTGCTGTTGTTACTTCGGCGATGTTTCTAACCTGGGCCGTCAAGTTTCCGGCCATCGCGTTCACAGAATCGGTTAGATCCTTCCACGTTCCGGCCACACCGGGCACAACCGCCTGTCCACCAAGCTTTCCATCCGTACCAACTTCACGCGCTACGCGGGTCACTTCAGAAGCAAACGATCGCAACTGGTCCACCATCGTGTTGATGGCTTCCTTCAACTGCAAAATTTCGCCGCGCACATCGACTGTGATCTTGCGCGACAAATCTCCACTGGCCACGGCGGTTGCCACTTCAGCAATGTTTCGCACCTGACCAGTCAAATTGCTGGCCATCAGGTTCACGTTATCAGTGAGGTCTTTCCAGGTGCCGGCTACGTCCGGCACTTGCGCCTGTCCGCCGAGTTTCCCCTCCGTTCCAACTTCTCGAGCCACGCGGGTCACTTCGGCCGTGAACACGCCCAACTGCTGAATCATCGTGTTCACCAGGTTCGCGGAGCGCAAGAACTCGCCTTCCAGAGGACGCCCGTCCACGTCCAGCCGGACCGTCTGCGTAAGGTCCCCTTGCGCGACCGCGGCGATCGCGCGCGTCACCTCGTTGGTTGGGCGGAGCAGATCTTCGACCAGCGTGTTGACCGATACTTCCATCTCGCCCCACGCGCCTCTGGATTCGTGGAAACGGGTCCGCTCTCGCGTCATTCCCTGCTTGCCGACCACGTGGCCAACTCGTTTTAATTCCTGCGCCATATGCTGGTTGGCAGCAACGATATCGTTGAACGTATCCGCAACTTTTCCCGCAAGCCCGACCCACGTGCCGGGTAACCGCACCGTGAAGTCGCCATCCCTCATACTTTGCAGGCTGGTCAGAATTACATTGAGGTCAAGCGATTCGTCGTGGGCTTTCGAATTGCCGTTACTCTTGGGAAGCGTAGCGATGGCCTCGCTGGCGGCTGGTGTAACTTGATTCACTGCGGACCGTTTCATATCCTCTCCCGAAGAGACTAGGAGTTTTTTCATCAAGCTTCGAGCAGCAGCATTCACAAAACTAGCTGCGTGAGTGCACCCGTCATTCTTTTCGCCGAGCGAAACTCAACTGGGCACATCGTGCTGAATTGGGGGAGTGCTATCTCAGTTTTAGAAATCGAGCACAACTCGCGCGCCGCCCTGAGATATGCGTTATTGGAGCACGAAGCCTCCAGTGATTCCCTAAGGTATTTCCTGTAGGATTTGGCCTCTTCCCGCCCCTCGACACTGCCTTTCCCGAGAACTCCTTTCCACGCAACCAGGCCGGCCTACGGAGGCTCTAAGCAAAGCGGCCGCGGGCCGCATAGCTCGGCCCCAACGTTCCATCTGGGGGCTAGCGCCAACTTTAATCTCGGGGTGATCCTCCTTGGCCGAACTTCCCACCGTCAGCATCGTCATACCCGCCTTTAACGAAGGCGAGCGACTGGCTCCCACTCTCGAGCGGGTTCTCTCCTTCGTCCAACAGCATGCGTGGAAAGCCGAGATCGTCGTGGTCGACGACGGTTCGCGCGATCAAACCGCCGATATTGCTAGGGCATACGCCCGGACGAGCGCCGGGATCGTACGACTGCTTCAAAATCCCGGAAACCGCGGCAAGGGATATTCCGTTCGCAACGGAATGCTTCATGCAACGGGGGAGATCCTGCTGTTCACGGATGCTGATTTGTCTTCGCCGATTGAAGAAGCCTCCAAACTGATTCAGGCGATCGAGGCGGACGCCGATATTGCGATCGGATCCCGCTGGGCGCGCAGCGAACTGCAGACTCAGCGCCAGTCTTTAGCCAGGCAATTCTTGGGAAGAGTCTTCAACGGTCTATTGCGTGTTCTCTTGCGGCTCGACTTCAAAGATACCCAGTGTGGCTTCAAGGCTTTTCGCCGCACGGCTGCCGAGGCCGTGTTCCCGTTGCAGCTTATTGAAGGTTGGGGGTTCGATCCCGAAATCCTATTTCTCGCACAAAGAATGGGCTTCAAGGTGACCGAGGTCCCAGTCCGATGGGGTCATGATGACAGAACTCGCATCAATCCTCTTGTGGATGGCGCGCATATGCTGGCTGAGATGATGCGGATTCGCTGGTATTCCCTGACGGGGAGATATTCCGGTGAACGTCGGTTGTCCACGCATTCGACGGTCACGGCAATGGACCGCCGGTGAATCTAGCCCGCGCTTCATGTACAGCCCTTCTGTCTCGCAACTAGAGACGCAACCTGATGGGCAACGAAAACAGCGCATCACTATGCTTGCTCAGCGGGCACACGATGACAAGTTCGACGAAAGTAGTGTGACGATCAACGTTTTGGGGGTCGAACTTTTTTCGAGCGATTGCAAAGGTCACGCCAACAATTAAGTTATTCAAATTCCAAGGAGAATTCACTATGGCAGGAAAAAATACGGCTGTTTTCGGCATCTATCCCTCGATCACCGCCGTTGAGATCGGCGTAGACGAGTTGAAGTCTGCCGGCTTCCGCAACACCGACATCTCGGTCCTTTTCCCAGAAAGCTCCGGCAGCAGAGATTTTGCTCACGAGAAGAACACCAAGGCCCCGGAAGGCGCCTCTACCGGTGCCGGTACTGGAGTCGTTGTAGGCGGCGCACTGGGATGGTTGATGGGCATCGGAGCCCTCGCTATACCGGGCTTGGGCCCGTTCATCGCCGCTGGCCCGATCATGGCCGCCCTCGCTGGCGCCGGCGTTGGTGGCACCGTCGGCGGTATCGCCGGCGCCCTCATCGGAATGGGCATCCCGGAATACGAGGCGAAACGCTATGAGGGTCGGGTGAAGGATGGCGGCATTCTGCTTTCCATTCACTCCGACAACTCTGATTGGACCAAGCGCGCCAAAGAAATCCTGAAGCGCACCGGCGCACAGGACATCGCTTCCAGCGGTGAGGCCACTGCCGACGAGACCTCAACCGACGTTCGCCTCCGGCCCGCTAGCTAGTTCGTGATCTCCCTGCGGGGCAGCGGATGACCGTCCATCCGCTGCCCTGCATTTGTCCAGTAGGAGGTAAATTGATCCGCTCCGTTCTCCCTTCGAACGTAACTAACTCCTCCAAGCCAACTCTTATAATCGCCGCCGGAGTCACGATCGCGATGCTCTATTTCGGTCGCCAGATTTTCATCCCGATCGCATTGGCTCTGGTCATGAGTTTCTTACTCACCCCTTTGGTTGGCTCGCTGCAAAAGGCCCACCTGGGCCGTGTACCGTCCGTTCTTATCGTGATCGTATTTTGTTTCGCACTCACCGTCACCGTGGGATGGGGAGTGGCAAGTCAACTATTGGAGATTACCAGCCACCTTCGTGACTACACTGCGAATCTCGAAGAGAAGGTTCAGTCACTCCATGCGCACAAAAACACTCCCCTTGGCCAGGCTACGGCGACCGTTCAAGAGCTAAATAAGGAATTGTCGTCCGCACCCGCAGAGGCGGCGAAAGCTGCAACTGAAAAAAAAGACGGCGGCACACGTCAGCCCCGCCCCATTCCGGTTCAGGTAACGGCACCCCCTTCGAATCTTGTCCAGGATCTCCGCACTCTGCTCGGCCCATTGGCTGGTCCCATTGAAACCGCGTGCCTGGTCATCATCTTCATGACCTTCATGTTGATCAATCGCGAAGACCTGCGTAATCGGCTGATTCGGCTCGGTGGGCAAGGTCAGCTTACCGTCATCACTCAAGCCATGGAAGAAGCGAGTCAGGGCTTGAGCCGCTACTTGCTGCTGCAATTCCTGGTCAACGCCTGCTACGGTTCCCTGTTCGGAGTGGGTCTCTACCTCATTGGAGTTCCCCATGCATTACTTTGGGGAGCTTTAGGAGGCCTGCTGCGCTTCGTCCCGTATGTCGGGACTTGGATTGCGACTGCGTTTCCCATGGCGATCGCCGTGGCCCTCTTTCCTGGCTGGAAGCATGCGGCGCTCACCTTCGCGTTGTTTGCGGTGCTGGAACTCACCACTGCGAACCTTATCGAGCCTTGGCTCTACGGAACTCACACTGGTATTTCTCCGCTCGCCATCCTGGTAGCCGCCATCTTTTGGGCAACCCTGTGGGGGCCGGTCGGCCTCATCCTCTCTACGCCGCTCACGCTCTGTCTGATTCTTGTCGGCCGCTATGTTCCGCAGATGAGTTTCCTTGAAGTTCTGTTAGGCGATGCTCCTGCTCTCAGTCCAGACGAACTTTACTATCAACGTCTTCTCGCCATGGATCCGGACGAAGCCAGAAACGTCGCTGAGTCCCATCTTCAGGGGAACACGATTGAGAACCTCTATGAATCAGTTTTGATTCCCGCCCTTCGATTGGCCGAGGAGGATCGTCACTCCGATGTTCTCGGAGACCGTTCCGCAGACTTTATCTCACAGAACACTCGAGAATTGATTGACGACTTGGGAGATCGGACATCGCGCGAACAGTCCAGATCGGAAGGAAATGCCCCGCTGAATTCCCCATTCCCAGCAGCCAGCATCGTCTGCGTGCCCGCCCGGGACGAGGCCGATGAACTGGTGGGCATGATGCTCACACAGTTACTCCACAAAGCCGGCAGCGAGGACGCGCGCTATCTGGCCATCAATACTGTCGACAACATGTTGGATCAAGTGGAACGGGGCGGCTTTGCTATTGCGTGTGTGTCTGCTCTGCCGCCCTTTGCGGTCGGCCAGGCCCGCTCGCTCTGCAAACGTTTGCACGCGCGACTGCCGCAACTCACCATCCTCGTTGGTCTTTGGGGCTTCTCTGGGGGCCTGCCGAAGGCTCAGGAACGCGTCGGCCCGGCTTCCCCGGATGCAGTGGCTACCAGCCTTCCGGACGCCATGCTTCAGCTTCGGCGATTGGCTGAGCAACTTCTTTTGCATGCTTCCAACACGAATTCAGAAGGCGGACAGGCGAACCCTCACAAGCAATCAACTGCGGCGCACTGACTTGCCCAAACATTTTGTACAGACAAAAATCGGGGCCAGTCCCCTGGCCCCTCCATTGCGTCAAGACCCAGTTACCGCCAAAGCTCAAACAGCCCTTCTTCCCATCACAAAATGCAAGATCAAGGAAATTACCGCAAAAACGAGCAGAAGGTGGATCAGCCCTCCGGCGACGTGGAAAACCGAAAACCCGGTAATCCATGCGATTAACAAAATCACGAACAAGATTGTCCAGATACTCATTTTCTTCTCCTCTTTTCATCCTTCAAAGAATTAAGCGGCTAACTCCGTGAACTCTGCGAACCGATCGGGATATACTGCGTCCCAATTCTCCGACCGGCATTCACGTTATCGTTCCCCGCCTTCGCTGTCAGTAACGCGAACCTTGTAGCCTCGCAGAAATATGTCTGTACCCTGCAAAGGCTTAGCAGCGTTCGGCTTTCCCCGCCTGGAGAAATCCCATAAGAGAATCGAGAACCCTTTCGTGCTACATCGCAACCTTAATCGCCCCCGTGCAACTAAAGAACCTGTTCGATTTCGACCTCGTTGTACACTGAGGCGTCCTCGAAGGGAGTGTTCATTCCGGGCAAGGCGAGGCGCTGATGCTCGCAAACGTTGTCCATTCAACTATGACTCGACCTCTTCTGAATCTGCGTCGCCTGCTTTGTGGCCTTCTACTCGTTGTCGGAATAACGAGCGTGTGCGGAGCCTATTCGGTTCTGACTCATGAAGAAGTCGTTGACCTGCTGTGGAAGGACGCGATTCGACCGCTCCTGGCTCAACGGTTCCCGGACGCCACCGCGGACGACCTGAAGAAGGCACACGCGTTTGCTTATGGGGGCTCCCTGGTGCAGGACATGGGGTACTACCCTTTCGGCAGCAAGTACTTCAGCGACCTCACACACTACGTGCGCAGCGGCGATTTCATCGTCAACATGATCAACGAGTCGAACGATCTGGATGAATACGCGTTCGCTCTCGGGGCGCTCGCCCACTATTCGTCCGATAATATGGGGCACCCCACAGTCAATCAGTCGGTCGCGCTCGAGTTTCCCAAGCTACGTAAGAAGTTTGGTAACGAAGTCACCTATGCGGATGATCCCAAGGCGCACATTCGTACCGAATTCGGGTTTGATGTGACCCAGGTGGCGAAAAATCGGTACACTTCAGACCGTTTTCACGATTTTATCGGCTTCGAAGTTTCAAAAACTGTCCTGGAACGCGCGTTTCAAGACACCTATGGCATTCCCCTGAGCGCCGTGATTTCCAATAAGGATCTCGCGATTGGAACGTTCCGGCGAGCCATTAGCCGTATCGTTCCTGAGATGACCAGAGTGGCATTGCTGGCGCGGAAAAAGGAACTTGTGACCGAAACGCCGAATTTCAACTCCAGAAAATTCCGCTATTATCTCTCGCGCGCCAACTACCAGAAGGAATGGGGCAAAGGGTATCGCCGCCCCGGATTTGGCACTCGCGTACTTGCATTCTTTCTGCGCTTTGTTCCGAAAATTGGCCCTTTCAAAGCTTTGGATTTCAAAATTCCAACTCGCAAGACGGAAGATCTCTACATTGCCAGCGTCAATCGCACTCTCGATAATTACAAGAGTCTTCTTGTGGAAGTGCGAGAGAAGAAGCTCCATCTACCGAATACCGACTTCGATACTGGCCGCATGACCCACGCCGGCGAATATAAGCTTACCGACAATGCCTATGCGCATCTTGTCGATCAACTATCGCAGGACAACTTCCATCAAATCGCGCCCGAGCTTCGGAATAATATTCTCGCCTTCTATTCAGACCCCAATGCTCCCATCGCGACCAAGCGCGACGCTTCCGCGTGGGAAAAGACCCAGCAAGAGCTCGAGCGCTTGAAAACTCTCCCCCCGGAGCAAAACCCGTCAATTCAGCTCGCGCCCACCCCGTAGTGGAAATCACAGCACTCACGCCCTCGTCGATAAAACATGTGGGGACAGCCGCCGGCGCGGGTCCAGCAACTCCGCCATTCACCCCCAACCTAAATCCCCATGCCAGCAACTAAGTTGAAGCAGTCTACTAAATCGCCGAGTGCGCCGAGATGCGCATTGCAAGGGAGGACTATTCATGGCAGACGATATGGAACGCAATCGCCAGCAAGGCGGGCAATCCGGTCAGCAGAGCGGCCAGTCCGGACAACAGGGCAACAAAGGCCAAACTGGTCAGCAAAGCGGACAGACCGGCCAGAAAAAGGGCGGAGAGAACGATCAAGATAACGAGAACCTGGATCAGCAGCGTCGCGCTTCCTAGTTCATAACCCTTTGCAAGTGAGAAGTCCCGGCCAACGATCGCCGGGACTTTATTTTTTCAATTGCCTTCTGTTTCTTGCCCATGCCACGACACCCTCAGCATACGTTGGCGATCAAACTATGAACTATTGCTGTGTCCCCAACCTGATCTGCTGAACCAGCACATTGATCTCTTCCGGAGTTAATTTGCCGGCAAACTTCGGCATTCGACCCTTTCCGTTGGAGATAATGTTTCTAAGATCATCCCCCGTGAGTTTCGCGACCTTGTCTGAAGTCAGCGACGGTCCCCCGAAATGCCGCCCGTCGGCCGTCTTGCCGTGACATTTCGCGCAATTCTTCTGGTAAACCGGATTCGTAGCCAGGCTCGAATCCGCAACTGCCGTCTGGCCCGCCACAACTGCGGATACCAGAGAGAACAGAGCAAAGATTATCCCGCGCGTCGTTTTCAAAGTTCGACCCTCGTCCTGAATTCCAAGCACAGTCATTTTAGATGCAAATAACCCGCCGCACCTCCCACCCAACATCGGCGTGAAAAGTGCGGCGTGTGTTTCCCCGTCAATCTACTTAGGCGCCTTCCGTGGCGTGCAGCACGCGGAACGTGTTGCCGCCATTGGACCAAACCAGCAACAACGCATCCTGCCCCTGGCCAACACTGGACAGAGCTTGTTGCACATCACTCGCGTTCTGAACCTTGTGACGGTTCACTTCCAGAATGATGTCTCCCTGCTGCAGTCCGGCATTGTCTGCGGCGCTTCCCGGCTGCACCTGTTCAATTACTGCGCCGTGAATGTCCCGCGGCGCCTGCAATTGGTCGCGCAGTTCCGGAGTCAGGTTGCTCAAGCCCAGCCCCCACCGCATCTTGCCTTGCCCCTCGCCGGCGGTCGAACTACCTGCACCAGAGCGGCTTCCCAGTTCCTCCAGCGTGACCGGAACAGTCATGCTCTTGCCGTCGCGGAGTACGGTAAGGCTGACCTGCGTCCCAGGCTTGCGCTGTCCGACCAGCACTTGAAGTTCTCCCGCATCATTCACCTTATGTCCGTCGATCTCGGTAATGACATCGCCGATCTGCAGTCCGGCTTTGGCTCCCGGTGAATCCGCTTCAACCTGCGTGACCACACCGCCCATAGCAGTGGAGTCGCCAAAGAATTTCGCATTCTCCGGCGTGACATCCGCGATTCCGATTCCAATGCGGCCGTGGCTGATCTTGCCATCGCGGATCAGTGTCTCTACCGTCGGCCTCACGATCTGCGTCGGAATGGCGAACCCCATTCCTGAGAACGTGCCCGAGGGAGAAACCAGAAAGGTGTTAATACCTACAACTTCCCCGCGTGCATCCACCAGCGGCCCTCCGGAGTTGCCCGGATTGATGGCGGCATCCGTCTGAATAAATTCCCCCGGCTTACTGGGATTCGTCGGATCAGGATTCGCACGGTTCACCGCACTCACAATTCCTCGAGTGACGGTAAATCGAAATCCGTACGGATTGCCGAAAGCCAACACCGTCTGCCCCGGCCGCACTTCCTTGGAGTCGCCCCAGGGAGCGCTCGCCAGGTCCGTAGCAGTCACCTTCAACACCGCAATATCGGTCAACGGATCTGCACCGACCAACTTCGCCTTCAGAACTCGCCGGTTGCTGGTCGTCACGCGGATGTCTACCGCCCCATCGATCACGTGATTATTGGTGACGATATATCCATCCGGCGAAATCACAACACCGCTGCCCATCCCATGCTCTATCTGCGGCTGCCGCTGCTGCATATGCGGACCGAAGAATTGTCCGAATGGTCCCTGTTGTCCCCCGAAAAACTGTTGCATATCTTCCGGCATCTGTTTGCCGGCGGTTTCCGGCTTTGTCCGCGACGTCACAGTAACGTTGACCACTGCTGGCGTGACGTGCGCCGCCAGCGTTTCCATCGCCTTGTCGAGTGCCGTTAGCGCGCTAACGCTGTCGGCATCCAAGGGCGCTGCCGACGGAGCGTAGTCCGCCGCCCTCGCCGCGCTTGGCCTCACAAATTCATACGTCGCAAACGAACCAGCCAAGGCCAAACTCAGCACTGGCACGGCCAGCCGCCTCATCCATTTTCTTACGTTCTCGTTGAACCACTCTTTGCTGCTCATGTTTATTTACATCCTTTCGAAGTTAGAGATTTCAAATACAACTAATTCATTAGTTCTCGACCAAAGACTTCTGCCTCTGCGCAAACTTTCGTCATTAAGTCTTGCGAGGAGGTTTACTGCTCGGATCGCCCACCGTATGCAGAACTGTCATCCGCCACATCTGGATTTCACAAAAACGCCCGTCGGGCGAGATCTGCTCCGAACTCTCGATCACGACGAATACAGCTTGTGACACTGGAACTCGTGCTGCTTTCAGGCCGCTCAGATGAATCAGATTGTCGGACGCTCTCGAACCCCTCGAGCTCAGAGCCGCGGATCGAGGCGGCTGCTGAGACTTCGTCCGGCCAGGTATTTCGTTCACTTTCGCGAGCGTAACCTTCGCCGGTTGCGGCACAACCAGTGATGCTTGCGTCACGATGGCCGACTTCACCTCGGGAAAGTGATCAACGCTAACAGAACTGGAAACGGAACTCGGCTGGCTACCCTCAAATGCGATCAGTTGTGGCGCCCTCGAGACTCCAACTGAGCATATGACTGCAAATCCCGCGACAAGAACCACAGCCGATTTCCAGGCTCGGCTATCCCCGATTACCCGGTTACCATCCAAAATCTGCGCCACCCGCCGCGAAACCTGCGAGACCCGTCCTAACGCTGCCTGCGCCAGAGCAATCCCACGCTGCACGAAGGTTTTTTCCGCCAGGTGCGTCAGGCACTCCGCATAGGCTCGAGGACTTCGTGTCTCCGCAAGCACAGCTTCGTCGCAAGCCATCTCACGTTCGAACGCAACTTTCTTTTCAATCCACCACACGGCGGGATGAAAGAAGAACCCCGCCCTCACGATCTGCTGCGCCAGATTTGTCCAATCGTCCCAGCGCCGCAGGTGAGCCATTTCGTGCAAAATGACCTGATTCAACTCGGCCGCAGGAAGTTCCTCAATGACCCATCGGGGAACAACGATTGCAGGCCTCACCAGCCCCAAAGCGGTGGGAACGGTTACTTGCTCTGAGGTACACAGCGTGATCGGCCGCCGAGTGCGCTTGCGTTGAAATGTTTTCTGGATCAGCGTATCCAAGGACGCCGGATCCACCTCAACACAAGACTTCCGCACTTCGTGCAGATGCCACAGTGCTTTTCCTACTCCCAGCAGTGACCATCCCGCCCCCATCGCCCAGATGCCAAACAAATAAACCGCCCACGATTCGGGAAAAGTGAACGCTGGTCGTAACGAGACTGCAGCCGAGACGTTGCTCTGCGGCCACAACCCAACTGTTAACGGCAACACCGCAATCGCCAGCAACGCTGAGAACCAAACCGCAAATCTCGCGCCCGCATCCTGCCGGCGGGACAGTCGCAAAAATAAAAATGCGAATGCGGAGATCACTATCCCCGCAGCCAGGGAATCAATCGCTCGCAAAGCCGAGTGCTGCGCAATTGCATTTAGTTCCAATCCGGCCATCATTGCGAACTCTATTTGCTCCTTTCCAGCAGTTGGCGAAGACGGGCTAGCTCGTCCGCATCGATGCTCTTCTCTTCCAGAATATTGAGCACCAGCAACTCATCGGAATTCCCGAAGAAGCGGCTCACCAGGTGCCGCACCTCGAATCGCGTTGCATCTTTCCGGTCCACCTGGGGCGTGTACACGTGAGCACGCTTATCCTTGACGTGCTTCACGTAGCCTTTTTTTTCCAGGATTCGAATGATGGTTAAGACGGAGTTGTACGCCAGCGCCGGTTCAGGGGGAAGACCTTGCAGTACTTCGTGCACGGTCGCCGAGCCCTTTTCCCAAAGCACATTCATGATGCGCAACTCGGCTTCGGTCAGGGTTGCGGATTTGCTGCGGGCCAACGTCCCTCCTCTTAACAGCGCCACTATTCAGACGTAGCGGCCATGAGAATGTCAACTAATTTGTTAGTTGCGTAGAGAATGCTTCGAGTTGCCCAGCCATCCAGCCTGATAGCGATAAGGTAAGTATTTATTTTTCAATGGGTTATATCGGATTCTGCCAAGGTCAGCCGACTGGAGCCCTGCCACCCGAGAGCACAAGATACCGTGATTGTGGTCACGGAAACGTTCCCCCCTGCACACCAACATGGATTCTTGGCGTTAAGCGCGGATCATCGCCCTTCGTTCGTCCGAGGTTATTCTTGCGCTTCTTGAAACCAGTGCGGCTACGTCTGATCTCGCAAATTGTTTTCTTCGCGCTTTTTCTCTTCCTTCTCTTGCGCACCGAATTCAAAGGATCGTTCACTGATTCCGGAAGTGAGATTCGACTTCCCTATCCTGTCGGCCTCTTCTTTCGACTTGATCCCCTGGTTGCCGTCTCTAACGCACTGGCCAGTCACGCACTTTACAAGGGCCTGCTGACTAGTCTTCTGATCCTTATTCCTACTATGTTTCTCGGCCGCTTCTTCTGCGGATGGATTTGTCCGCTCGGATCCATCCATCACTTCTTCGGCAGCCTGAAGTCAGAACGCAAACGCGGCAAACAGCTTCTGGAATCCAATCGTTACAAACGTTGGCAGGCCACTAAGTATTACCTGCTTGTTGCTCTGCTCGTGGCCACCGTGATGGGATCCGGCATCGTGGGATGGTTCGATCCTTTTTCCCTGCTGGTGCGATCCATTGGACTCTCGATCTTGCCCAGCACCAACTACGCGCTGCAGGCCGCACTGCGGACACTCGAACAGAGTCAATTCGAATTACTAAGAGCCACCGGAAGCATCCTGCATGCGATCCTTGGATTCCTGCTGCTCAACTTCAAGCAGCCCTACTTCCGGCAGGGCATTTGGCTTGGCCTCATCTTTATCCTTATTATTGCATTGAATTTCCGTATCACCCGATTCTGGTGCCGGGCCCTCTGTCCGCTGGGCGCACTCCTCGGCCTGGTGTCGCGATGGTCCATCCTTGGACTCACTAAGAGTCCAGAGCAATGTAACGATTGCAATCGTTGCCTGCTGCGCTGCCAGGGCGGAGACGACCCCATCGGCGGCGTGCCGTGGCGGCAAGCCGAATGTCATCTCTGCTTGAACTGCGTCGGCCAGTGTCCTGAAAAGGCATTGAAGTTCAAGTTTTTCCCCGCGCAAAAAACGATCGGTGCCGATCTGAAACGCCGCCAGGTACTGACCGGGCTGGCCTCGGGCGCTGCGCTTGTCCCTCTCATGCGCGCCACTCCTGGCTTCGCCGCGGAACGTCACGAGCGCCTGTTACGACCTCCGGGAGCCGTCGACGAAGAGTTTTTCCTCGCGCGCTGCATTCGTTGCGGAGAGTGCATGAAGGTGTGTCCCAACAATGCGCTGCAACCGGCCATGAGTCAGGCCGGTCTCGAAGGGCTTTGGACCCCCGTTCTGGTTCCACGCATCGGTTACTGCGAGACCAGTTGCGTGCTTTGCTCGCAGGTTTGTCCTACGGGTGCGATTTGGGGAATCACCGCCAAGGAAAAAGGATGGTCGGTGGACGTCGCTAAAGCCACCAAGCCCGTTCGGTTAGGAACCGCATTCTATGATCGTGGCCGATGCTTGCCTTGGGCCATGGCGACCGACTGCATCGTCTGCGAAGAGTGGTGCCCTACTTCTCCGAAAGCCATTTACTTTCGTCCCGCTGAAGTCTTTGACGCATCCGGAAATCCCAAACTGGTGAAGCAGCCATATCTTGACCCCGCTCACTGCGTGGGATGCGGCGCTTGCGAGCATGCCTGTCCGGTTCAAGACCGGCCTGCAGTCTACGTCACCAGCGTGGGAGAGAGTCGATCTCCCAACAATCAAATCCTGCTGAATCGCAAGAAGGATAGCGGAGGTTCCAATGCCAGCTGACAATCTCGTCCTCAGCCGCCGCGATGCTTTACTTAAACTTCTTCGCGTCGCCGGCGTTGGGGCCGGAGCGGCCGGGCTCGGATTTTGGCTCAATCAGCATAGCGGTCGCCCCGAAATAGCTCTGGCCGTTAGCAAGAAGCATGGGCACACCATCGCTGCGAATTCGAAGTTTCCCGACATGACGATCATCCAAGGCGATGATCCGGCACAGCTGGCTCGGCTCGCTCTGGAAGAGTTAGGCGGAATCAACCGTTTCGTCTCCCGTGGTGATGTCGTGCTCGTGAAACCCAACATAGGTTGGGATCGCACTCCAGAGCAAGCCGCCAATACTAATCCCGATGTCGTGGCCGAATTGGTTCGCCAATCCCTGCAGGCGGGAGCGAAGCGGGTTATCGTTACCGACGTCAGTTGCAACGACCCTCGCCGTTGCTTTCAGCGCTCCGGCATTGCCGAAGCCGCGCAGCGCGCCGGTGCCGAGGTGATTCTTCCTGATCCTTCCCGCTTCAAGGAAGTCGACATACAAGGAGAGGTTCTGGGCAGATGGCAAGTCTTCGATGCCTTCCTGAATGTCGATAAGATCATCAATGTTCCCATCGCCAAGCACCATGCGCTTACTGGAACCACTCTCGGCATGAAGAACTGGTACGGAATCCTCGGAGGATCGCGCAATCAACTGCATCAGAAAATTCACGAAAGCCTGGTTGATCTTGCGGACTTCATGCGCCCCACGCTGACCGTCACTGATTGCTATCGGATTCTCCTGCGCAACGGACCCACCGGAGGCAATCTCGAAGATGTTCTGCTGAAGAGAACTCTGGTCGCGTCCACCGACCCCGTCGCTATCGACGCGTATGTTGCAAAAGCCTTCTGGAATATGGAAGTCGAAACCCTGCCCTATCTCACCATGGCCGCCAAACGTGGCCTGGGCACCCCCGAATTCGAAAGGCTTCGCACCACCGTAAGGAATCTCTAGCCGCCTGCGGACAACTCGAGATTCGTATCAGGGCATCGCTTTAGCGATGCCGCAAGTCGCGCAATAATTCGGATGTCATCCTGAGCGAAGCGAAGGACCTCTGCACCATTGCTTGCAGCACCGGTACTCCCGCATCTCCGCTTCCATGGGCCGCCAACTTTGTTCGCGTATTTTCGGGACACCAAACTAGGTCTGTGCGTGAAGGGGCGTGGCTCTCTCAGCCGCCCGTGAATCTGTTCCCGCAGCCACCTATCAAACACGATTTCCCCCGTGTTCCTCCGTGTCCCCTGTGGTGAAAGCACTCGAATTCGTTGCAAAGCAAAAAGAGCACGCCGGGAAGAAATCCACAGCCCGATTGTGACATCTGACCTTGCCTTCAATATTCAATTCGCGCATCATGGTCAAGGCGGAGGCGGTATGGCAGCCAGCCCACTCTCTCGCTGTAAGTTATTTGTTTCCAAGATTTTGACCTCTAACCCCTTGGAGCTCAAGATTTTGCACAGCGTTTTTGTAAGAGCCGCGCCAGTCGCGGCTTTCAGAGGGTATGGGGGAGGGGGTACCTACCACAAATCGCATTACCTTCCCAAAAGGACATTGGAAATGAATGCGATTCAGTGCTGAACTTTCATTATTTTTTCGGGTGATTTCCACAATCGAGTAACGACGAAGCAATCAGCCCGTTCTCAATGATGCTTGAAATATTGCACTGCCTTCTCGTGCGCCTCGGCAGCTTTTTTTGAGGAGAATGTTCCCAGGTTGCGGCGCTTCCCAGTCTTGAGATTTTTCTTCCGCGAATACAGTCGATATTGCCCGTCCTTAAGTTTCCGAATCACGACCGACCTCGCTTTATAGATTTATCCCTCATCCTCGCCTGCTCTTCCTGGTACGGCTTGCTTTCATGGCTGCGTTGTGGCGAGAAGCTGAACCTCTTTTCTTAGCGGAAGACCGAGCCTGCCTCGATAACGCCCGGTGCGAAGCTGCGGAGGAGCCTTCCTTCTTTAGCACTCGACTCGTTGCCCGGGAACGCGTCCTCGACGGTTTTCGGCGGGAATGGCTCTGTCCTTCTTCAGTGTCGCGTTCCGCCTTCTCCCGTGTACTCGCCGACACCTGCCCGCTTCGCGGTGCTTGCAACTTCACTCCTGCGCGGCGCGCTTTCGAAAGCCCGATTGCAATCGCTTGCTTCGTCGATGCAGCTCCGTGCTTTCCTTCCCGAACATGGTGCATCTCCTCACGGACAAACTCTCCCGCCTGCGTGCTCGGCGATTTTCCCTCGCGCTCATCTTCGCGTGCCCGTTCCATGGTCTCCTTGTCAGGCATAAGCAACCTCCTACTTCCCAGCCTAGCTCTACTGCGGAGAGCGAAGGCATCCCACATTTTGTGTATGGTTGCGCTCTGCTCGCTGTAGAGATTTGGTGCGGACATGCGACTGCCAAATCAGTTGGTCAGCAGGTTTACTTTATCGAGCCAGACGTTATAAGGCTGCTGGGCGTAATTTCCATCCATCTGAAACGCTATGTCGATCTCTTCCTGGAACCAATTCGGCTGCGCTCCGTAATACGTATCAACGTCGTAAACTTGGTCCGCGACATCTACGCTGATGTAGTGCACCTGGTTCCCTACTCTCTCGAACGTCCAGATCAGATGGATCCACGTATTCGACGGAAAGTGGTTGCATGGGACAGACGTTGCTTTCCATACCTCATTCAGCGGGTCCCAGATGTCCCAATGATGAGTCTGGTCGAAGTCGCATTGCGTTCCCCATGTCCATCTCGTCCCTCCAAACGCCTGGTTGACGTCGAACTCCAGAGATTGCGGTCGATCGCCCTGGTCGACGTAAAACCATAAATCATAAGTAAAATGCGTGGGATTATTTCCGCCGCCGAGAGGAACCCAATAGAGCTCGTTGGAATAAGGATGCTTGCCCGCCAGGCTGAATTTCGCGGCCGATCCGTCCAGAGAGGGTGACTGCTGATGAAGTTCAAGTGTCGACACAGCAACGCCGCGACCAGCCGCACAGGTCGTATTCGGGCCGATCACTGCGGAACATGAAACCCACTCCGGCGAGTCCTGGATGTCTAATGCGCCCGGGGTCTGACTCGTCACGTTCAGCTGCATCGATGTGGTGGCGATATAGCCCGCCGTATCTTCCGCGACAATCTCAACCGTGTGTTGTCCGTTCGGCATCCAAAGCAACTGGTTCACGATCGCTTTTGGAGTGTAGAGCACCGCAAGACCGTCGACGTAAACGCGAACGATATAGATAGGGTCCGGCGGAGTCGCCGCAGCCACGATAGGGACCGGAGAGCTGACGTCAACCCCATCTCCCGGCGAACTGATCTGCAATGGAAATCCGCATAAAGCCGCCGGTGCAGGCTCCGCCGCCGGAGGCACGATCGACGTGTTCGCAGGTGGCGTCGGGGTCACAGGACAGTTAGCCACGTTCTTAGGCAAGCCTTGGCATCCCGCCCAAGCCGCCAAAATGAGGGCAAGCATCGATGCCAAGATCAAGATGCCGCGTCCTTGTCGCTGATGGCGTCTCATGCCTCGCATCTAACCCGACTCCCCTCTTTGAGGAACCCTGCCGCTTCCTGAGTTCGCGCGAAACACAAAACCAATCCGCGTTCTGGCAGGCCGACAATACACTTATCCTTCTTCTCTCTACATGCGAGATGAGTAAGCAGCGGCTATGAGCGGAGGAAGAGCCGGGCAGTTACGAAATTCTTCAGCTCGTGGCTGATAACTTAATTTAGTGAGACCTTGAGTGCCGGAACAATACCGCGCCTACCTTAAGCCGGAAAGGGCAATCCCCGATTCCAACAGAAATTAACTCTCGGCCTGAAATTCGTCAGCTGTTTATTCTTTTGGCGGCTTGCCGGGTGATTCAACTTAAATACGATCACCCATTGGAAACTTTTGAAAGAGCGGGGGATATCCGTATCCCGCGGGCAGGACGCGCCAACCAGATTGCCCCGATATACATCTCAACAATGCTGCGATTGGCGGGGGAATAGAGCGACGAGAAGTTGAGTGCTTCTCGCGAAGATATTGTTGGCTCGAGCACATATATGTGTCGAACCAACACAAAATTGCTTGACGTAGAGGTAAAGGAGCCAAGCGGATGCGGATTGCCCAGGTTGCGCCACTTTATGAAAGCGTTCCTCCTCGGTATTACGGTGGAACCGAGCGAGTTGTGTCTTGGCTTACGGAGAAGCTTGTCGCGCTCGGCCACGAGGTCACACTATTCGCCAGCGGCGATTCCGTGACCAACGCGCGACTGGTTAAAACGTGCAAGAAAGCCCTGAGGCTGGATTCGGACTGCGTTGATCCGCTTGCCCATCACATGTTGATGATGGAAGAAGTCTTTAGCCAGGCGGATGATTTTGACCTTATTCATTTTCACACCGACTACTTGCACTTTTCGCAAAGCCGGCGCTCCCGAGTGCCGTGCATCACGACGCTGCATGGCAGGCTCGATATTCCGGATCTCGTTCCTCTCTACAGGGAGTTTCGAGAGGTTCCGGTTGTTTCTATTTCTGATGCACAACGAAAGCCCCTTTCCTGGGCGAATTGGGTGGGAACGGTCCATCACGGGTTGCCGATCTCTTCCCTTGAGTTTCACGAGAATCGCGGCGAATACCTCGCCTTTCTAGGGCGAGTGTCTCCCGAGAAGGGACTGGATCGGGCGATCGACATTGCGATTCGCTCGGGGAGGAGATTAAAAATTGCGGCCAAAGTCGATCGGGCTGATCAAAATTACTTTCAGTCCAAAATCGAGCCGATGCTGGCGCACCCCTTGATCGATTTTGTCGGCGAGATCGGCCATCTGGAGAAGGGAGAGTTTCTAGGACACGCGGCGGCTCTTCTCTTCCCGATTGATTGGCCCGAACCTTTTGGGCTCGTAATGATCGAGGCGATGGCCTGCGGTACTCCCGTGGTGGGCTATCCAGGAGGCTCGGTTCCAGAAATCGTCGTTGACGGAGTTTGTGGCTTCCTGGTGCGCGACGTGGACGAAGGGGTTGAAGCTGTGAAACGAATCGCAGAAATCGATCGTGGCGACTGCCGTCAGCACATCGAGGTAAACTTCTCAGATAACCGCATGGCAAAAGACTACCTGAAACTCTACCAGCAACTGGTACATCCAGAATCGGCCTCGTTGACGGTCGAAGAGGGAGTCTTGAATTGGATGGAAGTGGAATCGCAAACACCCAGTACTACATAGCAACCACAGCTTCTCGGGCGGACGACCGGGCCCGGGTCCTCAAGTACGGAAGGATGTTTTTTGTCTTCGACCGTTTGGGAGATGTGCAGACGTCGGGCCTGGGGGAGGAAGGACTCTTTTATGACGGGATGCGGCATCTTTCGGAATTTTCCCTGAATCTGTGGAATGCACGGCCGCTATTGCTGAGTTCCACAGTAGCCACGAATAACTTCCTTTTCACTGCAGACGTTGCTAATCTCGATGTCTTCCACAACGGCTCGCCAGCGATCCACCGTGGCGTGATGCATCTGGTGCGCTCGAGGTTTCTCTGGAAGGATTCCTGCTTTGAGAAGCTATTCTTCGTCAATCATGGATTGGAAGACCTTGAGATTCCGGTCACTATTTACTTCGATGCGGACTTCGCCGATATCTTCGAGGTCCGCGGGACAGCTCGAGAGAAACGCGGCCGGCATTTGGAACCTCAAATCTACGAGAACAAGGTCGTCCTATCCTACGAAGGGTTAGACCGGGTCGTACGGGAGACCATGCTGGAAAGCAACGTGTCTCCACAGCGATCGTCGGCCACGAGTCTCGGCTTCGAGTTCAGCCTCCGCCCGAAGGAACACGTTGCACTGGAGTTGGAAATCGGCTGCAATCTGGATCGTTCCCGTGTTTTCAAAGGCTATAGTGAAGCGCTTTCCTCATCCCGCTTTGAAATTTCGGGGGCCGCGAAAACATTCCCACAGATCTCAAGTCCGAATTCCCGCTTCAGCGACTGGATCGCGCGTTCTGTGTCCGATCTCGAAATGATGATCGCCGGGAATCCAGAGCATAACTATCCTTATGCCGGTGTGCCATGGTTCAGCACTGTATTCGGCCGCGACGGCATTATCACCGCATTACAAACACTGTGGCTGAAACCGGACATCGCGCGAGGAGTTCTAGAATATCTCGCCTCGTCTCAAGCTAACGAAATCGACTCATTCGCCGATTCTGAACCAGGAAAAATCTTGCACGAAATGCGGCGAAGTGAAATGGCCATTTTGGGAGAAGTTCCTTTCGGGCGTTATTACGGCAGCGTGGACGCCACTCCTTTATTCGTAGTGCTCGCCGGTGCATATTTTGACCGCACCGGCGATCGTCAATTCCTGAAGCGGATCTGGCCCCACGTGGAACGCGCATTGATCTGGATTGACAAATTTGGAGACGTGGACGGCGACGGGTTCGTGGAATACAGCCGGCGCTCTCATGAAGGCCTGGTACAGCAGGGCTGGAAAGATTCTAACGATTCTGTTTTCCACGATAATGGCGAACTAGCGGAACCGCCGATTGCGTTGTGCGAAGTGCAAGGCTACGTCTACGCAGCGAAACTGGCAGCAGCTCGATTAACTCGCGTTCTGGGAAACGCAGATCAATGCTGCGAACTCGAGGTGCAGGCGGAATCCTTGAGAACTCGGTTTGAAGATCAATTCTGGTGCAATGATCTGGGGACCTACGCATTGGCCCTGGATGGCCACAAGAAACCGTGCCGTGTCCGAACTTCCAACGCAGGCCATTGTCTCTTCACCGAAATTGCATCGCCCGAGCGAGCGCGACGGGTGGCTGAGATGTTGATGAGCGAAATCTTCTTCACTGGATGGGGAATCCGCACGGTTGCATCCACGGAATCCCGTTACAATCCGCTCTCGTACCATAACGGATCGGTTTGGCCGCACGACAATTCCATCATTGCCAGCGGTATGGCGAGGTACGGATATAAGAAGATGGCGGGACAGCTTCTGCTGGCTCTACTGGATTTGAGCGACGAGGTCGAACTTCATCGTTTGCCCGAATTGTTTTGCGGACTCAAGAGACGGCCGACGGAAGGTCCTACCCTTTATCCGGTCGCATGCTCACCGCAGGCATGGTCCGCTGCTACACCCTTTTTTATTCTGGAAGGTTGCCTGGGAATCTCGGTGCAGGCAGAGCGCGGTCGGATCCTGTTTGATCGTCCGTTTCTTCCGGAGGGCATTCCGCAGCTTTCATTGCGAAATCTTAACTGCGGAAGAGGAGTGGTCGACCTTTTACTGGAGCGGAGAGGAGACTCCGTCCTGGTGCATTGCGAGAACAAGCCGGAAGACATAGAAATCGTTACTACAGTCTCGTAAGGGGAGGCGTCTGGCAAGAACAACTGAGAACCCGCCGATCGCCTGGTTGAAAAGACCTAAGGAATGCAGTCCAATTGGGCGGTCAGCGACCAGCAGGGTGTACCAGTTCGGGTGATATGGAGGCTTCGGGCTGCCCCGACGCGTAGTATCCGGTCCGGGCGCGGGCCTGCAAGAACGCCAGCTTTTTGGGCAATCTAAGCTTGACTCTGATCTTTCTCCACTTGCCATCGCGTGGCGCATCCTGGGGCCGGTAAGCCAATAGATATTGGGTGCGCAACTCCATGCCGATGCGGCGAGCAACAGAGGGCATGCTATTTGGGTTGTCGAGGGTGAATGCCCGTCCGCCCGTGGGTTGAGCAATTTCGGATAGTAAAAAAGGCCCGCGCAATTCCTCGGGCGTCGGTACATACCGATCAAAAATGCCGATCGAGTAGATCATAACGTCCGATTCTCTAGCCAAGGTTTTGATCGCTTTCTCGCCATAGCGGCTGTGATTATCTCCGCCGTCAGAAATGATGAACAGTGCCCGCCTGCCATACCTGGCATTTTTCATTTTGCGCAATCCCATGTGAATGGCATCAAGGAGAGACGTGCGTCCTTTGGGCTGCGTAAACAGAAGTTCTCTTTTGAGGTCGTCCGGGGACGAGGTGAAGTCGGTTGCCAGACGAGGCTCGTCGGAGAAAACAATCATGAAGAATTCATCCTGGGGATTAGCAGTATCGCAAAACTGATTCACCGCCTCGCGCAGGCGATCCATTTTGTCGCTCATGCTCCCGCTGACGTCGAGAACGATACCGAGCGACACTGGTTCATCTTCGCTGGAAAAGTGTTGGATCGTCTGCGACGTCTTGCCTTCGAACACCTCGAAATTATCCTGGCTTAAGCCGCTTACCACCCGTTCGTCGGGGTCGGTAACGATCACCGGTACCAGGACTAGCCTGGCATCGGTTCGGATCACATGCAGGCCCGAATCACCCAGAAGTTGGAGCGAGGAAACACTTCTTATGGCTGGGGCCGTCTGCCGGGGCATGATGTGAACGTCATTCACGCTGGTCTGCGCAAATGCAAAGAAACTGAACAATGGTAAGAAGAGGACAATCTTGAGAGTAGATTTCACAATCCGGAGCGCCGGCATATCTCACCGCCTGGCGGCAGGCCGACACCTTTTTGCATGCCGGGTCTTGTCAATCGCCACTATCTTCTTTAAGGCAATATTCGTGCGGGGGCTATCATCTCAAAGCTGTAGGCCTTGCAGATTCTTCCTGCAAGTGCCCTACAACGTTTCCTCTATCGATTCACATCGAGTTTGGTACGAAAGACTCTTATGAAATTACGAACTCTTTACTTCTCCGGATACATGCGGGGATGGCGTGCTCAGAGAAGAGGGTTACGAAGAGCAAGTACACAAACCGACGGACCTCGGGAGACTCTGCATCAAATAAAAAAGCCCAGCACGATGGCTGGGCGGTAAGAATTGAGATATGTTTGGGACGGTTTCAGTGGGACATGCTGCCGCCCGCTGAGCAGGTCTTAGAAATGTGCTTGACGGAACTAACCTGAAGCGTTTGCTCGGAACCAGTGCTTCCAGCAGTCCCGCTGGCACTCGCGGATGGAGCAGCACCCGAACTGGATGTTCCGGAGATTTTCACCTCGTGTCCAACATGTTCACTCAGCTTTGCGGTGTCGCCGGTCAGTTGATAAGTATTCCCTTTCTTGTCGGTCAGGGTGTAACTGCCATTGGAACCGTTTAAGCAGCCTTGCACGGTCATTTCACCACCAGCAGACGTTTGAGACTGCCCATAACCGGCAGATGAACCGGTGGAGTCTTGCGCAGCGGCCCAAGATAGGCCCAGGACCAAAACTGAAAGAAGCAAGAAAATCTGTCGCATTTGTAACCTCCTGAACTGGCCGTCACCGAAAAAGCACGGCTCAATTCGATTCCAAAATTTTCCTCTGCCGGACAAAGGCAACCAATACAGGGGTTACCTGAGACAAAGCGCGTATTCACGGGAGGCGGCAAGAACCTGCTAAGCGGTTTCCTCATCGCGTCTGGGCGGAGGGATCTCATCAAGACGGCCATATTCCTCGTGAGTATGAGTTGGCCGTTCAGGATGATCGGCCGCGTCCTCGATGCCCTCGACTGCACCCGCTTCCAAAGCTTGATCGGTGTCTGCGAGCGCCTGGACCGATTGTTCGCTGACCTCAGGGACGGGGGAAAGCCCTTGCGAGCCAACTGTCTGTCCGGCACTCAGCGCTCCTACCTGGCTGGGGTCGGTGCCAAGCTCATCTGGTCGGGCTTCCAGATCACCCTTCCTTTCAGGTGCTCGCTCATCGGCTGGGGTGAATGTTTCTGTGTTCTCGACATCATCATTGTCAGGTTTCATCAAGCTTTTATAAGGGGGTGAGGCATTGACCGATTATCCGGTCTTCTCTGTATTTGCATTTACGCGGAAACAATCCTAACTAGACGCAGCGCGCGACAACTATTTCTGACTTGTTCTTCTCCAATCGTTTCTAAGCTTCTACGGATGCTATGAAAGTGATCTTGCTACGCTTTCTGATCGGAGGGATTTTCGTTTCGTCCTTCGCACTGCTGGGAGATTTGTTCAAGCCGAAGAGCTTTGCAGGTTTGTTTGGAGCGGCTCCCTCGATTGCGCTTGCAACTTTGGTATTGACGATTGTATTCAAGGGGAAAGACGACGCGGCGATCCAGTCGACTTCGATGTTGGCGGGATCTGTCGCGCTGTTCTGCTACGCCTCTTGCGTCAGTTGGATCATGATGAGGCGACCTTATGGAGCGCTCTGGGTAACGGCCTCCGTTCTTCCCGTGTGGGGAGCCGTGGCATTCGGCATTTGGTACATCTTTTTGAGATAGTCGGAGTTGAGATAGCCGAGCATGAGAATTCGACTCGACACTTCGGCAGCGCGGGAGACTCGGTGGTCCCAGCTTGCAGTCCGCTTTGTTTTGGGAGGCCTCATTACCGCCGCAACGGGTATTATCGGGAAAAAATATGGGTCCGGCATCGGCGGACTCTTTCTTGCCTTTCCCGCCATCTTCCCGTCGAGTGCAACGCTGATTCAAAAGCATGAGAGGGAGAAGAAAGCACGAGCCGGACTCTGCGGCTCGACGCGCGCTCGACGATTGGTCGCAGTGGACGCGACAGGAGCTGCAATCGGTAGCGTGGGCCTGTTCGGCTTTGCTCTCCTGATGCGCGCAGAGATCACAGAGCACAATGCCTGTTTGGTGATTCTAGCCTCGACGTTGTTATGGACTCTGCTCTCTTTATTACTGTGGCACATCCGAAAGCGACTCTAGTGCTCCAGCAGGTCGCGGAAAAAGTAAAACTCCAAGCATCAGCCCCGCAAAAGGGGGCTATTGATATGCTCGACTTGCGGCATCGCTGAAGCGAGGCCCTGAAACGAATCTCGAGTCTTTTCCGCAGCCTGTTAGGGGTACCGGTTCGACCTTTACTCGGGTCTGCTGGATGTCGAAACAGCAGCTTTCGTGAGCAGGCTCTCGAAGGTATATGTCCCCGCACCTACTTCCATAGAGACATTATTGCTGTCTTGGCGCAGATCCATCACGTCCGTCCGACCTTCAAGCGACTTGCCTCCTTCACTGACGTCCGACAGTTTGGTGTCTGGAAGTTGCACCGTCGCAGTAGTATTCGGCGGCACTTCTACCCGTAATGACATCTTGTTTCCCGAGATTTCCCAAGCGGACGCGACTTTTCCGTACATACTCTGCACGGATGCTTTGGCATAAGTTAAACCGCCGCCCGGCTCAGGACGGATGAAAGTGTGTTTATAGCCAGGCCGTTTCTCGTCCAGCCGGATGCCGGCCACCACGCTATACATCCATTCTCCAATGGCGCCGTAGGCATAGTGATTGAACGAATTCATGGATGGCGACTGAAAAGTGTCGTCAGGCTTGATCCCGTCCCATCGTTCCCAAATCGTCGTGGCACCTTTCGTTACGGGATAGAGCCAGGAGGGGTACTCGGTACGGTTTAGCAACATGTAAGCTTCGTCCAAATAGCCGTAATCGCTCAATACTTGACACAGTACGGGTGTCCCCAAAAAACCGGTGGTCAGGTGTTTGAATTTCCGGACGTCGGCGGCTAGTCGCGCCGCAGCGCTGGCTCGCAGAGACTCTGGGAGCAACCCGAATTCGAGCGCCAGGGCGTAGGCAGTTTGCGTATTGGACGACAGTCTTCCGTTGGGGGTGACAAACTCCTTCAGAAAAGCCGCCTTAACTTTTTCTTCGAGCGCTGCGTATTCGTCGGCATCACTTTTTTTGCCCAACACTTGAGCGGTTTTGGCAAGAATGTCGGAGGATCGCGCAAAATATGCGGTTTGGAGGAAATCTTTATCCGTAGTCGCACCGGGGTAGTCGGAATCTGTGGTTGCGAACGCGAGCCAGTCGCCAAAGCTGAAGCCGTTGCTCCAGATGTAGCTATCACCCGCCTGGTGTCGCATGTATTCGACCCAGGCTTTCATGCTGGGATACTGCTGCTCAAGAATGCGCCGGTCACCATAGGCTTGATAAACGGTCCAAGGTACGACCAGCGCGGAATCTGCCCACCCTGCCGAGGCCGATGCGCCTTTGCGTGTTTCGTGGGACAGAACATTAGGAATTACGTGTGGGACAGCGCCATCGTCTTCCTGGTCCAAGGCCAGATCTTTCAACCATTTTGTATAGAACGCCGCGCTGTCATGGTTGAACGAAGCGGTGGGCGCGAAAACTTGTGCGTCTCCGGTCCAGCCGAGCCGCTCGTCGCGCTGTGGACAATCCGTCGGGACATCTAGAAAATTCCCCTTTTGTCCCCAAATGATGTTGTGTTGCAGCTGATTCAGCAAAGGATTGGAAGCTTCGAATGTTCCGGTCCGCGCAATTGCCGAATGGACAACAACGCCAGTGAAATCGTCTGGCGTTATCGGACCGGGCCATCCACTCACTGCGACATAACGGAATCCCTGAAACGTAAAATGCGGCTCGTAGGTTTCAACCCCTTGTCCCTTGGCGGTATAACGAATGGTCTGTTTGGCGGAGCGGAGATTTTCGGTGTAGAGATTGCCGGCTTTGTCCAGGACTTCAGCATGCTTGAGGACGATCGTTGTCCCGGCAGGCGCGGTCACATGGAACCGGATCCAGCCGACCATGTTCTGTCCCATGTCGAGGACGCTCTCGCCGTCTGGAGTGGTCAGAACTTTCACTGGCTTGATCTGTTCGATCTTTTTGACCGCTGGACCAGCAGGCGCTACCAGCTTGACCCTTGGCGTGGGCAATAGGACTACGGCGGTCCAACTCTTGTCGTCGAATTGTGCTTCGCTCCAGCCAGTTTTCTCCAGACGCGCGTCGTAGGTCTCGCCGTCGTAGATATCGGAGGCCAAAATGGCTCCAGTTGCGGCCTTCCACTTGTCATCGGTTCCAAATATTTCCTGGGTACCGTCCGTGTACTGGATCACCAATTGCGCCAACAATGCCAGATTTTTTCCGTAGCTGCTTCTCTTTTCGTCCCACGTCATTCGCCCACGAAACCATCCGTCCCCAAGCATGGCGGCAAGACAGTTGTCGCCATTCCTCACGAGGTTGGTTACATCGTAGGTTTGATATTGATAGCGAAAGTCATACGCAGTCCAG
The DNA here is from genome assembly GCA_963725565.1 of uncultured Acidobacteriota bacterium. Classification (GTDB taxonomy): domain Bacteria; phylum Acidobacteriota; class Terriglobia; order Terriglobales; family Acidobacteriaceae; genus Sulfotelmatobacter. The sequence continues at coordinate 593,629 of CAVRZL010000005.1, forward strand.
CCGGGCGTGAAGTATTGATCTCCGACACGCTTCCCATTCAATTCCAGTTCGTACAAGCCCATTGCGGTCGCATAGAGACGGGCGCTCTCTACCTTTTTCTTGAGGACAAAGTTTCTGCGGAGCAAAGGAGATGGATTGGATTTCATCTCGTCTTCAACCAGGTTTGGCCTGATCCATCGTGCTTTCCAATCCTCGGGCTTCAGCAGCCCCATTTCCCACTTGGCGGTGCTGCTCCATCCTGATGAATGGCCGTGCTGATCGCCTACGCGCACCTGCCAAAAGTACACACGTGAAGTCTCGAGAGCCGGACCGCGGTACTCTACCTGGATCGAGGCATCCGACTGTTGCACACCGCTGTTCCAAACCAGCTTTGCTTTGGCTAATCCGGCTTCCGATAGAGCCACGCGCACTTCGTAGTTCTTCTGGGTGACGCCCCGCTCCGTGCCCACGAGTTCCCAGCTTAATCGCGGCGTTGTCACATCGATCCCGATTGGGTCAGTTTTGTACTCGCACCGGAGATTCTTCACGGCAAGGACACTCTCTGCACGAGCGTTCAATATGAATGCCAATATCATCGACGCCGTTACAATCGAACAGTTCAACGATCCCCTGAAGAACATCATGTGTTCCTCCTCGTCAGGACTGCGATGTGATCGCGAATCCCGACCTTTTTTCAGTTCGGAGCCAGTGTAGACGCTAGATTGCCGTCGGCAAAAGAGATTTTCGGAGGATGGGGCGCAGGCGGTGGTTGATGACGTGGCGAGCGGCGCGGCAACCGAGGTTGCATTTCGGCGGACTGGTCAGGCTGACATGTACTGTTCTTCGTCCTGATCCTTATGACGTGCGGAACCGAGAACCGGGCATAGATACTCTGGCACAATCTCTTTGATGCATGAGCGGACGCTATTGGAACCGTTGATGAATAGAGTTGCCTCTAGCTCATCTAGCCGGACTGCAAGTGTTTCCCAATCTTGCAGCGGTCCGCGCGCCCGTTTGATCTTTGGAAAAGAGGTTTGGTCAACCTGCTCATCCGAGTAGAAGAGCTCTTCGAATAGCTTCTCTCCTCTGCGCAGCCCGGTAAAAACGACTTTCACCGTGTCTTCGTTTTTTCCTGAGAGTTTGATTAGAGTCCGCACCAACTCCATGATGGGGACTGGCTCACCCATGTCGAGAACAAGGGTGTCGCCCTTCTCGCCTATTACTGACGCCTGCAATACTAATGAAACCGCTTCGCGAATCGTCATGAAGAAGCGTTTCATTCCCGGGTGCGTCACAGTCAGCGGTTGATTGTTGCGGAGTTGCTGTTGCAGCACTGGAACCACGCTGCCGTTAGAACCGAGCACGTTCCCAAACCTCACAGTGAGACAACGCATCCCATTGGTGGGGCGGTGAGCGATGATCAGCTCGCCAATGCGCTTGGTCGCGCCCATCACGTTGCTTGGACTGACGGCTTTATCGGAGGAAATGAGGATGAACGTTTCACATTCGCACTCGCTGGCAACTGAAAGGAGATTTGTGAGGCCGAACACGTTGTTGTGCACGGCGGCAGAGACATTGAACTCCATGAGCGGGACGTGTTTGTATGCGGCCGCATGGAAAACCATTTCCGGCCTCTCACGGAAGATGCGTTCCATTCCCCTGCGATCGGCGACATCGGCGACGTGACACTGCACGATCGTCTCGCCACAATGGGCTGACAGATCCTGGTTCAGATAGAACATTCGCGTCTCATCGTGGTCAACACACAACAGAGTGCGAGGCTGGTGCTCGAGGATCTGGCGGCAGAGTTCCGATCCGATCGATCCCGCAGCTCCCGTAACGAGCACGGTGCGCCCCTGGATCGTTGAGCGCACCGATTGCAGATCGATATCGACCGGATCTCGCCCCAGCAGGTCTTCCAGATCCACATCGCGGAACTCACTGAGGCTTACCCGATTTGCTATCACGTCTCGTAGCGCGGGAACCGTGCGGAATTTTACTTTTGCGCGCTCACAGACCTCTACGAAGCGCTGCATCTGTTGCGAGGTGGCGGACGGCACAGCAATCAAGACTTCGTCCACCGGATAGAATTCGACCACTTCCGGCAACTGATCGACGGTACCGATGACAGGAATACCTTCTATCTTCAGTCCTGCTTTCGAATGATCGTCGTCAACATAACCAAGCGCGGAGTACTCGCTTCCAGGCCGCTTGAGCTCCCGCACCACAGTTTGAGCGCCCACTCCTGCACCGATCAACAGAACCTTCCTGGAACCTGTGAGATCCTGACGAACAGATTCCGCCAGAACACGCGAGAATACCCGGACGCCGAGGAGCAACCCAGCCGTCAACCCCGCTTCCAGCACAAAGACGGTTCGAGGGAAACCTCTTACCTGCATCCCGTATCGCAGGATCAGAACAAATACCACCGAGCCGGACAGGACAGCCTTCAAGACGTCCAGAGCATCACTGAGCCCTGTGTATCGCCACCAGCCGTGCAGTAATCCGAAGCCTGCTATAGCGCTCATGCGTACCAAAACCAACAGACATACCGCAGACAGAAGAAGACCGCGATTGGGCAACGTAAAGTCAAAGCGCAAAAACCATGCCACGATCAGAGAAAACAGAATCAGGACGGCTTGAAATGCGCCCACAAACCACGAGTTTTTGCTTAGAAGAGTTCGCGCTAAGCTAATGATTTTCATTGCGATGATGAATCGTTCAGATTACGGAACAGGGAGAACCGGTGCGACAGGAGGATATGTGGCTCTACTCAACGGTCTTGGGATTGAGGATGCAACCCAGGGTTCGCAGAACAAGTGCCAAATCGTAGGTGAACGACACGCGACTCACATATTCAAGGTTCAACTTGAGCTTATCGGGAAGAATGACTTCTCGGTAGTAACGATCGGGATCGGACTGAACACCTAACATTTCTTCTTCTTCCCGGTAAGTGATGGATGCCGGATCGGTCATGCCCGGACGAAGTGAGAGCACTTGCCGCTGTGAAATCGAATAGGCGTCCACGTACAAAGGCACCTCTGGTCGGGGACCGACCAAACTCATTTCTCCCTTTAGGACATTCCATAGCTGCGGAAGCTCGTCGAGTTTCAGGCGACGCAGCGCGCGGCCGATGGGGGTGACACGCGGGTCTTTTGCCGCAGTAATGTGCAGGCCGCGTCGGTCGGAATCCATATACATGGATCGGAACTTGGCGATCCGAAATATCTTTCCATCCTGGCCAACGCGCCTTTGCCGGTAGAGGACTGGGCCCGCAGACGTAAGTTTCACCAACAATGCCAGTACCGCGAGCACAGGCGAAAGCAGCAGTAACCCAACGACGGAACACGCCAAGTCAAACAACCGCTTTCCGGTCTTCGCGTAAAAGGTATGCATCACAAAGGTCGTGGTCTCACCGCTCGCATCGGGACTAAATCGAGGTTATCGAGATCCATGAGCAACGACATCGGAGACGGCAGAGATTACGTAGTCGACCTCTTCATCGTGCATCCCCGAGTAAATCGGAAGCGACAGACTTCGCAGATATTCATGTTCAGCAACCGGCAGGTCGCCCTTCTTATAACCGTAGTTCCGTTGATAAGCAGGTTGGAGATGCAGAGGAATGAAGTGAACACTCGTACTGACTCCGCGAGAGGCGAGTTCGCGAGCAAACTGGTTGCGATCGACACGCAAGCGTGCCAGCCGCAAGCGCAAAACGTAAAGGTGCCAGGAACTTGTACGGTCGCGTGGTACGGTTGGGACTTCCAACGCATTGAGCGGGAGGAATGCGGCGGAGTAGCGATCGGCGATCCGCCCCCGCGCAAGCGTCATTTGGTCACACTTTCCTAACTGCACTAATCCCAACGCCGCCTGCAAGTCGGTGAAGTTGTACTTATAGCCGGTTTCCAGCACTTCATAAAACCAGGAACCCTCCGCGCTATAGCGCTTCCAAGCGTCGCGGGAGATGCCATGTAATCGCATCATCTGCATGCGGCGAGCATAATCGTCATTCTCGGTAGTAATCATGCCGCCTTCACCAGTCGTGAGTGTCTTCGTCGCATAGAAGCTGAACGCTGTGAGCTCGCTGATGATACCGATTCGCTTCTCGTGATAGGAAGACGGCAGAGCGTGGGCAGCGTCTTCAATGACATGGAGATGGTATTTGTCAGCGAGGTCGAGAATCTCTGCCATGTCGCAGGGAACTCCGGCGAAATGCACGGGGATGATTGCCTTGGTCCGAGGAGTGATTTTCCGTTCGGCATCGCTCGGGTCGATATTCATGGTAAGGGGTTGAACATCGACAAAGACTGGCCTCGCCCCAAAGTAAGTCACCACCTCCGCGCTGGCGGTGAATGTCGTGGCGGGTACCAAGACCTCATCGTCTCGACCTAGTCCAATGGCTTCCAGAGCCAGGTGGAGAGCGGCAGTGCAGGACGACACGGAGATCGCGTGAGTGGCGCCGACATAATCGGCAAATTGACGTTCGAATTCGAACGTTCGGGAACCCATCGTGAGCCATCCCGAGCGAATTACGTCAGATACGGCCGTTACTTCTTCCTCGCCGAGATCCGCGCGATGGAAGGGAACTTGAATTTGGGTCGGGTTCGCGGTCATATTTTTCCGTATTATCGCTAGGTAGTGGCTGCAAGGGGGCTTGACAGTCGATACGATGCTGAAAAGTTTGGGATTAAGACGTGCGATTGGTCGGCCAATGGGAGGAGTCCACCGTTAGCTTCTCACCATAAATCCTGATGAGGAAATCGTACCAATCACCCCTTGCGGATGCAGGCAGAGCGAAAATGACCGACCTCGCCGGCAAAACGGTCTGGGACTGACGCAGTCTCAAGAACTTGTAAAGCAGAGTCGAGCATTCGCTTCAGCGGGCTCTCGCTCTCGTAGCTCCGGACATGGATCTGCGGCCACTTGCTCAGGATTCATTCGCGCTCCCGACTCCACTAGGCATCGGTAGACCTTCCCGAATGGGCCGAGAAGGTGGGTCCTTAAACAGGTAAGGCGCCCCTGCCAACGTCCCCAAGCCATAGGAGACGTGGAAACTCAGGCAGGCTAACGGCAGTATCCAGCAAATTGCTCGACCCGTAATCCCGACTTCGAACAGCGGCGATGCAGTACCCCACAAGTAGATAGAAGAGCAAAACGACGCCTAGACTAATTGAGGCGACCCGACTAAAAACGGAGCTGAACAACAGACCGACCATTCCACTTACAAACAGTCCAGGGGCCAGATGCCTTACAGTTATCGCTCGGCAGTTTTCACTCAAAGTAAACAAGTGCCATTGGCTTGTCTTGAATGTGACATTGAGCAGCTTCCAGAAGCCTCCAACCGGACGGTACTCAGTGCGCAGGGCTGGCGTTTGATAGATCTTTCCACCAGATTTCAGGATTCGGGCGTTCAATTCATTGTCCTGGTTGCGGACCAGTTTCTCGTTGTACATTCCCACGCGATCGAATAGTTCTCTGCGGAAAGCTCCGAAGGGCACCGTGTCCACATAGCCCTCGGCGGAGCCAGTACGGAATTTCGAGTCACCAACGCCAAAGGGGCTGGTCAAGACAGCCGCCACGAGCCGGGCTCCAAAACTTTCATTCGCGGGCACGGTTAACCACGGGCCTCCCACGTTGTCCGCTCCTGTCTGCTCCAGATACTTCACGCAGTTCGCGATGTAGTCGGGTGGATAGAAATTATGCCCATCGGCCCGAATGATGATCTCTCCCTGCGCTACCCGAATGCCAATATTCATTGCGCAGGGAGCGATGGCTGCGGGATTGTCGATACAGCTAAGATTGGAATGTTCGCGAAGATGGCCTTCGACGATTTCTCGCGAACGATCAGACGACCTGCCATCCACAACAATTATTTCGTATGCGGCCGGAGGATAGGTTTGATTGAGCAGAGAAGTCAGACAGGCTGAGATGTAGTGCTCCTCGTTTCGCATCGGGACAATCACTGATACTTTGGCAAGGGACACTGACTAATCACCTTCCGATGTTGATGTACAAGCTGCCTGATTTGATAGATGGCGCAAAGGGAAAAACGTGTTCGCACAATAAGCGGCGGAAGAAGATGCGTATGCGGCCATCTTTCGGGACCGGAAGAGCCTTGTGGATTGATGTTCTTCATGAAGAACTGTGAGCGAGGGATCGTAAATCACCTTCATCCCCAACCTTCTGATCATCTCCGCGATGTAGATCTCTTCGCCAAACAGAAATTCCGGATATTGCAGATCTCCGCCCGCACTGAAATACTGCTTGGACAAAATCAAGAATGATCCGTGAGGGGCATAGATCGTCTCCTGGGAACGCCGTGCCGGCTCAGACGAATTCCTCGTCAAACTACGAAGTGTATTACCCATCTTGTGAGAAAGCGCACCTGTTAGCTCGTACATGTTCAACAACAGCCAGCTGCGATAAAGATACTTGTAGAAGTGCATCCGAATCGCCATCGGTCGGGTTCTCATGAACGGATTCTGGTCTCCCCCGGTCAAGCCCGAACGAATGCTTGGGGCCAGAGCCCCTAATTCAGGGATTAAAGCGGCCGCGGTCAGACGATCGAGAAACGCAGGATCGGGAATCGCCAAGTCTGAGTTCGAGATGATGATCCAGTCCGGTAAAGGATTCGTTTCGAGGTAAATCGAAAGCGCGTGGCGGGCTCCCCCAAAGTATCCCAGATTCTTGCCAGGCTTGATCGTTGGGTATCCCTCGGTACTTGACGCTTCTGGATCGCCGTCGGCTTTGTTATCAATCACGAGTACACGCAAACACGTCTGCCTGTGCAGATGTCGAACCGATTGCAAATATTGCGATGTCTCTTTGTCAGCTCCGTATTTCACACAAATCAACAGAACGCTACACGGCGCTTCCGCAGTATTTGCCACTGCATCCCAAGATGAAGAATCAGATACGGTCGGGTTGCTTATCGCCATGGACTCAGGCAGGTACGGGATATTGTGATTCAAAGGTTCGAGAGTGTGAGGGCCACCCTAAAATTAGTACCGACACAGCCCATGCAAGGATGAGGCCGTTGTAGGCAAATAGAGAAATGATCGGAGAAAACAAGATGAATGCATAATAGCCTGCTAGAGTTAGAACATGACCAGTTGACTGGCGCCGCGTTGCACTTCCGGCAACGATTCCTAAAACAATCCCAAAGAGGCAAGCACCTGCGATAGTAAAGTCCTCAATGAGGCCCCGGAGGAAGGTGTAGATATTGGTATCCTCTCCGCCGGCGAGAGTCAGATAGTCTCCATACACGCCAACCTGGCGTCGCCTGATGCCGAGCAACTCAAAGACTCCTGAAAACGTATACGCACCCCAGGTAGGCTCCTCAGCACGACCAAAATGAAGCCATGCGGAAAATGCTGGCACGGCGCCAAAACAATACTTATAGATTCGCGAGCCATCGAGGCGAACCTGCACATCGTCGCCACGCTGAAAGATTCGCAGGGTATCGATCGCTACGAAGAAGAGAAATCCACAGACTGCAAGCGCCAATATTGAAATCAAGAATTTCTTTTGGAAGAGGGCGAACTTTCCGCCGCTTTCGATATAGCGGATCGCGAGAAATCCCGACAGCCAGCACACGATCGAAAACAGAAGTCCCGCCCGAACGGCAAATAGAGTTCCAATCAATGCCGCTGGAAGGAAAGGCGCAAAACTAACTATCTTGTGGATCCGACGGCGAGCTAAGGCGAAACAAACTCCAGCCAGCAGACCCGCAGGGTAAACCCACATGATCAGCAAACGTACGGACCAGGGCTCCACATCTCCACTGTATCGCGCTACGGACCACAGGTGTCCCAGACTCAGCAGTTCCATGAACGAAAAGCCCAATTCAAACTTCTGCAAGCTGAACATTAGGAGGTAAATCGTACCGGCAAGGGCCACCAGTGTGAACAGAGCCGTAGATTTGAAGCAGCGATCTGACCACATCTGCGATGGGTGGACTTCAAGGCTTGGGGCCTGACTGGCATCTCGGGACATCGCGCCCACGCCCTCGGATAGAACAGTGCCGAACTGCACGCAGCCGACGAACAGTACGATGACCCACGGGCCCACAGGGAAAACCTCGTAGTCGGTCAGCAACAGACACCCGGTGGTATACACCGCCCAGATCAAGGCGATAAACGCAGCCGGGGAAAGCCACGTTCCGCGGACTATTCGGGCAATCAAAGCCATAGCAATCAACGATGAGGTCGGAAGCCAAGGCGAGGCTAAGAATTCAGACATGGCCGCGATTATTTCTACCTTGAGTGCGAATCAGGCTCCTACCTTTTCCGGCAAAACCATTCCTCCGGGGAGTTCGCGAGTGGCGGCACGAAGTTCGTCGCCCGGGATGAGCACAATCAGTAGTGTGAGATACAAACAGGAAGCGGCTACCGATAGATAGGCCGCAGCCACAAACCCGAAACGTGGGACCAGAAGATAATTCCCTAGGACGTTCGTCCCCAACGCGACGAGGATGCCAAGCAGCATTCGTTTCGTCTTGCACAAGATCTCAAGCGGTTTGTGGGCAAGCAAAGCCAGCTGCCACAAAAATCCTGCTACAGCCAAGGGGAGAACTGCTGCGGATGCTTCCAGGTTTGGCTTTCCCAGGATTAGACGCACGACCCAGGTTTTCAGGAAGAACAGGAAAATTGGAACAGGAATAAACATGAGCAGTTCGTAACCCATAGCCTTCTTCAGCGCGGCAAGAGTACTCCGCCGTTCCCCTTGATTCCATCTGTGCATCAGCACTGAGTGAACTGACATCGTGATGGGAGCGAACACAAGGGAGAATGATCTCACGATCACGTCATAGACCGAGGCATACACTCCTGCCGCCGAATAACCCCAAGATCGATGAATGAAGTAGCGGTCGGAAACGACGAGACTCTGTTGGCACACAAGCCACAAGGCGACGGGCCAGCCATAGGTCCACAAACGTTTCAGAGTGTTCCGCTCGGACTCGCCCAACCAATCATGTCGACCGGAAGCGGGAACACTTTTTGATCGAAGACTGGCGAAGCCGGTTGCCAAAGAGATCGCGTAACCGATACCAACTCCGCTTAGAAGCAGCAAGGAACTGTTGTTTCCGGTCGCGAAGATCAAAGCAAGCGGAATCGCGAAAGAGGATACGGCTCGAATTGCCTCAACCCTCACAACCACTGCTGAGCGCAGTGAGGCCTGGAGCCGCGTGAGTTCCACAGTGTAGGCCAGCATCGGAAGGTACAAGATCAGGGCGACGGCGACGACCAGTCCCGAGCGAGCCGGCCCGAACCCTACAATCAATGAGACAGCAACTCCTCCCAGCAATGCAGAAAGGACTATCCCCAAGTTAGAGCCTCGCCGGAAACTACCCGCGTCCTGGGTTCCGGCATACTGGCTTTCGAAACGCAAGATTCCCTGGCTTAGCCAGCCAGCGCCTCCGGTCGCGCACGCGGTTACCAAGGCCACGAGTACAGCGTACCTACCGTACTGTTCGTAGCCCACCACCCGTACAAATACGGCGACCGTCAGCAATCCCATCAGTCCCGGGATGATCTTGCTGATAAAGTAGTTCCGGGTGTCGAGGAGCAGTTTACCCTTGAGTTCCGTCAGGTTCGAGGACAACCGTGCAGATGCGGAACGAGCCTCTTCTGCGCCGATCGTTACCTCATTTATTTGACTGTCCAAATCAATCGCCATAGGTTGAGAGTCGGTGTCCGCGCGAGGAGAAATTACAGGTCTTTTGGCGTGTGCCTGAATCCCAGAATCTTCTTGCTCAGGCTGGCTCCGTTTGCGGAAACGAGTCCCAGGTCCGCCATGACCTTGGCATAGGCATCGTGAGCCAGAAGTTTCGCAGGATGCGTTGAGTGCATGTCATCCCAAGCAGCTTCTCCAATCACCCACACGGTGCCCAACATCATCGCCACCAGTGCGCCGAGAAACATGATCAACAAGCGCGGGGGAAAAGATTTCTTCTCGGGAACCTTGGCGAGGTCGAGGATTTTTACGCTGGGAGTCTCTTTCGCTTCCTGTACTTTGGCCAATTCGCATTGTTGGGTGAGCAACTCGAAGACGGTTTCCTGGATCTTGTTGGTGCGATAGAGTTCCGCGTATTTGACGCCAAGCAATGGCAACTTGCGAATCGAGGGATACAGCATTCCGCCGTTATCTGCGGTACTGGCAGACAGGTCGCCGCCTCCCATTTGTTCGAGTTTCTTCTGCAGCTCATCAATGCGTGCGCGTACGGCATGCACGCGAACGTTGCTGTCGGCGTAAATTTGGCGCAATCCTTCGAGTTCCGATTGTGCCGCAATGAGATGCCCTTGCAGGGTGGCCGCCGCTTCCACCATCGCCCGGCCCTGCTCCTTGATATCGATGGCAGTGTTCTTGCTGGCGAACTCGCTGAACTCCCTGGCCGAAACGTCGAGACCTTGCTTCACCGACTTCAGCCGCTCTTCAAGGAAAACGCGTTCCCGATGAGCGGCGGATGTATTCAATTCGGCGACCAAGTGATCGAGTTCAACGACGTAGGCCTGTGCGATCGCGGATGCCCGCTGGGGATCATGGTCGGTAACATCGATGACTATGATCCCGCTCTTCCGATCCTCGCCAATCTGGGTGTTCGCTTCGAGGCGGCGGCGTGCATCTTGCATGCGGCGAACCCCATAGACGGATTTCAAATCGAACTGGTCGATGATTCGATCTTCGACGGTGTGGCTGTGGAGAATTCCAATGAACAGCGAGCCGGAGGTCTTCAGGCCGAGCATATCTCCTGCGAGCATGCCCAGGCCGCCTCCACTCCTTGCCGTCATCGCAAGTAGAGAGGCCAACCCTGAGCCAGCATCACTGTCGGGCGGCATGAGCTGTGTTTGAGACTCATAACGGGCGGGAATCAGAAAAGCAATAAGCGTTGCCAATGCGAGCCCATATGCGGCAACTCTGAGCAAGAAGAATCGCTGATCGAGCAAAAGCCGCAGCCGGCTTATGACCGCATGGGTCTCCCGATGTTCGTACGCGCTAACCTGAGCGGGCTGGGTGAGAACGGCCGAATCCACGATTTCCTGTTCGGGCCTTACACGAATTGGACTTCTGGGCATGGAGCCAAACTCATTTCGCCCCGAACCGGGGCCAATAACCGATTTGAAACGACGTAGAGATGTTGGATTGCTGATTCGCTGCCAACAGCGGTATCTGCCAGCGCTCGTACTGCACTGTTCCGGACAACCGGAATCCCGACTTGACGAAGAAATCCGCATCCACCGCGGCGTCGTTCTGGGTGCCTCCTAGCGGAAGGTACTGCTGATCAATTTTGCGATGCCTGACTTGCAGACTGACCTTTCTCTGGGCACTGAACCAATACGTGCTCTTCAACGACTCTCCCTGAGCGGCGCGCCCCAACCACGTGCCGATGAGTTGGCCATTGTTGGTATATCCATTCAAGTATTGCCCGTTACTGTAGAAGCAACTGGCACAGGTTGGGAAGTTGATGGGACTGGTGGTCCCTCCCTCGATTCTCAGATCAAGTTTAGGAGCCTTGGGGAGTCTGGCAAGATAAAGCCCGCTCTGGAAAGCTGCTTTGTAGGGCCGGTTGACGGGTGATTTTTCGTCTTCCTGAAACGAATCCAGATAGAATGAGGCCCAATCGCGCATTTTCGGAAGACGGTAAGTAAAGTCAAGTGCCGCTCTGCCGTCGCCTAGAGGAGAATTCCCGACGTGACCTCCGACAAAACTCTTGAGGAGGGTATTGGCGGTGAGTGGATTGCCGGGACCTCCATAGAGCGTCGTCTTCGACATGCTGATTTCGAAATTGGGCGTTAATTTCAGGCTGACCTTGGCTCCATCAATAAATGGTTGGGGACTGAGACTTATACCGTACTGCCCGATGAGTCCTGAATTGAAACCGCCTTCTCGTGTTGAATTGTTTACGAATTGTTGCCCCGCGACTTGCCCGATAAAGAATTCCATGCGGATGTCGCCGAAGAAACCCAGGTGAAATGGACTGACGCGGTTGATGCGGAACATTTTGTTCAGCGGTTCCGCATTGTTCGTGAAGAGCATCGCGCCTTCTTCTCCCGGCCCCCACCACAAACTCTGTTTGCCGAAGGAAATCTGCCAATTGGCGAGGTTCATCCCGACGTAAGCATCCAGCATCCGAAAGCGACTCACCGCGGCGAACGGCATCTGTGGCGCATTCGGAGGCAGGTTATCCGCGTTGCTTATGAAATTTAACGTTGACGGAGAGAGTGAGGGCGCCGAAGAGGCAGACTGATATTCTCCACGCGCGTAGATCACGAATGGACCGGCAGTGGTCCATCCTGAAGTCCCGATCACGCTGTTGAAGCCTTGCTGGTACGGTCTTCCAAAGTCGTTGAGAATCGTCTGACCAAAGTGCTCGTTGTCCGTAAGAGGCTGTCCTGAGATACCTGTGGCACGAGCGTAGACCGATTCCATCTGCGCATGAACGTTGTCTCCGCCCTCTCCAGCAATGGATTCGTGCGCAAACTCGCCAGCGAGTGAACGGTAAAGGTCTTGGACCTCGGGCGGACCATCCGTTTCAGGGTGACGTTCTGCTGCTTCGCTCAGTAACCGGGCGCACTCGAGCCGAGTCCAGGGCCGTAATCCAAGAATTGCACTCCTTACATAACCCATGGCTGCCAGCCGCTCCATCGCGGGATAGATCCAGCTATCGAGCGGAACATAGGGCGAACCCATGAATGACGGAGTGCGGATTTTGTCGTCGCTGAAAAAGTCGTGCGGAGACTCCCAGGCCGCGCCACCGATTTCTGGATCATGATGACGTCGATAGATGTTCTGCGAAATGAGATAGCCGAGGACGCTACCGACGAGAACATCAGAAGGAAAGTGTTGCCGCCCCTTCACGCGCGAAAGACTGATGGCCGACGCTGTTCCGTAGGCCAGCAACTTCGGCAGAGTTCCGGGATATTCGTGCGCGAACACGCCGGCAATCGACCAGGCAGCCGCCGCATGTTCGGAAGGAAACGAAGTGCCGCTGCTGAAGAAATCCCCGCCTCCGTTGCCCTGATATGGACGCTCACGCCGCAGCGAATACTTCAGCGCTTCCACTGTCAGCAAGCTATTCACGGCGGCTTCACCGGCGAGAAATCCTGTTTCCCGCCAGCGTTCGTTATGGGCAGGAAAGCTTAGGAGGTAAAGCGCGGCTCCTCCACCGATCAGTCCGGCGACGCCGTAGTTCGAGACTGACTTGTAATGGTGGAGAGTGGTTGGATTCTGATTAATCGACGCAGCGTAGTCGTGGTCCGTAACGAACAGACCCGCGGTGACTCCGCCGAGTGGCACGAGCCACGTCGCATCTGACAATCGAACGCGAGATGGGCTGGTCCAGATCGCTTTTTGATCTTCGAACAAGTCGGCAAAGTGACCGCTGAATCCGGCTCTTGAGGCATCGTCGGACGCGACGTACCTCGATTGAGCCACAGGCGTCATGGCGGGGTGCGATTCGGTCATGTGGCCCGTTGTGGGTGCAGTCACCATCTGGTCGTTACTCTCTTGTCGTGCGGTCGCTTCTTGAGCCTTAACCTTAACTACGGGCACGAAACCAACAGCAGTCCCAACGATCATGGCCAACGCAATTTTGTCTATCCGCACACCGGCACTCCGGGGCCTAGGGATGGATGTATGCAGCTGTGAGAGCCACCGAAGAGGCAACTTGAGCAGCCTGCAGAATCGGCGCCCAATTCCGACCGGCAATTTTCGGTGCTTTCTCTGGCACCACGATGGAATCTCCCGGTTTCAAAACGGCATTCATCGGATCGCCCATCCAGAATCCCGAGTTGTTCTTGGCCGACAGCACCGAACCGTCGGCCCGAACGACGAAGACGGCGCCTTTGTCGGCAATCTGCGTCAAGCCTCCCGATTGGCTCAGATACCACTTCGCACTCTTATTCGGCAGGTAGCTGACGGCGGTGGGATTGAACACCTGGCCACTCACTACGACGTAGTTCGTCTTCTTCGGTATGACGAGGACATCGCCATCTCGTAAGGAAATGTCCGCAGCCGTTTTCGCCAGCCGCTTCGAGTCGGAAGGAATATGAATGACAACTCTTCCGACGGGCGCGGTCGCCTCCAGTTGTTCAAGCACCGTATCCGTCTGCGTGATGGCCGCGAGTTTGGCATTCTTTTGATCGGTATCGCCTTCCGGCATAGCTTTCAAGTAGCGCTCTTCGTTCTTGAGCCGGCTGACAAGTTCCCGGTGCGATCTCATCTCCAGTTCACGTACTTCCTGGCGGATGAGCACGGCTCCGTAGGGAAACGCTTGAGAGGTGAACCCGTTGCACCGTGCAAGCAGCGAACTGAGCTTCTCTCCCGGTTCGATTCCGTAGGTAGCGGGATGCTGCACTTCACCTTTCACCGTGACCGAGGCGCCCAGATCATTCCACTGTGGGATCTGTCGAACCGCCAGCACATCTCCATTCCGCAGCGGGAGATTGTCGTTCACATCACCGGAGAGCGCAGCGGCGAGTTTGATCTCGACGTGCTGATTCGACCCGCTGCTGGCAACAAAGCGAGTCAGATCAGCACTATCCGCAAACGCGCTTCGCTTCAGGCCGCCGGCGACGCTCACAAGGTCCTCGACGCGCATGTTGCCGGTAAGCGGATAGCGCCCTGGCTTGGCGACTTCGCCTCGAATGTCGACCGTGGGCGCGTCAACTTTCTCCAGGCTCTTATGGATCAGCAAGCGATCGCGCGACTGCAAGATAATGTTATCGACCGGGTTCCCGGCTAGCGCTTCATGTAAGTCGACGCTGAGAATCTTCATCGTGCCATCCGCCTGCGTGCGGAACAATTGTGCCGAATCGAGGGACGCATCGGGCGTGATTCCACCGGCAAGATAAATGGCATCGCGCAAATGCGCTTGACCCGACGTACGGTATGATCCCGGTGCCCGTACTTCTCCGCCGACCCAAACCTGCGGAGGAGCTTCAAAATCGTAGCGACTGAAGATCCGCACCGTGTCCAAGGGTTTCAGTAAGGGTGCGGCAGCAGGATTTTCCAGAGCTGCTGAAATATCGAAACTCTCCACACTGGGGTGAAAATCTGGTGCATTCAGACGGACAATTTCCGCGTAATGCGGCGCCGGTTCCGGAAGCATGTCGCCATACGACGAAAGCAGGTCCGTCAACTTCATTCCCTGCTTGTAGGAATAACGCCCTGGTCGCACTACGTGTCCTTGCAGGTAGATCGCATCCTCGTTGTAGTTGGCAATTGGAAAGATATGTATCTGATCGCCGTCGCGAATCTCGAACGCCTGTAGCTGCTTTTCCACGTCCTGGGCATCGCTGCTGGTGAGATCCAAGGTCAACATCGTGCGCTTTTCGTGGGCCTGCACGCGTTGCACCTCGATGTGGCGCAATGCCGCCGTGGGCAAGATGCCTCCCGCCAGCGCAAGTCCCTCGGCCAGCGTTTTCTCCTCCGACAATTCATACACCGCAGGACGCCGCACCATGCCGTCGACGGTTACTTGCGGACCTACCGGTGGGACCTGCAGCGTATCGCCATTCTCCAGTCGCTTCAAGTCAGAACGAATGCCGTGCATAAGCAGATCGTAGGCATCCACTTGCTCGATCAATTGTTTGCCGCGGAAATGCCGCAGAGCTCGCAAGGAACCGCGCGGAGTAATTCCGCCTGCCGCAAACAGGGCATTGAGTGGAGTGGAGAGCGAGCTGATGTCATAGCCCCCAGGTTCCGCGACCTCTCCGACGACGTAGACTCGCACCGTTCGAAGGCGCGACACCGAGACATCGGCCGACACATCCCGAAAAACCGAACGCAGCGCATGCTGCACGTCTAACTGGATCTCGCCAAGATTCCTCCCGCTGACAAACAGAGGAGCCGTATCGGGCAGCGCAACTCGGCCTTCGCGATCTACTGGGCGTACCAACCTCTGCGAGACGCTTCCCCAGAGGTCAATGGCCAACGTATCGCCCGTTCCGACCACGTAGTCAGGGCCAACGGGGAGGTCCATCGGAATTACGTCCGGCCGATTTGCGGTATTGCGAAAAACATCGAGTCCAAAGCGTTCCGCCGGACGCTGCCAGGTGGCTGCTTGTACATACATGTCGTAAAGCGAGGGAATATCGGAATATGGATTCGCAGGCCGCACCATCCTCACGGGCGTGACATCTTCTTCGAGCTGACCCACCTTGGGCCGGCGCCGGTTATCGTAAACCGTTTGATTATCGGGTATATCGGCTCGAGAAATCGTCTCTCGCGGGTCGGGATAAGGATTGCCGCTGCGGGCTGTCAGGCCGCCTGTGGCCAGAGCATCGGGAGGTTGAGACGCGGAGAAACCGTCCGTTCCAAATGGAACCATCTTGGATGCCAGTTCAATTTCGGCCGACGCTGGACGTATAAATGACTCCGGCTGTTCGGGCTGAAGGCTTGTCCGCAGTGTTCCTGATGGAGCAGCTTGCTGCGGTATCTCTGGCGATGTGCTTGGATTCGACTCCGGACGCTGCCGTTCTCTGCTGGCAGGTGAAGTCGAGCGCGGTTTGCGCGCACCAGTGTCTTGACATGCTGGATCCGACTGATCGCAGATACTCGTACGCTCCACCTCTTGGTCGTTCTTCTGGCGCAAAGCTTCAGCGTCTTCTTGTGCCTCGACCTGGACGAGACGCCGGGCGCGTTCTTTGAGGATGAACTCCTGCTCCTTGGCGAAATTTGAATCGGGATTCGGCGAAGGCAACAGATAGCCATACCTCTGCAAGAGGAGAGTCGCCACGGACCGGAACTTAACGTCGCGATCAAGGCGATCGAAGATTACTTGCTCGGAGAGATCAGACTCCTTCACGATCTGGCCGGCGTCGCTGGCTTCCTTCGCCACCCATCGCTTCAATTCCACGAGCAATCCAGCGTCCTTGATGAGTATTTCCCGGATCTGAATAGAAGAAGCAGCGACGCGTTCAAGGTTATCTTTGGCGAGATCGGAGAGGGGCGCGTTTTCGACACCCTGAGTAGACGTACTTCGTGCACGAGGAACCTGATTCACCTGCCCGTTTAGTGAAGGGCACAACATGAGTAAGGTGATACAGCTCACAACTTCCCACCGCAGATTCTTAGGAAAGAAAATCGACTGTCTTAGCATTGTGTGTTCTCTCGATCTGAATCCCAGCGACACGTATGAAACACCTCAGGCCACGAACTCAACTTCACACTCATCCACTTCGACAGCTACGGAGCGCATGATCAAATCGATAGAAAAGACCAGGCGACAGCGGTCCTTCTTCCGCACGATGATGCCTTCCAGCCCCTGAAGAGGCCCACTCCGCACGCGAATGCGCCGTCCCACCCGAAGATAGGGGTGAGGTTCTAAGGCGAAAGGACCCGTCAGGCGATTCCGAAGATTCTCGATCTCTTCTTCGCGTAATGCTGCCGGCCGCCCATTGAAAGTCACGAGCCGAACTACGCCCGGAAGCTGCAAGACCTGTAGGCGGTCTTCCAGCGCTATGCGGATGAATACATATCCGGGGAACAGAACTAACGCGACTTCCTTGCGCCGATCCTTCCAGCGTCGCATGGAGCGATAAAGAGGCAGGAAACACGAGATACCCCGGCGACTGATCTGATCGGCTACGACTTTTTCATGCCGCGGGTTGGTATAGAGCGCATACCAGTTCTGCTGATCTGGAAGCACTAGAGAGATTGCGGAAGATCTGGACGTTGCCGCTGCAGATGTAGCCATGCCGAACCTCGACTGACACCGGCTGGGTGTAGCTTCGCCCCCTCACTTACGGGGGAAGTGTGAGCTAAACCCTCTATTATTAGTTGGTTAACGCTAATCGCGAGCCCGTCACTGTTTCTTGGAACGACTCTTTTGCGAGCCACAGGGCTAGGCCGCGTCCCCCTGGGGAAACCTACCTGACCCAGTTTATTTTTTGTTTAGACAGCAGCTATCTGCGGAACATCGAGCCTTCACACATCAGAGCCGCATCGAAGATTTCACGATTCGGGGTTCTGATAGGCAAGAAGCTTGAAGCAAACCGCGGGATTGCTGTACGGAGAAAATTAGACTCCGCTGAGCAGAGGAGACTGTCTAGATTTTGTAAATAAACTGTCATAAATCACGACAAAGGAGGGAGCGGTTAGAAGCTCCGGAAGTGACTGGGACAATTCTGGGGAAGAGTCTCCCTTTGTCGATCCTTTACGCGGCAAGACTAACATAGTTACAGAACGTTGCAAGTGATTTGACTGCTATGCTGTTCCAACTAGTTCAAAAAGGAATTCCTCCACTCACAAGTCAACGTTATTCTTGACAAAGGTCGTCGTTCTTCTCGTCATTTTTGGCTCTCAGTCAGTCCCCGAAACCGAAGCAAGCTATTCGGTGGTGTATACCTACATTGAGCAGCGCTAGAACACCCCGCCGAGTTCGCCGCACGCACAACCAAAGACAGCAGGAAAGATTTACAAGTTGTTGACAGGAATCTGACAATCCTATGGTGTGTTTTGAAGAGCATAGTGATTCCATGATTGTTCAGCACTCCTTATCCGTCACATATGAGCCCAAGTGATTTCCTGCATAAGGATGCCGCAACTCACTTATGTGAGCACTACACTGCGGCCGGGGCTACTTGCGCTTTTTCTACGAACTGTGGACAGTTGCTAGACGCGGCTCGTCGGAGCTTTGTGCAGGTCGAAGAGCCACCCAGGTCTGTCGATTTTTCGCTGCGATTTTGGGTGGACGATACCCACACATCCAGACCGCCATGGCCAAGGCCGTACGTGCGAGGACTCAATCACCTGGTTTTTGCCGGGTTCGATGAGACAAGTTCGATGGTTGCCGATCTGGATAACCGGCGAGTAATCGGTAGATTTTCGGCAGCCATGGCCAGTGATCCGGCACATTGGAGAAACATGATTTTCCCAATTCTGATGTCGATACTGGCTGGGTCCATCGGATTGGTGGAGTTGCACGCCTCTTGCGTCGCCAAGGACGAGCAGGGACTCGTTCTAATTGGGCCTTCTGGATCCGGCAAATCGACATTAGCCATGGCGTTCAGCGAAGCTGGATTCAGATTGCTTTCCGATGACCGAACCTTCTGTTCGATAAAGGGGGGCAAACTAATGGCTCACGGACTGCCCCGACCGCTGAAGCTGAGGCGCGAGGCAGCATCGTGGTTCGATGACTTACGCGGTCGAGAACCGATGGACGTTCAAGGCGGAGAACGTGTGTTTTATTGCGAGCCTAATCAGCGGTTTGAGCAGGCGCCGTCGTTAGCGTGTGAACCGCGAGCTATCATTATTCTCGATCGCCAGGGACGCGAAGAGATCAGCATGACAGGAATGCGGTGCAGCGATGTTCGATCCCGCATCGAAGCAGATCTGCTGGCAGAAACTCCCGAGAATATTCAGAAGCAAGACCAAGTTGTCGACCGGCTGATGACCATTCCGTGCTGGCGACTGCAATACGGCGGTCGTCCCCAGGTCGTCGCAGGACAAATTGCCAAGGCGCTTTTCGACAATGCTGTGGTTAGTTTCTGATTTCCAGTACTGGGTGTAGACCTATCGAAATTGTTGCCAAATACGAGCCGCAGTCTGGATCCACGCACCTTTCCCGGTTTTCTGGTGACGGTAGCCGTCTGGGTCAACGACCAGACCTCATGCACCGGTTCACTCCGACTCCATATGCCAAAGACTTGCGTCTGATGCATCGAACTGTGCGT
This sequence comes from uncultured Acidobacteriota bacterium, assembly GCA_963725565.1. GTDB lineage: Bacteria > Acidobacteriota > Terriglobia > Terriglobales > Acidobacteriaceae > Sulfotelmatobacter. The sequence continues at coordinate 613,284 of CAVRZL010000005.1, forward strand.
CTGGAAACAAACGACCCGGCCGTGCTGGATCTCAGTGCGAGGTTTTTCGAGCGGCATCAACACGGAAGATCGGACTCACCGCAATTTCTCTGGCGCTTAGTGTGCGAGCCCGATCCCCTGGTACAAACCGCAGCCGTTCAGTTAGCGGCTTTTTCAGACCCATGTCTTCGGTACGTCAATGTAGACCAGAGAGGCTTCCTTATCGTCGACATAGAGAGGCGTGAGGCTTCTGGCTTTATGGGTGATCTGCTCGTCAAAGACGCTCGACAATATAGAAACAGCCGTGCGCTCGATATCTTGTTCTGCATGACAGCTCCAAGTTTAGGACTAACTGCTTTATCTGGGGGTTGTGTTGGTGTGGACGGTCGCGGGGTTTTGGTTTTCGGCGCACCGAATTCCGGCAAAACTACTTCCTGCTACCTGGCGGCGAAACGGGGAATGGAATTTCATGCGGATCAGACCATATTCCTGGATATGGATTGCGGCGAACTTCACGGATGGGGTGATCTTTTCCCGGCCGTCTTTCGCCGGGAGAGCTTAGAGTTCTTGCCCGAGTTGAAAGACGCTACACATCACTCGACCTGTGGTGATTTCTCGTTTCTTTACCTCGACAAGGAACCGTTCCAACCACGACAGGCTGCTCCGGTCGTTCCCGTTTGCAGCCTGTTCCTGGACCGGGGCACGGCAGGACCGCCAAAGCTCACAGAGATTTCCCCTGACGATGCTATGTCGAGGCTGCACCGCTGCCTGCTGTTCCGTGAAGATGAAAGGTTTGATGCGCAAATCACCAAAGCCTTGACTGCGCTGGGCAGCCGGCCGGCTTACAGCCTGCATTATGACAGTGATCCGAAGGTTGTTGCCGCTTTCATTGAGAGGATGTTGCGATAAGATGTTTTGCGCCCGACTCGCGTATCGTTCGGTAAGTGCTCGAACTATTGCGATGTACGAGGATCATTTCCCCGCTTGAATTGTCCGGGAAGGCGCAAATAACTGCCGCCAGTTGATGATCAACTGTGGCACCAGCAATGAGCAAACAATCAGCGTCCACGCCAGGCGCTCGGCGCCAAGGTCTGTCGTGGGTCCAACGACCGGCAAGTCCAAGATAATCCGGCTCACTACAAAAATCAGGGTGACCGAGTAGCTCCTCATCATCCATTGTTTGTGTACCTCAAAGTTCCGGTTCCGGGCGGCAAGAATGGCAGCGCATGTCGTCAGCACCCAAAGCGACGCTTGCACGGCAGTCCCAGGCGCCAGAATGTGCAGGCCGTGAGTGAAGGCCAGGTAAACCGCTACCGGTGCCGATACCAGTACCCCGCCCAAGTAACAGCGCCCAAGGAAGCGATGAAGTGCAGGACGGCGTAGACGCAAACGGCTGGAAAACTGCAACGCGCCGATTACTAAGGCGGTTGCTCCTCCAGTGGCGTGGAGAAACAACTTCCATCGAACCGGGTAGAAAAACTTCCAGGTGCCCGAGTTAGGGGAAATCAGGAATCTTTCGTTGTGATAAAGAACAACCAGTGTCATGAACCCAAGGACGAGGAACATGGCGTGCTTCGCACGGAAGCGGGCTCTCATCGGCAGCGTCTGAGTGTTCGTCACCATAAATCTGGGATCTCTACGCGGGCGATGGCGCTCAGTCCCACGCCCCTTCCGCAGTCGCTTGCGTATAAAACCGTTCGATCATTGGCCCATGCCGGAGAAGTTGCGTTGCACGAAGCGTGGGTCAGTTGCTGCTCATACCCGTTTGCCATGGAGCGCACGATCAAGTGCCAAAATCCGTTGTCGCGCCGGCTGAATGCCAATCTGGTGCCATCCGGTGATATGGATGGGTATCGACTAGGATGCTCGAACGGAAGGGTCACTACTTCTTTCCGTCCGCGCCCGACCAGCACCAAGTGGGGATCGCTGACATTCCCGGCGGATGCAATTACCTCTCCTTCATCCGTAACCGTTACCTCGATAGGTTGGTAAGCGCTTGCCAAAACTTGTTGCGGTGTAGTGGGCGAATCTGTTGCCAACAACCACGCAGTCCTTATTCCCTGCGCTTCTCGAATAAAGGCGAGCCAGCTTCCATTGGCTGACAGAGCCGGGTCTTGGCCTTCGGTTACGGTCTCAAAAGAGGATCCGAGTCGCTCGTCGCGAAGCCTGACGATGAATGACTTCCGGCCGGTTAGCTCAGCGTACAGCGCACCAGCCGGAGATCCGGCTACTGAGAGCGCATCGCCGGGCATTGGGATTGCATCGACGAACCCGCCAGATACTAATCCAACAGCGTACTTGGCCGGTTGCATCTCGGTGAATGCCACTTGCTCCGCCGCGGGGACCGGATTAGCGAAGCGGTATGCGTTCGCAGGCGTCGGCACTCGTCTGCTGAAATCTTCCGCGCGGTTCTGAACACTGTGAAGGTTGAAGAGAGTTAGTATCGATACTGATGCCACACCGACAACCAGCCAGCGCTTGGACAAATTCGCTGCTCTCCCGGCCCGGGCACTATGCAGCAGCAAAGCGTAGAGAACGACCGTCGCAATAAGTCTGTATAGCGGAAACGACAGCAGGATCCGGGCGGGGATCGGGGCACAAGCCACGACATACAAAAGTAGGAAAATGACAGCGGTATTCCTCCGACCCATCGCCAGCAGAGCATCCACACCTACGACCGCAGAAAAGATCAGGAGGCACGAGTAATCGGCAGCGGTTGTCGTGGAAAGGAGCAGCAGTAGTGGAACCGTAGCTGCCCAGTGCAATGCCATAGCACGAGAAAACTCTTTGCCGGTGAGTGACCGAAGGAAAGCGACGATGAGAATCGTAACCGTAATCGCAAGCACGACCGCATAGAGCGTGGGCGAATTGACCAGGGGCGAGGGGTTCAATTCAGGCTCAATCAGGAACAGATGACTCCAGAGTGTGCTGAACGAATTCTGCGACAGGACGTAAGGCCCAAGCCAGTCGCCACGCGAAGCCTGGCTCAACACCTCACGAACAAAGACCCGGTGAACCTCCGGTCCAAAAAGAAACAGGGATAGCCCTACACAGAGTGTCACACCAAGAAAGAACCCAGCTAGGGCCCGCCAATTACGCTTCCACACGAACAAGATCACAATCAACGCAGGGAACAGTTTCAGCGCCGCTGCAAGCGACCACATCGCGCCCGAAAACGAATATCTCTTTCGGCAGGCAAGGTAATAAGCCGCGCAAATCAGAAACAAGATCGTTACATAATGCCGGGCGACCGAGAAATCGGCACTGAGCGGCAGGATACATAACCAGCAGATCAGCGTCACCCGCCGAGCGCGTAACGAGGTTACCTGGCTAAGCATCCAGAGAGAGAGGGCAAGCAGCGCAAGACTTGAAAGCATCCAGGCGCGCTTCGCGGCGAGCGGCTGTAACCTCGTGAAGGGCAGTAAAGAAAGAATCAGGGTCGGTGGATTCGGCGCAAAACTCACTAGACCCTCGCGCACTCCCAAGTGGTCGTTCTGGCGCTGAAACCAGGTCCATTCATAAGCACGTTCAAGCGGGATGCCCTGATGGTAAAGCTCAGCCGCTAGATAATAGTCGGGAAATTCGCTTTTCAGGGTTCGCCATCCAGGCAGGAAACCGTGCCACCCAAACACCATTACAAGAATCGCGACCGTACACCATTCCACGCTACGCAACCAACCGGGAGCGTCGTCCATAAGCATGGCAGCAGATCTGAGCCCCCACTCCTTCTCTTCGGGAGTTGTTCGCTCGGTCGAACTTTTGATCAAAGGATCGGGCGCTGTGATTCGGCTGATGGTGACCTCCCCTAGCCAGCCATAATCGTAAAGAAAAGTTGTGCGCGATCAGTGATTAAGTACAAGTGGGCGCCGTTTCCGGCTGCAGACGCTTCGCATCCACACTCGGCTTGGGCAACTTCACGATGTTCTTGAGTTGCCGATTGATCCACAACTCCACCGGGAAACTGTAGAAGTCGTAATTCAAGCGCACTCGCGCCGGATAGGCGGTGAGATGTTGAATTGCCTTGGCAAACCAGCCGTGGCCGTTAGTGGCGATGGGTTCACGATCGAACGCGATGCGCAAGTAATCCCGCATGGTTTGTACGCGCTGGTGATCGCTGCCGTTGAGCCACGGTAGCACGGTATAACGGGGGAAATAGTCAGCCCAGCCTTCAAGAGACTTGGGCACTTCGATGCCCAATTGCGCCGCTTGATTGAAAATCGGCGATCCCGGGTATGGGGTAAAGATGTTTGTCCAAAATTCAGCGCCGGGAAACTTCTGGCAGATGTCCATCATGAAATTCACGGTCTCTCGTCGTTCCTTCGGGCCTTCGCCCGGGAAGCCGAAGATGATATTGAAGGATGGGATCACTCCGGCCTTGATACATCGCTCCGTTGATTGATAGATGTCGCCAAGCACCTGGAAATCTTTGTTCATCAGGCGCATGACGGTGGGCGAGGCGGTCTCGATTCCCTGACAGATCTGGTGGAGGCCGGAGCGCCGTAGCAGGGTCAATTCATCGATGGTGAGGCGTGCAGTCAGATTGGTGGTTGCCTGGATGCTCCACTTGAAAGTCGCACCGGCGCGTACCAGGCCTTCCGCGATCTTCAGGGACCGGTCGAGATCGACCAGGAAATTGTCGTCCGCCATCCACAGAAGCTCGAGGCGGTAGCGCCGCGTTAGCTCCATTGTCTCTTCCACTACCTGTTCCACCGGAAGCGCATTCCACTTGCGACCGTAGACCCCGGCGTTCGTGCAGTAGGCGCAGTTGAAGGGGCACGCGAGGCTAGAGACATACATGGCCCAGCGCCGACCACAAATTTTCTCGTAGGCATCGAAGTCCGCCAACTGATAAGCCTTGGCAGGCATTTCTTCCAGCCTTTTGAGCGGACGTTCCGGAGTGAAGTGGAGTTTGCCATCGACCTTGAAGCCGACGCCAAGTACATCACTCAGAGACGCGTCGTCGCGCAGGCGATCGGCTACCGCAAGCATGCTCTCTTCACCTTGGGCCCGAATCACAATGTCCACGTACGGTGCTTCCAGGGTCTGCGTGGGGAGCAGCGAGGGATGCCAGCCTCCAAGAATGATCGGGAAATCCGGGTCCCACTTTTTGATTGCCCTGGCGACTTCCACGGTCTCGCGAATCATGGGCCCGGTCACCAAGGAGATGCCAAGGCACAATGCATCTTTCACTTCTTCCATGATGCGTTTCTTGTAATCCGGCGTAATCGAGGCGTCGATGATGCAGATCTCATAACCCGCATTCAGCAGAGGAGTCGAGATGGCGAGGATTCCGAGCGGAGCGGTCGCCTCAATGCTGGAAAACGAGGCGACAAAGAAAACGATCTTTTTGGATGATCTCACCTGAATGCCTTTCGCTGTGCAGCCCAACGCTCAGCTTTGGGAAACAACTCGAGCTCATATGATTTGAGACTCACAACCTACCAAGCGCCCTCGCGGGACTTGTCTCAGAATTGTCAAGATTCTGCAAAATCAGCCCGGCCAAAAGCCGGGTCCTTCCAGGGTCATTAGGTCGTCGCACCACGTTTACAAAGTTGATCTTTTTGTCACTGACAATTCCGGTTCTGAATCGCTCGACGCTCCGTCAGCTGGCATTGAGAGACTGCGACCGAATGCTCGCCCGATTCAGCCGTTGCCAACGCGGGATCTCGCACAGGTATCGGGCTCCAGCGAGAGTACGAAAGAGAAGGCGTCGGACCAGTAACTGGCGTCTCCACCAGTCCTGCGTTTAGAAGCAGGAACGGATTCCGCCTGATGTCCGCAGCCATGCGTGCAAGGAGCGAGGACCCTGGAGCCCGGCCTTTTTTCGGGCTCTGTGCGACAGGCGCATTCTTCTTGTACTGCTGGCGGAGAAATAAGACGAACTTGGATTTGGGCAGCAACTCGAAGCGGTAAGCAGGAAATTCGCCGAGAGCCCACTGCCGTGAATAGTGATCGATCCATACTCGGGGCGCAGGCCGAATGCGCGAACTCCATTCGCAAATAACAGGAGGAAGAGGTGCGGCGAAGAGTTTATTGGCGAGTTCCGTCACAACCACGACAAATTCTCGGAGCAGCGAATTGTCGCCGACGCGCTCTTCGACCCGCGTCCACCAAGCCATGTCGCCAGCCCGGCGATTCAGAAAATAACCAATTTCAAGCAGACATGACATCCGGATCCACTGACCGAAAAGGTGATGGCAAGCATGCAATATCTGTAGCAGGAAAGCATCTTCATCGCTGAGTGCCGGAAATGCCATTCCATTCCACGCCTGCACTCTGCTTCGTTCTACGGAGAAGAATCCCGGGGTCATTGCGATTCCGTCATAGTCGCTATCCCAGATATCGAGATGCAACTCAACCGCGTGAGGAGAGCGAGCATCGTAGTGTCCGGGGCTTCGGGCGGGCTTGGCGCCAGGGATAACAAAGATGAATTCCTGGCTGGAAGGGGACGGCTTCGCGACGTACCCGGCTTCCAGCAATATCTGTTGAGCCTTGGCGAGCGACTGTTGGTCGATTAAATAATCAAAATCGCCCTGATAGCGAAGGCAAAGATCAGGACAAAACTCCGGCGCTAGAGAGACGCCTTTGACGACTGCATATCGAACGCCGGCATCATCGAACGCTTGATTGATGAACGTGAACCGTTGCGACATTTCTCTGACGCGTTGCTGGTTCGCCACGAATCGTTGCGCAAGGCTAGAGATCACCCAGTCTGGCGCCGCATCCGTTGCGTCGCTCGTCTTTGAGCTTTTGCAACAAATAGAAAGCGAGACCACTATCGTCCAGCCAGTGAAGAGCCCGCTCCCACTCTCGATGACTATACCCCTTCAGACGCCCGATGCTGTGCTGCGCGTCACTCGAGAAACTTAGAAATCCAACCACGTCTTCCGCCAGCGATCGCTTCACGGCCTCGCCTCCGCAGAGCCGGAAGGCCGCTTGCCATCAAGGAGAGCTAACTCTCTTGAATCGGTAGACGAGAACCGCTGGGACGCGACACGCCTCTGCGAACGAATGGGACTTGCCAGCGTTCTCAAAAAGAGGCCTCTCCGGTTCGCCGAGCCATAACGATTCGCAGGCATTACATTCGAATCCGGCGACAGAGAAGGCGTGACTAATCTCTTTGGCCTGGCGGGGGATCATCGCGATCTGACTCGCGCCGCCGTGGTCGCGGAAGCCCACTCGCCAGCCAAGCGTGTATGCCTCCGGATGAAGGTCGCTGACAAAGACATCTGCTCCGTCTTCGTGACGCGCGCCAACTCGCGCGCCATGGCTGCCAGGTCTTCGATATGACCCAAAGCAAATGAGCAGATTGCCAGATCGAAAGCGGCCGGACGGAAAGGAAGGCTCTCGCAGCTTGCTCTTGCAAGGCGATCTCGAATTCCTTGCTTTGCACTGGCGACTCGCAACATTGCGACCGAACAATCAATCCCGACTCCCGAATTGCGCCTTGCGACAGGAGCTTTTCGAGCCAACGTCCAGTGCCACAGGCCAGATCAAGAAGTGCTTGCCTGGAGAGGTTCGCAAGCAGCGGCAACAGGTAGCGCTCTTCTCGCGCCAGCAGCGGATTTGGAGCACGAGTCGTAAATCGGCGCCCAGCGCTCATAACCCTCCTGCAACGGAAAGCTGCGATCGGGCAACGGGAGGCGATCGAGCGCGATCACGAGCACTGCTCACAGGCTCTCTGCCTTGGGCTTCCGCAAGTTCGATGACCTGCTGCATCCACTTCAGCTCGAGGGCGCGCTATACACGCCGAGCCGATAGCGCCAACTGCTCAGCGCCTTCAACGCCATTCGCCCCCAACTGGGAAGCCGGATGTCTTGCACCGTCGGCCAGCGCGACGACACGACCAGTTCAAAATTGTCGATCAACTGCTTCGTCGTCGGGCCGCAGCCAGGGCGTTTGCGGATCCTTCTGGGTGGCGAAACGCTGCCAGTGCTCCGTCGCCCATTCATCCGGCGTGGTCGGAAACTGCACTTTGATCTTCGACCTCGCCGTACATGCGAGCCCGCTGCGGCACCGGCGTGTAGTGCTCGACGATGATTTCCGCATCCGGATTCAGGCGCTTCAGTTGCCGTATGAACCCGATGCATTCGCGCGTGTCGCCTTCCGGATCTTTGGGATTTCCAAAGATGATGGAAAATTCCGGAATGATGCCAAATCGCCGTATGCGCGAAGCCAGCGCCAGCGTGTCTTCCGCGCGGAGATCTTTGTTCATCTCCTTCAGGATCTCGTTGGAACCCGATTCCGCACCAAAAAAAATCATGGTGCAGCCCGCGCGCCGCAGCGCCTCCAGGGTGGCGTCCGAATACTTCATCATGATGTCGGCGCGTCCCTCGCACCACCAGCGCAGATTGAGCGGCGCCAGGCGGTCGGCGAGTTCGCGGGTGTGATCTTCGCGCAGAAAGAAGTTGTTGTCGTAGAACTGCACCGCATCGACTCCGTACGTCTCGACCAGATGGCGCAGCATGCCTTCGGTGCGCGCAGGAGATTCCATCTTTTCGCCGGCTGCCGGAAAACGTCGACCACTCCGCAGAAGTTGCAGCGATAAGGACATCCGAGGCTCGCCTGATGAACCGCGGTGCGCCGCCCCAGAAAGGTCGGCAGAAGGTATCGCTCCGCCGGAAGGCGGTGATACGGATACCACGGAAAGTCGTCGAGGCTCCTCATCGGGCGCTCGGGATTGTGGCGCACCGTCCCGTCGGCAGCTTTGTAGGAGAGGCCGGGAACGTCTTTGAGATCGCGATGCCCGCGAATCGCCTCGAGCAGTTCGAGGAACGTCTGTTCTCCCTGACCGCGCACCGCGTAGTCCACGTAGCTCGCATTCAGCGCGGCCGCCGTGTAGTTGGACGCGAAATAGCCTCCCCAAACAATTGGCAAGCTGCGGAAATCGTCGCGCGAATTTCGCGACAGCTCGCGACCGCGCCAACGGTCTGCGGCCCGGGCATCACGGTTACCGCCAGGAGTTCGACCGGATGTTCCTTGATGATGGCAACGAGAGTTTCGGTAGGATGCGGATCCAGATTGCCATCGACGATGGCATATTCTTCTTTGCCTTCCACGACCGCCGCGATCGCAAGAATCGACAGCGGAAACCGTCGATTGCGAGGCCTCGTGGCTTTCGGATTGTAGAAAAGGATCATTTCCCGACACGTTGCCCTGTCAGCGTTCCGTAACGCTGATGTGCCAGTGACTGTGTAACGACTGGGGAATGACGTACGGCAGGTAACGTACCAACCGCGAAGCTGGATTTGTCTCAGTTTTGTCAAAATTCTGCAATTTCCAACTACGTCCATCCGATAGAATTCGCGAGCTCCATCGCAATCGTTGCAACGCGCATTCCAGTCGCAATGAAGTGACAAAATTTGACAATCCACTGACAAATCGCGCCGGCCTCCACAACCTAGAGTGCTGTAGCCGAAATTCTCGAAAGCGGAAGCGATTTGCCGCGGACGAACAAAGTCGTGCTGTTCTACCCGCCATACGACGGACCGCCGCTGGGCGCGCCACTGTCGTTGCTCTGTCTCGCATCCCCTTTGCTGCAGGCTGGCTTCGAAGTCAAGCTCGTCGACAATCTGATCTCCCCGGACTACGAACAGACCATTCTGCGCGAAACCGAAGATGCTCTTTGCTGGGCATTTCGGTGCTGACCGGGCCGCATATCGGGGCGGCGGTTCGAGTCTCCGAAAGCGGTCAAGAAGCTGCGACCGAAACTTGCCGATTATTTTCGGCGGCTGGCACGCCAGCCTGGCCACGCAGCAGACGCTGCACGAGCCATACGTCGACGCGATCGTGAGAGGCCAGGGTGAACTCACGCTGCTCGAACTGGTTCAGCGCATCGCCAAGCGGTCAGGATCTGGCACGGCGTTCGCGGACTTTCGTTCAAAGACCGCGACGGAAAAATCGTCCACGAACCGGAACGGCCCGTCGCCGACATCAATACTCTGCCGGCGCCTGCCTATCACTTGGCCGATCCGGGCATTTACGCGGCCGTATCAGGCGTCCGGCAACTGGCGTACACCAGCAGCGTCGGCTGCCCTTACCAGTGCAATTACTGCACCGACCAGGTGTTCTACAAACGCCGCTTCAACGCCTATCGCGTCGAACGCGTGGTCGAACGAATCTGGCCGAACTCGTTCCGCGCTACAACATCGAGCATGTGCCTTTCTTCGACTCCAACTTCCTGGTCGATCGAAAACGCGCCGTGGCAATCGCCAAAGGAATCATCGCCAGCGGAGTCAAGTTTCAGTGGGACTTCCAGACCTCCACAGATTTCCTCGCGCTGATGAGCGAAGACGACGTGCGTCTGCTCGCGGAAAGCGGCGTGCACCACATCGGATTCGGCACCGAGTCGGCCTCGCAGGAAGTGCTGGCGCTGATGAACAAGCGCTTCCAGCACGTCGAGCAGATGGTCGAGACCGCGCGCAAGACACACCTCGCCGGCATTCACGTCGTCTTCAACATCATTCTCGGCTACCCGGGCGAGACCGAGGCGCATCGCCAGCAGACGTTCCGCGTCATGAGCGACATCGCCAAGGAGTATCCGAACGTCAGCTTTTCGCCCAACATTTTTACTCCGTATCCGGGCATTCCGATCTGGCCGCAGCTCAAGGAAATGGGCGTGCGCGAGCCGCAGTCTCTCGAAGAATGGGAAACTCTGGCGCTGGGCACGAACGTCCTGCCCTGGCTGCGCGGAGAAGAGTTGCGCCGACTGCGACGCAGTCTGGAGTATTTCCTCCTGAACAACCAGATTCGCAAGGTGACCAAGAAAGATCCCCTGGGCGCGGCGGAGTGTGCGGCGGCTTCTGGGAGCGCCGGTCCGCTGGCGAATCGGCAAGAGCCGCTATTCGTTTCCGTGGGAATTGTGGTTGTCGCGCGCGGTGGAGAAAGTTGTGACGCGACGATCGCTCTTGACCGGGCAGCCTCTGGCCGAGCGTACGCAGGAAGTGTGTTGATTGAATCACGGTTACAGCTGAGAGGCAACTACATGGCTGATGTTCTGCTGACTCATTCCTATCACCTTTACTACGACCGCAAGCAAACGCGGAAGATGCAGCCCTATCCTCCACTCGGCACGCTCTATGCCGCCGCTCTGCTGCGCAGCGCGGGCCTCTCGGTCGCGGTGTTCGACACGATGCTGAACGATCCGGAGGCAGGAATTTCAGGCTGCGCTCACAGCAGCACCGACCGCGAATCGTCGTGGTGTACGAGGACAATTTCAATTTTCTCTCCAAGATGTGCCTGACGCGAATGCGCGAGGTTGCTTATCACATTCTGGACACGTCCCAGCAGGCGGGCGCCACGGTGCTGGTAAATGGATCGGACGCTTCCGATCACACTCTGGACTATCTGCAGAAAGGGTTCCGCTGCGTGCTGCTCGGAGAAGCGGAATGGACACTGCTGGAAGCGGTTTCCTGTCTTCTAAAGGGAGACGAAGACGCGCTTGCAGCGAGTTGCCTGGCCTCGCCTATCTGGACGAAGAGACTGGGGAACTTGTGCGAACGGAGCGTCGCGGCTTAATGCGGGATCTGGATCATCTGCCGTTTCCGTCGCGCGATCTCATCGACATGGATCAATACCGAGACGCATGGAAGATCGGCGCATGGCTACTTCTCTCTGAACATCGTGTCCAGCCGCGGATGCCCGTACCGGTGCAATTGGTGCGCCAAGCCGATTTACGGCGACTCCTTCTCCGTCCGCTCCGCCGGCAGGTCGCAGAAGAGATGCGCCAGTTGAAGTACGACTTCGGCGCTGAACATCTCTGGTTTGCCGACGACATTTTTGGGCTGCGGCCGAAGTGGGTTCGTGAACTGGCCACCGCAGTGGAGAGACTGGATGCCGCGATCCCGTTCAAGATGCAGTCGCGAGTGGACCTGATGACGGCCGACAACGTCAGCTCTCTGCGCCGCGCCGGCTGCGCGGAAGTGTGGATGGGCGTGGAGTCCGGATCGCAGAAGATTCTGGACGCCATGGACAAGGGAACGCGGGTCGATCAGATCGCCAAAGCCCGCGAGAACCTGCGGCACGAGGGAATTCGCGCCTGCTACTTCCTGCAATTCGGATATCCGGGCGAGACCTGGCAAGACATTCAGAACACGATCAGACTGGTTCGCGATACGCGGCCCGATGACATTGGCGTTTCTGTTTCTTATCCGCTGCCAGGAACGAAGTTCTTCGAGCGCGTCCAGGCTCAGCTCGGAGAGAAGACTAATTGGTCCGATAGTGAAGACCTGGCCATGATGTTCCAGGGCGCTTACACGAACGAGTTTTATCGTGCTTTGCACGATGCGTTGCACGCACAAGTGGATTGCTGGAATTCGTGTTCGCCCAGGGCTCGCAGCGGGAACAGCAGGCCCATGAACCTGAGGAATTGTGGAAGCGCGTAATGCAACTGGAGAAGACCTGCCGAAATCCCAGACCCACAGTGCTCAGCAATCATTCAGGGGACAAAGCTGGTTCAATTGCAGGCGCCACTTTACGCGAACATCTTTTGAGGAGCTTCTTGACGTTCTCGCCAGCTGATCCGACCATGGACATCCTTCTCACCCACGGCTATTTCCTTTACGAAGATCCCAAGGAACTTCAGATCATGAAGCCCTATCCGCCGTTGGGGATTCTGTACATCTGCTCGCATCTGCGCGAGAAGGGCCTGAAGGCCGAAGTATTCGATTCCACATTCTCGTCGCGTCAGGAATTGTGGGACGTCTTGCGCAAAGGTCCGCCGTCCATTCTCGGCGTGTATGCCAACCTGATGACTCGATCGAATGTGGTCGAGATTCTCCGAGTTGCCAAAGCAGCAGGCTGGCAAACGCTGGTTGGAGGACCTGAGCCGGGCGCCTACGTCGATGAATACCTCGCGGCCGGAGCCGATGTGGTCGTCATCGGCGAGGGAGAAATCACGCTGGAGGAACTGGTTCCCGCGCTGCGCTCGCACGCGGTGGACAATCTATCGCACATCGACGGAATCGCATTTCGCGCTCCCGACGGTTCGGTAGTGCGCACCAAGCCGCGCGAACAGATTAAGGATATCGATGCCCAGCCTTGGCCCGCGCGCGAATGCATCGACATGTCGCGATATGTCGACGTCTGGCGCGAGCATCACGGCATGGGCTCGGTTTCGATCATCACGGCGCGAGGTTGTCCTTATCACTGCCGCTGGTGCAGTCACGAAGTTTTCGGAAAGACCCACCGCCGTCGGAAGCCTGCGTCGGTGGCCGACGAACTCGAGTGGCTGGTCAATCGCTATCATCCACAAATGGCATGGATGGCCGACGATGTGTTCACCATTCATCACGGCTGGCTATTTCAGTACGCGGCGGAGCTCAAACGACGCGGGTTGAAATTGCCCTTCGAATGCATTTCGCGGGCGGACCGCCTCAACCTCGAGGTGGTGAAGACGCTGGCGGAGATCGGTTGCTTCCGGGTCTGGATCGGCTCGGAAAGCGGCTCGCAGCGAATCCTCGACGCCATGGAACGAGGCGTGACGGTCGAAGCAAGTGCAAACGGCAGTCGCACTGTGCCGATCGGCAGGAATTCAAACTGGCATGTTCCTGATGTGGGGATACGAAGGCGAAGATCTCTCCGACATCGAGGCCACGGTCGAACACGTGAAGAAGACGGATCCCGATATTTTCTTCACCACCGTCGCGTATCCCATCAAGGGCACGCCCTATTTTTCTGAAGTTGCAGAACGAGTGGAGAATCCCAATGCCTGGAGCGAAAGCTCCGACCGGGAATTCCGCATTCGCAATCGCCATTCGCGGCAGTTCTATCGATTTGCCGACAAGCTGCTTCGCAGCGAGGTGGAACTTCATCGCTTAGGTCGCAAGCCGGAATCGGACGATATCACTCTGGACACGCTCCGCAACGGGATTGCCGAGGCGCGCGCCGGTTTGCAGGCCACCATGGCTGAGGTCGAGGTCTGAGAGATGTCGATCGCGCCGCAGACTTATCGCGCTCCCTTCGACGCGGTCGCGCTCCGTTATGACGAGACGTTCACCTCGTCCCGAATCGGCCAGGCACAGCGCGCGGCAGTGTGGAGCGAGTTGACAAAGGCATTCAATCCCGGAGACCGAATCCTTGAAATCGGATGCGGAACCGGATTCGACGCGTGCTTTCTGGGGAAGCATGGCGTTCGTGTTGTCGCCTCCGATAGCTCATCCGAAATGATTGCTGTCACCACGCGCAGGATCGACACCGAGGGACTGCAGAAGCTCGTGCAGCCACGGGTTCTTCGCGCGGAAGATATCGCCACGTTGCTCACGGAGCAACGATTCGATGGCGCTTTCTCAAACTTCGGTGCGCTGAATTGCGTGGAAGATCTTGCAGCCATTCGCCCGCGATCTCGCACGACTCCTCGAACCCGGCGCGACTGCATTGCTTTGCTGGATGGGCCCCTGCTGCCTTTGGGAAATCGCCTGGTATCTCGGTCATGGCAATCGGACAAAAGCGTTTCGTCGTCTGAAGTCGGATGGAGTCACGGCGAGAGTTGCAGACGAGACATTCGTTCGAGTCCGCTACCCTTCTGTGAGTTCGCTGGTCCGCACATTTAGCCCGGAATTTCGGTTGAGATCGGTCAAAGGGATTGGAATCGCCGTGCCTCCCAGTTACCTCGAACCTTGGGCGCGGCGGAATCCTCGCCTATTGCGACTTTGCGAGCGAGTCGATTCACTTCTCGGGCAATGTCCTGGGATTCGCATGCTCGCCGATCACGTTCTGGTGCGACTCGAGCGTACTCGCGGAGCGCTGAGCGATGAGCGTCCTGGTATCCATCGCTACCGCGGTCGACTCCATGGCGGCACATCACATCCGGGCCCTGCCTGTCCTGGTGATTTTCCCGCACAACCAATGCAACTGCCGATGCGTGATGTGCGACATCTGGCGAATTCGCGAGGCGAATGAACTTACGCCGGCAGATATCGAAAAGCAACTCTCTGCGTTCCGGGAACTTGGGGTGCGCTGGGTCGTATTTTCCGGAGGTGAGCCTCAACTGAACGAAAAGTGGCGTTGGCTGGCGAAAATGCTGCGCCATACTGGAAGCCGCGTCACTCTCCTGACCGCCGGACTGCTCTTGAAACCTCAAGCTCGGGCGGTTGTGGAAAGCGTGGACGATGTCATTGTCTCGCTGGATGGCCCGGCATCCGTGCACAACAGCATTCGCCGAGTCGCAAATGCATTCGAGCAGGTGGCGGAGGGCGTCACTGCAATCCATCAACTATGTCCGGAGATGCCGGTGCGAGCACGTTGCACTGTCCAAAAGGCCAATTGCCGCGCCCTTCGCGCCGTCGTCGAGTCCGCGAAGGAGATCGGGTTGAGCTCGATTTCATTTCTTGCCGCTGATCTGACTTCGAGCGCTTTCAATCGACCCGAGGGTTGGGTTCCGGATCGTCTTCGCCATGTCGCTTTGTCGCCCGAGGAAGTTGCCAGGCTTAGAAGAGGAGATCGAACGCCTCATTCATGAGCACCGCGCAGACCTTGATTCGGGGTTTATTGTGGAGAGTGCTCGGCAAGCTGCGGCGTATCGTGCAGCACTTTCGCGCCCACCTAGACCAGGCTGTGCACGAAGCTCCACGCTGCAATGCACCCTGGGTTTCGGCAGTGATCGAAGCATCGGGCGACGTTCGACCGTGCTTTTTCCATCCCGTAGTGGGGAACATACACCGCCAGCCATTTCAAGACATCGTGAATGGACCGGCGGCGTTGCAATTCCGAGCGGACCTGGATGTCGCGAGCAACGCGGTCTGCCAGAAAATGCGTGTGCTCGCTTTACATTCCGCCGCCGAGCGACTCACTTCTACAGTAGCGATCTCCGCTACTGCTTAAACGTAAAGTCCAGTGGTTTTCGATTCTCCCTGCTCCCACAGTGATCTTCTGCGTCTGCGTGCCCAGTTTTTCCTGCCAGGCAGTAATTGTGTAGGTGCCCGGCGGCAGATCTTTCAGTTCGAAGGCTGCCGTTCTTGTCCGAAACTGCGAAGTAGGGATGCTTGAAACACCGCGATGTAGCCCTTCATCCAGGGATGCACATTGCACTTCACGGGGATCGCGATTTCCTCGCGCGCAAATGACTGCTCGAGCGGCATTCCGTGCGGCTGTGTCATATTCCACTCGCGGTTGTTGTTTGGACTGGGATGAATGTTGTGGGTGGTCTCGTCGCTGTTCACGACATCCAATTTCTGTTTGGTCTGTAGCGCCAACACATGCGGCTTGTATTGACAGCCTTTCTGCTCGAGTACGGCCGGTTGTGGTGGCGGCTCAAAAGTCTTGCCGGCGAGACCATCGGAAACGTAGATCACTACGTTAGCGAGGCCGCTGTCGGCTCCGACTACGACTTCCTCGGTAGTGACGGGGGTCGAGTGGGCCTTGACGCAGAGTGGATCTTGCGACATATCAATGCGAGAAGGTTTAGGCGGGGTACCCTCGAACTTCACAACACCTTTCAGCGATGCGCCGGCCTCAGGAGGCATCCCCGAAGGCATGGCGACTCGATTGCCAGGCGATAAAAGCAGTGCGCATGCCGCTATAAGAGCGTGTTTCACTATCATGAAAGTCCTGCCTTTTGCTTTGAAGTTGGAATCGCTTCATGTTGAAACGGAAGTCTCGAACTAGTCCCGAGCACATCCGACGTTGAGATCGCGCTGAGTTTTACTTTTTACTGGCCTTCTGATTGCACTTTCACTTCGGAATGTTTCTTCGAGGTGTGGAGCGAGCGGATATAGTGCACGACGTCCCACTTTTGGTCGGCGGTCATGGCATTCGCAAAGGAAGGCATGGGCGTACCGTCCAAGCCGGTTACCAGGTCGCGGAACATTTCCGGGTTCGTATCTCCGCACTTAAATCGCGTACCGCTGGTGAAGTCGAACGGGGTGATGGGATTCCCTTTGTTGTCGGTGAGCGACGCTGCTGACGGTCCGTGGCCGCGTCCGTCTTTCCCGTGGCAGGACCAGCAATTCATGCTCTGAAAGAGTTCTCCACCGCGCTTGACGCTGTCCGCCGAAGCGGGCGGCTCCGGAGGAATGGAAACTGGTTCGCCAGCTTTTTCTTCCTGAAATGATGAAGAGAAGCTCTTTATATATGCGACTAAGTCGGCACGCTCTTGTTTTAGCAGTGGCTTCCATGACGGCATTCCGCTGGCGTGCACTCCGCGGCTGATCGTGTCGTACAGATCGCTATCCAGCGGCAGAGTGCCGCTGGGCGTGGATCGGCATTTGAACACTGCCTTGGTGAAATCGCGAGGCTTGGGATCCAGATACGGAGCGCTCTCGCCTCGTCCGTCTCCGTCGACGCCGTGGCAGAAGATACAGTAGCGCTCGTAGAGAGCCTTCCCGTGCTTGGCATTCCCGACCAGTTTGCCGATGTGGCTGTCTTGTGCCGCGCCGGCCATACTCCACAAGATGCAAGCGAGAAGTACGCTGCCGCCTAACCTGATTGATCTGCCCACCGTAGCATCCTCCTCAGAAATCGAAGTCAAAGCCCGCCAAAACAGTGTCGTGAATGCCATCTTTGCCGGACAGCGGCGAGGTGCCGGCATTGATGACGCGCGAATACTCTTGCATCCAGGCAAGCCCGGCCCGCGGGCTCATGATCGGGTACCAGCGATACCCAACTGTCCATGTGTCCAGATTGCCGGCGTTGCTGCGAGCGCCTGGGTTCGCTTGCCGCGACATGCGATTCAGTTCATACCTGCCGGTCAGGATCCAGCGCGGAGTCGGATTGTAGTGACCCTCGACGAATCCTCCGTTCCACGTGGGACCGACCGCCCCGATTGGTAGATTGGCCGGCTGGTTGGACGGCACAGCATTGCCGAGAAAGACGTTGTCATAGCCGTGCAAGTAGAACGTGTAGAAGTCAAACTTGTTGACGTACCAATGTCCGTACGCTCCCAGGCGATAAAAGCTGCGGTTTCCCAGGCCCGTCCCAGGAATTGGATTTCCGTTGTTGGTCTGGAAGTAGGTCGGCGATTGCCCGAAGTAGCCGTACACACCGACCTGTTGACGTCCGAACCAGGGCGCTTCGAAAGATTGGTTGAAGTTTGCATAAACGTCATACGCCTGATTCGAAGGCAGGCCCGTCGCTCCGTTGCTGTTGCTGACCACCGCCACGGAATACCGGGTGTAGTCGTTATCCGAGTGTCCCTGCAATTCGACGCCAAGTTGTGTGAAACCAATGCCAGCGAAGAAGTTGTTGTCGCCGGGTGGAGTGAAGAAATAGTTGTAGTAGAAGCCACCCGTATTGTTGAGCGTAAGCAGGCGCTCCTGGGAGATGGGCTCATCCAGTTCGAACTTTCCCAGCTTGAGGTTCAGCCAATGCGAACCTGCAAGATTGTCGAAGCGTGCCCACGCCTGGCTGCAGGCTGATGCCGTTATTCCCAATAAAAGGCTGCACGAAGAACGAAATGTTCTTGTAAAGAGTGCCGGCAGTGATCATGTCGACTCCAGCCAGGTCGAACCCAGAACTCCTCACGGTAGACTCGACCAGGCCGCTGGCAGGGTTGCCCGGGATGGCGTCAACCGCCTGCCGCTTATTACTTTCCCAATGCCACAGCGGCGTCGTGCGAAACATGATTGGCCAGTAGGACGGTTCCTGGTAAATCGGTGCATCCCGATCGTTGCCCAACTGGTATCCGTTGTCCTTGAAGGTCTGGCCAAAATTGTTGAGCATCGGCCAGGCCTCATGGCACGCGGAGCATGGCAAGCCGTACTTGCGGGCGAAGGCCGGAATTCCGTATGCCGACTGTATGCCCGCCATCAGAAGCGCTGAACCCCAGCACAGTTCGACCGATTCTTTTCACAGTTGACATTCCCGTGTCCTCTCCAATGCCTTCAGTCAGCGACGCTCTCCCGCAGGGGCTTTGCAGTTTCTTGAGGAACAAACTTGTAACCGACTCCGTGGACGGTTCGAATAAAAACCGGACAGTCCGGATTGCTTTCGATTTTCTGGCGCAGCTTCGCAATGCAGTTATCCACGGTCCGATAGCTTGACCGCTTTCGTTTTGGCCAGGCGGAACTGATAAGCCGTTGCCGTGAAATAACCACCTTGGGTCTTGAGATCAGGAACTTCAACACTTTGAACTCTCGCAGCGTGATCTCAATCGGCTGACCGGCGCGATAAAGCTCCATTTTTCTAAAATCAAGTGACACTTCTCCGAACTGGGCGACCTGATCGATCACTCGAGCTGAAAGTTCTGACATAGATGCGATTGACTTGCAGTTCGCTGCGTTGCCTAACTTAACGTTTGCGACCTCCCCTGCTTGTCACAGAACAGTCACATTCTTGTTAATTCCGTGCTTCGCCCTATCAAAGGATGAAATTGAAGCGCCACTTTTTGGCCGTTGTCGAGACACATTCGAATTCAGGATGTGTTTTCGAGAGAACGCGTCTGATCCAACGCCCGTTCGCAAGCAACTCGCAATCCGGAAACGTATGCCGCAGAGGACTCTTGGAGGCTGTGAGCCAATTTATTCGGAAGGCCTCTACGGAGCATTCGCTCCGGGCACGGAGAATTTTCTTTCGGGAATGGCAATACTTTCGAGCATAGCTCAGGCTGGGCTGGCCGTTCACTATGGCAGTGGTGTAGTATCGGGTGTAGACTGCCTCGTGTGAATTAGAGAGACATGCTCAAACCAAGTACCGCGTTTGGGCAGCAAGATAGCGCCGTACTGGAACATGCAGTTTCCGAACTGCAATACGCAAGAATTCCGCATTCTTAGCGACGGAGAGGTGGCAGAGTGGCCGAATGCGGCGGTTTGCTAAACCGTTGTACGGGCTAACACCTGTACCGAGGGTTCGAATCCCTCCCTCTCCGCCATTACCTTAGTTATTATCACCTAAAAGCTGGTGATACCTAGACTGATCCCTAGTTGGATTGGAGGCATCACCGGTGGCCAACACACAATCCCGCGAAGTAAACCTCACCAAAAAGTTCAAACCTCGCGAGGCATGCGGTATTGCCCTGCGGTCCTGTTCCCCAAACGGGTGTGTCAAGCCCGATCTCGCCTGCTCGTAAACGGCTAAGCCGGAACGTCACCCCGAAGGCGCGTATTACCTGGAATGGCGTGACCACGGCAAGCGAATCCGCCTGTCGCGTTGGCAAGGATGCACAGGACGCTGCGGCCCGCCGCCAGCGCAAAGAGGCCGAAAGCTGAACGCGCTGGAACAATGGCGTATCCGTACTGCCCGAGAACGGCAATGGACACAAGACGGTAGCAGCAGCCGCGGCCGGTTTCTGGAAGAAACGGAACTCACCAAGAAGCCGAAGACCCTCGCCGCGTATACAACTGCACTGCACTGAACTACTTCACCGAATCCTGTCGGAAACTCTACGTGCATGAGATCGAGCGCGCAAGATCCGCTTAAAGTTCTGCGCCTTCCTGCGGGACAAGAAGAAGCAAGCACCCCGCAGCGTCTATAACAAGTTCGAGACCGTGATGACGTTTCTGAAGGCGAACGGAATTCGCGGGCTCGTGGGCAAGAACGACTGGCCACGTTACACGGAAGAAGAACCGGAGATGTATGAGCAGACAGAGTTGGACAAACTTTTCAAAGCCTGCGATCCAGATCAGCGTCTCTGGTATGAGTTCTTCCTGCCATGACGGGTATGCGAGAACAGGAAGTGATGTACACGTATTGGTCCGATGTCAACTTCGCAGCCTCGACAGTTCGGGTCAGCCACAAGTCCGACCGCGGATGGACACCAAAGGCATACAAAGAACGCGAGATTCCGATTCCATCAAAACTGGTAAAGAGTCTGAAGGCCTGGAAATCCAAAGCAAGCAAGTCCTGCAATTTGGTGTTCCCGACTGCGGGATGCAATCCGAAACTCGACTTTCTTGACTGCCTGAAATCCGCGGCAGACCGTGCCAGGCTGGACCAAGACAGCTTCTGGCTGCACAAGTTCCGCGCAACATTTGCGACCAGATGTCTTTGGGCAGGCGTCGATTTGCGAACAGTGCAGCAATGGCTAGGGCACTCCGACATGGAGAGCACGATGAGGTATTTGAAGCCGTCACGCAGCCAGCATGTGCGGGACAAAGTGAATGAGATTTTCACTTAGCGAGCGTACCCGGGGAGGAATACCCCCGGTTTTGAAGATCACATAGTGTGTTCTGACCGTTAGGAAAATTCTCTACTTTACCTGATTTTTCAACAGCTTACCAGAAATACGTTGTGACGCATTTTGTCCGGTATCGCCCCGTTCTGAACATGGGACTATCACGTTTTTATCACAGCGGGAACGATTTCCCACCCAAGCGCGATCTGGAAGAGTGTGGATCGCACCAACTTAAGCTCTTGAAACGCACAAAGCCCTGTCAGCACTAATCTCATCATGGGAGCCAGATTACTTCGGGATCGGCGACAAACCTCCTGCTTCCTAATCTTCGAATTTTCGTCGCGTAAATCGAATTCTGCCTTACACGCTGGATCAGTGCACGAAGATCCCCGCCCTGTCGCTGAGGAAGTGACGGGACGAGGATCCCCTGTCGTTAGTGCTAGTCCGGCATGATTCGCCGGGCGACGATCTCGCCGAAAGCAAGTCCCGGCGGATTTCTGTTGGTTGTCATATTGAGTGACTACGAAAGTCTCCGTGTTGTTGTTACCACCGCGGTCGACGGTGTCTTCCTCGCGGGTGGTGGTGGCTCCGACAAGGGTGGTCCCGCTTGGATCCCAAACCCATGGCAACATGATTGAGATTGAAAGTGTTTCGTTTCGTTCGCTTCCAAACGCCCGCCCATACAAAAATGCCGGATATGGGAGGGCGCCAGGAATTCATGCTCTCGGTGCCATCGGCGTGCCAGGTGACGTAACCTCATCGACGAAGGTGCCCGTCCGGGATGTCAAGGATGCCCTTGACAATGGTTGCATCTTCCAGAGGCCGACTATGGCTGCCTTCTCTTCGTCGACTTCCACGAAGGCAGCGGGCTTCAATCTCGCGATACTCCTTTCTTGTCGATCTTCTTCGAGCCAAAGCTTTCGTCGGTCACTTGTTTACTCATCGGACTTAGGAGTTGCTTTGAAGCCGTGCACATGGCCTTTCCAATCCGTGGTCGCGCCAACAACAATCCCGTCGTCATTGACTCCGAATACAAAAGTGTCAACGGACCCCGGGGGATCGATTACGTCATACTGGCCGGGCTCATGAAAGACGAAACCATGATTCGGTCCGTGGCATTCGTCTGGGTTATTGGCAATCCCGAATGCGCCCGCAACATCTCCTCTCTCGTTAATCACACGAGCGTGGGAACATGGAAAGATGGTGCCGGGAGGGTCAAGTAGCTGGACGTCGCCCACTTTGTGCCGGACAAAACCCTGACTCGATGAATCGGCGCTCACTACCACATCCCCCACAACCACGCGGCCGTTATCTTCGGCGCCGTGAGCACTAGTGAGGTCGGTCGCGGGGATTCGAACTCTGTGGAATGTTCCATCTCGCAGGATGAAACCAAATACAAGTCCGGACGGCGTCGTATATTGACCGGTGATATCGCCGCTGTTGTTTATTCCAAAAGCCCTGGTCTCGATCGCCCCGGGGAAATCAATTTTCGTAAGCGTCGCGTCGTGAAACAGGAACCCGTGGCCGCCGTCGGCATCGTCCAACACTCCAACGATGTCACCGCGAGCATTCATGGCCCGCGCCGCCCCGACGCCGTGTGGATAATCAATGTTCGAATAGACGCCATTGCGGCGCAGGAAGTCGTGACCAACACCATCCGCGCCAATGTAGCTGCCGATGATGTCACCTCTGGCATTGATGGCTCTGATAATGGTCAGACTGCTGTTAGGAACGTCGATTCGGGCGTAGGTGTATTCAGCTGCGAAAAGAGCCGAAGTAAAGAGAACGCCAAACAAAGCGGATACGAATAACTTTGCTGCGATGGTTTTCATGTGAAGCTCCTTTTTCATGGATTGAGGTCTAATCGTCCTGACCAGCTTTACGACGACGCAAGGCAAGACTTCCGATCCGCGTATGCCTGCGCTCATTGATACAGCTCCGCCGTGACAGACGGCGAAAGAGTCGCCTGCTGCACAAATCCCCCGATAACAATTACCTCGCCGTTCTGCAGCAGCGTTGCCGAGTGTCCCGAACGGTCGGATTCGGTGAGACCGGCAGGCGTGAACGAATCAGTGCCTGGGTCATAGATCTCGGCAACCAGGCTTCCGCCGCCGACTACAAGAACAGTGTTATTTGGAAGCAATGTCGCAGTATGTAGTCGGCGTGCCAATCCCATGGACCCCGTGGCCGCAAAGGAACCTGTGTCCGGATCATAAATTTCGGCGCTGTCAGACCCCGCATTAGACTGGTCGTAGATTCCACCAGTGATAAGCACTCTGCCATCGTGGAGTCGCGTCGCCGTATGTGCGGTGCGGGCGGACGTCATGCTTCCCGTTGGAGTGAAAGCCCCAGTCAATGGATCGTAAAGTTCCGCAGTGGCGGTTGCATTCGACGAAGTCCAGCCACCGGCGATGAGCACTTTGCCATCCGCCAGCAATGTGGCCGTCTGTCCCACGCGGCCCGTCAGCATATTCCCAGTCGACGTGAAAGCGCCGGTGACAGGGTCATAAACTTCGGCTGTGATCGCGCCATCGCCAAATTCGGAAGGAAACGCGTCTGAACCGGCCTTTCCGCCTCCGGCGATCAGGACTCTCCCGTCTGCCAGAAGTGTGGCGGTGTGCCCTCCTCGCTCCTGGGCCATACTGCCAGTTGCTTGAAAGGAACCGTAGGTATGATCGTAGAGTTCTGAACTCTTCACTGCCGGCGAAGGGTCCAAGTCAGAGCATGTGGACTTATCGTAAGTAAAACCTCCCGTGATCAATACGTCCCCGTTTGCCAGACGCGTGGATGTATGGGCGTAACGTGGATTTATCATCGTCCCGTTAGAAGCAAACGATCCCGAGCCCGGGTCATAGAGTTCCACGGAATCGATCCCGGCGAGGCAGTAGGGAGCATAAACGTAGCCTCCGGCCACAAGTACCGTTCCATTGGGCAACAACGTCGCCGTGTGAAGTGCATGCGCCCTGGTCGGGTCGCCAGTGGGCGAAAATGGAGGCGGAGTAGTGGTCACCAGTGCAACCGCGGTGGCGATGTAGTGTGTGTTGGCCGTCGCTGTCGCTAGTACGTAATAGACGCCCTCAGTAGAAGGAGCGGTGAATACCCCATTGTTAGTGATGCTTCCGCCGCCCGTTCCCTTGACGGTCCACTCCACTTGGCTGCTGCCAAGCCCCTCCAGGGTTGCACTGAACGTGCTGCTGGCGCCTGGCTTCATCGTCAGCGCGTCAGGAACAATCGAAAAGGTGACCAATGGAAGGGTGACGGTCGCCTTGCCAGAAGCCCCGGGCGCAGCGTTGCTAGTAGCGGTGACGTCGATTGTGCCTCCACCAAAATCTGTGGAAGCCTTATAGAGTCCCGTGCTGTCGATGCTGCCGTAGCCGACGGGCACACTCCACGTTACGGCCTTGTCGCTTGGCCCCGACACCTTTGCCGTGAACTGTTGCGACCCACCGCGATAGACAGTCGCTGTCGCGGGCGTGACTGTCACTACTGCTGGGGGCGGATGGAACGGAGGGGGCGAAACGAGCGGGTATGGCGATCCGCAGCTGGCTAGCGCCAGCCCTGCTGCTAGCAGCGTCGACAATAGGGCGCCTCGGACAAGCTTGGTGGGGGCCCAGCCGTCAAGATCGTCTGATATGCACCCGGGAGGCTGAGGACACGCAATGCAAGGGGTGGTGCGAACAGTCACTTGGATTGTGATTGGAGTATTTTGATTTGGACTCGTCAGTGGGGCGTGCATTGAGCGCTCCTATTGGTTGGTGCGATATGGTTTAGGGTGCGCCGCTGGGAAACGTGGACGGCCCGGACACATTCCTACGAACCGTGCTGGAGGGCAATGGATCGAGCATCAATTCTTCTTTAACTCTTCTTCAATAGACAAGCCGCTGTAAATGGATCACTTACCTCCGCTCCCGCCGGAGATATCTTTTGATCGATATTGTGCTCCCTGTTAACCTTGTCTTTGGTGGTGAGTGTGCCCAGCAGGGTTTCCACAGCCCGCCGTCTCTTCTTCGGCCCATACGAAGCGGACTTGCATTCGGGCGAGTTACGAAAAAACGGAACAAAAGTTCGGCTCCAGGCACAACCGTTCCAGCTCCTGGTCATGCTCCTGGAGCGACCGGGCGAACTCGTCACACGAGAAGAGATCTGCCAGAAGCTTTGGTCTGGGGGCACATTCGTCGACTTCGATCAAAGTCTGGGAACCGCCATCAACAAGATTCGGGAGGTTCTCGGTGATTCCGCCTCGGAGCCTCGTTTTGTAGAAACCTTGCCTCGCCGCGGGTACCGCTTCATCGTGCCGGTCACGACCATTGCCGATTCCGCTCAGGACGTATCGCCTTCGCCGTCGCCAGATTCGGAGCGGGATGAAGATAAGCAGGATCATCAGAAGGCAACTTCGCGCAGGCTCATCTGGGCTGGCGCCTCTGTGGTGCTTTTTGTTTCTGCCCTGACTGCTTGGTACTTCCTGCGCCCTCATCCCGTTAGGTCTATCGCCGTCCTTCCGCTCGAAAATCTTTCCGCCGAACCAAATCAGCAGTTTTTCGCCGATGGCGTGACCGACGAACTCACCACGAACCTGGCCCAGATCGCTTCGCTCCACGTGATCTCACATACCTCGGCCGTCGCTTGTTCGGGGTCCCATAAATCTGCACTTGAGATAGCGCACTGTTTGGGGGTCGATGCGCTGGTCGAGGGCTCGGTGGTTCGGTCCGGCGATCGAGTACGCATCAATACTCAACTCATCCACGCCGCCTCGGATCGCCATTTGTGGGCGCACACCTATGACCTGCAATTGAGCGACGTCCTCACCGTGCAAGGCGAACTGGCTCGCGCGATTGCCGCCAGCATCTCGCACACTCTGACTCCACAAGAGGAGGCTCGCCTCTCCCATCCGCACCCGATGAGCCCGGAGGTCGCCCTCCTCTACTTTAAAGGCTCCAATCTCTTGGCCAAGACGGACGCCACACAAGCCAGAGACATGTTCAAGCAGGCCACCGACCTAGACCCTGGCAGTGCGGAATCATGGGCCGGGTTGGCGGATGCCTTGCACACGATGGGGGTGCAGGGCGACGACGACGCTATCGACCCGGCCAAAGTGGCGGCTAGGAGAGCACTGGAGATCGATCCATCCCAGGCGCAAGCCCTGATGGCGCTCGGCGCTATTTCCTTTGGTTATGACTGGAATCCGGCACAGTCGGAGGATTACTTCCGGCAGGCGATCGCCGCTCGCCCAAACTACGCCATGGCCCATGCCTTATTCGCCGTAACACTGGCGCACCGCGGAAGGTTCGAGGAGGCCATCCGGGAGATCAAGGTGGCTGCCATGCTCGATCCCGTTTCGGTACCGATCAACTCGTTCGCGTGGCATGTGTATTTCTGTGCGCGCCGGTATGACGAAGCCCTGCGAGTCATCCTGGCAGCGAATGAATTGGACCCCACGTTCCGTGCCGTATATGGACGTCTCGCCCGCAGTTGGGACCAAAGGGGCGAGTATCAGAAGGCCATCGACACGCGCGTTCGCGGCCGCATTGTTGGAGGAGAATCTCCAGAAAAGGCAAACCGGGACGTCGCGAGGCTCCGAGCCGCACTAGCCTCGGGTGGGCCGCGCGGGATGTGGCAGTACGAGCTGGACAAAATCCCGGCTGACGAGCGTTACAGCACCGGCCCGGCATCCTTATACATGCGCTTGGGCAACAGGGAGGAGGCCCTCAATGCATTGGAAAGGGGGTACCAGCGCAGGGAGCACTATCTGATTATGTGGATCATCTCCCCGGAGTTTGACGCTCTGCGCTCCGAGCCGCGCTTTCAGAAAATCCTTCATGATCTTGGAATTTCGTAACGACGGGTCTTTATCCGCGCCACAACCAGTTCCATAGTTCGCGTCTTACTCGATCAAATTCGTTGTATACTCCTCGCGGCGCGACAGGTGGGAATCGCGTCCGAGTCCTCCGAGGCACGTCCGGTCCCGTCCGCCTGAAGTTCCCCGTGCGTCGTGGAACGGGGGGTCAAGCTAGAGTGGAGAGGTCAGTATGCGCCACCTGCGTCCGCGTTCGAGCGCCCGAGTTTGGTTGCTCATGGCTGGCCTCCTCGTCTCGTCAAACACCTTCTCCCAGGTGCAAAACGGGCAAATTACCGGCATGATCTCTGATCCGTCTGGTGCTGTCATAGCTCACGCCAGTGTGCATCTTCGCAATCTGGACACAGGCTACGAGGCCGACTGCGAGTCCAACAACTCTGGAATTTACTTCTTCTCCGAGTTGATTGTCGGGGCGTACACCGTCCGCGTGGCTGCGCCCGGTTTCAAAACTGTCACAGCCAAGAATCTCGCCTTAAGAGCCGGCAACGTGCTGCGGGTGGACTTGCAGTTGGCCGTCGGTGCGGGGTCGGAAATGATCGAGGTAACCGATGCGGCTGCGCTCGTGAATACCGACGACTCACGCCTCTCATACACAGTGGATTCTGAGCAGATCGCCAATCTGCCTCTGAACGGCCGCAACGTATATGACCTCATTCAGTACCAGCCGGGCGCGACCCACATGCTCGGCATTATGTACGAGCAGGGGGCGAACACCGTGGTTAATGGGGTCAGAGAAAACTTCAATGGATTTCTGATCAATGGGATCGCCAACAAGGGATTGAGTGGGGGACCGGTCAATACGCCGATCCTGGATGCTGTGCAAGAAGTCCAGGTCTTGACGTTGAACAACTCACCGGAGTTCGGCGGTAGCGCAGGCGCGATTACGAACCTGGTGACCAAATCGGGCAAGAATCAATTTCATGGCAGCGCGTGGGAATTCTTTCGTAATGATCGTCTCGACGCCAACTTCTTCTTCGCCAACTTTTTACAGCAAAAGAAATTGCCGCTGCGATTCAACCAGTTCGGTGCAACTCTCGGCGGTCCCATCGTAAAAGACAAGCTGTTCTTCTTTGCCTCATATCAGGGAGAACGGTTCATCACCTCCGATCCCGGCGTGGCATATGTAGAGTCGCCAGGGTTCCGGTCGGCTGCGATTGCTGCCTTCCCCAATGCAGTTTCTTCTCTCTTGTATTCGAACTTCCCGCCACTCGGCAAAGGCGCTTCCCTCGCAACATTGAGGGATTACATCGGGTCCTTTGGGAGCCGATTTCCAACCTTTGCCGGCTATCTGTGTCCCGCAAACACCGATGGTGGCACGGCCACCACGGGCGCGATATCGGGCAAATTCGCTTCTCTATTTGGTGTAGAGCAGGCCGACATCGACGAGATGAATTCCCCCGACGGCAACTGCCCCGGAGGTTCGCCGTACAATTCGCCCTTGAGCGGTGCCTTCAGCCGGGACAGTAGCTTCTTGGAGACAGTGCTGGATCCAAACAGGACCCAGGCAGGGGGAGAACTCTTCGATGGCAACGAAGCGTCCTTGCGACTGGACTACAATCTTGGCCGCAACGATCGCTTCTTCAGTCAAATGAATTGGTCGCGATCCGCGGATAAGTACAGCAGCGCAAATTCCATACGCGGGTTTACCAACCCGGTTGCCGCCACCACGCCGAACTTCCAGGTAAGCTTCATTTACACCTTCAGGCCTACATTGCTCAATGAGTTCCGTGCAGGCTATGCGCTGAACCAATCTGTATCAGGGATCCCAGTTCCTGGCGTCCCTTCCGTTGTCCCCGATGACATCATCGTCGGATTCGGGGCAGGGGCAGGCAATCCGCAAAATTTCCGTGAGAATATTTACAACTATTCGGACTTAGTGTCGTGGACCCGCGGAAAACACGATCTGGAAGCCGGAGCGGAACTGGAGCGCAATATCGAGAATAGCGATTTCAACGCGGGGCGCCCCATCTATGAATTTTTCGACTCCTTGTTCTTTGCGGTTGATGCCCCTTTTCTGGAAGATGTCGGCGTCGATCCCGGATTCGCAACCGGTGCTCCGGCCCATCTTGCCACCAGCGTGCGACATTGGAGGGATTGGAATGCTGGCCTCTATCTCAGAGACCACTGGAAAATCTCCCGACGTCTTTCTCTGAATCTCGGCCTCCGTTACGACCTGTATAC
Source organism: uncultured Acidobacteriota bacterium (assembly GCA_963725565.1). Lineage (GTDB taxonomy): Bacteria > Acidobacteriota > Terriglobia > Terriglobales > Acidobacteriaceae > Sulfotelmatobacter. The sequence goes on from CAVRZL010000005.1 coordinate 642,341, forward strand.
GCGAAACACGGAATTGAACAATCTGGCGACCACATTCATCAAGGGTCCAGGACAGAGTTTTATCGACAACATCGCCACCGGTGCGGGTCAAATCAAGGCCGCGAGCACGCCTTGCCCCGGTGATCCCAAGGCCGTGCTCGCGCGTGAGTGTGGTCCCGGAGGCTTTGCACCGGCCAAGAATCTAGGGCGGGGCGATCACAATAATTTTGGCCCACGATTGGGTTTTGCGTGGGATGTGTTTGGCAATGGCAAGACCTCGATTCGCGGCAGCTTTGGCATCTCATATGAGGGAAGTCTGCAGAGACGGCTATCTCTGACCCGTTGGAATCCTCCTTACTATTCACTTAACCAGGAGTCGAATTATTTGGATCATGATCCCACCGTCAATGTGGTCTATGGACCCGTAGACGGAGGCCAGCCCACATATCTTGGGCCCGCACCCGCGGCTCAGCACTCGGGTATGGGGGCGCAGGCGACGGGAAACATTTCCGGATGGGCCCCATCCAATCCTCAATTGTCGGGTTTCACCGCCATCATTTTTCCGGAAGGACTTCGCGATCCCTATATCCAACACTGGTTCTTCGGCGTCCAGCGGGAACTGCATTCCAAGGTGACCGTCGAGGTCAACTATGTGGGCACCGCGGGACACAACCTTTACCGTGCCGAGGACGTGAATCGAGTGCCGGGAGGTCGCCTGCCCGAAGGGACGTGCGTTACCGACAAGTTTGGCCGCCAGCTTTGCAGCCAGATCAATACAAACACCGCACCCAACGGGCTCCCACTCAACCCGCGCGGAAGATTGAATCCCAACTACGGGAGCTTGCGAGTTTGGGAAAATGCCGCCAGCTCGAACTATAACGCCCTGCAAATCTCCTTGAGAAAGCCGCTGAGCCGCGGCCTGCAGTTCGGCGGGAACTACACTTACAGTCATTCCATCGATAGCGACTCCTCCTGGCAGAGCGGGGGCAATACCGTGAATGGTTCTGCCGCCGGCGACGGAATTACTACCGACCAGACTCTCCCCGGGCTTGATCGTGGAAACTCTGTGTTCGACATCCGCCATCGTATGGTGTTCGATTACGTGTGGGAAATGCCCTTTTTCCGCAATCGCCACGGCCTGCTTGCGACCGTGCTTAGGGGGTGGCAGTGGAACGGCCTCTGGTCATTCCAGAGCGGCGCGCACTGGTCTGCATTCGACCCTAGTCCACCCTTTCTGCAGGCCGCTGGTGGATATAACCTGGCGTGCGACCCCACGACACTTGACCCCGCACATTGCGTAAACGAGGGGGGCGACTACAACCTGGATGGCGCGACCAATGATCGTCCCAATGCGATCGCGAATCATGTCCACGCCTCGCATGCTATGTGGACCAACGGCTTCAATCTGCCCAGCAATTTCTTTTCTGCTCCCTGTTTAGGCTGCGTGGGAAATCTGGGCAGGAATACGTTTGTGGGACCCGGCTTCTGGGCTGCCGATGTCTCGCTGATCAGGAACCTGCGGATATCCGAGAGACTTCGACTTCAGATCCGGACCGAAGCTTTCAACGTCTTCAACCACACAAACTTTCTCATCGGCAACAATGCTGGTGTGCACGACCCCGTTACGTTCGGACAAGCGGGCGGCACTAATCCACCGCGCAACCTGCAGTTCGGAGCGAAAATGAGTTTCTGAAGGTTCAATCTGTCAAGACGCTTCCCCGCGTAACCGCGTAACACTCCCAGCTCATCCCGTCCACCACCGAGGCGGAAATCGAAAACCACGCTTCCGCCGGAGGTGTTGGCCCGAATTGACGATTTAATAGCGAAGGGCTACCTGTGGCAGTTCGGGGTAATCGAGATTGGAAAACTACACATTCCTAACGCAGTGAGGGAAAAATTTAGAAGCACTGCCTTTTCGCGGTTCCACGGGAGCAATCCCTGTGTAGGTTTTCTAACGCACAGCGGGAAGCGTTCTCGCTTGTGAGTTTCCTAGCGGCCGCTGAGCTAAGTTCGTCTCCGCCATTGTGCGACCGCTCTGAGATCGAACCGTACGCAAGTGCTGATGCGGAATAACGGAATCCTGCCAGCCTTAGCTTGTCTAATGTAGTGATGACAGAAGCTCATCGTGGCGAACCCCTCAAGGGTGCGGCGCCATCACAGGGAAAAATGGGAAGAGCCTGCGAATCTCTTCCTCACTAGGCTGAGTTCCGTATTCCGTGATTTCGAAGGCCTCTGCGTACCGGATCTTGCTTGCTTGCGCACCATACCTCTTCTCCAGCGGTTCCCGCCATTCGGCATTCACATTCTTGATTACCGGCGATTTCCGGGTCAGCAGCCATTTCTTTCGCTCCGCGGGATCCTTCGGCACTTGCTCCAACTGCCCGACAGTCCATGGCAGCCACTCGTAGAACTGCGACACGTGAGCGTCCAGCATATCGATCTTCTTCTCGAGAACGTCGTCGATGGATATCACAATGTCCGCACGAAAGGCCTGCGGCCGCGTAAACCGGTCACTGTAGTAGAGGAAAACAGGGTTCCTCGCCAGCGGCGGCGTATCCGTCACCAAATTCGGCACGATCACCATATAGGACGCATCCTGCACCAACACTCCCGTGTACCGATGATCCGGATGATAGTCATTGGGGCGGGGGCCGATGACGATGTCCGCTTTCCATTGGCGAATCTCGCGTATGACTTGTTCACGAACTTCCAGGGAAGGCAACAGCTTCCCATCATGGTTATCGAGTACTTCGTATTCAATGCCGATACGTCGCCCTGCTTCCTGCGCTTCGGCGCGGCGGCGCTTGGCAAGTTCGTCTCCGTGCTGCGACTGATGCCCAGCGTCGCCGTTGGTCAGCGACACGAACTTCACCTTGATGCCCAGGGCAGCATACTTGGCGGCAAGCCCTCCTGCGCCCAGGTCGCAGTCGTCGGGATGTGCGCCGAAAGCGATGACGCGCACGGGCTGATCTTGCGCTTGTGTCGGCAAGGCAGAGAACCCGAGCGTAGCTAGAACGCACGCGAGCCAGATCGAGCATGGGCAAGAGAGCGCAGAGAACCGTCCCTTCATTGACCTCAACATTGGCATTCCACCTCGGGCAAATCATATAACGAACACGCCGCTCTGCTGCCATCCGGGAGAGTAACGGTCTGCGCATTCACGCTGGCAGCGGCCAGCACAGCTTCATCGGCATCTGGGTTGTGGTAGTGCAAGACCGCGTCTTCGTTAGATCGCGGAGAGTGAAGCCGAACGCGGGGCCTACTCCGCATAATGCGGCGCGCGGCAAACCTACTGAATGGCGATGGCATACGGCGGAGCGAACTCAGGAACGCCAGCATGTTTTCCTGCAATCCATCGCAGCACATAGACTTTCTTGGGGTCTGTCAAACCGTGAGTGATAGCATTCGGGATAAACTCCAGCAACGTATGCGCGGCAGGATCCTTATAATAATCAATGTCTGGCTCGACTTTGATGCATTCGACACCATCAATAATCTGGGTATTCTTCTCGTGAAACGTGATCTGGACGTTCGCTTCTCCAAATTGGATTTGTTTAAAGCTCGAAGTGGCATCAGGATGAAAAAGGCCCGGATTTGCTTCTGGAGCGAACTCTCCGTCCAGCGCCGCCCTGCGTACCTGGTCTACTAAGGACTTATCCGCATAACCAAAAAAACGATCCTGGGCCAAGGATTCATCCCACAAGATCTGTTTGAAATAATCTAGTGGCGTTCTCGAAGGAAGCTGAATCGCCTTCATCGCGGTTGTCAGGTTCAGAAGCGAGGCAAGGGCGGCAGGCTTATTGTTCCGCAAATCATCGTAATGCCCTTGCGCTTGTGCGCCAGAACTACCCAGAGAGATGAAATTGGCCACGGTACGGTCTGTGTCTTTCAGTGCACCCCACTGCAGAAAGTCGAAAGTCGCTTTATCTGGTAACAGCATGAGATCCACCATGGCCACGGCGGCGGTTGATAATTTGACAGGAGTAAATCCCGCATCTACGTATCCGTCGGCCGCTGCAAGGACAGTGCAGTTGTCTTGAAGATTGTCACGATACGGGAGGCGGAATAGCGTCGTGGGTCCCGGCTTGTAGTCATCGAACAGCATGTTCTGGAATCCGTCGAGAATGCGAATGAGAAAGTCACCTTCTTGGATCGGCTGACGGGTTCCGTCGTATAGGGTAACCACCATCGTTGCTTCGTTACCTTTCACCGTCGGCGGTGCGGTCTTCCTCTTCGCTGTCCTTTTCGCCATCACGCCTCCTTGCCAGGCAACGTCGTGAGCGTCTGCCCGTGAGCTAGATTTGGTCATCCGTTCGGAGTAGACATGTTTCGCGGGCCCGAGTTCGGGTCACAAGTCACCGACTAGATGCTCTGCAGGGAGATTGCTCGGAGCGTACCCGAGGCTCTTATCTGCCAGCCTCTGCTCCACCGACGCATGGTCGACCGGATTCGGATTCGGTGCAATCCAGCGCCGACGCCCACAGTTCATGCGGAGATGCTTCGTCCAGATTCCCGGGGGCGCCTCTACCTGGACTATCTTGGCCAAAACTCAGCGATCCACCACCAACGCCGAAGGGACTCGTGCTGATTCTTTGTGAGTGGGTCAGCCGCCACGTACGGTGGTTTCCCTCCAAGAATGTCAGCCTTTCGATCCTGATCCATTCGAAGTCCCGCGAATTCTGCCTCGCAAACCATCCATTGCAGAGCAATCTCGGAGAGTTGGCTCTCCGGTTCTGGATAGCTGCCGCCAACATCTGAGTGCACTCCCGCAAACCAGACTTCCTTGATGTCTTGCTCTGGATCGTGTGGGGGGCCGAACGAGTTTTGCCGGAAGAACGCCCTGCGCTCGTCAATTGACATCGCGTGCCGAATAACGCCCATGTCTGGGTTGTGGGTCGCTTTAGTGCCAGGGAAATGTGCAACGTTATAGGGATGTGTACATCCGGCCGCTGGGTTGGAATATCGTCCGACAATGCTGAGTTGTTGGCGTGTTCTTGTATCTTCTTCTTGTAATCTCCAAGGTTGGTAATTCTTCCGCAAAGGAAGCTGCCCAGTCGCTCCACTACGTGAATAATGTTGTCGAAAGATTCCGAATCGCGAAGGGCATTCTCTCTGGCCTCGCGAAGTTGATCCGAAAAAGTGACGAGGGCGCTTCGATCCACAATTGTCTCCATCCAGACCGATCACTAAGCCGTTTTCTTCGCTGCCTTCACTCTTGCCCATCGTGCCCTTTGCGCAGCAGCGATTCTGTTGCGTGCTGCGGTCGAGAGTGTCCGCTTGCGACGAACCGGAGCCACTTTGGCTTGTGTACCTGCATTTTCACGCACTTTGGCCCATCTCTTTCTTTGGGCAGCCGCGATCTTCGCCCGAGCTGCCGCTGAAAGCTTTCGAGTGCCGGTTCCCTTCGCGTATGTGTGGCCAAAGGCTGCGAGCGCAGCACCAATTCCGCGAAGTTCCATGCTCAAGCGATCTTGTTCGTTCTTTAACAGACGGACGACTCCCGTTAGATTGGACATGAGTTCCCCCCTCGTGCGGGATTGTATCAAGATGTCGCGAGCTAGGGTTTAGCCAACAACGGGATAACTTCCGGATTGCCGATGATTCGGAGCGTTGAAAACGAGGGATGGAAATGTCCTGCCGAAGGGTGGCGATCCTATCGCAACAGAGATCAGAAACTCAGGCGCGCCGCTACCTGAAATGCCCGAGGCCCTCCTGACCCAAAAACCTGAGTTACTCGGCTGGTGGCCCGCCCGAACCCGGGATTCATCAGGTCTCCACTTCGGCCAGATAGGTTTCCGATATTCAAGACATTGAAGACCTCGCCAATTAGGGTCATTCGCCATCGGTCGTAGAGCTTGAATTGTCGGCTCAGGCGCAAATCCTGAGTCAGGAACGAATCGCCGAATTCGAAGAAGGTCGGCAACACGATCGGCGCAATATCGTTGCCTCCCTTGTCCTGCCTGCCTGCGTAGGTATCGTTGAATTCGTTCACGAGCCGCCGAAGGTCGCTTTTCCCGAGGCCACGATTGAATTGGTTAACCTTGGTCCCAGGCAGCAGGTCGCCGGTCGTGCCGTCGCCGTTCATGTCCAGGTCGCCGAGATAGGCGGAAAAAGGAGGCTTGCCAGGTAGCTCAGAAAGAAGCCGGCCCGAAAGCTTTTGGGCAGTTGGATAATTCCGGACAGACTCAGGATGTGCCGAAAATCGCGGTCACGCGGGCCTCGGTTGTCGAGTGGATTGTCGTTGTTAAAACCGGGATCGAAATTGTCGCCAACATTTGTTGAGTAGGCATAGGAGGCGAGAAACTGAAACCCATGCGAGAAGCGTTTGTCGGCCCGGATCAGCAATCCGCGATAGGTTGCGCCGCCTATGCCAGAGGTTAGTGATACCGGGCCGAGCGAGCACAGCGCCTTGGGATCTATTTGCTGATCAGGAGAGCAGATGGGGAGGGCTGGTTTGCTGACACTGGAAAAGTGATTCGCGTCGATCAATCCCGGCGGCGTACCGATATTGCGGAATTGCCGCACGGCGAAGTCAGCGCTGACCACAAAGTCGCGCGCGATCTCGCGCTGCACGCCGATGTTTACGTGGACCGCTGAGGGGCTGGGAAACTCGGCGGCATTCACCGAACCTTGCTTATCCACTTCAATATTCGTGACCGAGAAATCTCGATTGTTCGGATCGCCGCGGGCTTGTGCCAATTGCCTCCGGACCGCAGGCAGAATCTGCAGGGCGGTGATGCCGGTAAACATCGTGGGGTAGTTGAAGTCCATCAAGGTTCCCGCGCGAACGCCTGGAATATCGGTCAGCGGATTGCCAATCCCGCCACTGAAATAGGTACCGCGGCCGACTCCGCGCGGGCCTAGCGACACTCTTTCTTCATCCGCGATGAAGGCGGGACTGAGGAAGTCGTAGTAAATTCCCACTCCGCCGCGGATCACCATTTTTCCGTCTCGCGGCCACGTTCCAGGCGAAACCGATGGAAGGAGAGAAGTTCTTCCAGTTCTTGCGGGTTGAGCCCAAGCCATTGCTGCCCAGCACCGCCTGCAAGGTAAGCCGGTTTCGGAAGGTCGTAGTTGAGCGGGGAGTCAAACGTCCAACCGAGGCCGTAGTCGACAACAAGTCTGGGATGCAGGCGCCACGTGTCCTGGAAGAAAAGGTGAACGAGCGTCGAGATCCGCGCTCTGTCCAAATCCGGCTTGGGGCACGAAGGGATCGCCGATTCCGGTGGTGAAATTCTGCATCGGCAACTGGAGAATGTCTGGCACGGTGAGGAATGTCGCCGGCAAGGGAATCTGAGAATCGGGCGGCTGCTGGGAGTTGAAATCCCTGACGCTTGTGGGAGCAAACAGATTCAACGTTAGGGGCTCATCACCAATCCCCGTGTGGCCACCTCGGGTCGTCTCCCAGTCACCGCCGAACCGGATGTGATGCAGGCTGCTTTCCCAGCTGACAACATCATTTAAGTGATAGCGCCGCCCAAGGTCGATATTGGTACTGGAGAGACCAATGGATAACTGGTCTTCAATGTTAATCAAGGGGGTGCCGATCCCCAGGCACGTCGGGCAGTCCTCAATCTCGGGCGACTGTTGCGCGAAACTGACGAAGAAGTAAGAGAAGCGCAGATCGTTTACCAAGCGAGAACCAAACTGCGATGTAAGCCCGAAAATACTCTGGTCGGTCCAATCGGTCTGGCGGGGCCAGGTCGACGGATACAGCGATCCGAATGGCCCGTAGGAGAAAGTTGCCTTCATGCGAGTAACGTACGAACAGGGATTGCGACGAGTTCAGCATGAGGTCGTTTCGCGCGCTGATCTGGTTCACGTAGGTCGGGCTGGGATAGATGCCGCTCAACGAAGCGAAGTCTGGCGACAGAAACTCCGTGCTGATGACCCCTCTCTGGTCCAGGCGCTCGAAGCTGCCGAAGAAAAAGGCGCGGTCTTTGTGAAGCGGCCCCCCGAGTGACAGCCCGAACTGCTTCCGTTGGAAGAAGGGATCGGGATTGAAAGGATTCCGGTGGAGCGCGGGATATGCTGCGATATGATGGTCCCGGAAAAAGAAGAACCCGGATCCATGAAGCTCATTCGTACCCGAACGAGTGGCAACATTCACGACGCCGCTGGCGGTCGAACTGCCACTGAGGTCCATGTTCACCGTGGAAACCTGAAACTCCTGCACAACTTCCTGTGAAAAACCCAGGGCGGATCCACCATTTCCAACCTCCATTACACTGCCGCCGTCTACGGTGATGCGCGTTGCGCGTCCGTTATTGCCAACAGGGGATCCGAGCAGCGGCATCAAGATTCGGTTGGCGGTCGTTTTCACGGGTGGCTGCGCACCCGGTTCCAGCTTGATGAACTCCAGATAATTTCGTCCGTTGACTGGGAGGTCATCGATTTGAAGCCGGGTGATGCGGCCGTTGACTTCATGAGACTCATACTGGATTTGAGGGGAAGCGCCTCCCACTGTCACTGATTCAGAACTGACGCCGACCTGCATGACCAGGTCGACCTCGGTCGTGCTACCTGCTTCGATGGTGGCTTCCCGCACGATCTGCTTGAATCTCGACGCATCCGCGGTCACCCCATACACGCCGGGGGTCAATGCAGGAACGACGAATTCTCCTGCACTTGACGTGAGTATGGTGCGTTTCATTCCAGTTTCTTTAGCGATGACAACCACGCGGGCCGCGCGAATTCTAGCTCCTGTAGCATCGGCCACGAGCCCGCTGATGGCACCGGCAGGAGCTTGCGCGCAGACGAACCCAGGCATCATCAGCGCCAGCGGCATCACGCCAATCATCAGGAAGACATCTTTCATTGACGGTTCTCACCGAATCGCGCTACCCGGATCAGTCGATCCCGACCTTGTGGACAACGTCTTCCTCGACCGTGTCCTGGATAGGTTGGTTCATCGGGCCGCCCCTCAAGCCTTTATTTGCCACGCCGTTAATGAGAAATCCGTTGAAGGTTTCCCGGACCCCATTCACCACGATGTTGGCACCGTTCTCGAATACCACCCCGCGCACGTTGGTCCCCCAGAGCATATTGGATCAAGTCATACACGTTTCTTCCGTTCAGAGGCAGGCTGGCAATCATGGTGGGATCAACGGTGTGAGTCAGCCGGGCATTCTCGGTGTTCACGGCCGCCCCCGCACTTCGACAGTTTCGTCCTTCGCTCGCACCTGCAGCGGGGAAGTCGGCGCGCACCACCGTGCCTGCGCTTAGCGTCAGCGCCCCGCTGGTGGCAATCTGAAAGCCCGGCATTTCCGCCGAGATCTGATATTGCCCCAGGATCAGTTCGCGGACCTCGTAGACTCCGTGCCGGTTACTGCGCACCTCGAGTGTGTAGCCCCTTCCCAGGTTGTGAATGAACACCTGAGCCTGGTTGACGACAGCGCCAGAAGGATCAGTAATCTGGCCATTGAATGCACCGTTCTGCACTTGGGACAAAGCCGGCAGGGCGAACGTGATAAGAGCGCAAGCGATGCGGAGAATCAGCTGACTCATGGACCCTTCCGATCATGAAGCTTCGGGCAGGCTAACAGCCAACAAGATAAAGTGGTATCGAAACCCCGGATTGCGTGCACCTGCAGGGGCCCGCCATGCCTGGATCGTTCCGACGTTGGTAGGGGGGACTATACACCTGTCCTGCGGATAATTGGAACCCGCCACGTAAACAGGATGTCTACCGAGGCTGGTCAAGCCCGACACGGTGGACCAGATCCGCGAAGCGCGGGTCTCCGCGCAAGGGATCAAAGTACGGGTGCACTTTGAGCAATCCCAGAATGTTTGACTGTTCCTTGTAGGCCTTCTCGAGCCAGACAAATGCCTGCTCGTTCTCGCCGAGCCCCAGATAAGCATTCACAAATGCGGCGGTGGGAACGTAGCCTTTCAGCTGCCGCTGCTGCAATTCATCAAGCAGGCGAAGGGCTTCCGAACGACGCCCCGCATGCGCATAGGCCCTGACCAACACGCCCATCGTAGCCGAATCACGGCCGCTGCCGGCGAGCGCCTTCTCCAGCACCGTAATCGCTTCGTCCGGTTGGCCGTTGGCAATCAGCGGGAATGCCCAGATACCAATCCTCCGGGTGGGATCGCAATTCCCGGATGGCCTCCTGGTAACGTCTGGCGTGAAACAATATGAAGCCATTCGTTCTGCCGGCGCCTCCAAGCGGGTCGAGCTCGCGGGCACGCTGGACCCACGCCAAGGGCCTCGTCCGTCCGCCCCTGGCACAGGAGCCACATCGCGAAGTCGTTCGTGCGCCCTGGCATCGTTCGGGTTCAGCTCCAGGGCCCGCTTGAATTCCGCTTCGGCGTCGCTCCACTGCCATTGTCTCTGATATACCTCTCCCAAGCAGGATATGTGGTTCGGCAAGGTCTGGATCCAGTTCAAGTGCCTTCCGAGCTGCGCTGATCAGTTTTGGACGCACCTCCTTGGGCGGGACACCGGCAAGAAGTGATCCGAGGCGGAATAGTATGCGATGCCACACCGACATAAGCCGGGGCAAAGTTAGGATCCTTGCTGATCGTCTCCTCGAAGTAGGCAATGCTCTTTTCAGATTCGCCGCATTGCTCTTCTAATTCATCTTCGGCTTTGAGGTAGCTCTCGTAAACTTCAGGCGAGACATGATGCGCACGCAATCAGCCTGGCACGCTCCTCTCCGGTGACCTTGACCTCCACTCTGCGCGCGATGGATTGCGCCACCTCGCTCTCCAGAGCAAGTACGTCCCCCAACTCGCCGTCGTACTCATCCGACCAAAGGTGCTCGTCAGTTGAGCCGCGAATCAACTGGGCGTGCACACGAATCCGGCTGCCCAGCCGTATCACCGAACCTTCGACGAGGGCATCCACTCCAAGCGTCCTGGCAATCTCTGGCACTGAGAGCTTCGTACCCTTAAAGCGCATGACCGAGGTACGGGAAATGACGCGCAGATCATGGATCCTGGCTAGGCGTCCGCACAGCTCTTCGGTCATCTCGTCAGCCAGGTATTCCTGGGCGGAGTCGCCTGACAGGTTGTTCAGAGGCAGGACCGCCAGCGACGTGATCTTGGGTTGGGTCGTAATCCCCGTGCGGACCCGGAGTATAACGGAGGTGACGGCAATAAGCGCGAGGGCAACCACTCCCCCAAGAACGAGCCAGAGACGCGACCGCGAAGTCCCGGTTGGTCGGCCGTCGACTTCTTCATCCGCCGGCGGCTCCGCCCTCCGCTCTTTCTCTTCCTCCTCCAAAGGCAGTCTGCGGCTCTTGCACCCAGGCATCGCAGTTCCGAACTAAACGCATAAACCGATCCTATTCGGCCGTGGAGGTGCCGGTGAACGGGCATTCCCTCCGCTCTTCTCCCAGCGCTCGCGGAGCGTGTGCGTCACGTCGCGCTTGAGAGTGGGCCAGAGATTTGGCGGCTTCCACGTAATCCAGCCTGGCTCTAAGCGCCGGTTCTGACGGGCTCGTGTAGCCTTAAGGGCGTGTTTGCGCACTCATCGACGCACGTCCCTGAAGGCGTCGCTCCGCGGTGGTCGTGAACCCAGGCAGGCTCCCCCAATTGCTAGCGCGTCCACTGCTTATCACCTACGGAATAGCGGCAAAGCCACGTGCATTCGACGGCAAGGCTGCCAATCGCTGCACATTGCCCGATTGACCGTACGCCAACCACACTCAAGCGACTCGCGCCGTGAGCGGCCGACGTCGCAACGACTGAGCATGACGGAGGTAGCATGCAAAATTCGCGGACCCTTGGGCGATCCAATTCATTCATGAACCCGGGATTTCATCGGATCGCCATGGCGCTGACTATAGCGGCCGTGGCCTTCGGCAGTGGGGATGCGGCGGAAGTTCAACCTCTTCGTCTGCCCCGTCACCTTCTTCGTTCATAAGTGTGACCGTCACACCCAATTCCGTCACGGTGTTACGGGATGCGACACAAGCCTTTACGGCCAAGGTCACCGGAACGACCAACACTGCGGTCACGTGGAGCGTGCAAGAAAGCTCTGGCGGCACGATCGACAGTGCGGGCCTCTACACGCCTCCACAAAATGGGGCTGGCACCTTTCATGTCATAGCGACGAGCCAGGCCAATTCGGCGCGGCCGCTAGCGTAGCCGCTGTGATTGTTCCGATGCCCCAAGTGACGATTGATCCTGTGGCGGTTACTCTGCGTCCTGGTGGGACGCAGACGTTCGCGGCAACTGTCTCAGGGCTGACCAATACGGCTGTAAATTTCACAATTCAGGAGGGTGCTGGGGGGCTGATAAACAACGCCGGACTCTATACCGCGCCGACTGCTAGCGGTCTTCTATCATGTCGTCGCCACCAGTATGGAGGAAACGACGGTCACGGCAAGTGCAACCGTTACCGTGACGACCTCTCCCAGTGGATTTACGCCTACCGGGAGTCTCGCCGTGGCGCGGGGCCTGCACACTGCCACCTTGCTGTCGAATAACAAGGTGCTCGTGGCGTATGGCTCAAACAGTAGCAAATACAGCATTGCAACCGGTTACGTGGGACTCTCGTCGATCGAAGTGTACGACTCTGGCACGGGCACGTTTACTGAAATCGTTGGAGACTCTGGCAACGGGATATACGGTCACACCGCGACACTATTGCCAAACGGAAAGGTTTTGCTAGCCGGGGGCTTTGTAAACTCTGTTTGGGACTACTCAGGCATTAGTGGCTCATACAACGGGGCAACACTCTACGACTCGGCCACTGGTGTATTCAGCGGGACGGGCAACATGACGGCCAACCGCGGGGATCATACAGCGACTTTGCTGGCGAACGGCAAAGTCCTGATTGCAGGAGGGGCTGATCAAGATCCAACTGGAACGGGCTTGGCCAGCGCCGAACTCTATGATCCAAGCACAGGCACTTTCACACAAACGGGAAGCATGGCCGTGGGGTGCATCCTGCACACCGCTACGCTGCTGCAAAACGGGAAAGTGCTCATTGTGGGTGGTGCCCTGACATCTACATCAGACCCGGTTGCCACGGCGGAAGTCTACGACCCGGCCACTGGCATCTTCACTCTGACCCACGCAATGGCGACGGCCCGCGAACAACATACGGCAACGCTTCTCGCCGACGGTAGGGTGCTGATCGTCGGCGGCACAACCTCCACGGGCACAGGTGACTTGCAGCCGACCGCAACTGCGGAAGTTTACGACCCATCGACTGGATCGTTTTCGGTTACCGGATCAATGGCCGAAGCCCGAACTTTCCATACAGCGACGCTGTTACCGAGCGGGAAGGTGCTGGTAGCAGGCGGCGGCGACGAAAATTCCACCGCGGAGGTCTACGATCCGGCGACTGGCTCTTTCAGCATTATCGGTGGGATGGAGATCGGGCGCTCGGGACACACCGCAACGCTGCTCCCGAATGGGAGCGTATTGGTTGCGGGCGGCGGTGTTTTTGCCGGTCTGGCATCCGCGGAGTTGTATCAATGAATACCAGAGGTGTCCGTTGCTTATTGGGGCCAAAAGGAAATTCCGGGCTAGATAGTCGAACGGAAGCAAAAAACAAGGAAAGAGAGGAGCACCATGATTTCCAAAACGTTTCGCATCGCTCGAATGATTGTTCTTGCCAGCTTTGCGCTCAGTTCCGCTGCCGGGGCGGCGACTTGTTCAAACGCCTCTCTGAGTGGTACCTACGGGTTTCTGCACGACGGCACAGATAGCAACGGCACCCCTGCCACGCGCCGCCGTGAGCCAGATCACGTTTGACTCAACCACAGGCACGTTTACCGGAGAGACCAAAGCATCCCATGACGGCGTGATTACCACTTTTTCCTTCACCGGAATATACGCAATCGCCTCGAACTGCACCGGCACGGGTACACCCATGGGAGGCAGCCCCTTCTCCATTGTGGTTACGCCAACAGGGTTCTTGGCACTGCACCTTTTTTCGGAGGGATTCGCCGTGAAGCAGGGCTCCCCGACCTGCACCAATGCCGGACTTAAGGGTAGTTTTGGGTTTGAAACAACCGGCGTCTTCCTCGCAGGGGCGCCCTCCATAGGAGCGGTGGCTTTCATCGGTGAGTTGAAGTTAACAGTCAACCCTTCTGGGGAAGGAGTGATAAGGGGCCACGTTGCGAGTAGCGAGGATGGCACGTTTCTAACGTTCGCAGAGGAGCCCGTCACCGGTTCTTACAGGGTCGGCACGAACTGCAGGGGCAGGGCTACCATAACGCCGAAGGGGCACTCCGAAATGCACTTCAGCCTCGTGGTTGTGGACGGCGGGAACGAAATGCTAGCCGTTGAGACGGACGCGAACACGGTTGTCAGCGGTACTCTGGTGAAGGGCAATTAAGTAGTGAAGGAGCATTGGCTCGGCGTACAACTATGTCGAATGATTGAGAGCTCCGCGCCGTGGGCGGCTGCGAACCAGCCTCTCCGCATCAAGTAACATCCCCGCTTACACCAAAATCTCCGTCTGGGCGTATGCGGAACAAGATCGTCTGTAGCCGATTAAAGCAGGCTGCGAAGTTCGGTGTCACTACACAGAATGCTTCCGCCAGCGTCGAGCGCAATGAGCTGATGCTCTGCGTGGCCACGATCGGAATACAGCGTGCCTGGCGAGACAGTGCAAAGAACTTTTCATCGCCAGTGGGGTCACTCTCCCCGGTGGTGGCAAAAGAGTGGTACTCATCGCAGAGAAACAGCGCCGACCGCCAATGTTTTCCGGGATCAGACTCGATCTGGGGAATGCGTCCGATCATCGTCCGCTGAAAATCTTCTTTCAACATCGTCCCGACCGCCCGTGCCAGGCCCGGATTGGCACCGACGGGGAAGTTTAAGGTGCATACCCTCCCTTGCTCAATGAGAGAACTGAATGGTGGGAAAGGTGTACCGTGACGACCATCGCGATTTCGAACCGGATCGTAGCATTCCTTGGGTGGGCAAAATGTCCGCTTTACCGCAGGGTTGTCGTCAAACAAAGAGAGGAAGACCGAGATGCCTTCGACGATGCTGGTTCCCAGTTTGGGCTCGCTCCGTCTCCAGTCATCGTTAAACCAACGCTTGACCGCTTCAAACCGTTGCCGGCGCTCCTCGTACGATTCATCTTGGGAAGGAGCCCGAGGGCCACTCTCGGTTTGGATATCGCAGGGAATTCTCTTTGCATCGAGAATTCGTTTCAGCTCGTCAGTTGCCGGGGCCTTCATCCAGTTGGTTCCCTCGATCCGCTCCCAAGGAAAGTGACTCAACTCGCGATGCGCCACGTAGACCGTATCGTCAATCGCAATGTAGTCGGCGGTCGAGAACAGCTCTTCGCCTTCGGCTATTTTTGCCTCTAATTTGTGCGGATTGATCGCACACTCGTAGACATCAAACAAGGTCACGTAGTCGTATAGAACTTTATGAAGGAGAATGATGAATTTCACTAGGTTGGTATAGGCCTGCTGCCAGAATGGCTCCTTGCCCCGTCCGAACAAGTTATTCAGCAAGGAAGCGATGCCGTATTGCGAGTGCGTAGGCCTCGAGCTCATTGTGCAGCGGATTGTAGCGATAGGGTGAGACCAGAGAGATCTCTGCGTAGTCTTCCGCGCAGCCATGTTTTTCCAGAATTCCACGGACTTTGTGGCAGAAGTCGCCTTTGACCTCAAGCACCAGACTCGAAACCCGGCGTTCAGCCTCATTGGCACAATACGCGAACATCTGCTCGGCAAAGGGATACATGCATCCAGTGGTCTTACCGCTTCCCACCGCGATGGCGATCCCGGTAAAAAGGCCACGCTCGGGCACCATTTGCAGCAGATCGTTTTCAACCGGAAACAGCCAGCTACGAAACAGATACAGACTCAGGGCTGTACTCACGACAAGGCTCAGCAGATTTCGGCTCTCGACCGCTCGCCGCACGACTCGATCCTCCACTGGCCTATGCTGATTCTGTTTGCATCTCGCCCACGACTTCTGCGCGAGGGCGCTTGCCTCTCTCATCACTCGTGGTCTAGAGAGTGATGCTGAACCAGCAGATTCAGTGCGGGTGATGGTGCGTCCGCATTGCTCCCAGCATTTCTGTCCTGCTCAACCCAGCGGGCAAAATTCTTTGTCTCGTTTGAATACCAGTTCTAGGGCCTGGCTGATGATGTAATCCCGGCTGTCATCGATGAATCGGCCATACTTGTCGAGCGTGGCGAGCTGGTCCTGGTATACCTTCACCGTGATCTGCTGCTTGGGGGCTTGATTCTTTGGGGAATGAATGAGGATTCCATGGTTTCTCCCTGCTGACTTCACTGCGTTTCTATCAGCGCTTTCTAAGTTCTCATCCCTAGAGGAACGCATCACTGACGGCAGTTCCTCAAGGGCGGGAGCGACCCCCGAAGTGACGGGAGGAACGAAGCGGGTTTGTGGCGGCCCAAGGGCCGCACAAACCGGGGTCGCTCCCGCCCTTGAAAAATCTTCTGGCGTTCGTGCTTCAGGCATCTCTTGCTCTCCTCCCACCGTCGTACCTACCCCTTCCAGACCATAGACCCAGGTTCCGGGTGGACCCTGCATCGGATCGTGGTGTTTGCCGCCACGGTCCGCGATATTCCGCATTTCTTTCATGCCGGTATCTTCCTCCCTAGCCCGCCGAACAGTTCGCAGTCGAGATCCAATCGATAGCTGGCAAAGCCTGGAGCGCGGCCGCACTTCGGAGACGCGACGCTTGGTCTCGCCCAACACATACTCGCGGCCCTGGAGCTGGCCTTCGACCTCGACATATGCGCCCTTGGTGAGCGACCTGGCAGATTCCGCCAAGCGGCCAAAGGCGACTATGCGGTGCCAATCGGTCCGCGAGACGAACTCGCTCGACTGCTTGTCTTTGTAGGATCTCTCGGTTGCGGAGCGAAAGGACGACAATGGGTTTCTGGTTAGAGTTGGTATGCTCAACCGCATTCGCGCCGAGGAAGCCTTCGAGGGTGATCGTGTTCTTGTAAATCGACATGTTGTTTCTCCATTTCTGTCCTGATCTACTCAGGGCACACCTGGGCGAAGCCATGCGAGAGGGCCCGGCTCCCAAGCCCAACGTCTGCTTTCTCGGAGGGACCTGCAAGAAATCTCCCCACGGGGCTTGGCCGCGTTTCTTGCGGCAGATTTGTTGTGGGAGACCGAGACCCGGAGGGCCTGCGGAAGCAGAAGACGGCCGTGGCGCCGGGCGCCGGATAAGCCCCGAAGCAGTGCCGGAGTAGAGCAGGGCGGAAATGAGAACATGTCCGAGGCCAGACTCGATCACCTTCTCCGTGCCCCAGGACGCGATCATTCCTAACCGCGACATAACCGCCCCGGCACCAAGGGAAAGTGAGAGATCAAGCTCAGAGCTCCGCTGTGATGAACAAGATGCAGAGCCTTATGCACGAGAGCTTAGGCGGTTCCGGGAAGGATGAAACCAAGGATGAACTAGGACGCAGGAATCCTTGCTGCTCTCATGAGCTACCAGCTGCATCCGAAGAGCGTTGACTACACGATGAAGACCTATCTTTCCGGCAAGGAGATGGATTCCTTCTGGGGTGAGCTTGGCTGGGCCCTTCTCGAGATGATGAATGCTGGCTTGGCAGAGTGGACTCTCGGACCTGCCTTAAGAAGCTCGACCGCTAAGATTCAGTAGATCGGACAGCGCCAAACGTCAGCGACGGATTAGAGGAATAGAAACGTTATGATTCCAGTGGCTCGTGGTCGCTGGGAGCGGCGATACCCAAGAAGACGAGAACGGCACGATTCAGCCGCACCATGTCCTCGTCAGCAAGGCGGCCAACGCGTGCGCCGATCTTTGATTTCGGAACACTCGTGATCTTATCCACCATCAGCCGGCAAACAGCGCGAAGCCCGTTGCTTTCGTTGGGCTCGACCGGCAACCGAAACAGAGGAGCATCGGTTGGGTCGGAAGTGAAGGCGCATACCGTGATCGAATCCGTCATGTCAAAACGGTCGTCTTGAAGAATCACAACTGGACGGGGCTTCCCAGCATAGTCCTTGCCGCCCGCAACGGTCCAAATTTCACCGCGCTTCACACCGCGCCCCAATCAGAGACAGCGTCGATGAAGTCTTGGTCCTCCTTTGCGTGAGGACTATTGGCAACAGCCAGCGACTGCCGATGTGCTTCTGTCACAAAAGCAGGCGAGCGCATGTCGGGGACCCAAATCTGGATAGGCCGTAACCCCTGTTGACGAAGGCGTTTGCGGTGCGCTCTGACCTTATCCCGAGACGACTTGGAGTGAGTTCGTGCTCGCATTTTACCTCCCTGCCTGGTTACATGTAACCTACCACAGGTACCCGCTAAAATCAAAGCCCGCAGAAAAGATGAATGAGGGCACGTTGCGCTGGCTGCGCCCAACAGCAGCGCATTACTGCGGGTACTCCAGTTGATCCGAAGCCCTGCGTTCCCACTTCTTTCAGCGGGATCCCGGCCGCCGTATTTGTTTTGGTAGTCATGGCAGTGCGACCAAGAATGGCTCGGTCAAAGCTGTTGGGGTACTTCAACAGCTTGGCGGCAGGCGCGCGAGATGCGGTGGATTTCGAGAGTTTGGGTTTCCGATTGAACTCGACAGTCCCTTTATCACCCCGAAAGATTCCCAGGCCATGGCAACTGGATAATCCGGAAGGATTGCAGCGACGCTTGGAGCGAGAAAAGGTGAATCGTGGCTGCGGGCCACAGAACACTAAGAGCGGCTGGGGGTGTGTTTGAGCAACTCTAACATTGAAAGAAGTAGCGGATCTGCTGGGGATCCACCGGAAAACACTGGGCCAACCGAGCTGGAGATACCAAGGATAAAGAGATATGATGTCTACCCAAGCCGTCCCGGTAGTGCCACTTGCGCCGGCGGAACCCTTCGTCGATCCTGACACCGCGGCCAACTACTTGCGGACAACCCGTCGCCACGTGCTAGAGATGGTGCGCGAAGGGCTCATCCCCGGCCACCCGCTCGATCCCTTCGCCAAGAAGAAAGACTGGAGATTCCTGCTGTCGGAGTTGCACGCGTACATGCTAAGCTGCGACCAGCGGCCACCTGGAGCACGCAAACCACCAAGGAGGGTTTGATGCCCAGGTATCAAATAGGCAGTCTACGCAAGATAATGCGCGCGGAGGGTCTGACGTGGGTGCTTCGCTATTACGCCACTCGCTCGGATGGGAAACGAGTCGAACGCACGACCGCCATAGGTCTTGTCAAAGATATCGGTCCCAGCCCGGCGGATGCGTCGAGAGAAGTCGATCGTCAGAAGCTGCGCGAAACCATCAACCAATTACAGCCCTTCCAGGGAACGCCGAGGACGTTTGGTCAGCTTTGTCAGGACTATATCGAAAACGAGCTGAGGATCGACCAATCGGAGTCGGCGCGTCCCAAAGCGTTTCCCACAGTCGAAACCTACGAGCGACACCTTATCAAGCGCATCATTCCACGCTGGGGGAGACTTGGCACCTTTGGCCGTGGAATCGAGGGATGTCGAGGCATGGTTTCGCGAACTGCGCAAGGGAAATGCTCAGAAGAAGGTGAAACCGTTAGCCGATCCTACGATCGACAAAATCCGCCGCATCATGAGCCTGGTCTTCAAGCACGGGCAGCGATGCAACTTCCTGCCTCGCCAGCAGGAAGGCAATCCCATGAACTGGGTGAGCCAACGAACGACGAGCGACTACCGGGCGATAGTCATGACGCCGAAGCAGGCGTTCGAGGTTCTTCTCAATATTCCAGAGCCAAGGCGCACGTTGACTCTAAGCGACGCGGCCACTGCTCTGCGAGTATCAGAACTGTTGGGCTTGATGTGGATGGATCTCGATTTCGAGGGGATTGGTGATTTACGTGAGACGAGCCTATGTGTGGGGAAGATTCAAAGAGCCGAAGTCGAAAGCGTCGAAGGCTCCCGTTCCCATGCATCCGCTTTTGGCTGGCTTCCTCCTCGCATGGCGCGAAAGAACGAAGTATGCCAAGGAAAGCGACTATGTGTTTCCCAGCGTGAAGCTCAGAGGCAAGAAGCCGCTGTCGGCGTCCATCATGGTGCAGAAGTACTTGCGCCCGGCGGCGATCAACGCCGGCGTGATTTCGGCGGACTGGAAGGGGCGTTTCGGTTTTCACAACTTTCGCCATTCGCTGGCGACGGCGCTGGTGAAACTGAAGAGTGGATCCGAAGACGGTGCAGGGGATGCTGCGTCACGAGGACTTCGGCACGACTATGGAACTCTATGCACAGTCCGACATGGACTCGATGCGGGATGCGCAAGGCAAGTTCCTGGAACAGCTGATGGGGGACAGGATTCACCTGCTCACAGAGCGAGTTCAGTGAGAATCATGGGTTGGATCGTGGGTTGGGAATTTCCGCCGAAAGCCGCTAAATTTTTTGGAATGATGGTGGCCAGGGACGGAGTTGAACCGCCGACGCCAGCCTTTTCAGGGCTGCGCTCTACCACCTGAGCTACCTGGCCACGTTTGGCTTACAGCTTGTCTGCCGGCGCCGGCGCGTCGTCTGGCATGCGAGGAACTTGGACGGAATTTGCCAGTCAATTCTGGGCAGTCAAGACGCTGAAAGCGTTTGGAACAGACACGATTATAGCAACGGAGTCAGGTTCGCTCAAATCGTGGCTGTCTCTGCGCTCGCGCTAGTGTGACTTTGCGGCTGGCATGGCGCCGTTGAGAACTGTAAATGCGCAGCGCCTGGACGCCACCCAGTAAGCGACTTCACGATAGTCAGCCACGTCGAACACCGCCAGATCGGCATCCCTGCC